>CAZMXS010000017.1:44752-52020 GCA_964570325.1 uncultured Verrucomicrobiota bacterium | reverse complement strand
GCGAGTAATGTGACTGGAGGTCTGACGTGTGCTCTTCCGATCGCATCGGTGTGCCGCCGGCGGGCGTGGTGTAGAGGGCGTCGCGACCGCCGCCCGTGCCGCCGGTGGAGTTAAAATTGTAGTTCACATTGTTGGTGAGCTGAAGCTTAAACCAGTCGGCCGGGTCGGTGGGCGAGAGGGTGTGTGGGCCGTGCGTTTGTTCCGTGCCGGAGAGTCCGGTCAACGTGGTCGCGCCGGCGCCGGTGTTGTCGCCGGGATCCCAGGCGTCATTATCCGCCGCCAGGCGGAACGAGACCACGACGGTGTGGTTGGCCTGAATGCTGCTGAGCGTGTAGGTGTTCCCGCCCGCCTGCATGGTTACGCCGTCCAAGGTCCAGAAATCCACCGCATAGCCGGCGTTAGGCGTGGCCGTGAATGTCCGGCTGTCCCCGGCGTTGACCGTGATTCCGCCGCTGGGACTGACGCTGCCGTTCGCGCCGGCTGACGCCGTGATGGTGTAGGTGATGGGCGCGGCGGGGGTGGTGAATGCAACATCATTGCCCTGCACGCCGCCGCCGGCGCTATAGGCCACCAACCGGCAATGGAAGGTTTGCGACGGGATCAGATTGCTGACCTGGCGGCTCACCGCGATCGGGCTGGAACCACTGCCGGCGGAACTGGTGACCGTATTACAGCCGTACATCAAGGTCGGCCCATATTCGAAGAAATACATGGTCTCGCTGCCGCGTGGATTGACCGTGCCGTTCAGGATCGCCTGAGAGGTGGAGATTGAGCTGGCGGCTTCGGTGGTGACGGTCGGCGCCGGCTGCGCCGGGGCGGTGGTGGTGAAAGTGCGGTCGGCGCCATAGGTGGTGCCGCCCGCATTCTGCGCGACGATTCGGAAATGATAGGTGGACTGCGCGGTCAGGCCGAGGATCGGCGCGTTGACGTTGATGGTGCTGCTGCCGGCGCCGGCGCTGGTGACCGGCGTGGTGCTGCCGTAATTAGCCGTTGGGCCATACTGGAAATAGTAGGTTGTGGCTGCTCCGCGCGGGTTGACCGTGCCGTACAGCGTGGCCGAGCTGTCTGTGATGGCGGCGGCGGGCTCGGTGGAAACGGACGGTTGGGTGACGCCGCCGAATTCGACATTGATCGTCGAAAACTGCACGATGGGCATGGTCGAATAGCCATCGGTCACATAGCAGTTGTAATCCATGTTCATTTTCCAGCGCATCAGACCGTTCGGCCGCAGTCCGTTGGCGGTGCCCCAACTATTAAGGATTATCCAATATGGATTGGCCGGGTTCGTGTCATCGTAGCCGACGAGCACGACGGCATGGCCGCCGCCTTGGCCGTTGACCCACTGCTGGTTGCAGGTCGCCGAGGGATCGTATACCGTGCTTTCGCCGCTGCCGCTCCAGAAATTATTGAACAACTGGAGCCCCTGGCTGTTGGCCCAGTAAAAGCCCATGAAGACCGCCTTGTTCTGATGCAGCACGTTCTTGATGTTGGCGATCGCTTGAGCCTGGCCGACGTTATACGTCTGGATGTCAACCGGCTGGATCGAGGTGATCGGATAATTGGGCGTGGTGGCGACGCCGCCGCAGGTGCCGACGCAATAGCCGCCGCCCAGTTGATATGCGCCGCCGGTGTTGGCCCAGGGGACGATGTATTGCGTGCGCCGGTAGAAATCGCAGAACTCGGTCAGGTTGCCGGTGTTGCAGCCGCAATTCGGTTTATTCTGGTTGCAGACGCCGATGAATTGCACCGACAGGCGGTCAAACACGCCTTTCTTGACGTACAGTTCATTCTCCACCAGCCCCGTTCCGGTCCACATCCAGCAACTGCCGCACTGGCCTTGGTTGCGCTCCGCCGGGATGTATTTGATGTTGCTGAGCAGGCTGAACGCCCCGGCTTTAGGTGTGCCGGCCGCCACATCGGCCTTGAAGATGGCCTTGGGCAGGCGTTGCTGGGTTTGCCACCACCCGTAGGCGGTGTTCCAGTCAATCTGCATGTAGCCGTTCACCTGCGCATCGGCCCCCCAAGCGGCCGGGATAAAGCCGGCGAAGAACACAACCAGCAGCAAGGTGCAGACTGTTTTTTTCATTTTACACTCCTTCTGTTAGAACCATTGTCCCGTTGTCATGTCATAAAACACGATCCAGAACCAGGGCGCATTCCAGGAATTGATGGTGAAATAGCACGCTCCCGCCGACACGAACGGATCTTGGTTGTAGTCCCAGTAGCCGGTGGACATGTTCACCAGCACCGGCCAGACCGTGTGGCCGGTGGACGCCGTGATGTCGAGTTTGTCGGTCGGATAGCCGATCAAGGCGGTGGCGGCCGACGGAATGTGCCCCACGAACCGGCCGTTGACCGCGGTGGGGATGACGGCGAACCATTCGGCGTGCGCCCAGGCGCTCCAGGTGTAATCCCAGATGCCGAACCAGTAATAGCGGTTCTCGCTGAGGTTCGGGATCTTGACCTGCGCGGGGCCAAACACATCGCCGCTGCCGCTGAAGCTCAACCACTGCTGCGCGGTGTTGTCCCAGGCATATACACTGGCCCAGCGGCCGGCCATGTTGGCCGGGAATGTCACATCCATGTTCCCGCCGCTGCTGCCGGTTTGGAACCACCACACGTCACCTTCAGTCGCGCCGCTGGCGTTCAGGGCGTCTATCTCCCAATAGTATGTATTGTTGGGATACAACGGACCCGGCGTGAAGCTGGTGGCGGTTGTGTTGGTTTGCTTGTACAGGTATTGGCCGTCGTAGCTGAACCAGACTTCGTAGCGGGTGGCCCCGCCGCCGTCGGCCCAGGTCAGCGTTGGTTGTGTGCCGACCCCGGTTGACTGGTGGGCCGGATTGGGGTTGATCGGCTTGGATGGCGGATTGGCCGACGCATACCGCTGGTATGACAGGGTGTGGGCCGCGCTTTCGCCAACGTAATAACATCGGACGCGCAGATAGTGCCAGCCGCTGGCTTTGGCGGTGTAGTCCAGGCTGAACTGGCGATTGCCGCCGGAATCGTCATCCACCGCCAGCAGGTTGCTGCCGGCCGTGTCGCCGAACAGCTCGGCATAGTCGTCGCCTGTGCCGCCGACCGTGTTGAAGTTGTACTTCTGGCCGGCCGCCAGATTGACGGCGTACCAGTCGTAGTAGTCGCCGGCCGAGAGCGTATGCGGCCCGTGGGTTTGCTCGGTGGTAGCCGGCGTGCCGAGGTTGGATGCGCCCGGACCGGTGTTATCGCCGGGATCCCAGGCGTCGCCACCGGCGGCGGCGGCGATGCGGTATTTGAAGTTATAGTTGGCGGGGTATCCCGAGTAATACGTTTCCACCCGCAGGTAATACCAGCCGGTGGCGGTGGGCATGTAGCTGAGGCTGAACTGGCCATTGCCGCCGGAGTCGTCGTCGGTGGCCAGTTCGACGCCGCTGGCGGGATCGTTGTACAAGCCGACATACAGATCGCCCGTGCCGCCGACGGAGTTGAAGTTATAGACCACATTGTTGGTCAGCCAGACCTTGTACCAGTCATAGAGGTCGGTGGCCGAAAGCGTATGCGGGCCGTGCGCCTGCTCGCTGCCGGTTGGGCTGGTGAGGGTGGAGGCGCCGGTATACAGATTATCGGCGGGATCCCAGGCATCGCCGCCGGTGGGAGCGCCCAGGCTGCGGTATTTGAGATGGTAGGCGCAACTTTTGCCGGGATTACGCGGTCGTACTTTCAGGTAGAACCAGCCGGTGGCGGTGGGCATGTAGCTGAGGCTGAACTGGCCATTGCCGCCGGAGTCATCGTCGTAGTTCACGAGGGAGTTGGGGTCGGCGGGGTCGGTGTAAAGTTCGGCGAAATCGTCGCCCGAGCCGCCGACGGAATTGAAGTTGTAGTTGATGTTGTTGGTGAGCCGGATCATGAACCAGTCGGCCGGGTCCGTGGCGGAAAGCGTGTGCGGCCCGTGGGTCGTCTCCGTCGTGGTCAGGCCGGTCAGCGCCGTGGCGCCGGCGCCGGTGTCGTCGCCGGGATCCCAGGCGTCAGCCGCCGCGGCCAGCATGAAGGTGACCAGCAGGCTGTGGTTGGCCTGGATATTGGTGAGCGTGTAGGTGTTGCCGCCATACTGGGCCGGCTGGCTGTTGAGCGTCCACCACTGGACCGCGTAGCCCGGGTTTGGCGTGGCCGTGAAGGTTCGGCTCTCGCCGGCGTTGTTGGTTACGATGCCGCTGGGGGCGACGCCGCCGTTCGCGCCGGCTGCCGCGGTTACCGTGTAGCGGGTCGGCAGCGAAGGCGTGGTGAAGGCGATGTCGTTGCCTTGCACGCCGCCGCCGACGCTGTAGGCGACGAGCCGGCAATGGAAGGTCTGCGCCGGGATCAGATTGTTGACCTGGCAGTTGACCGCGAGCGGGCTCGAGCCGCTGCCGGCGGAGCTGGTGGCGGTGTTGACGCCATAGTTCAGCGTCGGGCCGTACTCGAAGAAGTACATGGTCTCGCTGCCGCGCGGATTGACCGTGCCGTTGAAGATGGCGGAGGAGATCGAAATAGATGAGGCTGGTTGGGTGGTCACTTCGGGCGCCGGCGGGCCGGGGCTGGTGGTGGTGAAAGTGCGGTCGGCGCCGTACGAGGTGCCGCCCGCGTTCACTGCGACAAGACGGAAGTGATAGGTAGACTGCGCCGTCAGGTTCAAGATTGGAACGGCCACAGCTATGGCGCTGCTGCCGGCGCCGGCGCTGGTGACCGGTGTGGAGGATCCATAGGCGGTGGTCAGACCGTATTCAAAGTAATATGTCGTGGCCGAACTTTGTGGATTGACTGTCCCATTGAGCGTTGCGGAGTTCGCCGCCACGGCGGTGGCCGGATCCGTGGAGACGGCCGGCCGATTCACGCCGCCGTATTCGACGTTGAGGGTGGACACTTCCAGCAGCGGATAGGTCCCGTAGGCGTCGGAGATGGTGCAGTTGTAGTCCATGTTCATCTTCCAGCGCATCAACCCGTTGGGCCGGCTGCCGTTGGCCGTGCCCCAACTGTTGAGGATCAACCAATACGGATTGGCCGGATTCGTGTCGTCATATCCGACGAGGAGCACCGCGTGTCCGCCGCCCTGGCCATTGACCCAGGTGTGCCCGCAGGACGCGGCCGGATCGAAAACCGCCGTCTCGCCGCCATTGTCCCAGAAAGTGAAGAAGCGGTTCCAATCTGTATTGTTGGCGAAAAAGAAGGCAAAGAACATTGCCTTGTTCTGATGCAGGATGTTCTTGATGTTGGCGATCGCCTGGGCCTGGCCGACCCCGTAGGTGTTGACGGCCACGGACTGGATCGAGTTGATCGGATAATTGGGCGTGGTGGCGACGCCGCCGCAGGTTCCGTGACAATTGCCGTCGCCGTTGGCGAACGCCCCGCCGGTGTTTGACCAGGGCACGCAGAAACGCTTGTTGGCATAGAAGGAAGCCACATCGTCAATGGTGCCGCCCTGGCAGCCGCACTGCGGCTTGGTGCCGCAAAGCGCAAAGTATTGGATGGATAGGCGATCGAAGATGCCCTTCTTGACATACATCTCGTTTTCCATGATGCCGGTGCCGGCCCACATCCAGCAATTGCCGCAGTTCTGCTGGTTACGCTCGGCGGCGATGTATTTCACATTGTTAAGCAAGCTGAACGCGCCCGCCTTGGGGCTGATATCGCCTTTGATCACGGCCCGGGGTCGCTTGGCTTGATCCAGCGACCATTGGCGCAATTCGTCCGCGCTGATGCGCATTATCGGATATTTCGGCTCGCCGGTGATGATCTGGGCCGAGGCCGCCCATCCGCCCGCCAGGAGGCCGATGGCTAATATGGATAAGATGCGCCTGTTCATTCTGGGAGCTCCTTCTTTCATTTTCGGCTTCCGGGCCGCCGGCCGGTCATTCCATGCGTTCTCTGCTTGTTCTTCATGGCGGGCAGGCGCCCGCCCTTTGCCTGCAAACTTACTGCGCCCTTCAGAACGCAGGTGTCCCGTGCGCTTTGTTTCGTCCAATCAGAACCATTCACCTGTGTTCATATCATAAAACACAATCCAGACCCAGGGAGTCCATGAAAGCGGCGTGTACGAACAGGTGCCGTTGGAGACGAACGTCGGCTGCGAGTAGTCCCACACGCCCGTGGTCATGTCCACGATCACGGGCCAAACCGTGTGGCCGGTTGATCCCGAGATGTCGAATGCGTCCGTCGGATACCCAATCTGCGGCGTGGGCGGGGAGCCGATGATATGGCCGATGAAGCGGCCGTTGATTTCCGTCGGAATCAATCCAAACCATTCGGTATGCGCCCAGTTCGCGGTGGAGTAGTCCCAGATGCCGAACCAGTAATATTGGCCGACTTGCAGATCCGGGATCCGGACTTGCGTTGGCGCGTCCACGTCGCCGCTGCCGGGGAAGGTCATCCATTGCTGGCTGAAGTTGTCCCAGGCGTAAACGCATGCGCGGCGGCCGGCCATGCTGGCGGGGAAGGTCACGCTCATGCCGCCGCCCCCGCCGCCGACCTGGAATACCCACAGCTCGCCGGCGGTCACTCCATTGGCGTTGGTTGAGTCAATCTGCCAGTAGTAGTAATTGCCCGGGGTCAGCGGGGCCGGCAGGAAACTGGTGTCGGTGGTGTTGGTGAGTTTGTAAAGGTAGACGCCGTCGTAGCTGAACCAGACTTCATAGCCGGTGGCCCCGCCGCCGTTGGCCCAGGTGAGCGTTGGCTGGGTGCTGACATTGCCGGCCTCGTTGGTCGGGTTGGGGTTGATCGCCGGCTGCGGCGGATCTATGTTCTGGCGCTCCTGGTACGCCAGCGTGTAAGCGGCGCTCTGTCCCGGGAAATAGGTGTTCACGCGCAGATAGTGCGGGCCGGAGATCTCCGCTGTGTAGTTCAGGCTGAATTGCTTGTTCCCGCCCGAATCGTCGTCTTCCGCCAGCAGGTTGGCGCCCTCCGCGTCGCCGAACAGCGCGGCGTAATCGTCGCCCGCGCCGCCGGATGTGTTGAAGTTGTAGTGGTGGCCGGCCACCAGGTTGACGACAAACCAATCATAGACGTCTCCGACGGATAGCTTATGGGGCCCGTGGGTCTGGCCGCCGATGGTCGGCGTGCCCAGGTTCGAAGCGCCGGCGCCGGTGTCGTCGCCGGGATCCCAGGCGTCGCGGCCGGACGGGCTGGTGATGTGATAACGGAAATGATAGCCGGCCTCCACGCCCGAATTAAAGGTCTCCACCCGCAGGTAGTACCAGCCGGTGGCGGTGGGCATGTAGTTGAGACTGAACTGGCCATTGCCGCCGGAGTCGTCGTCG
>CAZMXS010000017.1:22912-44652 GCA_964570325.1 uncultured Verrucomicrobiota bacterium | reverse complement strand
TTGCCGCCGGAGTCGTCGTCGTAATTCACGAGCGAGTTGGTGTCGGTCGGGTCAGTGTACAATTCGGCGAAATCATCGCCCGTGCCGCCGATGGAGTTGAAGTTATAGTTGATGTTATTCGTGAGCCGGATTTTGAACCAGTCGGCCAGATCAACGGATGAGAGCGTGTGCGGGCCGTGGGTGTTGGTGGCGGCGGACAATCCCATCAGCGGCGTTGCGTTGGTGCCTTGGTCGTCGCCGGGATCCCAGGCATCCGCCGCGGCGGCCAGCGTGAAGTTAACGAGGATGGTCTGGGCAGCCTGGATGTTGGAGACGGTGAATGAATTGCCGCCGTACTGGGCGGGCTGGCTGTTTAGCGTCCACCAGTAAACCGCGTAGCCCGGGTTCGGCGCGGCGGTGAATGTTCGGCTGCTGCCGGCGTTGTTGGTCAGCATCCCGCTGGGGCTGACGGCCCCGTTGGCGCCGGCCGCGGCCGTGACCGTGTATTGGGTCGGCAGGCTGGGAGTAGTGAAAGCGATATCGTTGCCCAGCACGCCGCCGCCGGCGCTATAGGCCACGAGGCGGCAATGGAAGCCTTGCGATGGGATCAGATTGTTGACCTGGCGATTCACCGCGACCGGGCTGGAGCCGGAGCCGGCCGAGCTGGTGGCGGTGTTACAGCCGTACATCAAGGTCGGGCCATATTCAAAGAAATACATCGTCTCGCTGCCGCGCGGGTTGATCGAGCCGTTCAGGATGGCGGATGAGATGGAGATGGATGACGCCGGCTGGGTGGTGACCTCCGGCGCCGGCGGGCCCGGGCTGGTCGTGGTGAAGGTGCGGTCGGCGCCGTACGAGGTGCCGCCCGCGTTCACGGCGACGATGCGGAAATGATAGGTGGACTGCGGCGTCAGGTTCGGCACCGGCACGTTGACCGCGACGACGCTGCTGCCGGCGCCGGCGCTGGTGCCCGGCGTGGAGGACCCATAGGCGGTGGTCAGCCCATACTGAAAGTAATAGGTTGTAGCCGCGCCCTGCGGGTTGACCGTGCCGTTGAGCGTCGCGGAATTGGCCGCCACGGCCGTGGCCGGTTCAGTGGCGACGGCCGGCAGGCTGATTCCGCCGTAATCCACGTTCAACGTGGACACGCGGTGCATGGTAATGTTGCCGTCGGTCCGGATTATCTGGCAGTCATAGTCCACATTCATTTTCCAGCGCATGAGTCCGTTGGGCCGGCGGCCGCCGGCGGTGCCCCAACTGTTCAGCAGCAGCCAGTATGGGTTGGCCGGATCGGTGTCGTTAAACCCCACCAGCAGCACCGCGTGCCCGCCGCCCTGCTGTTCCACCCAGGCATGCCCGCAAGCGGGGGTGGGGTCAAAGATCGCGCTTTCGTCCGAATTGTTCCAGAAGTTGTTAAAACGATTCCAGTCGGAGTCGTTGCCGAACGAAAAGCCGAAGTAGGCAGCCTTGTTCTGCAGGAGGATGTTCTTCATGTTGGCGATCGCCTGGGCCTGGCCGACACCGTAGGTGCTGACGCTGACGGCCTGGATCGAGTTGATCGGGTAGTTAGGCGAGGTCGCGACGCCGCCGCAAGTGCCGTGGCAGTTGCCGTCGCCGTTGGCGAACGCGCCGCCGGCGTTGGACCAGGGGACGCAAAAGCGTTTACTGGAATAGAAGGTTACCGCATCGTTGATACTGCCGCCCTGGCAGCCGCACTGTGGCTTGGTGCCGCAGAGCGCGAAATACTGGATCGAGAGGCGGTCGAAAATGCCGCGTTTGACGTACAGCTCATTTTCCATCACGCCGGTGCTGGCCCACATCCAACAGTTGCCGCAGCTTGATTGGTTGCGCTCGGCTGCGATGTAGCGCACATTGCCGAGCAGGCTATATGCCCCGGCCTTGGCGGACTTGGCCAGCAGATCCCCGCTAATGACGGCCTGGGGCATGGCCCGGTATGCGAGTTCCCACTCGTACATGGTGGCGCCCGATACACGCATGATCGGCATGCGCCGCGGTTCGTCAGCCAGGGCGCCGAGGGCGGACAAAACAAGCGCGAAGGCGAAACTTTGAATCAGTCTGTTATTCATGGCCCCCCCCCTTTTTTTTGGACGCAATCCCGTTTTTAAGTCGCCGCGATCGGCTTGTTATTCCCCAAGTCACAAACCCAAATCCGCCCGGCGGCACTGGGCTTCAAATACATTGCCGTTTTGCTCGGAGAAACGGATGCGAGCCATGGTCGGCGACTCGGCCCGCAGCACTCGCACCACCGTCCCGCGCGGCAGGATGCCCACCTGCTGGCCCGGATCGCGCAGCGAAAAGGCGATGATGGATTGGGGCAGGACCAGGCTCTGTTCCTCAAGCTCCGGCGCGGCGGCCGCCGCCGCTGGGAGGGTTGGGTTGGCGCCGGGCGCAGCCACTGGCGTAGCCCGGGCGAAGGGATTGGTTGGGGCTTGCGGCATACCCCAGGCGCCGCGCCGCATTTGCTTGGCCTCGCGCTCGGCTGACTTCAGGCGCCACCAAAGATTTTGCTGCGGGGTGCCATCGGGATGATCCGTCGGCGTGCCATAGACACGGGCCAGGCCGTTGCGCACCAGTTCGGTAGCCAGATCTTTGTCGCCGACCACAACGAAGGCGTAATCGCGGTCGCGGTCGCTCCGGCCCAGAGCGTCCTGAAGACGGCTGTAGACCGTGAACCCGTTCTTGAGAAAATTGGCCGTGAACTCCTTGGCCTGTTTGCCGACCTGGATTGTGGTTTTGGGATCTAACCCGAAATAGGCGGCCTGCTCGGCCACCCGTTCGGGCAGGCTATCATCGGTTTCCGGCGTGTCGGCAAAGTAGAGCCGAAAGATATAATGGCGCTTGTTGACCCGGACATGGAAGCTGTCGCCGTCATTCGCGTCGTGCGGGATCAGCGTGCAATTTTCATAGGTGCGCCATTTTTTGGCGGCCCAAGCCGGTTGGCCGGCCAGCCCGATCAGCACCGCGATGATTGCCGCGCGGATAATCATGATCTCTATCTGGGGCGCTGCCAAGCGTACGCGCCATTACCTTGATAATATCCGGGACCGACGCGCGGCTCCACAAGAAAAAAACAAGTATTTCGGCGCGGGGCGCCGGTTTCACGCAGTGCAGGATTCGGCAATGAGTTGATGGCAAAAACGGGTAAGCTGCCTGTGCGCCCAGCGTGCCGAATCTGAACCGAAAGGCTTTAGCCCAGCCGCGCGCGGACGAAAACAAAGTACAAGCCCAGCACTACCGCCAGCACATACATCGGCCATTTCACTTCGCGGCCCCGGCCGCTGAGCAGTTTCACCAGCGGATAGCTGACGAACCCCAGCGCCAACCCGTCCGCGATGGAGTACGACAGGGGAATGCCGACGATCATCAGGAAAGAGGGTATTGCCTCGCTGAAATCCTCCCAGTTGATCTTGCGCGCGTTTTGCATCATCAGGGCGCCCACCACAATCAATGACGCGGCCGTGATCGGGGCGTAGTTGCCGACCATCGCGATCAGCGGACTGAAGAAGATCGCCAGCAGGAACAGCGCCGCTGTGGTCAGCGCCGTCAATCCCGTCCGCCCGCCCTGTTCGACACCGGTGGCGCTTTCGATGAAACTGGTGACCGTGCTGGTTCCCAGTGTCGCGCCGACCACGGTCCCGGCGGCGTCCGCGAAGAGCGCTTGCGAGGCGCGCGGCAGCTTGTGGTCCGGCCGGATCAAGCCGGCTTGCTCTGAAACTCCAACCAGTGTGCCGACCGTGTCGAACAAATCCATGAACAGGAAGACCAGGATGAATGGCAGGCACTTCAATGAGAAGACCTGGTTGAAATCCATTTGCAGGATGCCGCTTTGCTGAATCCTGGGGAGGCCGACAATGCCGGTGAACTTCACTTTGCCCAGCAGCGCGGCCAGCAGCATGGCGGCGAGAATGCCGATCAGAATGGAGCCGCGCACCCGCCGCGTATGCAGGACGGCCGTCACCAGCAGGCCGAACGCGAAGACGAGGAAATCGGCGATGGGAATATGAGTATTCAGGCTGACCAGCGTGCCGGGATTCCCCACAATGATCTGCCCATTGCGCAATCCGATGAAGGCGATGAGCAGCCCGATACCGGCGGCAATGCCGTTGCACATGCTCGGGCTGATGCCGTCAATGACCGCCTCGCGCAGGCGGACGACGGAGAGCAGCATGAACACCGCTCCCGAGAGGAAAACAATCGCCAGCGCGACCCGCCAGGCGTCCTTGAAACCCAGCGCGGTCAGCGCCATGACAACGGAGACGAAGAAGAAGTTCTCCCCCATGCCGGGCGCCAGCGCGATGGGATAGCGGGCCAGCAGGCCCATCAACGTGGTGGCCAGCGCGGCGGAAATACAGGTGGCTAGCAGAACCGCGCCAAAATCCATGCCTGTTGGCTGGCCGGCGAAATCCGTCGTCAGCACCGCCGGCTGGACGAAAATGATATAGGCCATGGTCAGAAAGGTGGTGATGCCGGCGAGCACCTCGGTTCGGACATTCGTCCCGTTGGCGGTCAGTTGAAAGATGTTATCCAGCGTGCGCATACCCAAAAAAACAGCGTGTCAAAGTTGAAAGACTATTAAAATGATGATAAAAAAACAATGTCTGACTCGCAACTCAACCAAGGAAAGGAAGGAACATGAGCAGAGTATTCAATTTCAGTGCCGGCCCCGCCGTTTTACCGCTGGAGGTATTGGAGCAAGCCCAGGCCGATCTGGTGGATTACAAGGGCTCCGGCATGTCCATCATGGAGATGAGCCATCGCGGGAAAGAGTATGAGGCGGTGCATAATGAGGCCATCGAGAATATCAAGAAAATCCTGAATGTGCCCGACACGCATGCGGTCCTGTTCATGCAGGGCGGGGCCTGCGGCCAGTTCGCCCTCGTGCCGATGAACTTCCTGGGCGAGGGGCAGTCGGCGGATTACGTCAACGCCGGCGCTTGGGGTTCGAAGGCGGTCAAGGAGGCCAAATTGATCGGCAAGGTGAACGTCATTGCCGATACCGCCAAGGATATCCCGACCCGGATGCCGGCGCTGTCCAGCCTGAAGTTCAACCCCGGCGCCGCCTATGTTCATGTCACCTCCAATGAGACCATTGCCGGCACCCAGATGAAGGAATTCCCGCAGACGGAAGCCCCGCTGGTGGCGGATATGTCGTCGGACTTCATGTCGCGGCCCATAGATATTTCCCGCTTCGGCCTGATCTACGCCGGCGCGCAGAAGAACATCGGCCCGGCCGGGGTGGTGGTGGTCATTATTCGCAAGGATTGGGCGGCGAAGGGTTCCGAGAAGATTCCGATCATCTTCCGTTACAAGACCTTCGTGGAGGAGAACTCGCTTCATAACACGCCGCCGTGCTGGAGCATTTTCATGGTGATGCTGGTCACACGCTGGCTGCTCAAGAATGGCGGGATGGACGCGATGGCCCGGTTGAACGCCGAGAAAGCGGCCAAGGTTTATGCCGCAATTGATGGTTCATCGTTCTACAAGGGGACGGCCGTCAAGGAATTCCGATCCGACATGAACGTGACCTTCCGCCTGCCGAATGAGGCGTTGGAGGAGCAGTTCATTAAGGAGGCCTCAACCCAGAAACTGAAAGGGTTAAAGGGCCATCGCTCCGTTGGCGGCATTCGCGCCTCGATCTACAACGCATTCCCGATGGCCGGCATTGACGCGCTGGTGGCGTTCATGAAGGATTTCGAGAAGCGGAACGGCTGAAGTTTCGCGACTGGACAACCGGCGCGAAATCGCGCAGAAGCTGCCGCGCCGGTTACGAACCGTGTCCCTGTAGCGCAACTGGCCAGAGCGTGGTCCTCCGGAGCCAAAGGTTGTGGGTTCAACTCCCGCCAGGCACACCAGACCGCATGAATACCCATGCCATACATCGGCCGGACGGCCGCCGAGCCGACCAGTTGCGCCCCGTTGAGATCACGCGGGACATCGCGCCCGCCGCCACCGGTTCTGTGCTGATCCGCATGGGTGGCACCCGGGTGATCTGCGGCGTGACGATCGAAGACACCGTGCCGCGGTGGATGCGGGAACAAAAGGTAGCCGGCGGCTGGATCACTGCCGAATACAGCCTGCTGCCTTATGCCACGGGCACGCGCACACAGCGCGAGGCGACGGCCGGTCGCGTCAGCGGACGCACGCAGGAGATACAGCGCCTGATTGGCCGTTCGCTGCGGGCTGCGGTTGATCTTCAGAAGCTGGGCGCGCGGACGATCTGGGCGGACTGCGATGTCTTGCAGGCGGATGGCGGCACGCGGACTGCCGCCGTCACTGGCGCATGCCTGGCCCTGCGGCTCGCGGTGGACCGGCTGCTTCGGGAGCGGAAACTGACCGACGACCCGATTGTGGATATGGTGGCGGCGGTCAGCGTCGGAATGGTGGCGGATCGGCCGGTGCTGGACCTCTGCTATGCGGAGGACGTCGCAGCCGCCGTGGATATGAACGTGGTAATGAATGGCGCCGGCAGCTTTGTCGAGGTCCAGGGCACGGCGGAGCATCACCCCTTTACAGCGGAGCAACTGGAGCAGATGCTGAATCTGGCCCGCAAGGGTATTCGCCAGTTGCTGAAAATTCAGAAGGACTCCAGCCATTCCGATGTTCGGAAGGATGAACGATGAGTCATCGCTCAAGCAATGCGTGTCCGGAATGCGGCTATCATCTTGCCTGGGGTGAACGCCAGGAATTAACTGGATTGCTTGGATTGGTGCGGAAGGTTGGCCGATGCCCGCAATGTCAGGCTTTCCTTATTCTGGGGAAATGGCCTTTTCGTCTCTACACGCTTAGTATTGTTGTTTATTTTGTGGGGTTGTTCACGCTGCTTTGGATCCTGCCTCACAAAAGGATATTCCAGATCGTAACCTGGATGGGCTTGCTCGCTTTGGCGCTTATCGGCCGGACGATCCGTATCCAAAAAGTCGGCGAGAAGATGGACCAAACGTAATAGTGGCTATCCCGAAGAAGGTCAGCCAGCCTTTGTTTTTCCAGACAGCGGCCAAACCCTCGCCAGGCCGGCCAACAACGCCGTTTGCGACAAGAATACCCGCTAATGATTGCCCGTTTGCTTACGCTCGTGAGTATGGCGAACAAGGCTTTTCTTGTTCAGCCGCGAATACGCCCAATTTGCGGTTCCGCATCTTGGCTACAGCTTTGCGTTTGGCGTGGTTTTCGGCCGGGCGCGACCACGTCAGGCGCTGAGGAAGGGCTCAACCTTGGCCTTGAGCGCGGTCGCGCTCATGGCGCCCACCATCTGCTGTTGCACATTGCCGCTCTTCATGATCAGCAGGGTGGGGATGGAGCGAATACCGAATTGACCTGCCAGGTCGGGGGCTTCATCCACGTTGACTTTAGCCACTTTCAGCCGGCCCGTCAGCTCGGACGCGACTTTCTCCAGTTCCGGCGCGATCGCTTTGCACGGCCCGCACCAAGGCGCCCAGAAATCCACCAGCACCGGGGTCTGGGAATCAATAACTTCCGACTGCCAATTTTCGGCGGTCACATGCACAACATTCGCTTCAGCCATGAGTCGTCCTCCTCTGCTTGGAAGCCTTAAAATCCCGACAGATTATTCAGCGCGAGAATCTGGTACGTAATCACGCCCGCCGTGATCAGCAGCGTCGCCAACGCCACCAGTGACCAGAGCGCGCCCAACTCCGCCTGCGGTTTGAACGTGATTGTCGGCTCGGATGATTCATCCGCATCCTCAGGCCGGGCGACAATCAGCGTCTTGGTGCCGGTGCCGCCTTCCGGCCGTTTGATGCGGATGGTCTTGCGCCGCGTGGGTGGCTGTGCCGCGCCGGCCTCCGGCGGCAGTTCGATGCGCGAAGTCTCGCTCTTGCGTGCCACCTCAACTTCCGGCGCTGCCAGAGGGACTACGGCGGCGGGGGGGGCTTCCTGCGGTTTCTGGAATGTAGTGGTCGGCGGGCCTTCCTTGATCCGGATCGTGCGCGGAATCGGCGTCGGCGCCGCGGGCGCCGCGGCCGCCGCGCCGTATTTACTGGGATCGAGCAGCGTGGTGCGCCGCTTGAAAATGTCCTGGTCTTCGCCCGGCAGGATCTCGTTGATATTGATTTGCGAGGTCCGCGTCTTGCCTTCCGGAGAGGCCGCTGCCTTCTGCCGCTGCAGCAGAATCTGCTGCGTGTCGCCCTTGGCGGCGTCCTCAATCTGAACCCGCACCGTGCTCTTCTTCGTGGCTTCGATCCGGGAAGTCTCGGACATCGGCCGGATTTGATCAGTCGGCAGGGCGACGCGCGCCGTGGCTTTCTTGGGTTCATCCGGCGTGGTCTTGATGGTCGCCGGCCGGCCACCTTTGGGCGGCGCAACGGCGGATGTCAAGCTGATGCGCGAAGTGTCTTTCTTGGACTGGGTTGGCGGAATGGCGGCCGGGGTGGTGGGCGCGGTCTGTGAAATCCGGCTGGTGTCTGATTTGGATGCGGGGACTGCGGTAGGCGCGGTCAACGGAATCCGCGAAGTCTCTTTCTTCGGTTGCTGGCTGGCTGGCGCGGCCGGGGGCGACGCCTTGCCGTTCCCGTTCAACCTGATCTTGGGCGGTTCCGCGCCTTGTTGCGGTTGGCGATTCTGATCAGCCATAGTCGTCTCCTTAAAATCCCAATCAATGAATATAAGATAATAGGAATGACGGGCAGGGTCAAAAACAAATCCATTGCAATTCACGCTATGCAGCAGGGAACGGATGCCATAATCTGCGGCTATGCGTGGTGTGCTCCGAGTTGGTTCCGGATGCTGGCGGATGCTGCTGGCGCTGGCGCTGTGTTCGGTGGCGGGCTGCGGACCACCTGGCAGCGAGGAGCCCCGCGCGGATGATCTGGCGCTATCGTCCCCGGCGGCACTCAAGCCGTCCGGAGGCGGGGTGCCGGATGGCGAGACGGCCGCCATTCGGATTGCTCGACAGTGGCCGGCCGATGACAGCGATGGGGCGGTTGAGGATTGGGTTCGGCGGCGCATGGATGCCGAACGGGGCAGTGTGCTGTTTCCGCGCTGGCGGGCCCGCCGGCTGGGCGTGGACAAGTATGAGGTCAGTTTCGATTACACGGTGGTGGACGAGAAGAACACTATCCAGCGCCGCGGCATCGCCTGGCGCGTGGACGTATCCTTGAAAATGGTTTCGGGTTTCCGGGAGATGACGCCCGCGGAACTGGTCCCCGACCAGCAACCCCGAACAGTGGCGCCGCGCCGGTCCGCGGTTGAGTTGAAGACAGACTGATAATAATCCAACGCGTCGCGTGGCAGATGGTGCGTTGCGCCTTGCCCGGTCGGCGCGTGAAGCGAAACATTGAATTGAAATCAGGCGACGTCATTCCCGGAATAAATAGCCGGTCCGTGATGCCACTGCGACAGGCCATTGTCGCGCGTCTCTTGCCCTGGTTCGCGCGGCATCGGCGTCGCCTGCCGTGGCGGACGCGGCGGACGGCGTACCGCGTCTGGATTTCGGAGTTGATGCTTCAGCAAACGCGCGTGGAGCAGGTAATCCCATATTACCGTCGTTTCCTTGCGCGATTTCCAGATGTCGCCGCGCTGGCCGCCGCCCCGCTGCAGGCCGTACTCAAGGCTTGGGAAGGGCTGGGGTATTATGCACGGGCCCGCCATGCGCACCAGGCCGCCCGGATTGTTTTACGGAAGTATGGCGGCCGTTTTCCCCGGACATTGTCCGGCTTGCGGGAGTTGCCCGGCATCGGCGCCTACGTGGCGGCTGCCATTGCCAGCCTTGCGTTCCATTCCGATGCCGCCGTGCTCGATGGCAACGTGATTCGGGTGCTGGCGCGGTTGGCGGCGTTCGGCGATGACGTGCGCCGGCCGGCGGCTCGGCGCAAGCTGCAAACTTTGGCCGACGCCTTGTTGATCAGCGGCCGCGCCGCCCAATGCAATGAGGCGCTTATGGAACTCGGCGCGCTGGTCTGCCGGCCGCGCAATCCGGATTGCGCGGCCTGTCCCTTGCGGCGGATTTGCCGGGCTTGCGCCCGCGGCGCGCAGCGGCAGTATCCGGTCAAGTCGCCCGCCCGGCCCCCGCCGCACAAGGTGGTTGGGGCGGGGGTGGTCATCAACCGGCGCGGTCAAATTCTGATTGCCCAGCGGCGGCCGGAGGCCATGCTGGGCGGTTTGTGGGAGTTCCCTGGCGGAACGCGCGAGTCGGGTGAATCATTGCCGGAATGTATTCGGCGCGAGCTGCGGGAGGAACTGGGGATTGATACCCGCATCGGATCGCGCCTGGCGACGGTCCATCACGCTTACAGTCATTTCACCATTGACCTGCACGCTTATTTCGCGCGGATTGTCGCCGGCCGGCCCCGCCCGATCCATTGCGCGGCTTTCCGGTGGGTGACTCCGGCGCAGTTTGCCGCATACCCTTTCTCCGCCGCGGACCTCCGGATCATTGCGGCGCTCCGGCAAAACAAGTTCAAACGTCGAGGTCCAAAGTTCAAGGGCGCATAAGCCGCCGTTGCGCGTCGCGTTGCCTGGGCGCCAGCCGGGCCGTTTGCTCACGCTCGGAGTGCGGTGACAGGGGCGCGCGCGGCAGCGGGCCATCACCATCATGGCGATTCCGACGATTGCAGCGCCGGCGAGCAATCGCCAACCAGCATCAAGATAACGATGGTGATTACCACGACGACCGCCATTGGAATCAAAGTGGCCCGAGCCCGCCCGTAATCCTGCACGGCTTTTTCATAGACCAAGCTGCCCCACCATAAAAAAGGCAGGGCCGCAATGAAAATCACAATATAGCCCAGAACAGTTTTCACTGCCCACTAACTGCTGATTACGGCCTGACGATCATTGATTAATATGCACCACCTTCGCCGGCGGGAAGCCGTTGAAGAAGGTGGAGGAGGCATGGCTGTAGGCGCCAATGTTCTCGCTGTAGACCAGATCCCCAAGTTGCAGATCCGGCAATTCCTCCGAAAGCGACACGGTATCCAGCGCATCGCAGGTGGGCCCGAAGACGGCGCAGATAGTGGTCGGCCCCCGCTTGAAGGCTTTCACCGGATAATGGCAATGGTCAAAAATCACGCCGGAATATGTGTGATAGACCCCGTCGTTGATGTAATAGCACGTCTTCCCGTCGCGGAAGGCTTTGCCAATGACCTTGGCGACGACGGTTGCGGCGGTGGCCACCATGAACCGACCGGGCTCCGCCAGGATTTCGATATGCTTGGGGAACAACCGCTTTAGCTCGGCGTTTAACTTGTGGGCCAGCGCCTTGAACGGCTCGACGTTCGCGTCGTATGGCGCCGGGAATCCGCCGCCGATATCGAGCAGCTTCAAATTGAACCCGCGCAACCTGGCCTCCTTGAAAATGCCCGCGGCCAGATTCAACGCCTGTACGTAGTTCTGGAAATTCGTGCACTGACTGCCGACGTGGAAACTGAGGCCTTCCACAATCAGGCCGACCTTATGGGCCGCCTCGATCAGGTCCACCGCCTCGCCCGGCGCCGCGCCGAACTTGGACGAGAGTTCCACCATCGAGCCGGTGTTTAACACCTTCAGCCGGAGGGCCAGGCCCGCGTGCGGCGCATATTTCTTGATCTTGCCGATTTCCTCCAGGTTGTCGTAAGTGACCAGCGGCTTGTATTGATCCAGCGCCATCAGGGTTTCGTTCGCCTTGATCGGGTTCGCGTAGATGATCTTGTCCCAGATATAGTGCTGGCGCTCCGGCGTCGGCAGGTTCTTGATGTACTCATAGACGATCAGAAACTCCGGCAGCGAGGCGACGTCGAAGCTGGCGCCGGCCTCATATAGCGTCTTGACGATCGCCGGGTCGGAGTTGGCTTTGACGGCGTAGTAGGGCTGGACCCGTGGCAGGTACTTCTTGAAGTCCGCTACGTTCCGGCGCAGCATCTTGTGGTCCACCACGAACAGCGGCGTCCCGTGTTCCTTCGCCAGCTTTTGCAATGTGCTTTTCATTACCATGTTCGGCCTTCTTTCTTGCGCCGCTTGTTGTCAGACAGGGATGGCGATCGCGGCTTGCTTTCCGCCTCCACCCTACCGCCTTCGCCCTTCAATTTCAGTCGGTCACCAGGAAGTTTTTGAACTGCCACAGGTTGTCCGGATCAATTGACGGCCGGTTGAATCCCTTGAAGAGATTAACGTAGGCCTTGAGCGGATTCCAGTCCGCCGGAATCGAAAGATTCTCCCCCAGCCACGGGTCGGCGATCTTCAGGATATAATCGTGCGGCAGATCATCGGGCACGAGCACGCCGCGTTCGGGGTTTTCGATCATCCACATCGCCGCCGCGACGGCTGAAATGGCCACCTGCAAAGTCGTGGCGTTTTGGTGTGGCGCCAGCCGGCGCGCTTCGGTGATGCTCAAGTTGCTGCCGGTCCACCAGGCGCTGTACGGGTGCCCCAGCAAGAGCGCGCCGAGGATGTCCGCGCCGCCGGTGATTTCATCGGACATGATCCGCAGCTTCGGCTGCAGTTCATAGGCTCGGCCGCGCAGCTCGTGCAGTGAGATAATAGCGGCATCGCATGGGCAGTAGGCGTAATGGACGGTGGGGCGGTAGATGGCTTTGCCGTTCTCCCAGACGGTCAACCGATCGGAAATGCTGAACGCTTCTCCGTGGCGCACAACCATGCCGATAATGTCGTAGTGCGGCACCCACGACCGCACCCACGTATTGATGCCCATGCGCGCCAGGCAAATCTGGTTCCGGGGACCGTCCTGATGCTCGTAGGCGAGCGGCGGCAGTTCTTTCTCGTGCGTGCCCCAGCCCAGCTCGGCCGTGGTGGTGCCCTCCTCCCGGAATCCCTCGATGCTCCAGGTGTTGACGAACTCGTCCACCTGCTTGGGCTGGTTGGTGATTTGCGTATCCCGCTCGCTGCAGTGGATCACTTTCACGCCCAGCCGCATCGCGAGCTTGTTGAATGCCCACGTGCGCGCCAGCTCCGCAATTTCCTCGGCCGCCCGGCCGCTCAATTTCTTGTCATCCAGGAGCTTGGCGGCGATGTCCAGCAGGCCGCGTTTGGTCCAATGGGAGATCAGGCCGGGGTTGGCCCCGTGCTCGATCACGGCGGTTGGGCCCGGCTTCGGCCACTTGGCGGTCATTCGCCGCAAGTTCATGTGCCGCCAATACAGGGTCTTTTCCGTTGGATGTTTCCGATCCGCGTTGGTGTAGGGATCCCAGACCTCGACTGACGTGTTGACATAGAGCACGCCTTGATCATGGCACCACTGGATGATCTCGCAGGCGTCAATGTTCCATGCCAGATCAATCAGCAGGTCGCCGGCCTGGACATACCGGCCCAGCAGCGTACCCAGATTCTCTCTCGTTACCTTGTCCTGGACGAATCGAACGCCCTGCGCGATCCATTCCTTCAGGACCGGCGACTTGTCCTCGAAATCCATCACCGTGATATTTTGAAGCGGGGTCTTGACGAGCTTGACAAAGACGGGCAGGGCGCACTGTGCCACCGAACCGAAACCGAGAAACAACACCTTCCGACCGAATTCAATCATGATGCGATACCCCTTATTGTGACTGCGCTCGCCGCGGCAACGGCTCCGCAACCGCTGCCGCGCGTGCGCCCATTTTGAAAATCCGCGGAATCGAATCAAGCGGAATTTCCTCGGCCGCGTGTTTTTTTGCACCCCACGGTGGAGCGCGGCGCGAGCCGGGTACGTGGGGTATCGTGGAGAACCGTGCCCGAAGGATGCGGGCGCCACGGCGCGTCCAGCGGTCTCGCCCGACTGGGGCTGTGGGCGGGGCTGGACCGCTGGGCCGTCCATTGCCCTGCACACCGCACGCGACGCATGGCTACCTGGGGAAAGTGCCTCTTTAATATAAATTCGTGGCTGAAATGAGACTCGCATTCGTTTTCGCGTTTCCGCCGGCCGGAAAAAACGCGGCGTGGCCACTTTACAATGGAATGAAAAATAATTATATTTCCATTAAGTCACGGGGGCGATCCGGTTTCGACGGGTCAGCGATGGCTCCGGTGGCGCGCCGAGGACCCCGGTTGGCCTCGTAAAAAATCCGGGAAAAAAACACAAAAGCCAACGAAGAGCTGGCTCTCGCGGCTTAGTTCCGCGACGTCTCACCGCCGACGCCTGCTAGGCGAGTGAGGCGACGACAGCAGGATAGCCCCGGGATTGGGTGACCGGGTTGCCGGGGCGAAATATCACGTGGTCGCTGGCCTTGTGGATGGCCCGTTCGCCGGCAGTCCATCGGGCGAGAATCAAAGGCGGAACACGCGCGTAGAGGCCAGGGTCTAACTTGCTCGGACGGGGGTTCAATTCCCCCCGCCTCCACCAAACGCTGCGGCTATGCAAGAGAACCGATATGAAAAAATTGCTGTGTACGCTGGCGGCGCTCTTGGTGACTGTTTCTCTACAGGCCTCCTATATTTATACTGACAGCGCCGGGGATATTGATCCGGGGCTTTCAAGCGGCGGCGGGACGCTGGACATCCTGGCGGCCGAAGTCTCCCACGACGCGTCCGATATTATTTTTACGATCTCGCTCAACGGCAACATATCCTCAACTGACTGGGGCAAGTTTATGATCGGCATTGCGACCGGCGACTCGGCTGGAACGACTACGGGCAACGGCTGGGGCCGTCCGATTAATCTGGATGCGCCCGTGGGTGGCATGAATTTCTGGGTTGGCTCATGAGTGGATGGCGGCGGCGGCGCCCAATTCTGGTCATATAATAACGGGTCGAGTGCCTGGGAAGGTTCCGGCGCAGTGAGCGCGTTTTCCTTCACGGGTGGCATTACCAGCCTCGTCACTTGCGCCCTCTCGCGCCCCACGCTGGGGCTGACCGGCAATGACACTTTTTATTTCGACATCTATTCTTCGGGCGGCGGTGGCGGCGACTCCGCGATTGATGCGTTGGCGAATCCGAACGTCAGCGTCACGGCGTGGGATCAAACCTACACCTCCTCGACTACCGGTGGCGGCCTTGTATCCTACACCATTCCCGAGCCGTCTACCTCGGCGTTGCTTTGCCTTGGAGCGCTGGCCGGTCTGGGCCTGATCCGTCGCGCGCGGCGCGCATAAGCCCCAAACCGGGTTTCAATGCTCCTGGTTCACGACGCAGCGCCACGTAGGCTCTCCAGCCGCAAGCGGCGCGTTTTCAAATGGGTGGCCTTGTTCCTGCCATTCTGCCTGTTGGCCGCGGTCGAAGGTTTGCTGCGGCTGCTCGGATGGGGTGGATATCCGCCGTTCGTGCGCGCGGTAGGTAAGCTGCCGTCGGGAGAGACGCTGTGCATTGTCGAACCGGCGGCCGCGAAGCCCTACTTCTTTGCCAATCCGAGCCGGCCGGGATATGCGGAGCAATACTCCTTTGTCATGCCCAAGCCGGCAAACACCGTGCGCGTTTTCCTGGTGGGTGAATCGGCGGCCAAGGGCTATCCGCAGCCGCGCAATCTTGCGATGTCCGCCTTCCTGCAGGAACTCCTCAACGAAGCCTGGACCGGGCGGACGGCGGAGGTCATCAACTTCGGAACCACAGCGGTGGCGAGCTTCCCCCTCGTCTACCTGGTGCGCGATGCGCTGGCGTACGACCCGGACCTTTTCATTTTCTACACAGGCAATAACGAATTCTTTGGCGCCTATGGAACCGGTTCGATCAACGCAACGGGAAGCCTGCCGCCCGCCGCACACCGTATTTTGCGCGCCCTGCGCGGTCTGGCGCTGGCGCAAGCGCTGGCCGAATGGCGCTACGGGCGGGTGCAGGAGTCACGGACCTTGATGGAAGAAATGATTGGCCGGTCGGTGATTCCGCTGGACTCGCCCTTGCGCGCGGCCGCCGCCCGTAATCTGCGGGTGAACCTGGGGGCGATGCTGGACCAGGTGAACGCAGCCGGTGTTCCGGCCATCGTCTGCACCACAGCCGCCAATGAGGCCGGCCTCGCCCCCATGGGCGAGGAGGATGAGTCGGGGCTGGGAGATGCGCAACGGCTGGAGATACAGCGCCTGCTAGACGAAGGCGGAGCCTTGCTCGCGGGGAATCCGACTGCCGCGGTGGAACTATTTCGCGCGGCGGTGGCGCGGGCGCCGCGCCATGCCCGGGCGCGTTTCCAATTGGGACGGGCATTTGCCGCGGCGGGCGACCGGGCGCGCGCGCGGGCGGCATTCCTGGCGGCGCGCGACATGGACACCCTGCCGTGGCGGCCGGTTTCAGAGATCGAAGCGGCGATCCGCGCGGTGGCCGAAGAGAAGGGCGCCGTGTTGTGCGACCTGGCGGAGATTCTCCGGCGGGAAGGGTCGGATGGGGCCACCGGCTGGGAATGGATGGATGATCACGTCCATCTGTCCCTCCGCGGTCAGGAGCGGGCGGCGCGCGCCATGGCGGAAGCGATGACGGCGCTGCCGGATGCGATCCGGGCGCCGGCGGATGCCCTGGCGCGGCCGGGCGCTGATGCACGCGGCTTGGCGGAGCGGCTGGGAGCGAACTTCTACGATGAGTACCGCGTTAACCACACCCTGCGCGTGCTTTTTGGCGTGGCGTTCATGGCGCGATCCAATCCGGAGGCGCTCGCCCGCTACGCCCAAGCCTGCCGCGCGGCGGAGGCGCGGATGTCGCCCAGCATGCTGGCAGTCGCGCGGGAATGGCAGACGATGAAACCGCATGCCGGGGGGATTCGGCCGATTACCGCCATGGCCGCGCGGGTTCTGCTGCGGGAGAACCAGCCGGCCGAGGCGCTGCGGCTTTACGAAATTGCCGGGCGCCAGGTGCCGGAATACACCTCGTGGCATATCGAGTATGCGTACTTTGCATTGGCTTGCCAGGAGAGATTGGCTGGCGGACTATCGGAAACAGGGCGGGCCGCCGCCGCGCGCGCCATCGCGGAGGGCCGGTTCCTGCTGGCGCACGGATATTCGCAGTCGGGGCTTACGGAGCGCTACCTCGGCCGGCTGCATCAACTGCGGGGCGAATGGGCGGAGGCGATCCCGCTGCTGCTCGCGGCGCGTCCGCGCCTGTGCGTCGAAGACCGGCTGGCTTGCGACCAGGCGCTGATCACGTCATATATCCGGACCGGTCAAAGCGATGCGGCGCTGGCGCTTGTTGACGCCGGCATTCGGAGCGGCGGGCGCTTGGCGGGCGTCTATCAGAATCTGCGGCTGGAGATCGAACGCGCCGTCCGGTGAGCGCTGGCTGCCCGCCGGCAGCCAGACCTGCTGCTGGGCGATGTCGAAGTTCGTTTTGTTTCCGATGCGCGCGCCTCCTGTTCGGCGTGGGTCACGCGGCACACCTGCGAAGTGGTCTCCCCCCGCGCCGGTCGGAGACGAAAGCCGGATTCGTCACGGGGTCTTGAGCCATTTGATGAATTGGGGTTCATCCAGGATCCGGACCCCCAGTTTCCGCGCCTTCTCGAGCTTGGAACCGGCGGCCGCGCCGACGACGAGGTAATCGGTTTTCTTGCTGACGCTATCGGTGACGTGCGCCCCGCGGCGGCGCAATTCGTCCTGCGCCTGTTCGCGTGAAAAAACCTGGAGCGTGCCGGTGATGACCACCGTCTTCCCGGCAAACGGCCCGGTGGCGACAGCGGTTTCCGCGGCGCGCAGATTGAGGCCATGCCGCTTGAGCTTCGCGATCACCGCCTGGTTGCGCGGGTTGCGGAAGAAATCGTGAATGCTTTGGGCCATGACTTCGCCGACATCCGGCGCGCGTTGCAATTGCTCGACATCCGCCGCCGCGATGGCGTCAAGGTGGCCGAAATGCTCCGCGAGCTTGCGGGCCGCGCCCTCGCCGACGTGCATGATGCCCAGGCCGTTGAGCAGGCGCCATAGTTCGCGGTCTTTGCTGGCGGCGATGGCGTTGACGACATTGGCGGCGGATTTTTCGGCCATCCGTTCCAATCCGGCCAACTGTTCGACGCGCAGGTCATACAGGTCGGCCACATCGCGGACCAGGCTTTGGTCCACCAGTTGGTTCACCAACGCTTCGCCGAGATTCTCGATGTCCATTGCACGGCGGCCGGCGTAGTGCTCCAGGCTGCGTTTGAGCTGCGCGGGACAGGCTATATTCTCGCAGCGCCAGGCGACAAACTCCGGGTCGCGCGCGATCGGGCCGCCGCAGGCCGGGCATTTCCCGTGGATATGCCGGAACAGGTCGAACGGCTTGGCGTTGGGCGGGCGTTGCGCGGTCACGACGCCGACCACGGCCGGGATGACCTCGCCGGCCTTTTCGATCACCACGGTGTCGCCGACCCGGATATCCTTGCGCTTGATCTCCTCCTCGTTGTGCAGCGTGGCGCGGGCGATGGTTGAGCCGGCGAGGAACACCGGCTCCAGTTCGGCGACCGGCGTCAGGGTGCCGGTCCGCCCGACCTGCACGGTGATGGCCTGGAGGCGCGTGGTGGCCTGTTCGTGCGCGTACTTGTAGGCGATGGCCCAGCGCGGCGCCTTGGCGGTGGTTCCGAGTCGTTGCCATTGGGCGTAGTCATTGACTTTGACCACCGCGCCGTCAATCTCATAGGGGAGTTCGTGCTCCTGGCGCTGGAGTTCCCCGATCCGCGCGATTACGGCCTCGATGCCGTCGCAGAGCCACCAGCATTGGGGTGTGGGCAGGCCAAAGCGCCGCAAGGCTTCCAGCAGTTCGGCCTGGCTGGCGAACTGGATGCCGCGTGTGGCGCCCACGGCGTAGAATACCGCGGCCAGGGGGCGCGCGGCGACGATGCGCGGGTCGAGCTGTTTTAACGAGCCGGCCGTGGCGTTGCGCGGATTGGCGAAAAGCTCTTCGCCCGCCTTGGCGCGCGCCGCATTGAGCTGTTGGAAACCCGCGACCGGCAGATAGGCCTCGCCGCGGACCTCCAGCAGCGCGGGGGGCAGGGGCAACTCGCCGGGGTGGACGGGCGCGGGTGTCAGCGCCAGGGGAATGGCGCGGATGGTTTTAAGATTGGCGGTGATATCGTCACCGGTTGTTCCATCGCCGCGAGTGCTGCCGAGCGTGAAGCGGCCGTGTTCATAGCGAACGCTGATCGAGCAGCCATCCACCTTGGGCTCCAGCACGTAGGCGACCCGCTCGCCGGGCAGGAGCTTGCGCACGCGGGCGTCGAATTCGCGCAGTTCATCGAAGTTATAGGTGTTATCCAACGACATCATCGGGATGAGATGGCGGACGTTTCGGAATTCCTTGAGCGGCGCGCCGCCGACGCGTTGCGTGGGCGAGTCCGGCGTCACCAGGTCCGGGAACTGGCGTTCAAGTTCCTTCAACTGGTCGTAGAGCGCGTCATATTCGCGATCGGAAATTTCCGGCCGGGCTTCCACATAGTAGAGGCGGTTATGTCGTTCGAGCTCGCGGCGTAGCTGTTCGATGGTGTTACGGGCTTCGGTTTTTGTCATGGAGTTTCCTTTCGCGCCGGCACTGCGGCGGTTGAGCGCCGGGCCGCCAGCAGGACCAGCGCGGCGCCGGCGGCGTCGGCGAGCCAGTCCAGCGCGTCGCAATGGCGCTGCGCCACAAAGGCCTGATGGAGTTCGTCAGTGATGCCGTACCCCGCGGCCAGCAGGAAGGCTAGCAGGGCGGCCTGTCGAGCCGGTTGGCGGCGGTCCTGCCGGAAGGCCCGGAAAAGCAAAAGGGCGAGCACCAGGTACATCAACAGATGAATCACCTTGTCTTCCAGCGGATAAGCGGGCGGGCGGGGCGGCAGGGAAATCGAGCTGGCAACAAAAATGGCTGCCGCCCACGCGACGGGAGGGCCCCAGAACCAGAAGCATTTGAGCCAGGATGCGCGCACGATTTAACACTGCAAAAACACCGGCTGGGATACAAGCCGGAAGGGGTGCGGATAAAGGCCGGCAGGGCGCGACCACCGGGCGCGCCGGTTACGATCAGCGCACCAGGTTCAGCACCATGGCGGACATGGCATTGGCCTGGGCCAACATCGCGACGCCGATTTGAACCAGGATTTGCTGGCGGGCCAGCTCGGCGGTCTCCCAGGCCGCATCCACATCCCGGATGCGGCTTTCGGTGGCGCGGATGTTCTGTTCGTAGTTGCGCAGACCGTTCAGCGTCTGTTGCATCCGGTTCATTTCGGCGCCGACGACGGCCCGGATGCCGCTGAGATGGTCAATGCCGAGGTTAATCTTATCCACGGCCGCCTGCGCGAGCGATTGCGCCTCGATCCGGACATTCTGCGGGCAGATCAGACTGGCCCAGGTCACGGCCCGATGCAGCGAACCCAGCAACGTCATGTTGACCGATCCGTAGCGGTACGTAACATACGAGCCGATCACACGGTAATAGTCGGCTTCCAGAATGATATCCGCTTCGCGGAACACCTGGTTGCTGTCGGGGCCGACTTGCAGGGATAAACGCAGGGTCGTGTAATCGCGGAAATCGGCTACGCCGGGGACGGCCGCTTCGTGGCGGGTGGTCTGCCATTCAAAAAAATCACCGGTGCTGAAACTGCCGGCGGTGGGCGCATTGATCGTCAAGCGGAACCCGAATGCGCCGCTGATATTGCTTAACGTCCCGCCGGCATTGGGCGCGGCCGCAAATGAACCGTAATCGAAGCCGGTGGTCAGATTGCGCACGGTCCAAGTCTGGGCCATGGCGTCATAGGTGGCGCGCCAGTCGGCGGTCGGTATATCATAACCGTCCCCTTGGACAACCGTCGCCGCGGAAACGACCGGCGCGGCATGCTGAAAAGACGAGTTGCCCAGCACGGGCGGCGTATGCGCGAGATTGGACCAGTTGTAGCGGTCGCCGCTGTTATACAGCCCGCTGGTCGGCGCCTGGATGGTGTAGCGGAATCCGTTCGCGCCCTCCAGGTTGATCGCGCCGCCGGCGTCCGGGGCGGCGGCGATGCTGCCGACTACCGCGCCGGTCGTGATATTGCGGATGGTCCACAGCCGGGCGACGGCGTCATAGATGGCGCTCCAACTGGCGTTCGTCACGCTGGTGCCGTCTCCCAGTTGGCTGGTTTGGCTGATAGCCACAGTGGGGACATAGACATCCGTAAAGATGGGCGCCGCCACGTTCCGGTCAATATGGGCGGTCGTGCTCCAGGAAAAAAAGTCGCCGGTATTGTAAACGCCGGCAGCGGGGGCGTTGACCGTGAAGCTGAATCCATTGGGGCCCAGCAGATTGACCGTGCCCCCGGTGTCGGGGGCCGCATTGATAAAGCCGACATCCACGCCGCTGGAGAAATTGGTGATCGTCCAGCGTTGCGCCACCGCGTTATAGCGCGCAACCCAAGTCGCGGTGGGGATGCTGTCGCCGTTGCCCAGGATGGCGCTGTTGCTGGTGCCGACGGTCGCGTCGGTGTTGTCCGTCAAAACGGGCGAGCCGGCCGTGGCCGGCACTGCGGCGGTGTTGCTCCAGGTGAACCGATCGCCGGTTTGGTAGTCGGCGCCGCCGGGCGCATCAACCGTGAACATGAACCCATTGGGCCCTTCCAGCAGGATGGCGCCGCCGGCGTCCGGGGCGGCGTTGATGAAACCGACGACGATACCGGTGGTTTCATTTCGGATGGTCCATTGTTCTGCGTCCGCGTCATAGGTCGCGCTCCAGTTCGCGGTGCTGATGCCCGCGCCGGTCCCGGCTGTCGCGTTGCTGCCGGAGCCGGCGCCGCCGCCGACAAACGCCGGCGGATTGACCACGGGTGGCGCATAGGCGGTGTTGATCCAGTCAAAGCGGTCGCCGCGGGTGTACTGGGTGCCGGCGGTGGGTGCCTGGATGGTGAAGCGGAAGCCGTTGACGCCTTCCAAGTCCAGGCTGCCGCCGGCATTCGGCGCGGCGGCGATGACGCCAACATCGGTTCCTGTGGTCAGGTTGCG
>CAZMXS010000017.1:0-22812 GCA_964570325.1 uncultured Verrucomicrobiota bacterium | reverse complement strand
GGCGCGGCGGCGATGACGCCAACATCGGTTCCTGTGGTCAGGTTGCGCACCGTCCACAACTGGGTGGCGGGATTGTATGTAGCCTGCCAACTGGCGGTGACGAGGTCGGCGCCATCGCCCAGCATGGCCGTGCTGCCTGAGCCCTGGGTGCTGCCGGTATGATCGGTAAGCACCGGGTTGCCGAGTGGCGGCGGAACATAGGCGGTGTTGGACCAGGCAAAGCGATCGCCGGTGGCATAGGTGCCCTGGGTTGGGGCGGTGATGGTGAAACGGAAGCCGTTGACGCCTTCGAGGTTGATGGCGCCACCCTGATTGGGCGTGGCCGTGATGCTGCCGGCCACCATGCCGGTTGTGACATTGCGGATGGTCCACAACTGCGCGCCGGCGTCATAGACGGCTTCCCATGCGGATGAACTGACGCCGGAGCCGGTGCCGAGCTGGGTGCTGATTCCAGCGGCGCCGGTTACGCCGCGATTGAAAAAGCTGGTGGTTCCGCCGGATGGCGGGACATAGGGAACATTGGTCCAAGTAAAACGATCATTGGTGCTGAAAATGCCTTTCTCGGGCTTGGTGATTTCGAACCGGAAGCCATACGCGCCTTCCAGGTTGACACTCAAGCCCTGGTCCGGCGGCGCATGCACCACGGCTGCGACAACGCCGGTGGTTTCGTTGCGGAACGTCCATGCGGCATCAACCGAGTTATAGGTGGCCGACCAGGTGGCGGCCGTCATCGTGGAACCGTCATGGCCAATGGTTGTGGCCACGCCGCGGGTGCGAACGGAAATGCCATCCACGAGGTCGCCGGACATGGCCGGTTGACCCGTGCCGCCGCGGAACAGGTACAAGCCGTTGAACTTGCCGGCGGCGGTGGCCCCGGAGGTAATGCGCTGGATTTCCTTTTGGAGCTGTTCGAACTCCCGTTGCAGATTATCACGATCAGTTTGTGCGCGGGTGCCGTCATTGGCCATGACGGCTAATTCGCCCATCCGGCGCATCAGGTCGTTGATCTTTTGCAGCCAGCCATCGGTGGTCTGGAGATAGTTGAGTTTGTTTTCCACGTTGCACGCGGCCGCCGCCGCGTTGCGATATTGAGCGCGCAGACGTTCGCTCATAGCCAGCCCGGCGGGGTCGTCCGCGCCGGTATTGATCCGCAGGCCCGCGGCCAGGTGGCCCAGCGAACGGCGCAGGCCGGCCACGTGATAACTATAGTGCCGGTACACCGACAACGCCCCAATATTGGTGTTGATCTGCATAAAGCACCCCCAGCCGAAATGATCCCGTCATTTCGGCCGGCGCGCGTTTATTACGCTAATTCTATAGTTTTCAGGTGTTTTTGAAGCAGGAGCGATGCCGGAGGCACGCGGTTGGCGCCCAGGAGCACAAGGATTCTGTTCACATGTATGAACGACCTATTCTATTGGCCTTCCAACCGGAGGGTTGGGACTGGGCGGGTGGTGGGGGGGAGCGAATAGATACGGCCAATCCTGTTGGTCTGCAACTGACAGGGCAAAAAATGCCGATTAGGGCCGATTCTATGGGGCCGAAACGCGGATTTTATAGAAATAGCGCGATTCGACTGCGACGGTTGTATCCGTGTAGATGTTCAGCGGCGGGGTGGCCGGCAAGTTGATGGCCATATTGATATAGCCGGTGTCGAAATCGGGCGCACGATAGACGTGATAGACACGGCCGCTCGCCGATGGCCGCCCATCCAGGGCCGTGCCTTGGAGCTGCGTGCTGGAATCGGACGGCGTTTAGGAAGACCGGATAATCATCTTCATGGACTGGCGCGGCAGCCTGGCGTTAATCCGCGACGAGCCACAAGAATCCGCAGGGCGGGATGGCGGCGGGCGCAGCGGCGTCTGTCGCGGCGGGCGCGGATACCAGGTCGCGCCATGCTGCGCGGTCGGCCCGTGCGGCGGGCGGCAAAGTCACTGTTTCCGTGCTCAGATTGTGAATGGCGAGGATCGTCTGCGAGCCATCCGGCGCAGTGCGGCGCAAGGCGAACAAGCGGGGGTCGAGATCCAGAATTTCCTGCGGGCCGTCCGGATGGAAGGCTGGCTGGCGGCGCCGGATTTCAAGCAAACGGGTCAGTGCGCTGAATATGCGCGCGGCGGTGGTGTGCCGGTTGGCCAGCGCATCGTTCAATTCGGACTCGGACCACTTGCGCCGGTTCAGCGCGCGCGGTCGCCCGCCGGCCAAAAACGCGGGTTGGTCATTGGGGCAGGCAACGAGGCTCTGGAAGTAGATGGCCGGAACGCCCGCCAGGGCCAGTTGGACCGCCTGTGAGCAGAGAAAACGCGCGGTTTGCATCGCCGTGTCCTCGCGGTCGCTCATGCGCATGGCGTCAAACCAGGTGGTGTTCAGCTCATACGGCGTGTCCTTGCCGTCCGGGCCGCGGCGCATGGACACCTGGCCGCCGCAGCGCAGGGTGTGCGCGCAAAGGGCGTCAAGCTCATCATCATCCAGCCAGTCGCGCGCGGGCAGGACGCCGATGCCGTCGTGGGAGGCGGTAAAATTGAAAAACGCGCAGCCCGGCGGTGGCGGCGCCAGCGCGGCTGCCCAGCGGGTGAGCCGCCGGGCGTCGCCGTGCAACAGCGCATGCAGCAGCAGCGGCGGCAACGCGAATTGGTACACCATCCGGGCCTCGTCACCCGCGCCAAAGTACGCCACGTTGTCCGCGTGGGGCACGTTGGTCTCGGTCAGGAGCAGGGTGCCGGGCGCCACCAGGTCCAGCAGGTCGCGAAAGAGCCGGACGATCTCGTGAACCTGCGGGCGGTGGACGCAGCCGGTGCCGATCTCTTTCCAGATGTAAGCGATCGCGTCCAGACGGATGATGCGCGCCCCCATGGCGACATAGAAGAGCAGGATATCCAGCATTTCGAAGAGCACATCCGGGCATGCAAAATTGAGGTCTACCTGGTCGGCACTGAACGTCGTCCAGACGTACCGCTCGCCCGCGCGCGTCCGGACCGCGGTCAGCAGCGGCGAGGTGCGCGGCCGGACGACCGCCGACCAGTCCGCCGCCGGGTCGGCCGTGATGAAGTAATCGCGGCCGGGCGCGACCCCGGCGATAAAATCCTGGAACCAGCCGCTCTGGCGGGAAACATGGTTCAGCACCAAGTCGAACATCAGGCCGAAGCGCTCGCCCAACGCCTGGATATCCGGCCAGCCGCCGAAGGCCGGATCCACCTGGCGGTAGTGAACCACGGCAAAGCCGTCGTCTGACGAGGAGGGGAAAAACGGCAGGATATGAATGTGGCTGAACGCCGCCGCGAGGCGCCGGTCGGCGAACCGCTTCAGCACCGCCAGCGGCGCGACGCCCGGCGCGCGCAGCATGTCCGGGTAGGCGATCAGCACGGCGGTTTCCGGGCTCCAGGGCATCGGCGCCGGCCCGCGCGCCGGGCCCAGGCCGTAACGTCCGACCAGCATCGCCAGCCTTTCCGCGCACGGCTCGCCCGCGGAGCCGTAAAGCACCGTGAGGCGCGGCCGCGCGCGCTCGAGAAAAGCGGGCGTTGAGGCTGGGCGGATCATACAGGATACAGACTGCCAATGTTGATGATCAGGGTGCGCAGACACCGGCGCAATTCGCTGAAACTGTAATAGCGGGCGGCAATTTCGTAATTATGATCCGTCAATTTTTTGCGCAACCGCGGATCCGCCAGCAACTGCCGGACCTCCTCGACAACCTGGCGGGTCAGGAAGCCGTCCATAACCGGTCCGCGGAAGCCCTTGGGCTCGATATCGCGGTGGAAGATCGCATAGCGATTGGCGAGCAACGGCACGCGAAAATACACCGCCTCGAGGAACGCGTTGCCGAATCCTTCGTAGAGGCTGGGGTAGGTCACCAGCGCGGCATGCGGATACAAATCCCAAAGCGTGTAAACCTTCTGGCCCTCGCTGTCGAGCTGGCGCGTTTCGCCCACGCGCGTGGCGACAAACCGCAGGTCTACGCCCGATTGCCGCGCGTATTCCGCCAACATGTTGCGATATTCCAGGCCTTCGTCGCCGGCTTCGTGCGAAACCACCAGCTTGCAGCGCGGGTCGCCCAATTGGCGCACGAGATCAATCGCGTGCTCAATGCCCTTGCGCGGCACGACGCGCGTGGGCTGGAGGATCATAATGTCGTCGGGCTCCAGCCCGATCTGCGCGCGGACGTCCGCCGCATACGCGTCCGGCGGCGCAGGCGGGTTCTCGAAATCCAGCACGTTGGGGATCAGCACCGAGGGCACGGCCTTGCGGCGGGCCAGTTCCTCCTGGGCGGCCTGGTTGATCACCACGTGCTGCAGGTCGTGGTCGCGGGAGGGAAAGGCCATGTCCAGCAGGTCGTTGACGCAATTGACGGAATAGCGCGTGCGTTCCCAGTAGAAATCATGATGGTGCGCGATTGCGGGGATGTGGGTTTCCGCCAACAGGTGCGCGATCGCGACGCCGAGCGGCACGTGCATCGGAATGCTGAGCACGTTTTCGAAAACCAGTACCTGCAGGTCAAAGCGGCTGATGAATTCGTAAAGCGTCTGCTTCAGGTAGGCCGCCATCGTCAGGATCCGCTCCGTGACCAGCGGCTCGCGCGCGGTGCGCGCCCAGATGCGCTCGCTGATCCAGATGTTCTCAGGATGAGTAAAGAACGCCTCGGGCACGCAACAACTGGTCGCGGGTGGCTTGTCAAGCCGGCCGGCGTACCAGAAGCATTGATGCTGATCCTCCGCCAGCACCTGCGCCCACTTGGCGCTTTCCAGCGAGACCCCGTCGGTGCCCGCGAAACGCGTGGACACAAAACCGATGCGCCGCGGGGCGATCAGTTTGCCGCTCTTCCAGTTTTTGATGCCGGCCATGATTTCGTTGAGGTTGCCCGCTTATCTACCCGCCGGATGCACCGGCTGTCGAGCCAATCGTTGCCGCCCATTCGCCGACCCGCCGGGCCAGGCGCTCCGCGGCCGCGCGCATGGCGTCGGCGTCGTTCTCGCTCTCTTCGGCCAGCGCGGCGGTGTAGTGGATGCCCGCCGAGCGCAGCGCCGCCGGCGGCGCGCGCCGGCGGCCGGCGATTACGGCGATCCGGACCCCGCGCGTCCGGGCCGCCTCCAGCACGCCGGTCAACACCTTGCCGTTTAGCGACGTCGCGTCGAGCGTGCCTTCCCCGGTCAGTATCCAGTCGGCGCCGTCCAGCAGGGCCGCCAGACCGGTTGCGCGCATGACGACTTCAATGCCCGGCTGCAAATCCGCATCGAGAAAAGCCCGCGCCCCCGCCGCCAGCCCGCCGGCGGCGCCGGCGCCCGGCAGGGCCGCCAGGTCCACGCCCAGTTCCGCCCGGACCAGGCGAGCCAGATGCTCCAGCCCGGCTTCGAGTTCCGCGACCATCGCGGCGGTGGCGCCTTTCTGCGGGCCGTAGACCCGGGCGGCGCCGTTGGGCCCCAGTAGCGGATTGCGCGCGTCGCATAAGACCGTGATGGGCGGCCAGGCGCAGGTTGTGGGCGGAAGCAGCCGGCGAATGCGTTTGAGACATCGGCCCCCGAAGATCGCGGATTGCCCGCGCGCATCCAGAAACTGCCAGCCGAGCGCGGCGGCCATACCGATTCCGCCATCCACGGTGGCGCTGCCGCCCGCGCCGAGCAGAATGTGTCGCGCCCCGCGCCGCGCGGCATCGCCAATCATCTGGCCGACACCGTAAGTGGTGGTCAACAACGGATTTCGGCGCGCGGGCGGAACCAGCGGCAGGCCGGCCGCCGCGGCCATGTCCAAGGCGGCGTCGCCGTTGGCGGGGAACCAGGCATAGGCGGCGTCCACGGTCAGATCGGGCAGGGGGCCCATGACCGCGCATGCGACCGATTCGCCGCCGCGCGCGGCACGGATCGTTTCGGCCGTGCCTTCACCGCCGTCCGCCAGCGGGCAGAGGCGCAATTCCCACTCCGGCCGCGCCGCCCGCAATGCGGTGGCGGCCACCGCGCAGGCGGCCGGCGCGGTCAGGCTGCCTTTGAAAGAGGCCCAGGCCAGAACAATTTTCAATATACGCGATCCTCGCTAAAATTATTGGCACAAAGGCTCGACAAGGGGAAAGCGCGAAGATAAGAAAAAAACGAACTGTTTGTGCGCGCGCGCCGGAAAAGCGAATGAAGACGGAGCAGATTATCAAAGAACTGCCGCGCCTGGTGGCGGGCGCCGAGGGCATGCGGGATTTGCTGCTGGCCGATGTCGTGATGATCGGCGAGATTCTTTCGCCCACGTTCGGCGAACAGGAGCGAATCCGCTTCATCGGCAACCGGTTCGCCGAATATGGACTGCAGGCATGCGCGCTGGACGAGAAAGGCAATGGCTCGGCGGTGCTCCCGGGCGCCGAAGGCCGGCGTAACCTGCTGGTGGCGGCGCATGCCGATACGATCGTGGCGGCCGAGCGCGACCAGGTTATCGAGGTGGCCGCGGATCGCCTGATCGGGCCATTTGTGGGCGATAACTGCCTCGCCTTGGCCGCGCTGACCACCTTGCCGGCGCTGCTCGAGCGGCTGCAAATCCGGCTGCGGTCAAATCTGGTCCTGCTGGCCAGCACGCGGGCGTTGGGGCGCGGCAACCTGGATGGCCTGCGCTTTTTCCTGGCCAACAGCGGCACGGCATTTCGCGCCGGGCTTTGCCTGGAGAGTGTGCAGTTGGGACGCCTGAATTATCAATGCATTGGGATGCTGCGCGGCGAGATTGTCTGCCGCCTGCCCGATGACTACGATTGGGCCCAGTACGGTTCAACCGGCACGATCATTCCGATGGGCGAGGTGATCAACCGGATCAGCCGCATCCCCCTCCCGCAGCGTCCGTTGACCAGCCTGGTGATGGGCACGATCCATGGCGGCATCGCGCACAACAATATCGCGCGCGAGACCCGGCTGGGATTCGAGGTGCGCAGCGAGGCCCTGGAGACGCTGCAGCAGATTCGGGAACAGATTGATGATATTGTCGAAGAGTTGTCGGCGCAAACCGGCAAACGCATCACGCTGGACATCCTGGCGCAGCGCGCGCCGGGCGGCATGGATATTGCCCATCCGCTGGTGCGCAGCGGCCGCGCGATTCTGCAAGCGCTGGGACTGCAACCGATGCTCTATCCGACTACGTCCCAGATGGCGGCCATGCGGGATGCGCAGATCCCTGCGTTGACGTTGGGGATCAGCCGCGGCGAACGCCGCCACGAACTCGACGAAATTGACGAATCCGTCGAACTGGGGCCCATCCCGGCCGGTCTGGCGCAATTAGTCGGCCTGCTGCTGGCCATGGATGAGGAAGATACGCCATGAAATGGCCGAGCTGGATCCAGCGCAAGGAGCCGCCGCGCAACCCGCCGCCGCGGGCGTCCAGCGAGCGGATTGCCGCATGGCTGCGGGAACGCACATTTCACCATTCGCATTTCGCCGATATCGGCAAGCTGGTGGCCGCCAAGCAACGCCAGAGCCTTAAAATCTCTCTTTGCCTGCCGGCGTTAAATGAGGAAAAGACCATCGGCAAGGAAATTATCCTGCTCAAGTCGGAACTGATGACCCGCTATCCCTTGTTGGACGAGATTGCCGTGATGGATTCGGGCTCCACCGACCGTACCCGTGAAATGGCGGCGGGATTCGGCGCCGATGTGTACCTGGCCTCTGAAATCCTGCCCGAAACCGGCGCGCGCAAGGGCAAGGGCGAGAATCTGTGGAAGGCGGTGTACCAGTTGCGCGGCGATATTCTGGTCTTCATTGACGCCGATATTGCCAATATCCGGCCGCATTTTGTCACCGGCCTGGTCGGCCCGCTGATCGAGCAGCCCGAGGTGCGCTACGTGAAGGCTTTTTACGACCGGCCGCTGCGGTTGCCGCAGGGACAGCGCGTATCGGGTGGCGGGCGCGTGACGGAAGTCCTGGTGCGGCCGATGTTTTCGCTTTACTTCCCGGAACTGACCGCCTTCATCCAGCCGCTCTCCGGCGAGTACGCCGCGCGCCGCGAGGCGCTGGAGGTCATCCCATTCCCGGTCGGTTATGGCGTCGAGACCGCGCACTTGCTGGATATCTACCACTTGTGGGGGCTTTCGGCCTTCGCCCAAACGGACCTGGACCAGCGGGTCCACCGCAACCAGGATATTCAGGCGCTGGGCCGGATGGCGTTCGGCATTATGCAGACGTTTTCCCGGCGGTTGGAGCGCTATGAGTACGTCAAGGCCATGCCGGCCCTGCAATCGGTCATGCGCCAGTTTCAGAACATCAACAACCGCTACGAACAGATCGAGACCGAGATTCGCGAGGACGAACGGCCGCCCATGATTGAGATTCCGGCCTACCAGCAAAAAGTCGGACGCCGGCCATGAACCCGCCGTTGCGCGTCGCCGTCGTGCATTATCATCTGCGACCCGGCGGCGTGACCACCGTCATCCGGCGCGCGGTGGAGTCTTTGGCCGGCCGCGCCGCGCGTCTGGCGGTGTTGGTAGGGAAGGCGGGCGCGTCGGACTGGCCGGTGTGCGGTGTATTGGGACTGGATTATACGCGGGGCGCGCCGCGGGTGGATGGGACGCAACTGGCCGCGCGCTTGCGGCAGGCCGCGCGGCGCGCGCTGGGCGCCGACCCGGACGTGTGGCATTTCCACAATCACGCCCTGGGCAAGCATCCGGCGCTGGCGGACGCGGTTGCCCGTTTGGCCGCCGAGGGCCGGCGCCTGTTGCTGCAAATCCACGATTTTGCGGAGGACGGCCGGCCCGCCAACTATCGCCGGCTATGCGGTGCGGCCGGTCCGGCCGGCGCCGCGCGGGCTTATCCTTCCGGCGCGCATGTGCACTATGCCGTGCTGAACAGCCGCGATCGCGCCTGCCTGATGGCCGCCGGTCTGCCGGTGGGGCGCGCCCATCTGTTGCCGAACCCGGTGATTGCTGAAACAGCGGCTGCCGGATTGTCCGCGCGACCGGGCTCCGGGCGGACCTGGCTTTACCCCACGCGCGCGATCCGGCGCAAGAATCTGGGCGAATTCCTGCTCTGGGCGGCGCTCGCGCCGCGCGAGGATCGGTTTGTGGTGACGCTGGCCCCGACTCAGCCGGCGGATCGGCGGCGCTACCGGGCCTGGCGGGCGTTGGCGCGGCGGTTGCGGTTGCCGGTCGAGTTTGAGGCCGGGTTGCGGGCGGAGGCCGATCCGCGCGCGATGATGCGCGGCGCGTGGGCGGTCGTGACCACCAGCGTGGCGGAGGGTTTTGGCCTGGCCTTTTTGGAACCGTGGCTTTGCGGCCGACCCCTGGTCGGTCGCGATCTGCCGGAAATCACCGCCGACATGAAGGCGATGGGGTTGGAGTTCCCGGCGCTTTATGAACAGTTGCTGGTTCCGTTGCGCTGGATCGGGAGGAAGGATCTGCGCGCGACGCTCGCGGCGGCAATGGAACAGTCGTATGCGGCTTATGGGCGCCGGTTGCGGGACGCGGATGTGGATGCCGCCATGGCCGCCATGATTCGCGGCGCGCGAGTGGATTTCGGCAGGCTCGATGAAACCAGGCAGGCGGCGGTCATCGCGCGGGTGGTCGCCAGCCGGCGAGCGCGCGCGTGCGTCGCGCCGCCGGCGCTGGCGCCGGAAAAGGTTTCCGCGGCGACGATTCGCCGCAATGCCGCCGCGGTGCGGCGCCATTTCAGCCTGGCTCATTATGGCGACCATTTGTGGCGCATTTATCAGCGGCTGGCGCGGACGGAGCCGGGCGCGCTGACCGCGCTCGACAGCCAGTTGTTGCTCGATCGGTTCCTGGCGCCCGAACGTTTTAATTTATTGCGGACCTGAAGTGGAAGAAGCGGAACAGATTGAACTGCGGGCGCGGATCAAGGCGCTGTGCCGGCCGTTGAAACTGGGGCCGTCCGTCATCCCGCCGCGCATCGGTCCATTGGCCGGAGTGCGCGCCGTGCTGTTTGACATCTATGGCACGGTCTTTCTGAACGGCCGCGCGGAACGCGAACCGTTGGCGTTGGAACTGGACGCGGCCTATATGGGCGCCGCACTGGCCGGCGCCGGTTTCCGCCTGCTGAATTCGCAGGCCGCACGCCAGGCGGTGCTGTTGTTTCGCGAGGCAATTGCCGCCGAACATGCCGCGGGTCGAGCGCGCGGGATCGAGCGGCCGGAGGTGGACATTGTGGCAATCTGGCGGGCGGTCGCCGCGGAATTGGTCCGCGCCGGTTTGGCGGATGGGCCGGCGGATGAATGGACCTTAAAACGGCTGGCCATCGAATATGAGTGCCGCGCCAATCCGGTTTGGCCGGCGCCGGGCGCGCGGGACGCGCTGCGATATGGCAAGTCGTCCGGCCGCTTGCTGGGATTGATTTCGAATGCGCAATTTTACACCGCTATCCAGATAGCGGTGCTGTTTGGCGGGGAACTGGATGAACTGGGGTTTGATCCCAGCCTGTGCATCTGGTCGTACCAGCACAAGATGGCAAAACCGACACCGGGCCTTTTGCGGATGGCCTTGGACGATTTGGCGGCGCGCGGGATCGCGGCGCCCCAGGTCGTGGTGATCGGCAATGATCCGCTTAACGATATTCGCCCGGCCCGCCGGCAGGGTTGCCGGACCATCCTGTGCGCGATTGATCCTGGCGCCTGTCGCGCGGACCTGCCCGGTTTCGATCCGGCCGAACCGGATGCAATTATGACCGACTGGGCCCAATTGCCGGCCATCTTGCCGTGATTGGCCAAAACATTTTGACAGTCTTGCCCACCCGCCTTAATATACAGACATGCGGCATAACAATGTCCGAGGTTCAGGAGGAACAAAAATGATAAAAAAGATGGCGATGATTTGCGCGTTGTTCTTGGTGGCGGTCTGGCCGGCTCTGGCCCAGACCCCGCCGCCGGTCAATCCTATTCAGGCGGCGATTGACGCCGCGGCGCCCGGTGATGTTGTGGAAGTTCCGGCCGGCGCCTATGTCGGCGCGCTGACGCTCAAGAACGGTGTGATATTGAAGGGCGCAGGCGCGGAAAGCACGGTGATTGATGGCGCGGGCGCCGAAACAGTTATCAAGGGCGCCGCGGACGCGGCCCTGATTGGCTTCACGATTCGCAACGGGCGCACGGCTGTGGATAACGACGGCCGATTTATCGGCGTGTTTGAATGTGTGATCACGGATTACACGCTTTTCGGCATTCTGGTCAACCATGGCGCGGCGGCGATCGCCAACAATTGGGTTGACGGCAAAGGTCAGGGCAACGGCATCGGTTGCATCTCGGCCAACCCGTACATAGGCAACAACGTAATCGTCAGCAATGCCGTCGGAATCCGGGCTACGCTTAACTATATTCCAACAGTTGCGGACAACGTTTTCGCGTTCAACACGCTGGCCATTCTGGTGGACGGCGGCGCTGAAGTGGTGCTGCGGGGGAATATTTTCGACGGCAATGGCGAGAACATTCGCGGCCAGGCGTTCGGTGCGGACGACCGCGTTGCCGCTGTGGATTTGGCGCGGATCAACTTGCCCAGGGGCGGCTCGTTGGAGTCCTACAAGGGCTTGTTGGGCGCAGTTCGCGAGGCGGCTGTGGCGATGCATCCGATCGTGATCTACGATCTGAATCATCCCATCGGCCAGTTCCTGGTCACGACGCTGTTCCCGTGGGCGACCTTTACCGTGGCGTCGGCGACGAAAGATACAGTCATTGCCGAATATGACGCCTACGACGGGTTGACCACCGCCCGGCTTAATGCGGAATATGTTCGGCCGAACAACGAGCGGCCGGCTGTGGCCGTGATCAACAGCGAGATCAAGGCCCAGGGCCTTGATCGCTATGTCCTCGACAATCTTTATGTCCATCCGGGTTCGTATTATTACGCCCCGGATGGGCGGCTGGTCTTCCAGCGCGATACGAATTTCTCGCGCATTCAGATCGTTACGCTGGCCGGTTGGAAAGTCGCGGAGCTGAATTATCCGGCTGAGATTGTGCAGAACGGCGACCGCCAGATCGTCAAGATCAACGACGTAGGCCATACTTCCATCAAGCTGGTCATGGAACGGAATTGATGGCTGACCGGAGTGGTGCAGGCGGCCGCCGTATCGCAGACGGCGGCCGTTTGTTTTGCGGCGGGGTGGGGTAGTGATGAAGGCGATCCGGCGTTTTGTTGTGGACCACATGCTGGTCAAGTTGGGCAAGTATCTGCGTATTACCGGACAGGACGCCGTTTGGGATTCTACCATCCGCACCCACGAGCTGATTAGCCTGGCCAATCGGGAAGGCCGCGTCTTCCTCACGCGAAACGGTCACCTGGATGATCGCTACCCGCGTCCGCAAGCGTTGTGGATTGTTCGCAGCACCGACCCCCGCGAGCAGTTGTTTGAGGTGGCACGGGCTTTCGGCTTGAATCTTGAAAGCGGGCTGTTCACTCAATGTATCAAATGCAATCTGCCGCTGGCGCCAGTGGCGGAGAAGTCCGCCATCCGGGAGCGCGTGCATCCGAATGTCTACGCGCGCCATGCCGCGTTTTTTACCTGCCCCGGCTGCGGCACCGTGTTTTGGAAGGGCAGCCATGTGCGCAACACCTGCCGGAAGCTGGGGGTGGCGGATATCAGCGATCGGCCGGAACAACAAGCGGGGTCGGCGCGATGATCGCGCGGGTCTGCGACCGGTGTGGCCAGCCGATTGAGGAGGGACAGTTGCGCTACACGGCCAAAATCCAGGTGTTCGCGGCCTACGATCCGCTGAACATCACGTTTGACGAATTGGAGCGCGATTATGCCAGCGAATTGCGGCAGGTGCTGGAGCAATGCCGCGGGCTGAGCGAAGCCGAATTGATGCGGGATGTGTATGTGGAATACCAGTTCGATCTTTGCCCCGCCTGCCAGAAAGCCTATATTCGGGATCCGCTGGCAATTGATAAACGCCGGGATGGCGATTAGTGGCGCTCAATTCAGAAATGTGGCAATTGAGCGAAAGGAGGTTGAATATGCAAATCAAAGCGAAGGTGGAGCAAGCCACCGCCCGCAAGTACCCGGAGAGCGTTGTCCTGGTGACTTCGTGCGACCGCAACGGCCGGCCCAATGTCATGGCGGTGGGTTGGTGCACGACGGTGTCCTACGCGCCCCGCATGTTTGTCTGCGGCATAGACGATGCCGCGTTGACCTATCGCAATATCAAGCAAACCCGCGAATTCGTGATCGCGCTGCCCAGCGAAGACATGGCCCGGGAAACTTATTTCGTCGGTACGCATCACGGCCACAAGGTGGACAAGTTTCGGGAAACCGGCTTGGTCACGCAGCCGGCGTCGCGGATCCAGCCGCCGCTGATTGCCGATGCCGTCGCCAATTTTGAGTGCCGATTAGTGGCGGTCTACCGCCCCGGCGACTGCCCTCTGCTCATTGGCGAGGTCGTGGCGGCACATGTCAACAAGAATCCGCGGCTCAAGCGGCTGTACCATATTGATACGAAATATCGTCTGGCGGGATTGCGCGTGGCCGGCGCCGGACGATAACCGACGGAACGAGTTGTTGATTGCGGCGGGCAAGATGCTCGCGTGTCGAGGATGTTCCGGTTGGCGGTACGGGGTTCTGTCCGCAAGGAATGAAATGACGTCTGGGCCAAGGCCATCGAAAATGGCTTACCTGCCCCTGGCTTTGCCTTGGTTGGCCACCGCTTCTTCGGCTTGGCGGATGGCGTCCGGGTCGCCGAGATAGTAGCGCTTCATCGGCTGGAGATCGCGGTCCAATTCATAGACCAACGGGATACCGGTGGGAATGTTCAGCGCGATGATGTCTTCATCCGAGATGTGGTCGAGATACTTCACCAGCGCGCGCAGGCTGTTGCCGTGCGCGGCAATCAGCACGCGCTGTCCGGCGCGGATGGCCGGGGCAATCGGATCGTGCCAATAGGGCAGGAAACGGTTGACCGTGTCCTTCAGGCATTCCGTCAGCGGCAATTCGGCGCGGGTCAGGTTCCGGTAGCGCGGGTCGCGGCCGGGATACCGTTCGTCGTTCGGCGTCAACGCCGGCGGCGGGACATCGTAACTGCGCCGCCAGATTTTGACTTGGGCCTCGCCGAACCGGGCGGCGGTTTCGGCCTTGTTCAGCCCCTGTAGCGCGCCATAGTGTCGCTCATTCAAGCGCCATGAGTTGACGACCGGCAGCCACATCTGGTCCAGTTCATCCATCACGATCCAGAGCGTGCGGATTGCGCGCTTGAGCACGGACGTGTAAGCGATATCAAAGGCGTAACCGGCGCTCTTCAGCGCGCGTCCGGCCGCGCGCGCCTCTTCGACGCCCTTTTCGGAAAGGTCCACATCGGTCCAGCCGGTGAACCGGTTTTCTCGGTTCCATGCGCTTTCACCATGCCGCAGCAACACCAGTCGGTACATCAGGCGCCCCCTATTCCGGTTGGTTGTTCTTCAATCTTTCCCGCTCATGCAATCGTCACATCCCGGCAGAGGTAAACGTCCTGGATCGCATTGAGCAGCGCGATCCCCTCTGCCATGGGTTTCTGGAACGCCTTGCGTCCGCTGATCAGGCCCAGACCGCCGGCGCGCTTGTTGATGACCGCCGTGCGGACGGCCTCGCCAATGTCGTTCTGCCCGGAGGCGCCCCCGGAATTGATAAGGCCCATTCGCCCCATATAGCAGTTGGCCACCTGGTAACGGGTCAGATCAATCGGATGATCGGAACACAGGTCGGTATACATCTTTTCGCTGTATTTCCCGTAATTCTTCTTGTCCTGGTTCAGCGCCCGGTACCCGCCGTTTTGCTCGGGCAATTTCTGTTTGATGATATCCGCCGCGATGGTCACGCCCAGGTGGTTGGCCTGGCCGGTCAGGTCGGCGCTGACATGATGGTCCACGCCGTCCACCTTGAACGCGTTGTTGCGCAGGTAACACCAGAGAATCGTGGCCAGGCCCAGCTCATGGGCCCGCTGAAACGCTTCGCTGACCTCGGTGATCTGGCGCGCGCTGTCCGGCGAGCCGAAATAGATCGTCGCGCCGCCGGCCACCGCGCCCATGTCGAAAGCTTGTTCCACGGCGGCGAACATGACCTGGTCGAACTTGTTGGGATAGGTGAGCAGTTCGTTATGGTTGAGTTTCAAGATGAAGGGAATGCGATGGGCGTATTGACGGGCCACGGCGCCAAGCACGCCCAGCGTCGAAGCCACCGCGTTACAGCCGCCCGCGATCGCCAGTTGGACGATCTTTTCCGGGTCAAAATAATCCGGATTGGGGGCGAATGACGCGCCGGCGGAATGCTCGATGCCCTGGTCCACCGGCAGGATTGAAAGGTAGCCGGTGCCGCCCAGGCGCCCGTGATCGAACATCGCTTGCAAGCTGCGCAGGACTGGGACGGAGCGATCGGATGGGCCGAAAATCCGGCTGACCCAGTCCGGTCCGGGCTGATGCAGCCGCTCCTTCGGGATTTTGGGGCAGGCAAATTCCAGCAGGTTCTGCGCGTCGTTGCCGAGTAACTGGGCGATGCGATCGGTCGTCAGCATGGCGGGATCCTCCGATATTTTTGAACCGGGCGGGATTCTCGCGCGCCGCGGATTGGAAGTAAACCCCAAACCGCGCCGGGTCAGATCGCGTTGCCGGTCAGATGCGCAAGCAGAATTTTCAGGCCGATGGCGATCAAGGCGGCGCCGCCCAGGATTTCAATCTTGCCTTCGAAGAAGTGCCCAACCTTTTCGCCGAGATAAACTCCGCCGAAGGAGAGCGCGAAAGTGACGGCTCCGATGATCAGCACCGGGCGGACAATCGAGACGTTGATGAAGGACAGACTGACGCCCACGATCAGCGCGTCAATACTGGTGCTGACCGCCAGCATCAGCAGGATCCATGTGTTGAGGCGATCCAACGTTTCGACTTTCTCGACGCGGCGGGCTTCCCAGATCATTTTCAGGCCGATGCCGCTTAAGAGAACGAATGCCACCCAATGATCGTACGCTGCAATGAAATCGCGCAGTCCCGACCCCGCCCACCAGCCGATGACCGGCATCAACGCCTGGGCCACGCTGAAGAACAACGCCATTTTGAGGGCGTGCGTGATATGCAGCCGTTTCAAGCCCAAGCCGGTTGCGACGGCGATAGCCAGGCAGTCCATCGAAAGCCCGACGGCAATCGCGGTGACCTCAAAAAAGTTCATAATGTGGCGCGTATACTAGCAAACGCCGGCGGCCGGGAAACAGGCTTTGTTGTCCCGGGTCGAAGAACTGGGAATGCTTTACCGGCTAGAGACCGGCGCCGGTGAGATTCCAGCCAGTGGACATGGCGCTGGCGTTGCAGTAGCCGGAGGTGGTCATACTGCCGCTGGAATTGATCAACCAGTAAGCTGTCATCCGCGTAGTGGAGTTGTACCAGATCAAGTCAGAGGCGCCGTCATTGTTGATGTCGCCGGTCGCGGAAAGAACCCAGCCACCGCTCATGGTCCCGTCATTGCAGAAGCCGGATGTTTTCAGCGATCCGTCGCTGTTGAGAGTCCAATAGGCCACCCGCTTGGTGTTGGCGTTGTGCCAGAAGATGTCCAGCGTGCCATCGCCGTCAATGTCGCCGGTTGCGCGGAACTCCCAGCCGCTGGCCATGGTGTTGGTGCTGCAGAAGCCCGCTTTGTCCAGTGTGCCGTCCGCGTTCAACATCCAATAGGCCACCCGCCGCGTGGTCGAGTTGTGCCAGAGGATATCCGCGGTGCCATCCTGGTTGATGTCGCCCACGCCCCGCAGCTCCCAGCCACTTGCCATGGGGGTGTTGGTGCAAAGGCCCGAACTGTCAATATAGCCGTCCGCGGCCATCAGCCAAAAGGCGACCAGCCGCGAATTGGAGTTGTGCCACAGGATGTCGCCTATGCCGTCGCGGTTAATGTCGCCAATGCCCCGGAACTCCCAGCCCGACGTCATGCCGCCATCATTGCTGAAGCCGGCTGACTTCAGGGCGCCGGTTGCGGTCAGCCCCCAGCAAGCCACCAGCCGGCTGCCGGTGTTGTACCAGTAGACCTTTACCCGCCCGGGATCGGGCCGGCCCCGCACCTGATTGTTGGCCGCGGGGGCCGGCTGCTCGCCCGCGCCGAACTCCGGCGCTGAGGGGGGCACCACGTCCGCGGGCGCCACCAATTGGTATACGCCGTTGGCCGCCACACGCCCGATCGTCACCCAGTGGCCGCTGGTTCCGTCGGCTGCTGCATACACGCTATCCGCGTCGGCCGGCACCTCCCATTGGAAGGGATCGGCCCCGGCGAAGACCGCGCGCATCCAGATGCAGCCTGCCTGCGGCTCCGGCAGGCTGGCTTCCGCCCACGTCTGCCATTCGCCGGCCGGCGTGCGCCATTGCAGGTAGAAGGGCTGGGTGACCGTGGCGCTGACTTGCACGGCGTTATCCACCAGCCGCACGTTGATCTCGGAACTTTCTCCGCGGGCCGGCGCGACCGCCAGCAGGATGATCGCGCAGCCGGCGATCGCCAACCGCCCGAACCCGTTGCTCTTGAAGCCGGAATTGGTTTTCATTGTTTCTGCTCCTTCTATGAAAGGCTTGCGATTCATGTGCGCCCCCGGATCACGGTGGATTGGTGAAACTGCTGCCGTCCTGGCTGAGCCAGATCGTGTAGTAATAGTCCCGCTCGGAGTCGAGCCCGCCGTGGGTGTAGATCTGATTGGTGCCGGTGTAGAGCGAACTGCCGTCCCCGGTCGTCGCCGGATAATCGTTGGTGGCGAACCGGATATGGGCGGCGCGACTGGCGAAGCCGACCGTGTAGGGGTCCGACCAGCGCAGCACCACACTGTTGGTCAGGGCGAACGCGCGCGCGGAGAAACTCCCAACGACAAAGAAGGAGTTGGTCACGCTGGCGGCCGCCTCGTAGTTCGTGTTGCCGGCCTGCGCCGCGCGGACGGACACCGGGCCGAGCGCGGAGAAGCTCAAGTTGGTGCCGCCGCTGATGTTGGCCGCGCCGCTGACCACCGCGAATGAGCAGGGGAGGCCCGAGGAGGCCGTGGCCGCCAGTCGGACAATGTTGGTTAGGCGCTGATTCGCGATCGGCGGGAAGGTAATCGTCTGCGGCGTCTTGCCCGTGCCGGCGTAGGCGAACCCGTTGCTCAATACGCTGACGCCATAGCTGACGGAACAGACCCGCACGTCGCCGGTGGACCCGGAACCGGTTGAACCGGCGGTGATGACCACCTGCGTGGCGCTCTGGCTGACGATGCTGGCCGCCTTCACGCCGCAGAGTGTGACATTGGTAATGTCCGACCCATTCCCGAGGTTTTGGCCGACGATGGTCACGGTGTAGCCGCCATTGCAGAGCCCCGACGAGGGACTCACGCCTGAATTGCCTGAGGGATAACGGTAAACATTGGTCTTGTTCTCGGAAGGCGATCCGCCATAACCGCCGATCGCATAGATCTTATTGGAATAGGTTGCTCCGCCCGCCCCGCGCCGGGCAGCGGGCAAACCGGCAACCTCCGTGAAGCTGGTCCCATCGAACCGATAAGTATTCGTCTGGAAAGCGCCGGCAAGCCCGCCATATACGTAGATGTAGTTGCCCATGGTGGTGGCCGTCACTTGATAAATATTCGTGGGCAAATCGGCCGCGCGGGTCCACTGGACGCCGTCGAATTTGAATACTGTATTGGTGCGGTTTTTGCCGTCATAACCGCCGAACACATAGATGGCGGATCCCAGGGTGGCCCCCGCCAATTCCCGCAAAGCCAGTGGAAGCCCTTCCACCTCGCTCCAGGCCACGCCATCGTAGGCAAACACATTGGTGCCGATATTCGCTAATTCATTGCAGCCGCCAATGGCGTACAAGCGGTTGCCCAAGGTGGCCGCCGCGAGGAAACGCCGGTTGGTGGGCAGCCCCGCCACTTCAGTCCAGGTGGAGTTGACATAATAGTACACTTCGGTCAGACCACCCCAGCCCCCAACGAAATACAGTTTATTGCTGTAGAGCGCTGAAGCGCCGCCGGCATACGTGATCGGCGGAATGCCTTCATCCGTCCAGGAAGATCCGGCAAACGTATAGTAATCGCCGGGGGTGGTCGCCACGATCTTACCGTCTACTACACCCACCGCATATTGCAGCATGGATTCGGGCAGGCCAATGATTTCCTCCCATTGGGACCAATCGTACGTGTTGATTGAACCCGCCGGATTGTAGGTGTAGGCGCTGGCGATTGTCGTGTTGCCCAGTGAAGTGGATTGCACGACCACGGTCTTGGTTCCGGTGCTCGCCCCCGCCGGGATGGTTACGACCACCGAAGTGGCGTTCTGCGCATTGATCGCGGTTACGGCCGTGCCACCGACAGTGACATTCGTGATGTCGGTGCCGCTGCCCAACTCGCCGTCGGTCACATTGATGCGCACCAGATTGCCTCCGGCATAGGGGCCGTTGCTCGGGGTGAGCGTGTAGACCGGGACGAGCTCCGTCATTCGGTACACATTGGTCCCGCCGCCGCCCGCCACATAAATTGCGCCGTTCAAAACATCCGCGCTGATGCCGTAGCGGGGTACCGGCAGGCCCTTTACTTGCGTCCAAGTCGTGCCATCGAAGCAGTACACATTGGTGGTGCCGGAGGGCCCGGCGCCGCCGCCGATGATAAATAAATAATCGCCCAGCACGCAGGCGGCATGGTCATAGGTCGGGACCGGCAGACCGGCTACTTCCGTCCACGATGATCCGGAAGGCGAGTAGTACACATTGGTGCGCGGGCCGCTGTCGCCATATCCGCCCACCAGGTAAAGCCTGTTGCTGAAAACGGTCAGCGAATGGCCGGAGATCGCCGCCGGCAAGCCCAAGCCGGCTGGCTCGGTCCAGGCCGTTCCATTGAACCGATATGAGTTGGTGACCCGTGCCGCCCCGTCCCAGCCGCCCACTGAATAAGTGACGTTGCCATTAATGGTCGCGACGGCATGCCGATCCAAAGCTTTCGGCAAGCTGGCAAGTTCGGACCAAGTAGTCCCATTGAATTGGTAGACATTGCTGCAGGCCACGCCATTCTGGAGTTCATCATCCGCCTTGAGGCCGCCGATCACGACGATGGAAAGGGAGCGCGCGGACGCGCCGTGCATGGACAAATTGGCGGGGAGGGGTTGGCCTTCCAACCAGATCCAAGTGCCATTGGTGTAGACGTAAAAGTCGCTGCACCCATCGAACCATGGTCCTTGCCCGCCGGTGGAATAAAGCGCGCCATTGAAGGCGCAGATGCCGTTGAAAGCATACTCATAGGGTAATCCATTCACCGCCTGCCAGCGATAATTAGCCGCTTGAACAGAATAAGGTTGGAAGATGATCAGCGCCAGGAGGACAATCAGCAGGAGAACACAACCGCGTATGATGCACGTCATATGAGACCTCCTCAAAATATGGAGTTAACTAAGAATCACATCGGGCTGAATGACTGGCAACTAAAGTAGTTTAGGAAAATAAATCGGCGAATGGGATATTGGCCTGATAACTGCTTTTGCTGAAAAGCCGTTACAGAAAGAACCAATCGCACGGATTGGGTTGCGAATGGGGCGCAAAGCGGCAATTATTGCCGCTTATGGGGCGTCCGCGCTATCCGCGGCGGCGCTGGGTTCCCTGAATTGCAAGTCGTAGAGCTTGCGATAAAGCCCGTCGCGCGCCAGCAATTGCGTGTGTGTGCCGACATCTTCGATCCGGCCGTTGTGCAGAACGATGATCTGGTCGGCCTTAAGCACCGTGGAGAGGCGGTGGGCGATTACCAGTGTCGTGCGGCCTTGCATCAGCCGCTCCATTGCCTCCTGGATCAGCCGCTCGGACTTGGTGTCCAGCGAACTGGTCGCCTCGTCGAAGATCAGGATGCGCGGGTCGCGCAGGATCGCGCGGGCGATCGCCACCCGCTGTTTCTGTCCGCCAGAGAGTTTTACCCCGCGTTCGCCGACCGGCGTGTGATAGCCGCGGGGGAAGCGGGCGATGAATTCGTCAGCGTTCGCGGCCCGCGCGGCGGCGCGCACTTCGTCCAGCGTGGCCGTGGGCCGGCCGTAGAGAATATTCTGCGCGAGCGTGCCGCCGAGGAGGACGTTGTCCTGCATCACAATCCCGATCTGGCGCCGGAGGGATTGAATCCGCAGGTCGCGAATATCCAGATCGTCCACCCGGATCGCGCCGGAGTCCGGTTTGTAAAGGCGGCAAAGCAGGCTGGCAATGGTAGTCTTGCCCGAGCCGCTGGGCCCTACCAGCGCGACCATCTGGCCGGGTGCGATGATGAAGGACACGTGCTCCAGCACGGTCTTGCCGGCCTCATAGCTGAAACTGACATCACGGAATTCCACCTGGCCGCGCAGCGCCGGCGCCTCGCGCGCGCCGGGCCGCTCGGTGTCGTCCGCCGGTGTGTCGGCCAGTTCATAAATTTTCTCCAGCCCGGTGATGGCCCGCTCGATCGTTGTGTTCATGTCGCTCAGGCGCACGATCGGTCCGTAGAGGAAGCCAATGTAGGTGTTGAACGCCATCAGGTTGCCGATGGTCAACTGGCCGCGAATGACCAGCCAGCCGCCGAAAAACAGCACGACCAGCGTCCCGGCCGACGAGATCAGCTCGGCCACGATCCACAACCGCGTGCTGCGCAGCACCAACTGGTTGAAATTGTTGTAATCATGGCCGACGTAGCGATTGAAGCGGGCTTCTTCGCGTTCCTCCATGCTGAAGGTTTTCACCAGCCGCATGTTGGCGATGCGTTCATGGAGAAATCCAAGCACGCGATCCCAGCCGCGGCGATGGCGGCGGCTGATCCGGCGCAGGTCGCGCTTGGCCAGGCGATGGTTGATGATGAAGAAAGGGATGACCAATAGCGTGGCTATGGCCAGTTGCCAGTGAATCCAGAACAGCACGCCGACCACAACCGCGAGGGTGACGCAGTCCGACAGCAGGCTGACCAGCACGCCGGTCACCAGCGAGAACATCGTGCCGGTGTCGTCGGCGACGCGCGCGACGATCTGGCCGGTGCGGCGGCCCTCGAAGAACTTGACCGGCAGGGTCTGCAGGTGCGCATAGACCTGCCGGCGCATGTCGCAAGTCACGCGCATTCCCACCTGCTGAAGCGTGGCCCGGTTCCAGTAGGATAACACGCCTCGGATGAGGAAGACGCCGGCGAACAACAGCATCAGCCAGGCCAGTTGGCGCGCATCCTGGCGGGGCAGCGCCTGGTCCAGCAACTGTTTCATAATCAGCGGGTAGGGCACCATCAGCGCGCTGATCGCCAACACCAGCAGCACGGCCAGGGACAATTGTGGGATGTACGGCTTCAGACCCTTGAGAAAACGGCGCAGCTCTTTCATGGCGCGCTTATACCGCGTCCGCCGCCGCGGCAAAAGGAATGATTGCGCGCCGCCGCGGACAGTGGCGGCGCCTAATCGGACCGGCCAAGAGACGTTTGCGCGGCCTTCTCAACGTCGTCATCCACGTTATCATCCAGCGTGAAGCCGAAAATGACCCACGCGTCCTCCGGTCGGTAGAACTCGAAGACGAAGCGGATGGGTTGCCGCTCGTAGGCGGCGAGATAGCTGAAATAGATGAACCGGGTTCCTAGCGCGATTTGCTGCAACTGCTCGTAATTCTTCAGATCGCCGATCATCTCATTGAGCGCGCCCAGCTTGTTCTTGATGTTCAGGATGGCGTCGCTGTTCTTGGCCATCCATTTGTTGCCGCTGTAGAGATCGTCCACCGCCTCCGATGCCTGGCCCGCCTTCAGCCTGGCGAGAAAGGCCTCGATGATCTGGACCGGCTCCTCGGCCCGGCCCGCGGCCGGGAAAACGGCAAGCGCTAATAACAGACATAAAAAGCGTATGCTTGTTTGCATCGGCTGCCTCATTGATGACATGTTGATTTGGCGGTGTCTCTTGAACCTCGTGCGAACCACCGTACACGGGCAGAAGTAGACCACAACTGT
>CAZMXS010000016.1:46046-68119 GCA_964570325.1 uncultured Verrucomicrobiota bacterium | reverse complement strand
ACCATCCAGACCAATTCAGCCGCAACCCCAGTCATGATCGAGAAATCCCCACCCAGCAGGCCCGGCGAGCTGGCCCGGGTCAGTCCGGGCCTCAAGGCCATCCGTCAGGCCGCCCGGGAAAAGAAAACGATCTTCGTCCTCTTGTACAAAGGCGAGACAGACACCACGCGCCAGTTGCGGGAACGTTTTGAACAAGATGCGCGGTCACTGACCGGCCCGGTGGCCTGGATCAGCGTCAACCTGGACGACCCGGCCAGTCAACTGGTGGTCGCGCATTATCAGTTGCAGCGCGCGCCAGTGCCGCTGATCCTGGTCATCGCGCCCAACGGCGCCATTACCGGCAGTCTGCTGCCGGATAAAACCGACCGGCAACGCATGGCCGATTGCCTGGTTGGGCCGCAAATCCAGGAGTGCATGAAGAATCTGCAACGGAATAAGATTGTCTTATTGAGCCTGCAAAACGAGCAGACCAAGCTCAACGCCGAGGCGCTCCGCGGCGCCTATGAATTCCAGCGCGACAGCCCGTACAGCAACATGACCACCGTAGTCGTCGCCGACCCTGCCGCGGCCGAAAACCGGCCTTTTCTTGAGCGTTTCCAAATCCCAACCAATCTGGATACCGCCACCACGATCTTCTTTTTCCCGCCACGCGCGGTAGTCGGCACCATCAAGGGCGCGACCGACAAGGAATCCTTGATGACTTTATTAAAGAACGAATCGGACCGGCGCCGGGCGCTGCTGGAGAAGAAGGGCTTCAACCTGCCGCCGCCAGGCAGCGTCATTACCGGCGATATCGAACGGATTCTGGCTCCGGCCGAATCGAGCCATCCGCGCGCGGACGCGGCAGCGCCAAACTAGCCGCTCATCCCCTGGCGTTCGCCAACCGTCGCGCCCAACAGTGTTGGGCGCGCTGGCCCGCCACCCGGGATCCGATTCACCAGGAAACTCGTCAAGCGCTCCCACAAGCTCATCCTTAAGCTCCAGAAAAACTTAAGGAGATCCTTGGCGAGCCAAGGATCTCCTTTGCGGCAGGCGTGGAATTACGCTGCGGCCGCCGCGGGTCAGGCGCCAACCTGATAGCGGACGAACCGGCGAATTTCCAGGGTGTCGCCGAGTTCCTTGCCCTTGGCCGCCAGCATTTCCGTCACCGACTTGTCGGGATCCTTGACAAACGGTTGTTCGACGAGACACACCTGCGAATAGAACTTCTCCAGCTTGCCGTCCACGATCTTCTGGACGATATTCGCCGGCTTGTTCTGAACCTGCTTGGCATAGATTTCGCGTTCAGACTGAAGCACGGCCTCCGGCACATCCTGCCGCACCCGGTAAGCCGGATTGCAGGCCGCGATGTGATGCGTGATATCCTTGACTACTTCCTTAAACGATTCGCCGCGGGCCGTCTCCGGCTTGCCGCAGCCGACCTCGACCAGCACGCCGATCTTGCCGCCCAGGTGGATGTAGGCGGCAATCAGGCCCTCGCCCTGCAAATCGTACTTGATGTTGCGGCGGACAATAATGTTCTCGCCGATTTCGGCGATCTTGGCGACCACCTCTTCCTTCACCGCCTCGGCCAGCTCGCCCGAAACCGTCTTGGCGCGCTCAACCAGTTTTTTGACAAAGGCCTGAAAATTTTCATTCTTGGCGACGAAGTCCGTCTCGCAGTTGACTTCGATCATGACGCCCGACCGGCCGCCCGCCTCGACATCCGAGGCGACCAGACCCTGGTTCGCCGTGCGCGCCGCCTTCTTGCCGGCGACCGCAATGCCCCGCTCACGCAGCAAGCGAATCGCCTTTTCCTTGTCGCCACCCGCGTCCACCAGCGCCTTCTTGCACTCCATCATGCCCACGCCGGTTTCCTCGCGCAGCAATTTGACCAAATTCGCATTGATTTCGACCATGGGATCCCCTTTTCCTTTCTCCAACGAGCCTAAGCCCGTCATTTAGTTGTGGTTTATGATTTGCGATGCCCGGCCGGGACAACCGGCGCCCGGCAACCGGACTTCCGGTCCAGAACCTGCGCGCCGGCCCGCACGCGCCACTCACTCAACCTGCTGGGCTTCGCCCGCGGCCGCTTCCGCGGCCGGGGCCGCGGCTTCCACCGCGGGGCCGGCCGGTTTTTCCTTAGGTTCCACCGGCTTGGCCTCCGCCGCCTTGGCCTTGCGCGCCGCCTCGCGCTTGCGCTCCTCATCGCGCGCCTTGGCTCGCGCCGTCGCCTCCGCCTCGGCCGCCGCGCGCCGCCGCTGCTCCTCGGCCAGCACCTTGGCATGCTGCGCCACCGCCTGCTGCAGCGAGACGCCAATCACCTCCACCACCAGCCGAATGGCGCGAATGGCATCGTCGTTGCCTGGAATCGGATAATCCACCGGATCGGGGTCGCAGTTGGTATCCACGATCGCGACCACCGGAATTTTCAGGCGGTTGGCTTCGGCGACGGCAATCGCCTCGCGCATGATATCCACCACCAAAATCGCGCCGGGCAGCTCTTCCATATCCGCGATACCGCTGAGGTTGTACTGCAGTTTCTGCAGTTCGCGGCGCAATGACGCCACTTCCTTCTTGGGCATCGCATTGAAAGAGCCGTCCTGGTCCATCTTCTCGATCTCGCGCATGCGCTTGACGCTCTTGCGGATCGTCTGGTTATTGGTCAGCGTGCCGCCCAGCCAGCGGTTGGTGACATAGGGCATGCCCAGCCGCGTGGCGATCTCCTTGATCGGTTCCTGCGCCTGTTTCTTGGTGCCGACCAGCAGCACTTTGCGGCCGCGGTTGACGGTGTCGCTGAGAAATTCCCGGGCCTTCTGCAGCAACTGCAGGCTCTGGGCCAGGTCAATGATGTAAATGCCGTTGCGCTGGTCGAAGATGTAACGCTTCATCTTCGGGTTCCAACGCTTGGTCTGATGGCCGAAATGCAGGCCGGCCTCAAGCAGATCCTGAATGGTGACGTCCGACTGAACGGTCTCTGTAAGCACAACTTCCCCCGTTGTTGTTCCGGCCTTTTTCAAACCGGCCGGAAAATCCGCTTTGGCCCCCGCGAGGAACGGGGACACTCGCTTCCGTTCCGCACACGCGGAACTAGGGCGACGGAATATAGCAGCAAAACAATGGTTGACAAGCGGAAATGGCGGACAAGTTCAAAGTCGCGGCCGGGCCGTTAATACGGGTCGAACAAGGCGTTGTTTTGTTCCCCAATCCAGCCGACCTTGAACTTGCCCGCCTGCGCGACCGCCCAATCGGGCAGCGGCACGGCGCTGACGTGGCCGTCACACCAAGCTACGTTCGCGCAACCTTTATGGCGGAAATGGATCGAAGGCGTGGATTGCCCGGACTCGGTCGGCGGATCGCCATCCACGAAGAAGTAGGCCTCGGCGAACGAATACTCGATCAGGTATTTCGGATTGCCGTACGGCTGGGGAAAACCGGTGTCGGCAAACATGACGGTATTGCCCGGATCACGGATCGCGCCGGGGGGCATCCCGCGGCGCATGGCTTCGTCGCAACGGCCCAGCAGATAAACCTGCGACCCCACGCCGCGATCGTTGTAGCCGTAACCGCCGCACGCGCGCTCGAACGCGGTGCCTTTCTTCTGGCTGAAGCCTTTCATCGAAGGGCACATCCGGATTTCGCGGCTGGCCCCGAGATACTCGGCCAGCGGCCCCTGCGCGCCATCGAAGGGAGCGGACGCGCTGGCGCGCCGGCCGTGCCAGCGCAGGTTGTTTCCGCTCATGATGTCCGCGGCGGCCGCGACATACGTGCCGTGCTCGGCTGCATAGGCGGTGTTGGCGCAAACCAGTTGGCGCAGATTTTCCTTGCACTGCGCCGATCGTCCGGACTCCAGCGCTCCCAGCAGGAACGGCAGCAGCAGGGCGATCATCAGCGCGACCACGCCCAGCACCGCCAGCAGTTCCAGCAGCGTGAAGCCGGCGCGCCGATTTTTCCAATGATTGGAAAATCCGGCGCCGTTTTTTCCAATGATTGGAAACTTTTTCATGGCGCCCCCGCCGGGTATTGCAGAATCCGGTACACCTTCAGGCCGGCCGCCAGGTTGGTGTCGCCCAGCGTGACCGCGGCGTTGGCGCCGGTGATGGCCGGGCCCAGATCCTGCCAGGCGACCGGCGTCACACCGGCGGCCCACTGGCATTGATAGACGAAGCCCGCCTGCGCCGGCCACGCCACGCGCATCGCCGCCGCGCCCGGCGCCCGTTCCAGCGCGCAACAGCGCGCGCCCGCGCCGATCACGCCGACGGCATCCAAATCGAAGCCCGCCGAACCCCAGGTCGGATAAGGGTCGTAAATGGGGTGGCCGGCGGAATCCAGGCTGGTGCCGTCGCCGACGATGTCGCGCACGCGAACCCAGCGCACGGCGGAGCGGTCGAGCCGGCTGTCGGCGTTGGTCAAGGCCGCCAGATCGAATGGCGTGCCATAGCCCGCGCGATACTTGCCCGCCAGGCCGTCAAGATCAGTCGGATCCATGCTCGCGTTGTAGGAACCGACCGGAGCGGCGGTGAGCGAGCGATTGGGAAAGCGGAAAAAGTTCGTGCCGTCACTGGACACCTCGACCCAGGCCAGTTCAAGAAAGCCGTCATTAACCGCGTTCTCGAACACGGCGAAATCCCAGCCGGGCTCGTCGCGGATGGGTTCGGTGAAGGTCAGGGTCAGGCTGCCGCCATCGCCCAGCGAGCAGATATCGAAGATATCGCCCTGTGCCGGGCCCAGCGCCTTGGCGGGCGAGCGGAATTGATTGGAGACCGACCCGCCCGCGCCCAACTCATAGTTGGTCCAGCCGGTAGCCCAGGCGGTGAACAACGGGCTGTCCATGGCGCACGCCGTCGAGCCGTCCGCCTCGGCGGCCGGGGGATATGGGCCGGCAAGGGCCAAGCCCGGCAGACTCAATAGGATGACCACCCATTTCATCGGCGCCCCGCCGCTTAACGCTTACTCTCGGTTTTTTCTCTTACTCGCAAACTGGCGCAAGCGTACGGAGAAAGAGGAGCGAGGCCGAGTTTTCGCCGCCAACCCGCCAGGCCCGCCAACCCGGCCAGCATCAACCCGAAGACGCCCGGCTCGGGGATCACCTCCAGGCCGTCCATCGCGAAATAGGCGGGGGTATTCATCCCCCACATGCCCGTGTCAGAAGAAGAAAACGAGAACTGCAATTGCGCGACATCGGCACCGAAGCCGGCGAGGTCAATCCAGGTCCATTGGCTGACGATGTAATCGAGGCTGTTGTCGGCGAAGCGGTAATCAGCCAAATAAAAATCGTTAGTGCCTAAAATCTGACCGAGCGGATCCACGCCGGTGATATGCAAGATGAAATAATCCGGGTCGTCGCCGCTCGCGCCGCCGAAGGGCTTGGTAAAGCCCCAGGCATCGCCGTCGCGCAAGGTCAGGGCCGTGTAGGTGGTGTTGTTGATGTAGAAACCATTCACCTGCACCGGCGCGGCGAAATGGATGGAATCCGCGTTGGGATCGCCGTAGAGGTCCTCGTACACCACCGCATAATTACCGGCGCCGCCGAGCCCCGTGCCGCTGAAGACGGCATACTGATTGAGATAGCCGGGCGTGTTGGTGTCATTCACGCTGGAAACGGCAAACCCGCCCCAGTTGCCCCACGCGGGGTTATAGGTGTTGGAGAACGTCGCGCCGCTGATGGTGAAGCCGCCGGTCCCATCCGCGCCGTTCCAGTACGAGCCGGCTGCGATGGGAAAATCATCGAAGCCGATCGTGGTGACGGCGCGCGCGCCGCCGGTGGAAAAAACAAGGGATATAACCGCCAGACCGAAGAACAAATAACCTGCTTGCATGGCTCCTTTCCGCCCCTCATGCGGAGGCTGAAACGATTGATACCGCGCGGGTAATGGGCTCGTCTTCTGGCTTCCGGCTTCAAACCTGCGCCCCGCCTTCTCCCCGCGAGGGGATGGCTGCTGGGGCCTCGTAGCCGGTTACAGCGGCGCGACCGCGTCCGATTCTCACGGACTTCCGTCCGCCCACACCCGACCAACTCACCTGCTCATTCCAAAGAACGGGGGGACTGTAAGCCGGCCGGGTCGGCGGTGTCAAGGGGTTCGGAACCTTGCGGAGATGGCCTTCTTTCTGATATTAAAGGATACATGGATTCGGCCTTGCTTGAGAAACTGCGGGAACTGGCGAACCGGCTCTTCCCGCCATGCCAGATTCTGGCGGCATACGCGCATGGCAGCCGCGTGTCAGGCCGACCCCGGCCGGACAGCGACCTGGACATCGGCTACTATCGCGATCATGCGTTATCAACCGGGCCGCTGCCGCTGCAGGATGAAATGCGGCTGGCGGTTGAACTTGGCGCGCCGCTCGCGCTAAACGTGGATTTGCGCTGCCTGGACGGCGCGCCGCTGGAACTGCGCGGGCGGGTGCTGGTCGAAGGCGTCCGCATTTTTTCGGGTGATGCCGTCCGCCGCGTGGCGCTCGAACGCGAGACGCTTTCACGTTATCAGGACTACCGGGAAGTCTTTGCCAATATGCACCGCGTCCGGCTCCGCGGGCGCCAAACGGCGGGCGCCAACTGATGGTGGACCAACCCAAATTGGACCAGATGCTGGCCAATCCGCGCGGCTACCTGGAAGCGCTGCGGCGGATGGCGGCTACTCCGCCAGCCGAGTTCATGGGCAATCCCGACCGCATCGGAAACGCCAAGTATCATTTCATCGTGGCATTTGAATGCGCGATTGATATCGCCAACCACATCATCGCTTCGGAAAACCTGCGGTTTCCGAATGACAACGCCGACAGTTTCGCCGCGCTGGTGGAAGCCGGCCTCTTGAGCCCAGACCAACGGGGCCCGCTGGCGGCCATGGCGCGGTTTCGCAACCGGCTGGTCCACGTGTACGGGGATGTGGATAGTGCGCGGGTTTTCGAGTATCTTCAACATTCGCTGACGGATCTGGAACATTTCATGGAGAAGATCAGCAACCACGACTGGAACCAGAAAGGAGCCCCATGAAGAGTATGCTTGCCGCCGTTTGCGTCGTCCTGTCCGCCGCCGTATCCATTGCCGTCGCCCAGGGACCGATCGAACCGTCGGGAACCGTGGACCAGCCGACGCCGGCCAAATTGACCGACACCGAATTGCAGAACATCGCGGACGCGGTCAAGGCCTATGCCTGGGCCATGCCGCCGGACGCCGAATTGATCAAGGTTTTCGATCGGCAGCTCGGCGCCTCGGTGGTGGTCAAGTACGACCGGATCCTGGCGGACCCGGCCGACTGCCACAAGGTCTCCAAAACCGGCGATCGCGTGGCTGTCTGCGCCGGCGCCACCTCCCAGGATTTCAATAAGTATATTCTTTGGTTCCTGCTGCAGAAGAAAGACAAGGAGACCGTGCAAATTTCCCAAGGCCAGACCCGAGAGGTGCCGGCGCTGACACGCTGGGTGGTGCAGGATATTATTATCAAGAGCGTGAACGGCATCCCGCGCAACGAGCTGCAGGAAAGCGCGGATGGCACATTCAAAGCGGTCCCGGTTCCCATTCCGCTGCCCGCACCGGCGCCTTGAGCGCCGTGTCAGCGGGAGCCGAGTCAGAGGAATAAGCGGTTGGGGCAAGCGGCCCGCGCTGCGGGCGCGTTTTATTGCCGGATGGTTCGCAGCCGGTAACAGCGGGCGGCGCGGCCGGCGACGGCTTCGCTCCACCCGCCCGTAGTCGCCATCGGTGGCCGGTTGGTCGCCAGCACCCGCCAGGGCTCCAATCCGGCCATTCCGTTTGTTCGGCATTCGACAAACTGACAGGCCAATTCACCGCCGCGCCACTCCAGCGCCACATTTCCAGTCGGGCTGGCTATGCCTATCAGGTTGAGCGTCGAATTCGAATCCTGCGGCAGCGTATCGGCCAGGTATTCTTCCAGATTGCGCGCGCGGTCGCCATCGGGATCGGCGGCCGGATCGGCGTTTGTCGGCCCGCCGAAATACGCCGTCTCCCACCAGTCTGGCAGGCCGTCGGCGTCCTGATCGGCCAGATCCTTGGGCACGCGGAAATCAATTCGCTTGATCAGTGGCAAAGCGGGCGCGTCGCCGGCGTAATCGAAGTTGGTTCCGTAGAGTTCATAATTCCGGCCGTCGCTGGTGTTCGGCCCGATCCCGCTGTTGGTCACCGGCAGCATGCTGTCGCCGTTGATTTGCGAGATGTCCTTGATCGCGAAATGGATCACCCGGCCCGGCACGAGCCGGGCGAGGTCGCTGGTGTTGGCCAGGGTGAACGGGGCCCAAGCCGATTGGTAATAGGGCGAGAACTTCTGAAATTTCCCATCGGCGCGATCACGGAGCCGAAACACGGCATTGGTGAGAATATGCGCCGGCGTGGCGTTGCTCCAATTCGCGTTGTTGATCGGTTCAAAGGAGTAACGCACCTCATAGGTTGAATAGCTCCGCGAGCAGTTCTTGTATTTGTCCATAAAGCCGACTTCAAAGGAATTGGAGACGGCCAGCCAGGTGATGGAGGGGGAGCAGATGGTCTCATTGTTCTGCGGCTCATCATCGTAAAGAAATTCCACCTCGTCAAACCAGGTGGTATAAACCGGCCGGCCAATTCCCTCGTAAGGCTTGAAGGTGATGTACCAGCGATACATGTTTGTGAAGTAATTCGTGCCCATGTCGCGCAGACTGCGGCTGGGATAGGGATAATTGCTCGCGCTGCTCCATGAATTATTGTGTTGAGGGTGCCCATCGCACAGCGCGTGCGTCCAGCCGCCGCCCTGGGTGCAGAACTCGTGATACCAGTGGTCGCCCGCGCCATTGTAAGGGCCGATGTTCACCACCGGCATCGGACGTTCGCCGCGATTGGTCAAAGTCGCCGGGGCGTGGAAATACATGCTCAACCGGTTGGCGCCGCGCGCCTCCGGAAACGGAACGAACGGAGTGACGCTGCTGTTGACAAAATACAAACACGGATGCCCGATGAGCGCGTTGGTGGCCGCCGGATTCTGGCCCTGGCCGATGTAGTTGGTATAGTGCGCCTTGGTGGTTAGCGGCAGCCCATTCGTGCCCAAACCATTGACGCCGCCGGTGATGGTGTACCGCAGGCTGTTGCCCTGAATGGCGTTGGTGCCGTCAATCTCCAGGTACCCGTACGTGGCGAAACCCATGTGGGAACTGTTGTAGGTATTCAAGTACAGGTTGAAAGAGTTGAAGATGATTCCTTGCGCGGAGGCGTAACCGTTGGTGGACCGCCAGCCGGCGCAGTCATAGATCGTCATGTAATAGAGGCTGTTGGAATGAATGAACTTCGTCGTGTACCACCAATCGCCGCCGTCACCGGGTTCGGCGGTAGTTTCCGTCTGCGGCAAGGCGTCGAAATCCATGAAGACGGCGGGGCCGGCCCAGGCCGGTCCGGCCATGCACAGCGCCAATATGAGCCCCCGCTTCACGCGCATGCCCCTGCTCCCCGCAACCCCAGCCGCAACGGCCGGCCCGGCGGTTGAAATCTACCGGGCGCTCCAGTCGCGCAACTCGCGCTTGATCTTCTCCTCGATCTTGCGGCCGATCTCTTCCCACTCGCGGTCGTCCTGGGCGGCGCGATCCGACTCGTCCAGCCAGCTCTTGATCCCGCGGCGCACCTTTTCCTCGACCCGCGCGCCGATCTCATCCCATTCCTTTTCCTTCCGGGATCGGCCCCACCCACAGGATGTGCGGCAGCTGCAGCCCCCGCTGAACAGACAAGCCGCGCCCAGCAGGAATCCCAGGTTGTACCAGGCGCCGTTGTTGTTGACCTCGTACATCTGCACCTGGTCGCTGAACAGGCTGATCACAAATGTGACCACGCAGATCAGGCCATGCCATAGCCCGGCCCAGAAACCCGCGGGCTGTGTATCGAAACGCACGTTGCCCGGCGCGCAGCCCGCCACCACCAACACCCCCACCAGCATCAAAAAAACACCCGCCCGTATCATGTTCCACCCTCCCTTGTTTGTTCGTTCACCGCGCGCCGCGCACCCGGTAGAATGCGCTGCCACCTGGAATATTCGTGCAGACAATCCCGCCGATCACTCCGTTCGGGACCATGATCGCGCCATTGCTCACCGCAGTCCAGCCGCCCGCCACGCGAACGGCGGTCTCGACAACGTAATTGGTGCAGACCGGGACCGGCTCGGTAAACTGCACCCGGGCCAGATTGCCGGGCAGTTGATCAGCCGTCAGCACAAGCGGCGTGATATTGGTCTGCGGCCCGGGCTGCCAGGGCAACGCAAAGACCCGATAGGCGTTGTAGACGTTGGCCCCATTGTCATAGAAAATTCCGTGCGCCAGCCACCAGGCGGGGCCGCCGGCCGCGCCGCTCGCGGCCGCGCCCAGAATCCGCGAGTTGCGCGAGAGGATGCGCATGGCGTTGGTGTCCAGCAGGGTTCCATCGCCGGCGACGCGCGCGGCATAGTAGTTATTGGCCGCCGTGGAATCGGCCCAAGTCACCACCCAGGTCTGCCCGTCATACAGGACGCGCGGATCCACCTTCAACCCTTCCTCGGGGGTCACCAAGATCAACGTGGACGAGACGGCGCCGGAGCCGGGATCCACGATCCGGCCCATCACTTCCGGATAATCTTCCCAGACCACGAGAAACCGGTTGGTCGCCGGGTTGTAGGCGATCGCCGGTTCGTACAAGCTATCGCCGGATTCAATGGTGATCAAAGCGTCGAGCAGCGTTTCATCGGAGCGGTAGCGCCGGGCCCGAATGCTGTTGTTGCCATCCTCCCAAACCACCAGGTACACATTGCTGCCAAAGGCCACCTTCGGGTTGTCTCCATCGCCCCCATAAGTCTGCACGGCGGACAGCGTGCCATTCGCGCGCACGAAGCGGCTGCCAATGCTCCCGCCCGATTCTTCCCAGGCAACGAGAAAATTCGTGCCGTCACTGGCGACCGCGCCGAACGTGGTGCCCGCGTTGCCGAGCGGGAAATTGGTTCCCGCCAGGCTGCCACCGGGCCGCAGGAACTGGCCCCAAATCTGGTCGGCCCCGGCGCGGGCATCCGCCCAGACCGCCAGAATCCGGCCGGTATTGCAGGCCACCGCCGGATAATCCTGCCGCTGGTTGGTCGCGCAAACCGCGATCGCCGGCGAATCGAGCACCACGCCCGCCGGTGAAAAGCGCGCCGCGCAGATATCATCGCCGGCCTGCCCCCCCAGGCTGCCGCGTTTCCAGACGGCCCAGCAATTCGCCCCGTCAAATCCGCCGTCCGGCCAGGTCTGAAATGCGCCACTGACGGAGACCACCCGATCCGTCACAATGCTTAATGTATCGGCGGTCCGGGTCAGCAGGGTCGCGCGCTGGCAATCATAGAAATAATGCAGGTCGAGTAATTGCCCGGCCATCCCGGCGGCCAGCCGGTTGTAGGTCGTTTCGTTGGTCGAGCAAATGCTGCCGGCGGCATCGCTGACCATCCCGCTGACACTCATCACACTATAACCTACGCGATCCATCCCGCCCGCGTCGTGCCAGCCTATGACATATCGTGTCCCATCCCAGGCAATCGCGGGCGCGCTCTGGGCGCCGGCCGTCGCGATGATCGGCATGCCCGTGCCGGCACAGCCGACAACGCCGGCGCTATTCACGAAACTGCCGTAGATATCGGCGGCGCCGGATCGCGAATCGGTATAGAGCACCCACCAGCCTTCCTGCCCGCCGGGGCCCAAGCCGGCCGCCACGGCCGGTTCGCTCTGCGCGCCGGCGTTCGTGCAGATGGCCAACGGCACCGGGTCCAGCAACGCACCCACGGTGGTGATGCGCGCGCCATAGATATCGTTGTTGCGGTCCCAAACCGCCAAGTGGGCCGACTGACCGATACTGAAGTTGCCCCAAGCCACGGCAGGCGCGCTGGAAATCGTGCCATTGGTGGCCAGGCGGAAGGTGGCGCCCTGCGGGCGTCCGGCGGCATTCAAGCGGGTCGCGGAAACATGCCGGCTGCTGTTGGTTTGCCAAACCAACAGATAACCGTTGGAATCCGCCGCGAGGCCGGGATAAGGCAGGCTTGAACTGACGTTGGTGATCGTGAAAGCCGCCAGGTCCAGCGGTTGGCCGGCGGAGGTCATGCACCGGCCGGCCAAACGGTAGACGCCACCCTGACTTTCATGCCACACAAACAGACATTTCCCGCCCGCGGCGGCCACCGCCGGCGTGCGTCGGGCGGCACTGCCCGAAAGGTTATTGGGGGTGATGAGATAGGCCTGCGAATCCGCCAGCCGCCCGCTGGCGTCCATCCGAATCGCCATGACGGCGCTGGGAATATCGGTGGCCCAGACCATCACCCAATTGGTCCCGTCATAGGCAATCGCGCCTTCATAATTCTGCGGCGGACGCGGCGCGGGATCGGGCAATGGATCAAGTGATGCGAACGGTCCTGCAATTCCGGCGAGCGCTCCAGCCGGCAAGCCGGCCCAACAAACCAAACTGAACAACAGACCGCATAACATGACTTTCATGCGCAGTCTCCCATCATGTTACTTATTCAGTTGTATAACATATTGGGCTCCGCAAAGGAAGATGGCTTTTCGCCCGCGCATCGTTTCGGGGCGCGGGACCCCGTCCGCGCATGGATCATGCAGGACAAATTGATGCTTGAAATGGGCCGCCGGCCCGCGCTCCACGAAATACCTCAGGCCGCCGCGCGGGCGGCGCATTCGTCACATCAAGGCAGTGCTGAAGTAGCGTTCGGCGCGATCCGGCAGCACGGTGACGATATGCCCGGCGTGGCGCCGGGCGACCTCGCGCGCCGCCCAGACATTTGCGCCGGACGAGATGCCCACCAGCAGTCCATAATCCCGGCCCAACCGGCGCGTGGTCTCAATGGCGTCGTCATCCGTAACCTCAACCACTTCATCCACCAGGCTGACGTCCAGGATATCGGGAATGAACCCGTCGCCAATCCCTTGGATCTGGTGCAGGCCCGGCTCGTGGCCCAAAATGGCGGAAACATTTTTCGGCTCAACCGCGACAATCCGGACACCGGGCTTGTGCTCCCGCAGGAACCGGCCGACGCCTTGCAGCGTGCCGCCGCTGCCGACGCCGGCGACAAACGCGGCGATCTCGCCGGTCATCTGCCGCCAGATTTCGTGCGCGGTCTCTTCGTAATGAGTGCGCGGGTTGTCGGGGTTCTTGAACTGCTGCGGCACATACACCCGCGGATCCGCCGCGGCCATCTCCTCGACCACGCGCACCGCGCCGCCAATGCTGTCCTGCGCCGGCGTCAGAATCAATTCCGCGCCGAGGGTCCGGATGAGTTTCTTGCGCTCCTCGCTCATGTTCTCGGGCATGACGATGCGCACCTTGTAACCCTTCAGGCGGCCGACCATCGCGATCCCGATGCCGGTGTTGCCGGAGGTCGGTTCGACAATGATCGAATCGGGCTTCAATTTCCCGTCGCGCTCGGCGCCCTCGAGCATGGACAACGCGACGCGATCCTTGATGCTGCCGCCCGGATTGAGATATTCCGCCTTGGCGAAGACGTTCTCGCCTTTCAACTGCACCATCGGCGTATTGCCGATCAAATCCAGAATGTTGTCCGTAAGCATGGCCGAATAGATTAGCGGCCGGCGCCGCCGGCGACAATGCCGGAATGCGCGGTTCGGAGCCACCCGCCGGTGCTTTGCGCGTTTTTATGGGGCGCGGGTTCGGCCGCCGGGACCCGCTCGACAGCCGCCCGGCCGGGTCATAAAATCTGACCCAGCCATTCCGCCATGACCGGTTGTGCGATCAATTCCGGGGCCAGGAGGATAATCTCGCCGCCGGTTTGGGCGTGGCGGATGCGGGCCGCGCACGGATAGCGATCCGGCAGGGGCCCCTCCACCCATTGCTCGACACGCACGGTGTAGGCCAGCGGCGTAAACTGCCAGGGATAATGGCAGGCGAAATCGGTATAGACATTCAGCACCGGGATATCCAGCGGAGCCGGCCCGCTCGCGAACTGAATGCCCCGGCATTCTTCCGCCAAACCGAACAGCCCCAGCGAAAGCGGCCAACCGGGAAAATAATCCCCCACGCCCCAGTAACCGACACCGCCGCGGGCCGGCGCGCCCGCCAACCGTCCGGCCGCCTCGTCATAATATTGCCAGATAGCCGGAGATTTCGTCTCCGCCCCAGCCGGTAACGGTGTTTGCCATTCGATCAAACTGCCGCGTTCGCCCATCTTGCCCTTGGGCTCACACGCGGCGCCCCAGAGCACCAGCCGCCCGCCGGCGTCCAGGAATGCCTGCAGCCGCTCCGAAATACGGCGCCCGGACGTATCCTGCCAGGGCATGATATTACCCACAAACGCCACCGCCTGGACCGTCTTGGGCTGCGCCTCCGCCACCCCCTGGCTATCCAGAATCACGGTTTCCTTCCCCGCGCGCGCCAGTATGGTGCGCGCCGCGTTCACCTGTTCCCACGCCAGACGCAACACTCCCGGCTCATAGAATAGGCCGATGGTTTTGACGGCCGCCGTGACGACCATTGGCGCATCATCCCGCGGTGGCGCCATGGGCGGCGGCGCGGGCGCCGCCGCGACCGTTTCCGGCGCGCCGTCTGCCAGCGTGATCTCCAGGCTGACGGCCGCCGGCTGTTCCGGCAGGTCCACTTCCGCCAGCCCCCCGCGCGCCGCGTCCCGATACCGAAACGCCGTTTGGGCCGCGCCGTTGAGGATCAGCGCGCCGATCCGCCGGCCCGGCGGCAGTCCAACCTGGAGCGTCCGCGTCGTGGGATGGCGCAGTTGAACTTGGATCGTCGCATCACGGCGCGTGTATTTCAGGACGCCGTCGGCGAGCGGGAATTCCGCCGCCCAGTCGCGCCAGGACTCCGGCACATTGGGCGCGATTCGGACTGCCGCGGCGCCCGGCTCCAGCACACTGAAGCCCAGCAACCCTTCAGCGATGCAATCCAGCACGGAACCCGCGCCGGTGATGAAGGCGTGCCCCGCGAAACTTTCGATCTCGCCGGTATCCGGCTCCAGGTATTCCTCCATCAGGCCGGGAAAACGCTCATAAGCCAGCGTGTCCGTGCACCATTTCAACAGTTGCAGCCCGCCGGCCGAATCGCCGTTGAGCAGGCGAGCCTTGGCTTCCTTGGCCTCCCACCACGGCCAGCATTTCACGTTCTGGTCGTTTTCCGGCCCCGCGTATTTCATCGGCGGAAAAATCGTCACGCTGCCGTAGCGCCGCCAGTTGTGGGCCCGCAACGTCGCCAACGCGGCCGCGGCGCGCTCGGGTGACGCCAGCCCGAACAGGATGGCCAGCGCATTGGCGCCGGAATCCACTTTTTCGTCGGCCACGTCCCACAACCGGTAATTGTTGTAGAATCCGCGCGGATTCCAATACTGCGCATTGATCTGCCGCCGTGTCTGCGCGGCCCGCGCCGCATACGGTTCGGCCGCGGTCTCGAACCCCAATGCACGGTTGATTTGGGCGAAACGCTCGGCCAATTGCGCAAACAATACATTCGAATACAAGGTTTGGATTCCTTCCGGCAGGCGAAAGAATCGCGAGTGATCCATCCACTCGGTCACATCCACGACCAGTCCGTCGGCATCGTAGTCGCGCGCCAGCCACATCTCGACCCAGGGCAGGAGCGTGGCGCGCGCCTGCGCCAGCAGTTCCCGGTCGCCGGTATGCAGATAGTACCGCCAGACCAGATCGAGAATGAAGCCCAACCCCTCGACACTGCCGCCCTGCGAGGAATCGTCGGACACTTTCAGCCCCGCGGGCGCATGGCGGGAATGGCGCTGGAGCTCGTAGCGCAGGCTGTTGCGCGCGGCATCGAATCGGCCCGCGGCCAGCGCGCCCAAGCCGAAGCCGCTGCCTAGATCCCGCGACCAGACATCGCGCCAGCGGAACATGTCGCAGACCATTGTGCGCGGCCAGTCATACCCCAATTGCATGTGGTACTTCATGAACTCCACCGCGCGGTTCAGATCAGGCTCCGGGCCGGCCAGCTTCAGCCCCGCGCCAAGGTAATGCGCGATCACGCGCGCGGGCCATTGCTCGGGCGCGGTCGCCGCGGCGCGGCGCACTTCCGGCTCCGGCCCCAGCAGCACGCAAGCCGTGTCCCGGCCGGCGGCGCCAGGTGTCAGGGGCACGGTCAGCCGGATCGCGCCGTCGGGCGCGGGCTGGGCGCGGACAAGCCGGCCGCAGAGCGATACCCGATTGGGCCCGGCCCGGACGCCGTCGGCCGCAGCCTCGGCAGGGCCCGCCGGCCTGATCTCCAGCACCCAATCCGGAACCGCTCCGGTCCCGGACTCGCGCGCGACTTCCAGGACCAGCGCATAGACGTCCGCGTCCGGCAGACAGGTATGACTCAATGTGAAAACGCAACCGTCGGCGCGCATGACATAGCGCACACAGCCAGGGAAAAACTCGGAATCCACCGGCAGTTCGTCAAATCCGCGGATTGCGCCGCCGGACGCCAGTCCGAACCGCACTTCCGCGACGATCGGATTATAGCGGAAAACAAGCTGGCCCGGCCACAGCGTGGCCACCAGCCGGCCGTTGCCCATCACGCCCTCAATGCGTTTGCCGGGAAATCGAAATTCCGCCGCGGTCTGATTGCTCATGGCGCGCTCCTCTTCCGCCCGACCGGTCGCCGCTCCAGCCAGCAGCAGCGCCAGCCCCAATGGCGCAAGCCGGGTCTTCATGCGGCGCAACGATGTGGGTTGCGACGGAATTTGTCGAGGCGATAGAGCGGACAAACGGCGTGCGCGCACGATCAGGCATGGACGGAACTCAATCGGGTTCCTGCGGCGGGCGCGGCGCCAGGGTAAAATTGTCGTCGCGAACGATGGTATATTTCCGGCGCACCGACTTCACCACCTGGTAGCCGCGCCGCCGGATGATCTCCGCGTTGCCGAAGGCTCGGCGCATCAGGTGCTCGTGCCCCGCGGCGTTCTTGGCGACGAGATACGCGCGCCCGCCAGGCGCCAACTTGCGGCGGGCGGTCTGGATGAAGCGCTCGGCGATGTCGTAGTGGGAGAAGTATGGCGGGTTGGCGACAAAAAGCGTGAAGGCGCGGCCGTCATTCGGGGCATCGTCGCCCAGCGCCACGGCATAGTTCGTCACCGCGTTCAGCCGGCAGTTCTGTTCCGCGGCCCACACGGCCCGCGCATTGGAATCCACGAACGTCACATGCGCCTGCACCTGGTTCACCGCCAGCGCCAGTCCAACTGTTCCGGCGCCGCACCCCAGGTCCAGCACGACGTCGCCGGCCTGGACATCCGCAACCGCCGTTTCCGCTAGCGCCAGCGCCCCCTCGTCCACCTTGCGATGCGCGAAAACACCGGGAATCGTCACGAGGCGAACCGGTTTTCGGCCCGGCAGGGTCATGGTCAACTCGGCCGTGAAGCGGCGCTCTTTCCTGAGCGGTTTGCGCTTCAACGCCGTCAGGACGGACTGGCCGCCGAACATTTGCCGCCGGCAGCCGCCAAACAGTTCCTTGAGCCGCCCAGCCAGGCGCTCGGGCGCGTCGTCCAAGGCAACCAGCAGTTGGCCCTCAGGCTGCAGCGCCAGATGGATTTGCTGGAGGAAATCCTCGACCAGCTCGCCGGTCATGCCGCCGCGCGAAAGCTGCAGCAACGCGGTGTCATACACCGCGCGGCCCGCCACATACGGCGCACATTCGACGGAAACCGCATGGGCGCGGTTTTCCGCCAGGTTCCGCCGCGCAGTCCGCGCGTGGTGGATATCCAGGCACAACATTTCCACCGCCAGGCCGGGTTGCCGGTCGGCCGCGATCAACCCGACCACCCCGGTGCGGTTGCCGATCAGCAGGAGTCGCCGGGGGTTTTTCAGGGTCGGCAGGGATTCGATCAGCGCCCGCTCCGTGGCGCTGAGGCCGGAGCGGGAAACCACCGTATACTGGCCGTCCAGCAACGTCTCCCGCCGGCTATGGCCTTGCTCTTCATCGGTAATCGTGATCAGACGCGGATTCGACATAGCCCCAGATTACCCCAAACACATCGGCTCAGAAACCATGAAAAAAAGACGGGGGGCGCGGCCGGCCGGAATCACGGACCGGTTCGCGGCAAGAGGTTTTCGGTACGGTCCAGGTGTCCCGCCCGGACAAACAAGGGAAGACTTGAAGTGCGGGAAACAGGCAGGAGGCTCGCGCCCTGCGGCGCCTAAGGCGGTGCGACATTATGCAGAAACTGGGCGGGGTTGATCCAGCGCATCTCGCCGTGATAAACCGGCCAGTTGGTGGCGTTGATTACGTACGGCGGCCGGCCGCAATTATATTCATCCCGGTAGTATTCATAGCCGGCGGAGCCGGCGGCGGCCATATCAGTCCAGGCGTCCAGCAGCCGCTCGGCTCCCAGGTTCGCCAGGCGCAGCCCGCGCTCCGTGTTGAAGATCACATCCCACACCGCCGGCCCGGTCACGCGCAGATAGTCATCGTACGCCAGGCCATACATGGCTTCGCGCCGCAGTTGCAGGGTCCGGCGATCATACGTCAGCACACTGAAGCCGGGATTGTCGCCATGGTTATAAAGCAGGCCGTCCATGATCTGAATTGCGGCGGTCACATTCGAATCCGCCGGGTCGTTGGCCAACTGCCAGGCGCGCAAATGGTAATGCCCGCAGAAGATATTGCCGATCGTGCCGCGGTGCCGGGCCACGACCGCCGCGAAGGGATCGAGAAAATCTTCGCGCCAGTTGGTCGCCACCTGCTGCACACCGCCCGTCCGCCAATGGGCCCAGGTGTCGAACGCACTGATGCCGGGCGGAATATGGCTGAGAATCCAGACCGGGCGATTTTGCGTTTCGCAAGCGTTCAGCCGGCTTTCCAGGTAGGCCAGTTGGTTGCTGCCGTTGCCCAGCCCGCCGGGGTGGTTGACGGAGAAAAAGACGCTTTCGAGCGCGATGATTTCACCGGCGCGAAACGGAGCCGCGTAATGCCCGGCATTGGTATAGGTGGCCTCGAACTCGGCGCGCGGCAGAATATGGCTCAATCCGTACTCGTAAAAAAGTCCGGCCGTGCGCCGGAAAAAATCGTCGCCCGCCGCGATTTCGTAATCGTTGCTGAACGTGTCGTTGTTGCCGAGGCACGGATAGAGCGGCGCGCCGGGAAATGCGCGGGCCGTCTTCATCAAGACATACTCGTATTGCTTGAGCAACAGGGTCCGCCAGTTTTCCTCGTCCTCGTCGCCGGTAACGTGGCGATAATGCTCTTTGAAGTCGTAATATTCGAAATCCCCGAGCAGCAACACCGCATCCGGCGCCGGACAGGCCGCGCGGGCATTATCGAGCGCGGAGTTGAACAACCGCGGATTGACCACGCTTTTGCCCGTGGCGTCCGGCGTAAAATAACCGTTCGTGTCGGCCTGCAGGATCAGATCCCAGTCGGCCACCGCGCCCGCCAGCAACTGCGTAACGATCGGCGCCGAAGCCATCGGGCTCAAGTGCAGGTCGGACAACACCACCACCCGTCCCAGCGGATTGGTGAAAGCCGCATCCACGACACGATAAAAAAGGATGGGGTTGGGCGGCAGCGGGTTGGTGCAGGCAGCCGTCGGACTGCCGGACACGATCTCCGCGGCATACGGCGCAAAGGGTTCCGCCGCGTCGAGATAGTCGGCCGTCTCCACCGCAAAGGTCATGCCGGTCGCGCCTTGCCAGGTCAGGACAACACCGTTGCTGGTTTGATACACGGTCTGAATGGCCAACTCCTCCGCTCCGGCCCGCGGCAACAGATCCGGCACCCCCGCCCATAACAAGGTCAGCGCGAGCCAACCCGCGCAATTGAGCTTATATGTACTCACGGTGCACAACGGACATGCTGCCCCGCGAGCGGGACAGCATGCCCCATTTCATGCGACCCTGCTATCGGGTAATTGTGCCGGTTAGATGGCGGGCGGCGTTGGGCCGCCACTATATGACGAGCTACCGAAGGCCAGGATCGGAATAAAGATAATCGGCAGGAAAATCAGTCCAACGGCGAATCCGCCGCCATGGCCGAAGCTCTTGGACAGGCCAATCAGCATGAGAATATGGATGACGAAGTTTACAAACGGAAGGAACATCAGGATCAGCCACCACCCCGGCTTGCCGGCGATTTCGAGCAGCACATATATGTTATAGAAGGGAATCAGGCTGGCCCACCCCGGCCGGCCGGCCTTGGCGAAGATTTTCCACATCGCCACAATCATCAGGATCGCCACCGCCAAAGCGATGAGCGCCGCCATTCCCCCGCCCGCGCCGCCACTGACTTCAATTTGCACCGAGTTTTCCATCTGCCACCTCCTGGGTTGTGAGTGACCCCTCAACTGCGGTTGTGATTGTCCGGTTCAGGCGCCCCACCGACAAGGATATAATTCAACGCTGAAATCAATCTATAGAGAACCGTTCGGCTGGCAGCCAGCCGACAACAAGCCCGCGCGCCCCTTGCGCGGATCGGCCATAGTGTTGACAGGAATATATCCGGCCCCTATATTCCTCGCAGTTTCGGGCGTATAGCTCAGTTGGCTAGAGCACTTCCTTGACATGGAAGGGGTCACAGGTTCAAGTCCTGTTACGCCCACCATTCTTATGTGCAGAGATAAGGCTTTGCCTCGTTTATCTTTCCGTCACGCCAAGCAAGGTCCGTCCTCATCGTTTTTAGCCACAAAATGAACATCGTCTGTGTGAGATGATCACCATCTTCACCATTGGCACTCAGGGCATGCAAGACGAGCCGTTCATCGCCCTGCTTAAACAACATGGCGCCGACGCCGTGATTGATATCCGACTACGAAATGAGGGGCGATATTACCGGTTCGCATCCGGAAAGCACATCCAGGCGCTGGTCGCGGCAAATGGGATTGCTTACCGCCACGACACGCGCTTTGCGCCAACCGGCGAACTGCTGGATCCATACAGATCAAGCCACGACTGGCCGGCATTCGAGCAGGCCTACCGTGAGCTGATCCAGCAGCGCGAGATGCTTAAGATCTGGCGCGTGATTACCCGGACCCTTGAGCGCCCCTGCCTGCTATGCGCCGAAAAGACAGCCGACCATTGCCACCGGCGGCTGTTGGGCGAATATCTGGCAGCGGCATTGGGCTGCCGGCTGCATCATATTGACGCCGACGGGCCGGGGCTCGGTCTTGTCTGACTGCTGGAACACGATCGGCCACCAGACGTTTCAGCACAACTCCGATCAAGCCCCTGCCCCAGCGAATCAACGACGGGACCAATCGGCCGCTTTCGTGCAACCACATAAAACCACCACCGTCCGGAACGCTGGGCTCCCGTCCCGCGCAACAAAAAATGCGCGCCGAATAAGACCCTGTCTGTTTTTTCCTGAAGGCACTCCCGCCGGTTGTATGATAAACAGAGAGCCGGTATTCATGAAGAGCCATTAGTGAAGACGAAGGATTTCACTGTCGTTTTGTTCGATATTGACGGCACGCTCCTCGACATGCGCGGAGCAGGCCGCAAATCTTTTGTCTGCGCGCTGGAAAGCGTATTCGGCTGGCGCGATGAGATCGCCTATGTCAATTTCGCCGGCAACACGGACCTGAATGTGCTCCAGCAGGTTGCGGCGCATCATCAAACAACGCTGAAGGATGACCAAGTGCGGCGTTTCTTCGCGCAGGTTCCGCTGGAGCTGGAGCAAACGGCGCGGGAAGCCGATCTGATCATTTATCCCGGGGTCCGCGAACTGCTCGAAATCCTGTCCGCCAGGGAGCAGGTTCTGTTGGGCTTGGTTACCGGCAATATAGCGGCTTGCGCCCGGGTCAAACTCCGGCAGTTCGACCTGCACAATCATTTTGTGCTCGGGGCGTTCGGCGACGAATACGCCGACCGCAATCGGATCGCGCAACATGCGCTGGAAAAAGTGCAGCGGCATCTGGGTTCCGCCGACTCGATTCGCTCCCTGTTCCTGATCGGCGACACGCCTTACGACATCGCCGCCGCCCGCAGTATCGGCGCGGTGGCGATCGCCGTTGCGACCGGCAAGTACGACTCCGCCACCCTGCGCGCGGCCGGCGCGGACCACGTCCTGCCCAATCTGGCAGATACCGCAGCCGTTCTGCGCCTGCTGAACATTTGAGCCAGGCTGAAACTCCATCCCCCCCCCCCCGGCGCGCAGGGCCGGGACCGGCTCCGCCGATCCAGCACCCCTG
>CAZMXS010000016.1:0-46036 GCA_964570325.1 uncultured Verrucomicrobiota bacterium | reverse complement strand
CCCACAGAACAGGCCCGTAACCGGATCCGCCTTTACAAAACGCCTGCTCCCCTCAGACCCAAGCCGCCATCAACCGTTCCAACGCGCCGATTCTCTTGATTGAGAAAATATGAACTTTCGGCGGCTGTAAACAGAATGCCACTTAATGGTTATGTATTTATTGCAGATACATAGAGATAGACGAGTAACAGCGGCAAACTGAAGAACTGACGTATCAACTATGAAAAAGCTGGCCGTCATGTTGGTGGTTTTATGTCGCCTGCTCGTCGTTATTGCTTTAGCTGATGAACTAACTTTTAATTTCGACTATTCCCCCGCGGATATTGCCTTTGAAAAAGCCGCCGGCTATTCGCGCATCTCATTGCGGGATGGAAACTTACCAGAGGATGCTCCGGGTTCTCCCTGGCTGCCGATGCGCGTGGTGAATGTGTTGCTGCCGGCCGGAGCCGGTGTGGTTGATGTGGTGGCCACGGCAGACGAGACGCTGGTCGGTTCCGGCATTATGGTGATGCCGGTGCAACCACCCCAACCCTTGAGTCAGCCGGCAATGGCGCCGACTGGCCCCAACCCCGTTTATTATTCCCGGAACGCCTTGTTTCCCGCATCCTTGGCGGTGGCGGGCGAGACGCACCGGGTGCGCGGCTATCAATTCGTTTCCGTCCGACTAAACCCGGTTCGCTATAATCCGGTCACCCGCGAGCTGTTCCTCGCCACCCGCCTGACCTTGACCATCCGCTATAAAGCGGCCGCCCGGGCGGCGGCCTATTACAGCGACCGGGCCGGCGGACCAGCGGACCTTTTTGCCGATGCCGTGCTTAACCTGGTCATCAATCCTGGCCAACCGGGATGGGCTGACGCGCACCGGCCCGCCGCCAGCCGATCCGATGTGCCGGCCGCCGCGGTGGATTACCTCATCATCACCTCGACCGCACTCTCCAATTCCTTTCAAGCGTTAGCCAGCCACCGGGCATCGGTCAATGCCCTGAGCACCCGCATCATTACCACGGAAACCATTGACGCCACTTATGACGGCACCCGGCCCGACGGCGGATCGGATCAGCAAACCCGGATTCGCAATTGCGTCGTGGATTTTGTCCGCAACCATGGCGCAACCTATGTCATTCTGGGCGGCGACAACACCATTGTACCGGATCGCGATTGCTATGTCAGTTGCGGCAGTTATACCTGCAGCGACATGCCGACCGACCTTTATTATGGCGGCCTTGACAGTTCTTGGGACGAGAACGCCAACGGCGTCTACGGCGAGGCCAATTACTCCGGCGGGGTAGCGGACGAAGGCGATCTTGGGTTTGATGTCATTGTCGCCCGGCTTCCCATCCGGACCGCCGCTCAAGCCGATGCCTATATCAACAAGCTGAAAGACTTCGAACTCAATAATCCCCCGCTGGGTTTCGCCAAACGCTTCATCATGCTTGGCGATATGTTATGGGATTCCTACTCCGGCGCCGGCCGACCATCAGATGCCTGCGTGGACGGCCATTCCGAGTTCCAGCAGCATGACCCGGTGTCCGACGATGAGATTTGGATGCGGCGGATGGTCCGGGACGGTATCAGAAGCAATTTCACGGATGTTGCGATGTCTTATTTCTTCGATTCCCTGACATCCTGGGATTCCGCGACGCCAGGCGACTATCTGCAAAGTTCGGCCAATGTTTCCGCCCGGTTCAACCAGGGCTGGAACAATGTTTATTTCGGCACCCACGGCAGCTATACCAGTTGGGGTCTGGAGAGCGGCAGCTTCGGCACATCGTCCGCGGCCGCCCTGACCAATCGCACCGCGCTGGTTTACACCATGGCCTGCCTGACCGGCGGGTTCGATGCCGCCGACCCCAGCCTGAGCGAAGCCTTTCTCCGCAATGGGAGCGGCGGCGCGCTGGTCTACATGGGCTGCAGCCGCTATGGTTGGGGCTCGCCGGGCAGTTGGCGCGGCGGCCCGTCAATGGATTACGCCTATGAGTATTACCGCCAGGTTTATGTGCTGGATCGGCCCAGCGTGGGCCGCGCCTTCGCCGAGCACAAACTGGCCCGCGCCGCTTATTGCACCTATAACGGAGCCGATCGCTGGGTGCAGTTCGGGATGAACCTGCAGGGCGATCCGCTGGTGCCGCTGATGAAGCCGGACATTGTGCTGGGCGACGATCCTTTCTGGTTCAACGCGATGGGATTGACCAACAGCGTTTACTTGCGCTGGCCCAATCCGCACACCTGCGGCATCTCCAACCAGACCGTGATGGTCCGGAGCCGCACAGACCGTTACCCGACCAACCTGACCGACGGCACCCTCCTCTATACGGGCACCAATACGGTTTATCAGCACTCCGCCCTGACACCCGGCCAGCCGCGCTATTACACGATCTGGGTCAGCCAGGACGGCGTGAACTTCATTGATCCGCCGCCATAATCAGACCGCGCCCCGCCACCCGGAGCACGGACCTCGCAGCCGCTTTCCCCAGCCCTGCTTCGCGCCTGAAACTTCATACCTTGATCCTTGAACTTTGAACCTTGAACTTTCGCCCCCGAACACACATTATCCGGCCGAAATTACGAACCACGGGAGAGCCAAAAGCCATGTCATCCATATCGGTCAACTTCGTCATCATCGGCGGCAACCTGACTCGGGATCCGCAGGTGCGCACCCTGCCCTCCGGCACCAAAGTTGCCGATCTGGGCGTCGCCGTCTCGGAACAGTACAAGGACAAGACCGGCGACATGAAAGAGAACACGCATTTTATTGATGTCGCCGCCTGGGCGCGCACGGCCGAATTGTGCGAACAATACCTGCGCAAAGGATCGCCGGTGCTGGTTGAGGGCCGACTTCAATTTGAACAATGGGACAGCAAGGATGGCGAAAAACGGAGCAAGCTCAAGGTCCGCGCCCAGCGGGTCATCTTCCTGGGCGAACCGGCGGGGCGCAAGCCCCCGCCAACCGCAACAACAACAGCCGGTTCTGGGGAAGATGATTTTGGGGCAGCGGACGCGCCCGGAGATAGTTTGTAGTCCGACGGTGCTTGTCGCGCCGGATGAGTATTCCTAAATATCGAGGCTTCACGAACGTGAACCCCAAACATTGAACGCTGAGCCCTGAATCCTTGCCGTATGTCAAATTCACCCGTCTTTATCGAAAAAGGCGTCCTGCACCTTGACGGCCGCCCGACCTTTGTCTGGTCAGCCGACTATCCTTATTACCGCGATGAACGGGCCGACTGGTCGCGCCAACTCGACAACTTGAAGAAAATGGATGTCGGGGTGGTGACGTTCTACCTTTCCTGGCGCCATCATGCCCCGCGCGATCCGCTCAAGGCGGGGGGCGAATATGACTTTGACGGCTCGTTCAACGACCGCACGGATGTGCTGGAGTTTATTCGGTTGGTGCGTGAGAAGGGGTTGCTTTGCATCGTCAAACCCGGCCCCTACATTCATGGCGAGACCCGTTTTGGCTCGCTGCCCGACTACGTCATGCCGGAAATGAACCCGTTGATCGAGCGCCGGCGCGACATCGCCGGCCGGCCGGTTCATGCCCCCTATTGCGATAATCCGCCGGCTCCAATGGATCCGGAATTCCTGCTGTATGTCCGCGATTGGCTGCGGGCCTGCGCCCGCGAAGTGATTGTCCCGCACGAATATCCGCGCGGGCCGATCATCGCCCTGCAGGTGCTGAACGAGGGCGTTTACTCCCGCGGCGCGGCGCCGCCGGAGATGATCAATTTCGAGGCCAGCGCGGTCGCGCACTATCGCCGTTTTCTGGAAGTCAAATACGGGTCGCTGGCCGAATACAACCGGGCGCGCGGCGCGCGGTTCAAGACCTTCGCGGAAGTGGCGCCACCGCCGGCCTGGTCGCCCCAGCGCCAGCCGGCCGACGTTCTCCCATGGCTGGATTGGGCCGAGTTTTGTGGGTGGTTCCACCGCCTGATTGCCACTACCTATATCGGCTATTTGCGCGAGGCCGGCGCGACGTTGCCGGTGGTCATGAACATCAATCCGCCGGCCGAGGCGCGCGGCGCGTGGGTGGAAAGCCAGGCCGGCCGATTCTGTCCGCCCTATCTGGCGCCGGATATTCACTATGGCTACACCAACTGGTGCGGCGTGGTCGCCCGCAATCCCGACGCGTGGCAGAAATACAAGATCGTCGGCAAGATGGCCCGCGGGATCAACATGGAGGAAAACTGGGGCTTTGAATCCTACGACCCGCCTCATTATTGGTATGTGCAGCCGTCATTTTTCCAGACGCTGGCCTATATGCTCTGGGGCGCAACCGGGCTGAACATTTATCTCGGCGTTTCCTGCGACTGCTGGACCAGCGAGCTGGCGGGTGATCCCGGCGGGATGTACATGGGCAACCACCCGATCGCGCACGACGGCGCTTTCCGCGATTCGTTCTGGACTTGCCGGCAGTTGGGCGCGCTGGTGCGCCAGATCGGCGCCGATCTGGTCGCGCAGCCGCCGCAGCCCGGGGTAGGCTGGGCGCTTTATACACCATGGGCCCGCGCGGCAAGCTGGGCCATCCCGGAGGAAGGCTGGCGCCAGTCCGGCTTTGCGCTGCGGCCGCATGCCGCCTCGCCCGGCTGGGACACCTTCATGGCCTTGTGCGAACGCAATCGCACCGTTTCCGGCGTCTGCTATCCGGCGGAGGAGCCCGTGGCGGACCTGCTGAACTTTCCCGCCTTGTTCATGGGCGGCGGCGAATGGATGGATGCCGCCACGCAGCAAAAACTGGTCGCGTACGTGGAGGGCGGCGGTGTGTTGACGCTGACCACGCGCGTGCCGGATCGGGATGATAAGTTGCAACCCTGCACGATCTTGCGCGACGCGTTGTTTGCCGCCGTCCCACCCGCGAGCGGAGAACCACAAACCGCGCCGGCAAACCCGGACGAATGGTTGCGTTCCGCCATGATCGCGACGCGCGGCAAGGGCAAAGCGGTTTTCCTGGCCGGCAATCCCTGGCAGCCGGAAAATGCCGCGCGGGCCGCGGGCCTGGTCGAGGCTATCGCCCGTGAACAGGCCGGCGTCGGCGGCCTCGCGCCGGCCGTGCCGGAACCGGACGATCCGTTGATCGAAGTGGCGGAGTACCGGTGCGATGCGCGGCAGCGGTGTTATTATTACGTGCTGACGCGCCGGACCGACGCCGCGAATTATACCGTGCGCCTCCATGCGCCGCCGGCGCGCCGGCCAAACTCCTTTCAGGTCCAATTGCCCGCGGCCAGCGGCGCGTTAGTGGGCTTTGAGCGGAACCGCATTCACGCCGCTTTCATCAAAGGGGTGAACGATATTGACAAGAGCGCCGTCGCGCCGGCGTTGCAATACGGCAGCCTCGTCCTGCGCGCGGCGGACCCCTGCGACCTGCTTTTCTGCCGGCGCGACGACGGCCTCTGCGAAGTGTCGGTTGCCAACGTGCAGAACGAGCACGGCCATACGGTGGTGACGCTGCCGCTGGCGGCGGCCAAGGTGGCGAGGATCACGCATGTTTCCGCGGAGGGGCGGCAGACCGCGGTCCGCGTGAAAGACATTGAGGGCCTGGCCGGCTTTACCGCCAACGACATGCGGCATGTGAAATCGGTTTATACCCCGGCGAATCTGGCCTATCGCGCAACGGTTACGGCTTCGACATCCAACAGCCCGGTCAACGGACCGGACAAGGCCATTGACGGCGTGCGCGGCACGCGTTGGTTTAGCGCGGGCGCGGATGACCAGTGGCTGATGGCGGATTTGGGCCAGGTGGCGCCGATCCAGGAAGTGTTCATCGGGTGGGAATGGGCTTTCGCCAAGGAGTACGAACTTCAATTCAGCCTGGACGGCCGGGAATGGAAACCGGTATTCATCGAGCATTACGGACGGCCCGGTCGCAAGGTCATTACCTTCCATCAGCCCAAGCCCGCCCGCTTCATCCGCCTGTTGTGTCTGCGGCGGGCCTATCCACACGGCTTCGCGGTTTACGAATTGTCGGCTCACGCGCATCCGGCTGAAGAACCGGCGCCGAGCGGCGAGTGGAGCCCGTGCTACTTGGTGCATCCGGCGGCGGGCTGATGCGGCGCCGTTCCATTCCGAATACGCGCGCCGCGCCGTTCCGCTTTATTGGGTCACCGCCACGCCCTTGGACTTCAGGAACTGTTTGAGCTCCGGGATGGCGATCAGCTTGAAATGGAAGACGGAGGCCGCCAGGAGGATAGTCGCGCCCGCTTGCACCGCCTCGTAGAAATGTTCCAGTTTGCCGGCGCCGCCGGAAGCCACCACCTCCGCCTTGACCGCCTGCTTGATCGCGCGGATCACCGGCAGGTCATAGCCGGTTTTGGCGCCGTCGCCCGCCTTGCTGGTCGGGAGGATCACCTGAACGCCAAAGCCGTCAATCCTCTTCGCCCATTCGATCGCGTCCTGGCCGGTGGCGGTCCGGCCGCCGTCTATATAAACCTCATAGCCGGACGGCAGGCGGGGATTCTGATCCACGTCCACGGCAATGGTAACCTTGTCGCCGCCGAACTCCTGGACCGCCGCGCGAATAAAGTCCGGCTTGCGGAACGCGGCGCTGGCGATGGAGATTTTGTTCGCGCCGGCGCCCAGCACGGCGGCGGCGGATGGCAGGTCCGAGATGCCGCCGCCGACCGTGAAGGGCACGGTGGTCACGGCGGCAACGCGACGAACGACTTCCAGCAGCGTACCACGATTTTCGACGGTGGCGGTGATGTCCAACATGGCCAGTTCATCGGCGCCGGCCCGGCAGTAGGCCGCCGCGCATTCGGCAGGATCGCCGGCATCCTTGATGTCCACGAAATGGACGCCTTTCACCACGCGTCCGTTCTGCATGTCGAGGCACGGCATGATCCTGATCGGCTGGGTCACTGGATTTCCTCCGCTATGGTTTGGCTTTGATTCCCTGACACGTAGCCTGGTATCACGGCCCGTCTGTCCGGATTAACGCATTCACGCTACCACATCGGCCGCGCGCGGGGAAGCGCGGAAAGCGGGCGCGACCGCGCGCGGGCGCATTTATTCACACATCCGCTTGCTAAGCTGCGCGCTTGGGCTTACAAAATAATGCGCGCGGAGTTACTCATAAGCGGAGGTTGCGGAAACAGGCCGTGGCTGAATTTCTCGAGTTCGAAAACGTTTCCCGGTTCTTCGGAAAAGTGCGCGCGGTGGACAGCGTTTCCTTGTCCATCCGCAAGGGCGAGTTTTTTTCCCTGCTGGGCCCCAGCGGGTGTGGCAAGACCACACTGTTGCGGATCCTGGCGGGCTTCGAGCATCCCGACACCGGGCGCGTCCGGCTGAATGGCGAAGACATCACCGACCTGCCGCCGAACCTGCGCAAGGTCAACACGATTTTCCAAAGCTATGCCCTCTTCCCGCATCTGACCGTCTACGAAAATATTGCGTTTGGCCTGCGCGTCGCCAAGCGCCCCAAAGCGGAAATCCGGCGCGAGGTGGAGCAGATGTTGCGCTTGATTCAGATGGAAGACCAGGCGCACAAGCGCCCGGACCAGATCAGCGGCGGCCAGAAACAGCGTGTTGCGATCGCCCGCGCGCTGATCAACAAGCCGCAGGTGCTGCTGCTGGACGAACCCCTGGCCGCGCTCGACCTCAAGCTCCGCCAGCGGATGCTGATCGAACTGGACCTGATCCACGACGAGGTCGGCATCACCTTCCTCTATGTCACGCACGACCAGGGCGAGGCCATGAGCTTGAGCGATCGCATCGCCGTCATGAACAGCGGCAAGATCGAGCAACTCGGCACCCCCGCCGAAATTTACGAGGCGCCCAAGAGCAGCTTCGTCGCGGCGTTCATTGGCGACACCAACTTCTTCGAAGGCAAGGTCGCGCGCACGCTATTCAAGGACTACAGCATTCTGCAAATTGACGGCTTCCCGGAGGTGCTTTGTTTCAACGACAAGCAACTGAAGGAGGGGGATCTCGTCTTCTTGAGCGTGCGCCCCGAGAAGTTTCGCATTTCGCGCGAGAAACCCGCGCTGGATGCGCTCCATAATGTTTGCCCCGCGCATGTGGAAGACGTGATCTATCTCGGGTCGCAGACCAAATACTGGGTTCGCGTCCAGGATTACCGAATCGCGGTTTACCAGCAGCACAGCCGGTTCCTGCTCGACGAGCAGCCGATCACCTGGCACGACGACGTCTGGATCTCGTGGCACGCGGATGACGGGTTCATGCTGGAGCGCTACAGCGAATCCGACGAAAACCTGCTACAAGTGCCGCCGGCCGAAGTCGGCGAACAGAACGGCGCCGCGTCCGCGGCGGCCGGGGGCCGCCCATGAACGTCGCGCGCCGGCAACGCCTGCACGAATGGCTGGTCACCGGCCCTTCACTGTGCTGGCTGGTGATCCTGTTCCTGATCCCAACTTTCATCGTGTTCGCCATCACGTTCAAGCCGGCGACGCCGTTCGGCGGGATCGGACCGGGTTGGACGCTGGCGACGCTCCGCAGCCTCGGCAACCCCAATTACCCGGCCATCATCTGGCGGACGATCTGGTTGAGCGTCGCGAACACCGTCCTGTGCATTCTCTTCGCCGTACCGGCCGGCTACTTCATGGCGCGGGTACGGCCGCAGTGGCGGCGCATCCTGCTGCTGTTGGTGGTGGTGCCGTTCTGGACCAGCTTCCTGATCCGGATCTTCGCGTGGAAAGTTCTGCTGCATCCCGAGGGTTTCATCAAGGAGGGCCTGGTGTGGCTGCGCCTGATCCGGCCCGATACCTCGCTGCTTTACAACGCCGGCGCGGTCTTGTTGGTAATGGTCTACACCTACCTGCCCTTCGCGATCCTGCCGATCTACGCCGCGGCGGAAAAGTTCGACTATCGGCTGATGGAGGCCGCGCGCGACCTCGGCGCGCACCAGTGGCAGGCGTTCCGCCAGATCTTTATCCCGGGTATTCGGCGCGGCCTGCTGACCGCCGTGCTCGTCGTGTTCATCCCGTCGCTGGGCTCTTATGTGATCCCGGACATCGTCGGCGGCCCGAACAGCGAGATGATCGGCAACAAAATCGCCCAGCGCACGTTTGTGGACCGCAATCTGCCGCATGCCAGCGGGCTCTCCGCGTTCCTGACGCTGGCGGTCCTGGCGCCCATGGCCGGCGCGCTGATCCTGCAAGGCAAGCGGAGCCAGCCCGAGCCCCTGATGAAGGAGGACGCGTGAAGCACAGCCGCATCCCCCTGATTACGACCATCGCCGTGCTGGTGTTCTTTTATCTGCCGATCGCCGTGCTGGTGATCAACTCGTTCAACGCCTCGCGTTTCGGGAGCACCTGGGAGGGGTTCTCGATCGCGTGGTACAGCAAGCTATTCCACCAGCGCGAAATTTGGCTGGCGCTGGAAAACACGCTGATCATTGCCTTCGGGGCGACGCTGCTGGCGATCATCCTGGGCACAACCGCCGCGTTCGCCCTGCACCGCTACCAGAGCCGGCTGCAACGCCTGCACTATATGCTGATCTACACGCCGCTGGTGGTGCCCGAAATCCTGATGGGCATGAGTCTGCTGCTGTTCTTTGTCGCCCTCGGCATCCGGCTCGGCCTGTTCACCATCTTCCTTGCGCACGTGACCTTTTGCATCAGCTACGTGGCGATGGTCGTGCTGGCGCGGCTGCAGGATTTCGACTACTCAATCATCGAGGCCGCGCAGGATTTGGGCGCCAGTTGGTGGACCACCACCTGGCGCGTCCTCCTGCCGCTGCTCGCGCCCGGCATCGCCGCCGGCGGGCTGCTGGCGTTCACGCTCTCGATTGACGACTTTGTCATCTCCTTCTTCGTGGCCGGGCCGGGCTCAACCACCTTGCCGATCCGCATTTACAGCATGATCAAATACGGCTCGCCAACATTGATCAACGCGCTCTCGACCATCCTGCTGCTCGTCACATTCATCACCGTCTGGCTCAGCCAGCGGCTCACCCAACCGGAGGCCAAGACATGAAACCCCATAGCCTGATCACCGCGGCGGCCGCGCTGGCCGCCCTGACCCTGTGCGCCGGCTGCCGTTCCGGCTCGCCGATCCTGCACGTCTACACCTGGGCCGACTACGTCAAGCCCGAGCTGGTGCGGCAATTTGAACAAGCGCACGGCTGCCGGGTCGTCATTGACACATTTGATTCGAACGAGGCGATGTACGCCAAGCTCAAAGCCGGCGCCACCGGCTACGATGTGATCACCCCCAGCAGTTACATGGCCAAGATCATGCGCGAGCAGGGCATGCTCCAGACACTTGACCCCGCGCAATTACCGAACATCCGGCATGTGGACCGGGACTACCTGCGAATCGCCACGGACCCGGATATGCGGTACAGCGTGCCCTACATGATCACCCTGAGCGGAATCGCCTACCTGACCAGCCGGGTCGCGGATTTCAAGCCGACCTGGTCAATGTTCGACCGCGCCGACCTGAAGGGCCGGATGACGATGCTCAATGACGTGCGCGAAACACTCGGAGCCGCGCTCAAATCGCTCGGCTTCAGCCTGAACACGACCAGCGAGCGCGAGCTGGCTGCCGCGCGCGATGTCGTAATTCGCTGGAAGCGCAACCTCGCGAAGTTTGAAAACGAGCAATACAAGACCGGCCTGGCATCGGGCGAGTTCCTGCTGGTCCACGGTTACAGCGGCGATATCCTGCAAGTGCAAGCCGACAATGAGGACATCGCATTCGCTGTGCCGGAGGAGGGAACTTCGCTTGCGTGCGACGACCTGGTAATCCCCAAGGATGCCCGCCAGGTCGCGCTCGCGCACGCTTACATCAACTTCCTGCACGAGCCCGCCGTGGCGGCGGCGAATACGGAGTTCATCAACTATCTGTGCCCCAATCGGTCCAGCTATGAATTGCTGAAAGAAGAGCTCAAGCGAAACCAGACGCTATTCCCGCCGCCGGAAGTACGCGCGCGCTGCGAAGTGATCGCCGACCTCGGAGCCGATAACGCCAAGTACACCAAGGTCTGGGACGAGATCAAGGCGGCGGAATGAGGGAAGCCTTGCCCATTGCCAAGAACCTTTCGACTGGCACGGGGCGGGCATTATGCCCCGCGCCACCACCTTCCACGCGCCATCCGCTCCGTCTTCCGGGCGCCCGGCCGGTCTTCTATTTGCTGACCTTGCTTGGCGCCGCTTGCTCCTGCTCCCCGCGCCCGACCCCGGCGCCGGCGCCCGCTCAAATTGATCCCGCCGCGTTCAATGGCGCGGCGGCGTTCGAGGAGCTGCGCCTTTTTCTTGCGGTCGGTCCGCGGGATTCCGGCACGCCGGGCGCGCAAAAGGCGGCGGAATACCTGCGCGACCGCCTCCAGGCGCTGGGGGTGCGCGCGGAAATCAACTCGTTTGCGGACATGACGCCGCGCGGCCGGGCCACGTTCCATAATGTTATTGGAAAAATTCCCGGCGCGGGGCGCGGGCTGATCATCCTGAGCGGACATTATGACACCAAGTCCGGCATTGCCGGGTTCGCCGGCGCCAACGACGGCGGGTCCAGCACCGGGCTCCTGCTGGCGCTCGCCGAACTACTGGCCCGCGGGCCTGCTCTGCGGCCGGAAATCTGGATCGTGTTCTTCGACGGCGAAGAAGCGGTCAAGAGTTACGGGCCGAACGACGGCTTGCATGGCAGCACCCGCCTGGCCGCTCAGATACTGCAGGCCGGCCGGGCCGGGGACGTGCGCGCCCTGATCAACCTCGACATGATCGGCGACCGGGATTTGACCATCACGATCCCCCGCAACGGCCATCCGAATCTGATCAAGGCGTTTTTTGACGCCGCGCGCGCGGAGGGGGTGCGCGATAAATTCTCCCTGCACCAGTTTGAAATCGGCGATGACCACGATCCGTTCATCGAAGCCGGCATCCCCGCGGTGGACATCATTGATTTCGAGTACGGCAGCGCGCCCGGACGTAATGATTTCTGGCACACACCCGAAGATACGCTGGATAAACTGGCGCCGGAAAGTTTACAGATTGTTGGCCGCGTGACCTTGCGGGTAGTCAACCAGTTAGCAGCGGCTGAGCCATGACCGGTGATCGGTGATCAGGGCTGCGCACCCATCAAGTGGAAGCGCCCTTGGGGCGCCGTTCCGGGCCCAGCCAGGCAACTAGCGCCAGCGCCAGGAAACCCAGGTTCTCCACCAGTTTCCAGGCCGTGGCGCGCTCTGCGTCCGGGTCCACGGTGAAGCAGCCGCAGGCGATGTTCACCCCGCGCCACATGTTGAAGGCAATGGCCGCGGTGAAGATCACCAAAAGTCCGAAGAGAATAAAAGCCGCGGGCTTACGCCAGGCGGGGGCCGCGAGCAGCGCCAGGCCGGCGAGCAATTCGACCCACGGCATCCAGAGCGCCGCCAGGTTGACCAGATCATACGGGAGAATCTGGTAGCGGAACACCATCAGGGCAAAATCATTTGGCGCCATAATCTTGGGCGCGCTCGCCACGATAAAGATGATGCCCAGCGCGATTCGGCAGAACAGGATAATCCATTTCATGGCGGGCCGCTCCGTTCCACCGGATAGCCGGCCGCCTGCCACTTATCGAAGCCGCTGGGATAAAGCACCACATTGGTATAGCCGCGCCGGATAAGCCATTCCGCCAACAGGAATGAATCGTCGCAGTCCTGGCCGGAGCAATAGGTCAGGATCGGTTGTTCCGGCGTGATAAAAATACACACACTTTCAAAATCGGCCTCCACCGTGTTGAACGGCAGGGACAGCGCCCCCGGCAGGCGGCCGGCCTCATAATCCGCGCGGGGACGCGCGTCAAAAACCGTATGGGTGCGGGACTGCACAATGTCATGGGTTTCGATCAGATTGACGATTGGGATGCCGGCCCGCAACGCCTTGGCCTCCACATAATGCCCCCATTCGCCGACCCAGGGGATAGCCCCCCGCGGACGAAGCGCATTGACAGCGACGGCGGCCACCAGAGCCGCCGTCGCCATGACCAAGATTTTGAATCCGAACGCGCGCATCCCAAAAATTACTGCGGCTTGGGTATCAGCCGGATGGGGAACAGCACTTCCGGGTGATCCGGCAGCGTCGTCAGAATCTTAACGGCCTTGCCCGCCAGATCCGATGTGCCGTTGATGCCGTTGAGCTGAATGCGAAAACCATTGGGTTTCATTGGGAAGGTGACGTTCTGGATCGTGGGCTGGGGCATTTCAATGCCTTTGATTTCAAACGGCGTCGCGGTGCGGATTACCACGTCCCGGCTGACATTCTGAGCGCCTTCCTCAATCGAGATCTCAGTGGGCGCGGCGAGAAAATCCGTCACCGGCGGCGCGCGCTCAACGGGCGGGGCGCTTGCCGCAGGAGCTTCCGGCGCGGCCGCATTTTCGGAGTTGGGCGCGGCGGCGCCGGTCGGGGCATCGGCGGCGAGTGAATTGCCTTCCAACGTCAGCACCAGGGCCGGCACGCGGGGATCGTTTGAGTCCACGGTGATGGTTTTGTGCTGCGGACCCAGCCGGCCGCGCAGGTTCAGTTTGGCCGTGATGGTGGTTTCCTCGCCGGGCGGCACGGTTTTATTGGCGATGTTAGCCACCGTGCAGCCGCAGGAGGCCCGGGCTTGCTTGATTTCCAGCGTGGCGTTGCCCTCGTTTTTGATCACATAGGCATGCTCAACATCCTGATCATTCTTGCGTTCCCCGAAATTGTAAACCATCTGGTCGCAGACAATCTTCGGCGCGGCGGTCTCCGCCGCCGGATCGGTTCCCGCCGGGGCCGCCGGTTCGGATTGAGCCCAGACTACACTGGACAGGGCCATGATTACACCTGTCGTTAACGCGCCTAGCTTATTCATCTGTTCATTTCTCCTTTTCGTTTATAGAAAAAAGCGTTAAATAATATAATCCGTTTGGATTGGCCTTTCAATCCCGATTTGTGCGGTATGGCTAAGATTGAAATACCCGGATACGAAATCGTCGAGAAGATCGGCGAAGGCGCAATGTCCACGGTTTGGGCCGCCCGGCAGCTTTCGCTGGACCGGCTGGTGGCCATTAAAATCCTTTCGCCTGAATTGCTGCGCGACCCCGAAGAGTTGGCCCGGTTCAATCTTGAAGCCCAGGCCGCGGCAAAACTGAAACACCCGGGGATCGTCCAAGTCTACGACGCCGGCCAGTGCCAGGGATCCGCATTCTATGTCATGGAGCTGGTGGCCGGTTGCTCGGTCGGCGATTTGCTCAAGAAGCAGGGGCACTTGGCCGAGAAACACGGCCTGCTGATTGCCGAGGGGGTCGCCCTGGCACTGGACTACGCCTGGCGCACGGCCCGGATGATCCACTGCGACATCAAACCGTATAACATCCTCATTGACCACGACGGCAGCGTCAAGGTGGCGGACCTCGGACTGGCGCGGCTGATTGACACCCCCGGGGGCGACCCGGATGCGGGGCAGATCTGCTGCACGCCGAACTACTGCTCCCCCGAACAGGCCGTCGGCGAGGCGGATCTCGATTGTCGAACTGACATCTACGCGCTTGGCGCGATGCTTTACCACCTGTTGACCGGCCAATTACCGTTCGGCGACAAGAAACCCGAGCTGGTCCTGGAACTGCAACAATGCGGCTTCCTGTCGGACCCGCTGGACATCATGCCGGGCGTTTCCAATGGCGCGGCCTGGTTGCTGGAGAAACTGCTGGTGAAGGACCGCGCGCTGCGCTATTCCGCGTGGACGGATGTGTTGGCCGACATCGAAAGGGTCAAGGAAGGCGATGCGCCGGCCCCCCCCCTGCCGCCGGCCGGCAAGAGTACGGTGCTGCGGAGCGAGAACCGCAAACCGCCGCAAGCGGCGGCCAAGGCGCCGCCCCGGAAAAAGATAGTCAAGGCCCAGCGGAAGGCCATCCGGGCCGCGCGCGAACTGGGCGGCGAGGTCCAGCGTGAAATCATCCTCTCCCGGCAGGTCAAGGATCAGTTGGGCCTGACCGAAGCGCGGGGCCGGGCCCGTGAATTGCCCGCAGCCATGACCCAACTGGGACTGCTGCTGGTGGCCGTGGTCGTTGGATACGGCGGATTCGCCTATTACATGAGTACGCGCCAGGTAGCGCATACGGAGTTTGAAATCGCCCTGAACGAGACGCTGCCGCCGCGCACGATAACCGTCATGCAGCAGACGGAGAAGGGGCCGACGATTGTCCCTGCGACGGCAAAGACCAAGAAAAGCGTGGCGGGCGTGACGGTGACGGGATCGGATCACGACACCGTCAAATGGGATAACCCCGACTTCATGCGCGGCGCCCGGCTGTTCAATGAGGCCTTGGAATTACGCGCCAAACACATGCAGAACCGCAACGATACCGCCACGTTGCCGCAAGTGGAAAAGAAATGCCGACAGGCCATCCAGGCATTTGACGCCTGTCGCAAAATGGCGCCGGCGGGCGTGGACGTGGCCAAATTCATCCAGCAGTGCTACCAACTAATTGCCGACGTCCGCCAAGCCACCCTGCTGGCGCCCGCGTCCGGTCCCGCGGCCCGGGCGCCCCCGGCCGCCGCCCCGGGCGGCGCCTCCCCGATGGCCTCATCGGAAAAAACGGCGCAAATGGCGCTGGCCGCAACTTGGAATACGCCGCCATCCGGCGGGGAACTGGTAATCGCGGAGCTAAAAAAGATATTGGAGGACTGGGGCACACCGCGAACCGATCTGGTCTTCGACAAGACCAAGCTCCTCTTTGGCCAGATCTACTATTCCATGCCGATCAAGGACGCCGCCTGGTTCCTCGGCCGGACGGTCGGGACGCGTAAACGGGTGGAATGTCCCGGATTCCCACGCGACAGTTTCTTCTACTACACCTATCCCGGCGATTTCGGCGAAGGCTTCAACACGATCCTGCTGGTGACCGACACCGCCGACCGCATCGTGGCCGTCCAACTGGTCAGCGAGCGCCCGGCCAGCAGTCTGCGGCTGGCGCCGCAGTTCTTCAATAATCAGTCGCAGACGTACAACTTCATCCAACTCCGGACCAAGGACAACGCCGGCGGGTTGGTTGGTTTCCGGGTCACTCCTGGCATCGGGACCATTACCATTGACAGCGAATGGGCCACGGATAACGCCGGCATGCCCGGCCAATCAAAAGAGCGTGTCTCGCTGATTCTGCCACAACAGGTGCTGGAACTGGTGCTCTATACCATCCAGCAGGCGGGGAAATGACCCGGGGCTGCGGGTCGTGATCGCAAGCCCGCTGGATTGTTGCGGGGTCAATCCGGATCAGGTTCCGCCACGCCGACAATAGCCAAATTGATCATTCCCGCTTGATCAGCCGGAATCGGCCGCCGGTGATCTGGGCAATCTTCTTGAGAAACGCGATGGCGCGTTCACCCTTTTCATTATTCCAAGGCTTATAGCAGACGGTGTTGATCTTGACCTGCCGACCGTATTTGGACTCAATCTGCCGGGCGTAATCGAGAATCTGTTCAGGGTGATCGGTGATTTCAACGCCGGTCCGGGCATCGCCCTGCTTCAGGTATGGCGGGTCGTCCGTAATCACAAACATGGTGTCGCACCCCTGCTCCACCGCCACGCGAATGGCCTCGGACGGGGTGCTGCCGGAATACCCCGGCCGGTTGCCCTGGGAACGGCCGTCAAAGCTCTGCTTCAGCCAATCCAGCGCCTTTTTCTTATTGTCCTGCGTCGCAAAAACCATCTGCGGGGCGAACGTCTGGGCGCCATCCACAAACACCACGATATTAAACTTGGTGGCCGGGCCCAGCAGATCCAGCATGGCAATGGCCTCGCGGCGGACATCCTCGACAATTCCTTTTTCGACGACGCTCTGGCTGATGTCCATCAGGATGCAGATGGCCCGGGTGCGGACATTCTCGCCGAAGAACTTGGTGTCGGAGTAGCCGGTCCCGCCGGTCAACCCGCGACCGGCTCCGCCGCCGACGCCGCCGACCGCGCCCAGCGTCGCGCCCGCTCGCGCGCTCATCAGCGGGGTATCTTTCAGGTTCTTAATGTCCGGCGCCTCCAGTTTGGGCATCTCCGGAAGAGCCACCTTGGACGGCGCCTGGGCGCTCAACCGCTGAAGCACCTGCGGCTTGCGGACCTGTTTCTGCATCTGTTTGACGCGGATGCTGTGTTCGAGCTTGCGGGCGGGGATCGAAGGGCTCTTTTTGCCTTCAAACATCACTTTCTGCCGGCCCTGGACCACGAGGATCGTCAGGTAGGCCGCGCCCAGCAGCAGGGCCATGTGGGCCAATCCGCTGATGAGCACCGCTTCCCACGTCAGCCGCCGTCCCCGACCACCGGATCGAAGCGCGCTGAAAAGCGACCCGCCGTCGGCGCGTTGTTGTTTGCCGCTCATTCTTCTTCCACCGCGAACGTCACATTCTGCAACCTGGCGGCCGCGCACGCATTGAGCACATCCACGACCCGCTGTTGTTTAACCGTGTCCGCCGGCGCGATGGTCACCATCGCCGGGACTTTGCTGGCGGCGGCCGCCTCACGGAAGCGCTGCAAGGTTTTGACCAACTCCGGCATCTCCGACCCGCCGCCGGCATCGTACTCCAGATCGTTGAGCATCACGCGCCCGTCCGCCGCAATCTCGATGATCTGCTCGTCCGGGATTTCCACGGCTTCGGACTGCTCCGCAATCCCGGGCAGCGCGAAACTGATGTCCGCCTCCTGCCGGTTGAAGGTGGAGGACACCATGAAAAAGATCAGCAGCAGGAAGACGCAGTCAATCATCGGCGTCATCTGGATCTCCGGCTTCTCTTCCAACGGTTGTCGCCGCAGTTTCATCTCATTCCGCGCCCTTGCTCTGGAATGTGCCGAAAATAATGTCGAACACGCCGGCCTCGGCGCAGGCCTTGATCGCCCGCCGCACCAGCGCGAAATCGGCGTTGCGGTCCACGCGCATATAGACCCGGAAATTCGGATCGGCCTCGCGCTTCACCGCGATCGCCCGCCGCAGTTCTTCCGCGTCCATCAGCTCGCCGTACACCATGAAGGGGCGCTGCGCGGAAGTGGCCGCGCCGGCGGAGGTCGGCGTGCCCAGCGGCAGGATGTTGATTGTGCCGCGTCCGCGCAGATCCTCCGGGACCGCCGCCTTGGGCGCGACCGGCAGTTTCACCTCCGGCGTGAAGTCCACTTTCGACATCGTCGCCGCGCACATGAAGAAGATCAGCAGTAGAAAGACGCAATCAATCATCGGGGTCATGTCAATCCCGAGATCCGGATGGGTTCTGGACTTGAGTTTCATGGCGCGCGGTGTGCCCGGTTCGGAATGGGGATCTATTTTTCGGGTTCCCCGGCCGCTTCCTCCGGCGCCGCGCCGGTGCCCGTCAAATCCTCCATAATGAGCGAGAAGTTTTCCTCGGCCCGCTGGAGAATCCGGTTCAGGCTGTTCCGGAATAAAAAGTAGAAGAACATCGCGGGGATGGCGACGATCAGGCCGGCGGCCGTCGTGATCAGCGCCTCGCCGATGTTGCCGGCCAGCAATTCCGGCTTGCCCATGCCGCCGCCGGCAATTTTCTGAAACGCGCCGATCATGCCGCTGACCGTGCCCAACAACCCCATCATCGGGGCGATTGCCGTGATCAGCGAAAGAAAGTTGATCCAGAACGCGGCCTGCGATTCCTCGCGCCCGACGGTTTCGGCGATGGCCTCTTCCATAATGGATTTCGAGGCGCGCGGGTCGTCCGGGTCAATCCGCCGCAGGCCCGCGCCCAGGGCCTTGGTGAACATACACGGGGTGGCGTTGATCACCTGCCACATCGCGTCCAGATCGCCCTGCTTTGCGCCCGCGCGCAGGCCGGCCACCGCCGCGGGCGGCATCATCCGGCGCTGGTTGAGCTGGCGGAAATTGAGCGCAACAATCGTCACCAGCGCAAAGGAGCAAATACCCAGCGGCCACATCGCCCAACCACCCACGACGATCAGATCCCACAAGGTCATTTTTTTCGCGCCGCCGCTCTCCGGCGCCCCGGCGGCGCCGGAAGCCGGCGCGGGCTCCTGGGCCAGCGCCAGGGAAAGGCCGCCGGCGAGCAGCAGGGCGGCCAGCGCAAGTGCAATTCGTTTTTTCATGTTCACTCCTTTTTTGAAATTCTCAACCCGGCCCGCATGGCGTCATAAAAAAAGCGGAGCGGGAAATCCGGATTATTTCGCGATCTTATATTGTTGCTCCCGCTCCGTTTCCTTTGTGTAATTTTTCATCAAGGCCTCCGCCCGTTTCGTCTCGGCCGCTTCGGGATAATTCAGCCGCAACGCGGCCCAGCCTTTCGCCAGCGCATCCCAATCCTGCAACGCCGCATAGCTGGGCAGGACAGCCTCCAGGCAACGCGGTTCGTTATTCTGGGTGTACGGGTGAAAAACAACCAGGTAAAGGAAATCCTTGATCGCCTCCGCGTGACGCCCGGCGGCGGCAAGGGCCTGCGCGCGCGCGAAATACACGGCCGAGAGCAATTCCAGATCGTTCTCGTCCGTCGGCGCCCCGGTAAGATATTCCAGCGCCTTGTCCTTCTGCCCGAGGTGAAAGTAGGCCAGCCCGGCGCGCAGTTTGGCGGCGTCCGCCTGGGTGGAGCGGTACGGTTGGCGCAGGATATCTTCGTAGCCGGCGACCGCCTCCGCCCACAGGTTCTGCCGCTCGGCCAGGCGGGCCTGCCAGACGCGGGCCTCATCCGCAACCATGCCGGGCAGGTCGCGATACGGCCGGAGCGTCTCAAACAGCTTGGCCAGCAGCGGCCGGACCTGCCCGATCTGTTCCGGCGTCGCGGCCTGCGCCGCCAGATCAAAGGCGCGCGGCCGGGGCGTCTCGATCCAGACAATGTCGGCGGCCGGGATACCGGCCTGCACCCAGGCGCCGGCCTGGGTCTGCTGGCGCACCCAGACGGTGCCCTTGTCACGCCAGAGCAGGCGGACGATGAAACTGCCCTGCGCGGTTTTCATGCTGAACGGCCCGACGCCGCGTTCCTGGTCCGATGCCGCGCCTGGCGCCTGGGCAAAGGCCGGAGCCGCCAGCAGGAGCAGGCCCGCGAACTGGGTCAGAATCCAATGCCCGGCCTGCTTGATAAAAAACCGGGATCCCTCGCTCGCAACGGGCTCGGGCTGACAAACGAATTGTCGGTCATTCCGAAACGCGCGAGGCCACCGCGTTTCGCGAAGTGGAATTTCTGCCACCATTATATGACCTTGCATGCTTGCTTCAGCTTTCCGTTTTATTCAATTTCGCCAACCGCTCCCTTGCCTGCGCCGCCTCGGGCCGACCCGCCATTGTTTCCATTTCCAGCATTTCGCGATAAGTGTTGGCCGCCGCCCGCGGGTTGTTGATGCGCTCAAAGGCCGCCCCGCTCTTGAGATAAGCCTGCGCCACCGCGTCCGTATAGGCCTGGTAGAGCACGTAAATGCGCTGGTAATAAGGAATGGCCTCGCGGTGTTTGCCTTGCGCCTCCAGGCACGCGGCAATGCCCAGCAGCGCCTCCGGCTTCATGGCCCGCGCGGCCGCGCGGTTGGCCAGAACGTAATTATACATCTCGATGGCTTCGGCATGGCGGCCTTGCGCCTGCAGGCCGCGCGCTCGCGCCAGCGCAGCTTCCATCAACACGCCCGGCTCGCCGGCGCCGGCCAGCGCGGTGTCGGCGTGCGCCAGGGCATTGGTAAAATCGCCGGCGGCGAGCGCCTGTTCGGCAAGCCGGGTGTGCGCCAGCGGCGCAAAGCGGGATTCGGGCGTATCCGCCAGCAGGCGCTCGAGATAAGGCCGGGCCTTCCCCGGCTGACCCGCGCGGCTGTAAAGATCGCCCAGGAAGGCGCGCCCCTCGGGGCCGAGCGTCTCGATTCGGTACTGCGCGGCGAAGGCATCCGCCGCCGCGAGCCGGTTGGTGGGTTCCGCCGCCGACAGGCGCGCCAGCGCCAGACGACCGGCAAGCGTGGCCTGCTTCTCGCGCAGCGCGGCATCGAGCGCGGTCTGGAAATCCCGCTCGCGCGCCCCGGCCGGCTGGTCGCGGTAAAGCGTCTGCAAATCCTTGAGCAGGACGTCGAACCCCTCCCATTTCGGGTTGTTGCCGTGGCGGCTGAGGATCACCCAGTAGAGCCGGCGCGCCTCCTCGGGCCGGTTTGCCTGCCGCAACGCCCAGCCGGCCTGCCAGGCGGCATCCACGATGTTCCCCGAGTCGGGGCATTCCTGGATGTAACGCGCGAACGCGGCCGCCATATCGCGGAAATCCTGTTCCGTGGCCAGCGCCTTGTACACCTTGGCCAGTTGGGTCAGCGCCAGGTAATAAAATGGGCCGGCCTCCTTGGTGACCCGCAGATAGTTGTTCTTGGCCTGCTCGAGTTCACCCATCGCCGCCAGCGCGTCCGCGCGAATCAGTTGCGCCTCCCACCGAAAGTAATGCTCCGGATGCCGCTCCAGCCAGCCGCCCAGCGCGAGGGCGCAGCCTTTGAAGTCTTCCAGCGAGTAGCGGCAGAGCGCCGCGCGGTATTCCGCCTCCGGGGCGTACACGGCTAGCGGATATTTCTTGGCGTAAGCCTCAAATCGCGGCAGCGCCTGGTCGTATTGACCGTCGTAAAACAGCGCCACGGGCAACCAATACTCCGCCTCGGCATGAATCGGACCGTCGGGATAGCGCTTGAGCAATTCCTCAAACAATGGCCGCGCTTCTTTGAAACGCTCCTGCATGACAACGGAGAGCGCAATGTAAAACTCAATCTGGGGTTTAAGCTCATGCTTCGGAAAACGCTTCCGCAGACGACGCAATTCGCGCTCGGCTTCCTCGAATCGCTCCAGGTTGATGAAAGCCTCCGCCCGCAGAAATGCGACCATCGGCACGTTCGGCCACTGGGGCGTTTCCGCCGCCGCGAAGTCCTCCTCCGTGACGCCGTTCGTGGACGTCACGCCCGCAACCGATGGGGCGCCGGGGCCCGCGTCCGCCGACCATCCCGCATCTTCCTCCGGCTCTTCTTCCTCAACTTGCTCGCCACGCGCGCCCCACGCGCCGCGCTTTTTCTGTTTGGCGCGGGTTTCCAACTGGCGCAACTGGTCAAAAACGGTATTGATGTTGCGGCCGTCCGGCAAATCAGCCGAGGCGCCGTAAACCCGCGCCAGCCCTTCCTCCACCAGCAGGCTGGCCAAATCATCCGAACCAATCTTGACGACGGCGTAGAACCGCTGCTGGCCGCTGTCGCCCTGGGCATCCTGCCACTGGGTGTAAACGGTAAATCCGCCGCGGAGTTGTTCCTCGGTAAACAGCCGGGCGCGCCGGCCGTACTGCTTGACCTGGGTTTTGGAGATGCCGAAATAACCCGCCTGATCGGCGATCCGGTCCTTAAGCGTGGCGTCCGTTTCCGGCGCATCCACAAAATAGAGCCGGAAGATGTAGTCCTTCAACCCATGCTGAACATGAAAGCTGTCGCCATCCATGTATTCTTCAGACAGCAACCGGCAGTTTTCCAATTTATCCCACTTGCCGGCCGAAGCGGCGGACGCCAGCCCAAACAAGGAAAGCATGAGCGCGACGGCGGCCTGCGCCCATGAGCCGGCATAACCCTGCGCATGGACGAATCGCCTGCTCCGCATTCCGCGTTCCGCCTTCATCGTTTCGGGTTCACATCGTACCGGGCCAGGTATTGGTCCGCCTCGCCGATCAAATCATCGAAGCGTCGCATCCGCGCCAGCACCAGGATCAGGTCGTAGTGCGCCGCCTCCCGAATCTTTTCGTCGCGCGCCTCGGCCACGACACGCTCGAAGGCGACGCGCGCCTCCCAATAGCGGTCGTTGTTCATGAAACAGCGTCCGATGCGGTGGTAAAGCCCGGCGTCGTAGTCCGGCATGGCTTCCAGTTTCTGCTGCAGATCCTGCGCCTGGGCAAGCGCGGCGGTCAGCCGTCGCTCACGACGGAACCGCGCCATGACCGCCTGCGGCGCGGCCGGCTCCTTGCGAAAAGCGTCGAGCGCGGCCTGGGCGCCGGCAACGACGCGGCGCTGGAGCCGCAGCAGCGATTCGCGGGGCCGCACGCGCCGGTAAGCGCGCAGGGCCAAATCGTAGTCCGTGTTGTCGTAAGCAGCATCGCCGATCTCGACGGCAAGGAAGTTGACATAGACCAGGTGATCCCAGTTGCGGCTGTAATTTTCGAGCGTGGAAAGCGTATCCACCGCCTCCTTTAGTTTTTCGGCCGCAAACTGGGCGCGGGCCTTGAACATCGTTGCCTGCGCGAAAAGGTCGGATTCGGGATAATTCTGCCGGAAGCGCTCAAAGGCCTCCGCGGCGGCGGGCGGGGACGGTTTGAGCATCTGACAGAGGCCGATCTGAAAGGCGGCGTCCTCGGCGAAGGTCGAGCGCGGGAACCGGTTCAGCAGATCCTGGTAGGCGGCCAGCGCGGCGTCGTAGGCTTCGCCCGCCTGCTGGGCGGCGCCGATCCGAAAGAGCGCCTCGTCCAGCAGCTTCGCGCCGGGATACTTCTGGATGTAGCTCTGAAAAGTCGTAATCGCCTCGGGATACTGCCCCTGGTTATACTGGCAGCAGCCCAAGCCGTAGTAGGCCGCCTCGATCATGTTGCTCATTGACGGCTCGCCGCCAAAACGGGTGATCAAATCCTGAAAATTCTTCGCGGCGTCAGCATAACCGCCGGCGGCAAACTGGGCCAGGCCGGCCTGGTAGAGTTCATCCGGACCGGCATCCTGCGGACCGGCGCGCACCGCCACAGCAGACAGCAGCCCCAGCGCCAGGGCAAGGCCCGCCGCTCGAATCCGCTTGAATGTCCGTTTCATGCGTTGCGGCAAATTATAGAGGTTGCCGACAGGATCGCCAATATCGAAGCGCGCCTTCCGCCGCGCCGCTTTTTGACCGTAAGGCAACGACTGCGCAAGCCGGCGTCACATTCAGTGGGCCGGGATTGGCGGAGCGGGCAACGCCCTTTCCGTTGTCACGCCCTCCGGCTTCTGCTAACTTCCCGCGCATGCCCAAGAAAACATCTTTCACGTTCCCGTTGAACGCCGCGCAGCAGGCGCGCTTAGTCGAGATCATCCGGACCGGCAATTACCGGCCGCGCGAAGTGCCGCATACCCGGATCGCCGCCGAGGGTTCCGACTGCCAGATTGCCCTTTTCAAGAGCGGAAAGTGCCTCGTGCAGGGACAGGGCGCCGAAGACTGGGTGCTCTTCACGCTCGAACCGGAAGTGCTCCAGCAGGCCGGGGTGGGTTATGAGCAAGTGCTGCATCCCGAGGCGGCACAGCCCCACATGGGCATTGACGAGAGCGGCAAGGGCGATTTCTTCGGCCCGCTAGTGATTGCCGCCGTTTATGTGGACGAGCAGTTGGTTCCGGCCATGCAGGAAATGAATATCCGCGACAGCAAGACGATTTCGAGCGACCGCGTCGCCCGCGACCTGGCGCGGAAGATTCGCGAGCTGGTTGGCGACCGCTGGACGCTGGTCACGATCGGCCCGCGCAAGTACAATGAGCTTTACGCCCGGATTCGAAACGTCAACCGCCTGCTGGCGTGGGGCCACGCCCGCGCGATCGAAAACCTGCTGGAAAAGGTGCCCGGCTGCCCGCGCGCGCTGTCCGACCAGTTCGGGCCGACCCGCCAGATTGAGATGGCGCTCATGAAGAAGGGCAAGCGGATCAAGCTGGAGCAGCGCCACAAGGCCGAGTCCGACATGGCCGTGGCGGCCGCGTCCATCCTGGCCCGAGCCGGTTTTCTGGACGGTTTGCAGAAAATCGGCGAGCGTTTCGACCTGGCCATCCCCAAGGGCGCCTCGACCCAGGTGCAGGAAGTCGCTTGCCAACTGGTGGCGAAGCAGGGACCGGCCATCCTGCTGGAGACATCCAAGTGCCATTTCCGGACGACCGATGCGGTCTTGGAAAAATGCGGCGCGAGCCGCGCGGCGCTGGGCCCGGACGGACAGGTGGTTTCAAAAACCCGCGAGGAAAAAGCGGAGGAGGCGGCGGGATGAAGCTCGTGCGTTTCGGACCGCGCGGCGAAGAGCGGCCGGGCATCTGGCTGGAAAACACGCCCAGCCCCGGACAGAGCCGGATTGTCGATGTCCGCGCCGCGGCATTTGACATCGAAGATTTCGATGCGCGGTTCTTTACGCGCTGGGGTCTTGAGCGGCTGCGCGGGCTGCTGCGGGAGCCCAATCTGAAACTGGTGGATCCGGCCGGCGTTCGGCTGGGCCCGCCGGTGGGCCGTCCCGGCCAGATCATCTGCCTCGGCAAGAACTATGCTGACCATGCCGTCGAGTTCGATGCCGAGGTGCCGGCCGCGCCCATCTTCTTTGCCAAGGCCGTATCGGCCCTGAACGGTCCGTTTGACCCGATCGCACTGCCGCCGGGCGCAGCGAACTGTGATGGCGAGGTGGAACTGGCGGTGGTGATCGGCCGGACCGCCCGGCGGGTAAGCGCTGACCGGGCGCTGGAATATGTGGCCGGATATGCGGTGCTCAACGATGTTACCGACCGCGACGCGCAGCGCGCGGGCAAGCAGTGGTACCGCGCCAAGAGCCACGACACGTTTTGCCCGCTCGGCCCCTTTCTCGTCACGGCGGACGAAGTGCCCGACCCCGGGAATTTAGCCCTGCAGGCCAGGGTCAACGGCCGCGTGTTACAGGACAGCCACACGTCCCGGATGATCTTCCCGATCCCGTTCCTGATCAGCCAGCTCAGCGCGACAATCACGCTGCAACCGACCGACATCCTTTCCACCGGCACGCCGGCGGGCATCGGGTCCGCGCACACCCCACCGATCCTGCTACGGGCCGGCGATGTGCTGGAGACGACCATCACGGGGCTGGGCACACAGGTCAATCGGGTGGAATAAAGCTCAAGGCTCGAAGTTGCAGTTCAAAACTGGGGCTTTCATTCAGGCGGCTGGCACATCGTTCCCGCTTCGGGTTTGGCTTCCACCAGCCCACCTTCCCTTTTCACCATTTGAAATCAGGCTTGGCGTAACGGGGGCAAAGGGGGTAAAAAGGAACCGCCAAGGCGGGTATATTGGCGGGTTTGCGGGCCAAATCATGGTCGAAAAGACTGCCATCATTCGAAATGTTCAGGGCATTCACTGCCGGCCCTCATCCGCCATTGTCAAAGTGGCCCGCGATTACCCCGGCCAGATCGTCGCGACCGCCAAGGGCGGGCAGACGGATCTCAAGTCCGTGCTGGGGCTGCTGATGCTGGGTTTGGAGCACGGACACGAAGTGCGGCTCGCCGTGACCGGGCCGGATGAGGAGGCCTTCTGCCGCCAGTTGGTGGACTTGTTTGAAACGGATTTCGACTTTCCGCCGCGCGATCCGGCCGCCAGCACGGATGTATTTATCTAGAGCATGCTCGCGCGCCGGCAACTTAATCCAGCTTGAACTTCGCCACTTCCTGCGAAAGGCTCTGGGCGGCGACGTTGAGCTGGTCGGCGACCTTGTTGAATTCCTGCAGGGACTCGCGGATCTGTCCGGCGGCGGCGCTGAGTTGCGCCATCGCCTCGCTGATCTGCTCGGCGCCGGCAGTCTGGGCCTGCATGGACTGGTTGATCACCTCAACCCGCGGCGTCAGGTCGCCGACCTGGTCAATGATACCGCCCAGCCGGCCGTTGATCGTGCGCACCTCATCACCGCCCCGGCGCACCTGGTCCACGAATTTGTCCATCTCCATCACCCCGGAGGACACCGCGGAGAGCATCTCCTTGACCATGCGCTCGATGTCCTGCGTAGCCAGCGCGGTCTGGTCGGCGAGCCGCCGGATTTCGCGCGCGACCACCGCGAAGCCGACGCCGTATTCGCCGGCTTTCTCGGCCTCAATCGCGGCGTTGAGCGAAAGCAGATTGGTCTGATCGGCAACCTTGTTGATGGTGGTCACGATACTGCGGATGTTCTCCGCCTTGCGGCTGATGGCGGAGAGCTTGGCGGAGATCGCCATCGTCGCGTCGGTCAGGCGCTGCATGCTGCTTTCCATGTTGCCCAGTCCGCCCCGCCCCTCCAGGGCCAGGCCGCCGGTTGAAGCGGCGGCCGCGGCGATCTCGCCCATGGTCTGGACCAGGTTGCGCGCGCGGGTGGTGATGTCGGCCGAGCAGTTGCTGACCTCCCGGGTGGAGGCGGCCTGCTCGGTCGCAGTGGCCTCGAGCTGGCGGGCGGAGGCGGCGATCTCGGCGGAGGTGCCGGCCACCTGCAGCCCGGACTCGCGCACCTGCGCCAGCAGCGCGTGCAGCGAACGGGTCATGCTGATGAACGCGCGGCCAAGCTGCCAATATTCGCGCGTGCGCAGGCGCTCGTTCTCGCGCTCGAAAACCGGCAGCCGCTGGACAACCGCTTGCAGGTCGCGGCCGGCGATTTTCTCGGCCAGCGCGCTGATCCGCTGGATCGGCCGGGCGGTGCGTTTGAGCACGTTCAACGTCAGCAGGAAGAAGGCGCAGAAACCCAGCAGGGCAATGGCGGCGATTTTACGCTGCAAGGCATAGACCTCCGCATAAAGCTCGTGCTCGGGAAACACCACCACCAGCGACCAGCCGACGGATGGAACCGGCGTGTAGTAGTACCAGCAGGGGCGGCCGCGGTAATGACGGGGCAGCCGGACGAAGTCCGAGCGGCCGCGGAGCATGTCGCGCGCGATCCGGCGCAGTTCGGGCAAATTATTTTCCTCGGCCATGTCAAAAATGCTGCTGCGCATGACCAGGTTCGTGTCCGGGTGCGTCAGGAACACGCCGTTGCGTGAAAGCAGAAATGCGTAGCCGGTCTCCAGCACACGGATTTCGCTCGCCAGCTTTTGGAGCCACTCCAACGTGATGTCCGCCGTGGCGACACCGCGGAACTCGCGGCCGCCGCCGGGTTGCCGGCGGTAGAACGGCACGGAATAGGTGGCCATCAGCCGGTTGACGCCGCCCTCGTCGAAGAACGGCTCGCTCCAGCATGGGGTGTCGAGTTCCCGCGGAATCAGGAACCAATCATGATCGAAGTAATGATAGTTCGCGCCTCCAAGCCAGATGAACTCGATCCGGCCATTGTCGCGATAACAATAAGGGGCGAAGTAATTCGTGCGCGCGTCGAAGGCGCGCGGGGCAAAAGCCGCAGTGGAGCCGAAAACATTGGGATTGGACTCGAGCCCTTGGCGAATCATCGCCTGGAGTTGTTCCGCCGTCAGATCCGGCATCTCGGCCAGCCGGGCCAGGTAACGCGGGGTCTGCTCGACAGCGGCCAGCACGGCATAGATCTCATTGGCCTTGGCGACGGCGAGGGAATGGGCATCGCGCCGCATGCCTTCGCGGATCAACCGACGCGAATGGGTGAAGTTGAAGCAGAAAACGCCGAAAAAAATCAGGAACGAGCCGCCGATCAGCAGCAGGCCCAGCCGGAACGCCAGCCCGAAACGCCGTTTAGGGAGCGAGGCCGTCTTCATAAAATGCCTTGTAGGCGGGTGCGTCCGCAATGATCCCGGTTTCCCGCAGTTCCCGGGCAACGCGCTCGTAATCGGCCTCAGCCAGATGGCCGAGGCGCGTTGCGTTGCCGGCGGGCATAATGATCTGCCGCATCACCCCGAGCATCCAGCGCTGGTGCACCCGATTGGTCGGCAGGTTGGCCTCGCGCACGCGCGTCATCACCATGTCCAAAGCTTCCTCCGGGTGCGCGAAGGCATAGCGCCAGCCTTCAAAAGCGGCGCGCACAAAGCCGCGGCACAGGGCCGGATCGCGTTGCCAGGTCTCCGCGCGGCAATAGATGCCGTCTTCAGGAAAGTTCAACCCGTAATCGTCATAATGAAAAACCGTCAGTTCATCTTCGTTGAGCCCATAATTCAGCAGCAGATGATATTCGTTGTACCACATGGCCGAGACCACATCGGCTCCGCCGCGCAGGAACAGATTGACGGTGTTGCGCTGCGTGATCACGCGCGGATGGACATTGAACTTTCGGAAAAGGGCCAGGGGCTGTAATTGGAATTCGGGCCAAACCATGATCCGCCGGCCGTTGAAATCCGCCGGCGATTTGATTCCGGACGACTTTTTGGCAACCAGCAGGAGCGCCGAGCGCTGCACCACCTGAGCGAGATTGACAAAGGGCGCGCCAGCCGCGCGACGTTCGATAGCGGACGCGAGAAACATCGTCGCAAAATCAGCCTTGCCCTCCTCCAGCCAGGCCGTTGCGGGCGCGTCCGGCCCACCGCGTAGGATTTCCAAGTCAATCCCCTGTGCGCGGAAAAAACCCTTTTCCAGCGCCACGTAATAGCCGGCAAACTGCGCCTGCGGCGTCCAGTGCGGAATGTACACCGCTTTTTTCAGGCCGACGCGCTCCATCGGCGCGACGGTCTGCGCCGGCGCGCCAATGCCCGCGCCCAGCCACCCGGCCATGATCAACCAGCGGCTGATAAACAACGTCAAACGCATTCCTCTGCTTCTCCCGCTTCCACTCGCATACTCTCTTCTCCCACCCGCCCCGCCGCGCCGACTCGCCCGATTCTAGCCCACCTTGAACTTGGAGACCTCCTGCCGCAAATCCTTGACGGCGTCGGTGAGCTGAACCGTAGCCGTGTTGAATTCATGCAGGGCGGCCTTGGTCTGGCTGGCGGCTTCGCTGAGTTGCGCCATGGCCTGGCTGATCTGCTCCGCGCCGGAGCTTTGCGCCTGCACGCCCTGGCGAACCTGGTCAAACTGGGGCGTCAGATCCTGCACCTGTTCCACGATCCGGCTCATCTGCCCGCCGATCTGCTCGACGATGCTGACCCCATGCCGCACCTGTTCGACGAATTTGTCCATTTCCATCACGCCGGACGAAACCGCAGTGTGCATCTCGCGGACCATCCGCTCGATATCCAGCGTCGCGACGGCGGTCTGGTCGGCCAGCCGCCGGATCTCGCGCGCGACCACCGCAAAGCCCAGCCCATGTTCGCCGGCCTTCTCGGCCTCAATCGCGGCGTTGAGCGACAGGAGGTTGGTCTGGTCGGCGACCTTGTTGATGGTGGAGATGATGCTCTCGATGTTGTTGGCCTTCTCGCTAATAGCGGTCAGGCGCGTCGAGATGGCGCCGGTGTCGCCCAGCAACTGGCGCATCGCGCCCTCCATGGACTGGAGTCCCTGCCGGCTCTCGCCGGCGACCGCGGCGGTCTGGCCGGCGGAGGTGGCCACCCGCTCCATCGTGCCGGTCAACTCCTGGGCCGTGGCGAAAATCTGCTTGGCGGCGGCGGTCACCTCGTTGGTCGAGGCCGCCTGCTGGGTAACGGTGTTTTCCAACTCGCGGGCGGAGGCGGCGATTTCCGTGGCCGAGGTGGTCACCTGAATGCCGGAGCGTTGAACCTGTCCGATCAACCCGCAAAGGCCATCCGTCATTCGGCGGAACGCAATAGCCAGCCGGCCGGTCTCATCCTGGCGGCGGCCGTCGTTTTCGCCCAGGTTCTTTTCCTTCAGCCGGGCGACGGCGGCCTGCAAGTCGCCCGCGGCAACCCGGTCAGCCAGTTCGCCGAGGCGCGTGAGGGGCCGCGTGATGTGCAGGCCGATCAGCAGGGCCAGAAAGGACACCAGCAGGACCGCAATAGTGGTGCCGAACCCGATATAATGCAGCAGGCGATCCATCCCATCCTCAATCTGTTGCCGGGCGTCGCAGAAATCGTCTTCGTATGAACCGGCGGCAATGACCCAATCCCACGGCGGAAAGTAGGTAAACGCGGATATCTTCATCCGCGGCGCGGGATCTTCCGGATTCTGCCAGGGGTAGCGGGCGAATTGAACAACTCCGGGCGCCGCCGCCACGGCTCGGTTGACAATGTCGCGAATGAAATAATTCGTGGCCGAATCCTGCGCGTCCCAGATGTTCTCCCCGTCCCGCTCGCCATCCTTGGAAATAATGTAAACGCCGCGCTTCTCGCCCTTGCCGCCGACGATCCAGATGTAGCCGGTGTCGCCGACCGGCGTCTTGAGAATCGTCTGGCGCAAGGTATCGAGCGCCTCGAGTTTGCGGCCTACCGCCAACATGCCAATCACCCGGCCGCCGGAGTTCGTGAGCGGCTCGTAACAGGTGACAAAAATCTGGCCAAAGACGATGGACACCCCGCGATACACATCGCCCTTGAGCACGGTCTGGATGATCGGATCGGGCGCTCCGTTCGAATCCCGCGCCGCCATAAACATGCCCACGCCGCGCTGGCCGTCGGCGGCGACCGTCGTGCTGGCAATGCGCAGCATATCGCCTTCCTCATTCATCCGCTGGAAGAGAGAACTCGTCATCGCGGTCATCGCCTTAACCCGGTCCACCAGCGGCGTCGGCGTATGGAAATCGCGGTTCATGACCAGGCGTTGCCCGGCGAACATCACCCCGGGCAGCTTCAGTTCAACCTTGGCCTGGGTGCGCTGGTTGACCGCCTCCCAAGTCACGGGTTGCTGCTCGTCAAAGGTCACGCCGCCGGCCTCGTCCAGGATGTGGCGCGCCACGTTCAAGCCGAGATCAATCTGGCTCTGGGTCAGGGCGTGGGCCGTGTCGCATAACCCATAAGTGTCCATGACGATCTGCGCGATATTGGTCCGGGCCAGCGTAAAAAGCTCGTCCGTAACTGCCGCGATCACGTCCTGTTTGCTGCGCCAGATCAGGGTAAGCATGGTCAGCGCCGGCAGCAGGGCGGCAGTAATCGCCAAGGCAATAACGCGGGTCTTCAGACTCAAGCGCATATACCAAGTCTCCTTGCGGAACGGGCAATCCGGGCCGATCTGCGCGCATTATTAACCTCAAATCAGCCGGTTGGCTATGGAAAACATAGGTTTCACGGTTCTACTCGGCAACGTGTGCGCCGGGAAACCCACTCGGGATTCGGCCTTCAGGCAATCGCGCGCTGAGTCAACTGGAACGTATCGTCCTGCCTGGCCACGCACGGGGGCAAGTCCGCCGTCAGTTTACACGCTGACACGAGCCGCCGAACCCGTTATACCCGATCCATGTCAACGAACACTTCGCGGGCCGGATGGATTCTCCTGCTGGCCTATGTGGCTTTCATCAGCCTCGGCTTGCCCGACAGTCTGATCGGCGTGGCGTGGCCATCCATGCGACGCGGCTTCGGGCTTCCGCTGGAGGCGCTCGGCCCGTACTTCCTGGCCGGCACGGCCGGCTATTTTCTGGCCAGCTTCAACAGCGGACACCTGGTCCACCGCTGGGGGGTCGGCCGGGTGCTGGCCGCCAGCAGCCTGCTAACCACACTCTGCGTCCTCGGTTGCGCGCTGGCGCCGGCCTGGTCGCTCATCGTCGGCCTCAGTTTCTTCAGCGGACTCGGCGCGGGCGCGATTGACGCGGGCATCAACACTTACGCCGCCCTGCGCTTCACTCCCCGCCACTTGAACTGGCTCCATGCCGGCTGGGGCATCGGCGCGGCGACGGGGCCCGCCATCATGACCGCCGTGTTGAGTTCCGGCGGCGTGTGGCGCTGGGGTTATCTGGCGGTCGCGGCGGCGCTGGCCCTCCTGACGCTCGGCTTCGGCGCGACGATCCGCCGCTGGAGCCTGGACGCCGCGCCGGAGGCCGCCCCCGCGCCCCCATCGCGGCGGCGCGACACGCTTGCGCGTCCGACCGTTTGGCTGACCATCGGCATCTTTATGATCTACTCCGGCATCGAGGCATCGGCCGGCCAATGGACCTACAGCCTGCTGGTGGAGGCGCGCGGTGTCCCCGCCGTCTCGGCCGGTCTCTGGGTCAGCCTCTACTGGGGCGCGCTGACTGCCGGGCGGTTTCTGATCGGCACGCTGGCCAATCGCCTCCCCCCGCTCCGCCTGCTCCGGTGCGCCATGGCCGGAACGGCCGCCGGCTTGATCCTGCTCGCCAGCCGCGCGGGCCACGGACTGGCGGCGGTCGGGCTGGCAGCGACCGGTTTTGCGCTCGCGCCAATCTTCCCGATGCTGATCGCGCTGACACCTCGGCGCTTCGCGGCCAACCATGTGGCGAATACCGTCGGCCTGCAGGTGGCTGGCGCCTGCCTCGGCCTCGCGGTCTTCCCGCCGGCCATCGGCGTGCTCGCCAACCGGTTCGGGTTGGAAGTCCTGCCCGGCATCCTGATCGCCGCCACTTGCGCCATGTTTTTCCTGCATGAGGCGCTTGAACGGCAAACCGGGTAAGGAACGCGGCATCGGGTCGGCCCGCCAAGCACAAGGATTCAACCTTGTATCGCGTGAGCGAAATGTATTGTCCGGGCATCATTTCGAGGCCGCCGGCCGGCTATTTTCCGCATATTTCAGTTGCCCAATGACCACCGGGACTCTTCAATGACCTGAATGCAAAGCCCACCCAGTCATCCACGATCCGCCGGCGTCTGGGATGCGCCCGACCGCAAACGCCGGCTCAATGAGGAGATTTTCACCCGGATCGCGGGACACTACGACCGGATCAACCGCCTGCTTTCGTTTGGACGCGATGCCGTCTGGAAACAGGAAATGGTCGCCTTGTTGCCGAAGGAAAATGTAACCGCTTGCCTGGATGTCGCCTGCGGGACCGGCGACCTGGCCGCCCTGCTCCGCGCGCGTTATCCCAACGCCCGAATCACAGGCGTGGACCTGACGGAATCCATGCTCGCCATCGCCCGAAACAAACATGCCGGCCGGCAAATCGAGTTTGTGCAAGGCGACATGGGTCGGCTGGCCGCGGCCGATGAAAGCGTGGATATCCTGACCGGCGGATATGCCTTGCGCAACGCGCCGAACCTGCCGGCGTTCCTGCGGGAAGTCCACCGCGTGCTGCGGCCGGACGGCCGCGCCGTGTTCCTCGAGTTCTCAAGATCTGATTTTCGCCCGCGCGCCGCGCTCGACCGCCTCCTGCTCCAGCTCTGGGGCGGATTCTGGGGCTTGATTTTCCACCGCGATCCGCGCCCGTATCTCTACCTCGCCGAAAGCCTGCGGCGCTTCCCCACCCGGTCACAGTTGCGGCAGGATTTCGCGCGCGCCGGGCTGCAAATCCAATCTGGCATCCCGCGCAGCCTGGGCCTGATCGAGATTTGCCTGGCGCAAAAAATCGTGCCCTCAAGGTATAACCTGCGCGCAGATCAACCGGCCCGGTTCGCCGCGCCATAAAAAATGAAACATTCGATTTCGCCGATTGAATCGTCCCGGATTCTGGCATAGGATCGCGCCCGAAGTATGTAATTCCAGTCAACCACATAACGAGGACATCACATGATCTATTCCCATGAAGTGCAGCACATGTGCTGTGTAAAGAAATTGCGCGATCACGGGCCCGCGCCCATCCCCGAGGAAGGGAAATGGGTGCAGGTCAAGGAGATCAAGGATATCTCCGGCCTCACCCACGGCGTCGGCTGGTGCGCGCCCCAGCAGGGGGCTTGCAAACTCACCCTCAACATCAAGGACGGCATTATCCAGGAAGCCTTGGTTGAAACCCTCGGCTGCTCCGGCATGACCCACTCGGCCGCGATGGCCTCCGAGATTCTGCCCGGCAAAACGGTCCTCGAAGCGCTCAATACCGACCTGGTGTGCGACGCGATCAACACCGCCATGCGCGAGCTGTTTCTGCAGATCGCCTATGGCCGCAGTCAGAGCGCCTTCTCCGAAGGCGGCCTGCCCATCGGCGCCGGACTGGAGGATCTGGGCAAGGGCTTGCGCTCCCAGATTGGCACCATGTACGGCACTCTCGCCAAAGGACCGCGCTATCTCGAAATTGCCGAAGGCTTTGTCACCAAGATCGGCCTCGACGCCAATGATGAAATCATCGGCTACGAATTTGTCCGCCTCGGCGTCATGATGGAGCACATCAGCCAGGGCATGGAGCCGGCCGAGGCCTTGAAGAAAGCCACCGGCCGCTATGGCCGCATCGCCGATGCCGTCAAAACCATCAATCCCCGCCACGAATAAAACGAGGTATTCCACCATGGCTGATAAAGCATTATTTGAATCTTACGAACGCCGTATCCCCCAAATCGAAACCGTCCTGAAGAAATACGGCATGGCCACCCTCCAGGACGCCCGTCAGGTCTGCGCCGATAAAGGAATTGACCCGGCCGCTATCACCCGGACAATCCAGAGCATTTGCTTTGAGAACGCTGTCTGGGCCTATACCGTTGGCGCCGCCATTGCCATCCGGAAAGGCTGCACCCGGGCGGCGGACGCCGCCGAAGCCATCGGCGAAGGGCTGCAAGCCTTCTGCATCCCCGGCTCCGTCGCCGACGACCGCAAGGTCGGGCTGGGCCACGGCAACCTGGCCGCGATGCTGCTGCGCGAGGAAACGCGGTGCTTCTGCTTCCTCGCCGGCCATGAGAGTTTTGCCGCCGCGGAGGGCGCCATCGGCATCGCCAAGAGCGCCAACAAGGTCCGCCGGCAGCCCCTGAAAGTCTGCCTCAACGGCCTGGGCAAGGACGCTGCCTACATCATCAGCCGCATCAACGGCTTCACCTATGTGCAGACGCAATTCGACTACGCCACTGGCCGGCTCGCCATCGTGCGGGAAATTCCCTTCTCCACCGGCCCGAATGCCAAGGTCCGCTGCTATGGCGCCGACGATGTCCGCGAAGGCGTCGCCATCATGTGGCAGGAAGAGGTGGACGTGTCCATCACCGGCAACTCCACCAATCCAACCCGCTTTCAGCATCCTGTCGCCGGCACCTATAAGAAGGAATGCGTCGAGCGGGGTAAGAAATACTTCTCCGTCGCCTCCGGCGGCGGGACGGGCCGGACCCTGCATCCGGACAACATGGCGGCGGGCCCCGCCTCCTACGGCATGACCGACACCATGGGCCGCATGCATTCCGATGCCCAATTCGCCGGTTCATCCTCGGTGCCCGCGCATGTCGAGATGATGGGCCTCATCGGCATGGGCAACAATCCGATGGTCGGCGCCACGGTGGCCGTCGCGGTCGCCATCGAGGAGGCTTCCCGGAAATAGCGCCACGTACCCACGAGCGGGAGCGAGTGGCCGCAGAGGGGCCAGGCCAACCGGCGGGATCGTTCCGCTCGCTTACGCTCGCAGGTACGCATCCGGGCGCGGCGTACCCACGAGCGGGAGCAAGTGGCTGCAGAGGAGCTGGCCAACCAGCGGGAGTATTCCGCTCGCTTACGCTCGCGGCTACGCATCCGGGCGCGGCGTACCCACGAGCGGGAGCGAGTGGCGGCAGAGGAGCTGGCCAACCGGCGGGAGTATTCCGCTCGCTTACGCTCGCCACAACCGGCGATCGTGCCTCACCCGGGCCATTCTGTAAACGGATGTTGCGCCAGGTTGGCGTTCAAATAGCGCGGATCACTCGTAACTTCCGCGCCAACCCACGGGGGCCGCGCAAAATCCTGACCAGCGTCCGCGAGTTCGATCTCCGCGACGACCAGCCCCCGGTTGACGCCAAGAAATTCGTCTACTGCCCACTTCATCCCCGCGTGCAACACCGGGTAACGGATCTTGTCCACCAGCCGCGCGGCACAAAAACGGTCCAGCATCTCATCCGCCTCGACGCGCGGCACGGGATATTCGAATTCAGCGCGGGTAATGCCTTCCATCCGGCCCTTGATGGTCAAAAAGCCTTGCTCGCCCATCACCCGCACGCGCACCGTGCAGGCCGGCCCGGTCAGCAGATATCCCTGACGGCAGCGCACTCCCGGCCCGGCGTCCCGACGCCAGCCGTCATCCGCCACCAGAAACTTGCGTTCAATTTCCCGTCCCATTGCCGGTCTCCAAGTGCCGGGCCAGCGCGCGCGCCTGCGCGCGAAGGGTTTCGAGCCGCGTCGGCGCCGTGTCCCAGTCGCTCGCGCGCGCGGCCTGCTCGACTTCCTGCAACATACGCGCCAGCGCATCCAACCCAAAATTGGCCGCGGCGCCGCGCAAGGCATGGGCCTGGGCGCCCGCCGCCGCGGCGTCTCGTTTTTCGATTTCGCGCGCGATGGCCGCGAGTTTGGCGTCGGCCTGCGCGCTGAAGTCCGCCAGCATCTTGTGTGCCGCTGCCGGCTGGAAATGCAACTCGCCAACCAAGCGCGCCAGCGCCCGTTCCAACCACCCCGCCACCTCCGGCCCGGCCGCCGGAACGGGGGCGGCAACCGCTGCAGCAGCCGGTTCAGCCGCCGCCAGCGGCAACCAGCGCGAAAGTTTGGCGGCAAGTTCGGCGACATGAATCGGCTTGCTCACATAGTCGTCCATGCCGGCCTCCAGGCATCGCTCCCGCTCCCCCTGCATGGCGTGGGCGGTCATGGCAATGATCGGCACATGTCGGAATGGCGCCGGCGAACTGGTAAAAGCGGAATGATCCACCCCGGCAGCCGACGCGGCCGGTTGATCCTTGCCCGCGGATGACGGATTACTGCTCGCGGATAACTGATCGCCGCCCACTGCGCTCACATCCCCGCTCGCCGCCCCTTGCCCCGCCTGTTCCCGCTGCCGAATGCGCCGGGTGGTCTCGAAGCCGTCCATGCCGGGCATCTGGACATCCATGAAGATCGCATCGAACGCGCTGGTTTCCAGCAGCCGAAGCGCCGCCGGGCCATCCACCGCCGTATCCACTTGCAATCCCATGCCCCGCAACAGGTTCACGGCCACCTGGCGGTTAAACTCGTTATCCTCGACCAGCAGGACGCGCCCGCGCCGGATGTCCGCCGATTCCGCCTCGCCCCCCAACGCCGGTTCAACAGCCGGCGCCGCCGGCCGCGCCAGGTTCGCGGTAAACCAGAACTCCGAACCGCGCCCCACCGTGCTTGTCACCCCAACGGTGCCGCCCATCATTTCCGCCAGTTGCCGGCAAATGACCAGACCCAGGCCCGAGCCGCCGTACTGGCGTGTGACGGAGGCATCCACCTGCGAAAACTTTTGGAATAGCCGGTCCAGTTTGTCCGACGGGATGCCGATGCCCGTGTCGCGCACGGCAAAGCGCAATCGAACGCCGGCCGCGCTTTCAGCCTCGCGCGTGACCCGCAGCGCCACCTCCCCCGGCGGCGTGAATTTGATGGCATTGCCTAATAGATTCGTCAGAATCTGGCGCAGCCGCCTGGGATCGCCGCGCAGGCGCGGGGGAACCGCGGCATCGGCCGCGTAATCCAGCCGCAGCCCTTTTTCATGGGCCCGCGCCTCCAAAGGGGCCACGCAATCGGCCAACAGCCGCGGCAGGTCGAAATCCATTTGTTCCAGCTCCAATTTGCCGGCCTCGATCTTCGACAAATCCAGGATGTCATTGATCAGGCCCAGCAGCGCCTCGCCGCTGGCGCGCACCACCTCGACATAGTGCCGTTGCGCCGGGTTCAGCGGCGTGTTCAGCAGCAGACCGGTCATACCCAGCACCGCGTTCATCGGCGTGCGGATCTCATGGCTCATGTTGGCGAGAAACTCGGACTTGGCCGCGTTGGCCGCCGCGGTCTGCGCCATCGCGCGCTCCAGCGCGGCGTTGGCCTGCTCCAGTTCCGCCTTGGATTGCCGCAAGGCCTCCTCCGCGCGCTTGCGCCGCTCGATCTCTTCGTGGGCCAGACCCAGCTCGACGCGCGCCTGGGCGACCTCGCGCAGGATCGCCAGGATCGGGCGGTTTTCCAACATCGCGCCCGTCTTGCTGTTCTGCCAGTTCAGATAGGCGAACAGCAGCGGACTGGCGCAGGCTGAAATGATCAGGCGACTGAACAGGGTGCCGGACATGACGCTCAAGTAGATCGGTGTGCCGGCAAACGCGCCGGTCGCGAACAGCACGACGTCCAGCCACATCACCCCCAGCAGCGTGAGAAAAGCCCGCAACCACGTCCAGCGATGAAATTTAGAGCGGCCGAGCAGCTCCCAGACGATCGCCAGGAATACCAGGTCGGCCACCGTCGCCAGCACGGAAGCCGTATTGATCCGCAGGCTCGGCAGCGGGATGTAGCCGAGCGGCGCCGCGCCGGAAAGCCGGGTTTGCAGATGGATGATCACCGCGATCAGGGGCGCCATCATCGAAACACCGGCAATGGTGAGAATCGTAATGCGCGTCGCGCGCGGCCCATCGAAAACGTAAACGACAAACACACCCAGCAGCAGCGCCGTGTAAAACACCGTCGAGCCAACCATGAACGTGATCCCGCCCGCGCTGACCTTGACCCCGGCGTCGGTGATCCACGACATGACCGCCGTGATCCCGCCCAGCAGCGCAAAAAACGGCCCCAACCCCACGCGCAGGCGCAGCGAATGCGCCCACAGCACCAGCAGGTAAACCGCAAACGCCTCCACCGTCAGGATGATCACATCGCTGTTCATGATGCGCCGGGGCGAATATACGCCCGTGCCCCGGCCGATGCACTCTTTATCGCGGGGACAACGCGAACGCGGCGCCGGCCACGCCCGGCCGCAACTTCAGCGGCGTGGATCCGTGGGCTAATTTCAGCCACCGAAGCGGATGCGTCAGAACTGGTCCTGCAGGGCTCGGAGCTGCTCGGGCGAGATGCTGTTTCCCATTTGCCGCACCGTGAGGTAGCCGACCAGCATACCGTCCTTGATGATCTTGGGCGGACTGGCAAATGCGTTGAAGGGCGAGTACTGGCCGTTCTCTCCGCCAAACGGACTGAACTTGTTCCAAATGGACGTGTTGGAGGTATCGCTCCCGTACGTTCCGTATCGGTTGAAGATGGAATCGGTGTGGCTGGAGTTTACGATCTTGCCAAGGAAGGTCTGACTGCCGTCCTGCGCATAAACCTTGGCGTCCCGCAGTTCCCCAACCCGCTGCGACCAGTCAATCGTCGCCCGCGGACTCGCGGTCACCGCCAGCCAGGCCGCGACCGACATCAGCGCCAGCCTCCATTTCTTCATCGCATCGCTCCTGCGTTTATCCCATGACCGGACCAGACTAGCCGGCGCGCGCCGCCTCCGCAACCGTCAAGCAATCCGCTGCCGGTCAGGCGCCCGGGCCATACCGTCTGCAAGGATAGGCCGATCATTCCTCCAAATGCAATCTCTCCGGGGCGCTAAATGGGGAGCTTGCGAACAACGTCCAGCTTCATCAGGCGCTGAAACACGCGCTTTGCGGACTCGGGGCGCCCTGCATTTGGGTCGCCGGGGCGCCCCTGGCCCAGTGGCTATGGCATCCGCCTAGTATGGTGGCGCGTTGGGCGGGCTGATGCTGGCGCCGCGCATGATCCACATCGGCGAGATATTGGCGTTCATCGCCCAGCCGGCCGTCCGCACGCCGTTGGTGTCCAGGAACCAGATTCCCGTCTGGCCGTTCGTCCGCTGCCACAGCAGCTCGACCCGGCCGTCGCCGTTCACGTCGAGTACCTGGCGCAGCGTCCAGCCACTGGGCATCAGTCCGCTGTATATTGAGCGGCCCGTCACCCACGCGCCATTGGTGTTCATGAACCACACCGCCGTCTGGCCGTTCGTCCGCTGCCAGAACAGCTCCACCCGCCCGTCGCCGCTGCAATCCCCCGCGCCGCGCAGCGTCCACCCGCTCGGGATGGGCGAGGCCGTGATCGGCAGCATCGCCGTCTGCTGGCCGTTGGTGTCCATGAACCAGACCTGCGAGGCGCCGGTGTTCGTGTTCTGGAAGAACAGCTCGACCCGGCCGTCGCCGCTGACGTCGCCCGCGCAACGCAACTGCCAACTGCGCTCGATTGAGTCCGCATAGGTGGGATTGGCGATCCGCAGTGTGCCGTCGGGGTTCATCACCCAACTGTCAATGTAGCCGAAATATATATCCTGATAATACAGGTTGTTGATCCCGTCGTCGCGGGTCGGGCCGGACGCCCGATATTGGTAGTCTTTTGGGCACTCCGAGCCATACATCGTCACGTTGGAGCTGTATTGCAGGTTCTCGTCCAGAAACCATGTTTTCATCACCTGGTTTGTTGGACACCAGAACAGTTCGGGCCGGCCGTCATTGTTGATGTCCGCAGCCCCGCCGAAGATCCACGAGTCTGGCGGCATATTGCTGGTGTTGATAATTCCGTTGGCCGTGCGCACGCCGCCGGTATTCAACTGCCACCAGGCTGAAGCGCCGTTGGTGGCAATCCAGATCACCGTGGGCACATTGCCCGGCACAGCCGGCATGTCGTCCGCCGCCGGCAGCGGATCAAACCCGCCGTCTTCCGCCGTGATGGGCGGCAGCACATGGGCGCCGCGCATGATCCACTCGGGCGAAATGGCCGTGGCATTCATCAAACGACTGCTGGTCTTCACGCCGTTGGTGTTCATGAACCAGATGGCCGTCGCGCCGCTGACATTCTGCCAGAGCAGTTCCACGCGCCCGTCGTTGTTCACGTCCAACACCTGCCGCAACGTCCAGCCGTTGGGCACCGCCACGCTGGTGATCGCGCGCCCGGTCACAAACGCGCCGTTGGTGTCCATGAACCAGACCGCCGTCGCGCCGTTTGTCCGCTGCCAGAACAGCTCCACCCGGCCGTCGCCGCTGACATCGCCGCAACCGCGCAACTCCCAGCCGCTGGGCGTGCGCGTGGGGCAGACCGCGCGATAGGCGATGGAAAAGCCGTTCGTGTCCATGAACCAAACCCCGGACTGACCATTCGTCTTGTGGAAGAACAACTCCACCCGGCCGTCGCCGCTGACGTCGCCCGCGCAACGCAACTGCCAACTGCGCTCGATTGAGTCCGCATAGGTGGGATTGGCGATCCGCAGTGTGCCGTCGGGGTTCATCACCCAACTGTCAATGTAGCCGAAATATATATCCTGATAATACAGGTTGTTGATCCCGTCGTCGCGGGTCGGGCCGGACGCCCGATATTGGTAGTCTTTTGGGCACTCCGAGCCATACATCGTCACGTTGGAGCTGTATTGCAGGTTCTCGTCCAGAAACCATGTTTTCATCACCTGGTTTGTTGGACACCAGAACAGTTCGGGCCGGCCGTCATTGTTGATGTCCGCGGCCCCGCCGAAGATCCACGAGGCGGGCGGCATATTGCTGGTGTTGATAATTCCGTTGGCCGTGCGCACGCCATTGCTGTTGAGCTGCCACCAAGCCGAGCCCCCGTTGGTGGAAATCCAGATCACCGCCGGGCCAGAAACCGGCGCGGCGGGCATTTCATCACCCATCACCGCACTGGCCGCCGCTTCCGTCCGCAGCCACGGACCATACACGCCCGCCCCATCGGGACCTACCTGGTGGATCAGGGTCCATGCGCCATCCGCCGCCGGCGGCGCGTCTTTCCCGTCGGCCACTTCGCCCGGTGTGAACACAACGGCCTCGTCCACGACCTCCGGCTGCTGGTCTACCATGACGGCGCGGAACCACGCGCTCTCGGCCGCGGACAGGTCGGTGAACGGTTCCACCGGCTCCCACTGGCCGGCGGCATTGCCGCGCTCCAGAATGAACTGATTGGTAAAGGACGTTGCCAGATAGAGGCTGTCGCCCCGTTTGGCGATCCCATTGATCTCCGGCTCCAATCCGGCCGCGTCGGCTGACGCCGCAAGCAGGCCGCAGAAGATCATGAATACCCACAGATAAACTAAACGACGGCTGACTTTCGCTGGCATACGCACCTCCCTATGACGGTTATATCGGACAACCCAGATTAACACTGCGGCCTACGGGATATTTTACAACATAATCGGCCATTTGTAAACAAACATCAAATATCCGGCGTCCGCTTCTTTTCCCGGGTTTTGACCATCACCCTCACAGCACGGCCTGTGCCGTGCTCAATCAGGTTTATTGCGGCGCTCGCAACCCGCTTGTTAGTAATATGTTGTGCCATTCAAACCGAAATGCCATATCCAACCGTATCGCGCCCCGCCGATTAATCCCCGGCATTATTTGCCTGTAATCGCATCCGCTCCGCTTGTTTATTATGGTCTTCTCGAGCCGCGACTACCGCCGGTTACCCGAAAGGAACAGGGTGGGTGTATGTAATACGGAGAGGCTGCCCGGCTCCGATCCGGCGGCTTGCTCCGGCTCACTTCGCGCGCACGGCCGACTGCGGCTCAGCGTCCACCACACCGGCTTCCGGATGCCGCCGCGCGTAGGCGATCAAGTCCCGGAAGACGGCGACCCGCCGCATCCGCGCCAGATCGCCCACGACCACCAATTTCGCGCGCGCGCGCGATAGCGCCACGTTCAGGCGCCGCGGATCGGCATAGATCGGCGGCGCCTCGTCGTCCGTCGCCAAGCAAGCAGAAAGGATGATCAGATCCCGCTCGTCGCCCTGGAAGCGATCCACCGTATCCACCATCTGCCGGGCCAGCGCCGGATCGCCCAGCCGACGTTCCAATTCGCGGCGCAACCAGGCCACCTGCGCGCGATACGGCGCGATGACGCCCAGCCGCGCGGCGCCGCCCGGATCGCGGAGCGCCAGGCCCGCCGCATGCGCGGCCGCCACCAGTTCCCCAATGCGCGCCGCCTCGGCCGGAGCCGTATGCGCCGCCGCGGCGCCGGTTTTTCCAATCATTGGAACATTCACCAGCGCGATTTTCCAATCATTGGAAAAAACCGGGTCGGCCGGCGGCCCGCCCGGGAACCGCAGCGCCCGATCCGGCCCGCCCGTCGTCAACGCCCCGCCATAAAACGCGTCGGAAATGAAATCAGCCAGGGCGCGCGGCATCCGATGCTGGACATCCAGCGTCACGTGCGTCGTCGGCTGCGGCGGGACTTGTGTGAACAGTTTCTCCAGCAGCGTCGTTCGCAGCGCGGCCGCGCCGGCCGACTGGATCACCGGCGGCAGTTGCTGATGGTCGCCCACCAGGATCCAACGCCGGGCCAGGCGCAAGACGCCGAGGGTGTGCGTCAACAGGGACTGGGACGCCTCGTCCACCACCGCCACATCGAACAACGCGCGCCCGCTGATGGCGGCGGCCAACTGATCGTAGCGGCCGGACATCCAGGCGCTGGCCGTGCCCAGCACGACGGGATGGGCGCGGATCGCCGCCCGCGCCGCGGCGTACCGCGCATCCATGGCAGCCGCCAGTTCCGCGCGGTTGGCCGCTGCCGGCGGCGGCCCGGCCGCCGCGCGGATTCGCTCCTCCAGCACGTGCGCGCGCAGCGCATCAGCCGTGGCCGCGCCGCGCCCCAGCTTGGCAAACGGCACCGTTGGGGCATGATCGCGAAGCTTCCGCATCAACTCGTCGGCCGCGCGATGGGTGAAAGTGGCGGCCAGCACCGTCCGGCCGGCGCCGTGCAACGCCTCAATGATACGCGCCAGGGTGTAGGTCTTGCCCGATCCCGGCGGGCCCTGGATCAGCAGCAGTTGCTCCAGGCCGCAGGCGCACCGGACCGCCAGCGCCTGCGCGGGCCGCAATTCCGGACCGGGGCCGCCCGGCGGGGGCGGCGCGGGCGGCGGATGATTGGGCGGAATCGTTTGGGCGCCGCGGATCAACAACGCGCGCAACAACTCCAGGTTGCGCGCGTGGGGCTGGCGCTCGTCCAACAGAGTGTGGAGCGCCGCGAAATTGCGCTCGAAATGCGTTTCGGATCCATTGGCGTCAAGCCAGCGCGGCGCGAACCACAAATCGTGGACGCCGGGAGGCAGGCAAACCGTGAGCCCCTCCCAGGTGGCTTCAGCGACGTAGACCTCCAGGCACTCTCCCGCCGCCGGCCCGCGCTCATCGCTCAACAGGCAGGGATCGCCCTCGCGCAGTTCCGAGCGGTTGCCGCCCGGGCACGCGAGTGTCAGCCGGCCGGCGGCGGCGGGCGCGCCGGCCGCCGCCACGGCGACGCACCGGCCGGTCTGCTGCCGCGTTTCGGGGTCGGCGGCAAGAAAACGGCCTTGCTCATCCTTAATGGCGGCGTATTCCGCCGCCAGCGCCCGATTGAGGTCGTCGAACCAGGCGCGCGCGGGCGCGTCGAGGGGAATGTCCGCGGCCGGCGGAACCGGCGCAGGGTCCGGCGGCAGCGCGGGCGCGGCCGCGCCGCCGCGCAAGCCCAACTCATGCAGGCGGAAGCAGAGCGCTTCCTGCTTCCGGTTCTTCCGACAGCCCGCGCATTTGCGAATGGACGCGTTGAACTCGAGGGCCAGCCGGTAGTCGGCGGCGACCAATCGGTTGCGGTGCGTCATAATGCGGACCGCCGCGGCGGCGTCAAACGGCGCGGGCCGAAACATGAAGCGCCAGAAGTGCTCTTCCAGGCGGCGGCCGGCGGCCAGCTCGCGGGCGGCTTCGCCGGAATACACAACCAGCGGCGAATCGAGCGCCGCCTCGCCGCGGCCCAGCAGCAGCAACTGGTAGGCCAGCACCTGCAACGCATGGCCCGGCTGAACGGCCGCGCCCCACGGTTTGGATGTCTTGAGTTCGAGCGCCTGCTTCCGGCCATCCCGCTTCTCCAGGACAATGTCTATTTTCCCCTTCAGCCCGAGCCGCGGATTGACGAGATAGCGTTCCGGGCAGACGCGCGCGATGTCGGCGGGCCGCGCCAGCGTCTGACGGCGCGCGGCGAACACCAGACCGTTGAGATGGTGGGCGCACTGCGCCAGGAGCGCTGAGGGCGCGAGGTCCGCCAGCGCCAGCTCAAAGAGGTGGTCGTCCAGCGCCGCGCCGCATTCGGCCAGCATGCGCGCCGGCGCGGCGGGCGCCTCCAGAATGCGGTCGAACACCTCGTGGACAATGGTGCCGCGCAGCATCTCGGGGCTGGTCCCGCCGACGGTGTAGCGATCCATGAAATAATTACGCGGACAATAGTCGAAATGGGTCAGGGCGGTGACGTTGACCAGCCAATGCGGTTCGAGCGCAAGCAGCGGCAGCTCGTCGAAGCGCGCGCCCGGCGCCGCGGGAAAGGATAATTCGCGACCGTCACGGATCGCGTTGCAGAGGTTGATCCGCAATCGGCGCGCGCCGCCCAGACGTTGTTCGGCGGCCAGCAGCTCCGCCAGGTCGCGCGCGGTGTCGGCATAATACGGCGGCAGGCGCAGGGGCCAGCGGGTTCCGCCGATTTCGAGCCAGAGCCGGGGCGCGTCAAAATCCCCGAACTCAATGCCGTGGATCTCGCCGCACACGATGGGGTTGTGTCCCGGCTGAACGATGCCACCTGGCGCGGAAGGTTGGAGCGATTCAGACAAGCGATTATTCAGGATTGATCACGGGCCGACGGCCGCGCGCTGGATGGATCAGGATTGGCATGCCATTTTCATACAATGCCACGGACTCCGGCGCAATCCGTTTGAGGAGGAAACCGCGCGTGGACATCCGGCTGACGCGGTTTCTTTTGGCGCCGTCGGGGCAAGCGCGCCGGCCGGGGCCGGCGCGCCGCGCGCTTTCTACTAGCTGAAACCCGGGCCGGCGCCGAGAATCCGGTCCGGGTCAACATGGCGCGCAAACCGGCCAGCCTGATGTTC
>CAZMXS010000015.1:0-71327 GCA_964570325.1 uncultured Verrucomicrobiota bacterium | reverse complement strand
CCCCACCCCCCCCCCAGTCCGCCCCTCCGCCACCGGGAAATCGAATCGCGGCTGGTTCGGATGGCCAATGGCCAGGATTCCACCCAATCCGACGCGTTCCATCCGCCGCTTCAACGCGACAACATCGTCCAACGCCACGGATGGAAACTCGCGAAAGCTCGCGCCAATAATCCCCGACCCGCTCCGCGCGCAGTCGCGCACCCGCGTCATATCCGCCTGGATGAACATCTCCAATGGATCCAGCGTCGTGCCGCGGTATTCGATCAATTCAACAAAACGCACCGGCTTGTTATCGCGCAGTTCCAGCAACCCGCCGAAGCGCGAGATCACTGGAATGCCGCACTCCAACATAATGCCATTAACCGTCACGCTGCAGACCGTGCCTACCGCGACCTGCCCCGGCGGCACGATCAGACCGCCCAGCTCCGCGCCCTCGTCCGCGACGGCAATCCGCGACCCCATTCCCAACCCGCGCGCAAACACCGCCTTCATGTCTTCCAGTGCGCGTGGAAAATAGCCGCGCGGCACGGTGGCGATATTGGTGATAATGGTGCCCGCGCCGGATTCCAAACTGAATGTCATGCGGTAAACCAGCGCATCAATCTTCGCCGCAATAAAACCCACGCGCTCGATGATATTCGCGTGCGCCAGTTCCTCACGCCCGCGCGGCGTGAGTTCGCGGCCAAGCCGCCGGCTGACAAACCGCGTCAACCCCTCGCGGTCCAACTGCAGCAAGTAAAACCGGACGGTCCGCGGCTGCAGGTCGGCGCCCTTCGACAACAGACGTTCCGTGATGCGCAACGCGCCGGCCGGGCCCCCAATCTCATGCAGCGCCTTGAGAATCTCCACCTTGATCTGTCGCTTCTGCCGCGCCATCGCGCCTGATTCCGAAATGGCAACTTGCCGTTATGTGCTGCCGTAAAAATAACCATCCCCTCATTACACAAAAACAAAACCATAAGCAATTGGCGAGTTGATGAATATACATATACGGCAATAATGCCGTATAAAAAAAATAGTATATTATGATTTTTCCTTTACATATTGCATTTTATCAATTCTTATATGGCATATATTTACCGTTACTTGAGCCTGAAGGCTACACGCAGGTTAACGGCAATCAAAAGGAAAGGATGCAGGCGATGGGATACATTCAGGAAGTGCTGGAAATCGTCGAAAAGCGGAATGCCGGGGAGCCGGAATTCCTGCAAGCGGTGCGCGAGGTGTTGGAGTCGCTGGAACCGGTGATCAAGCGGCACAAGAAATATCAGGACAACCGGATCCTGGAGCGGATTGTCGAGCCGGAGCGGCAGATTATTTTCCGTGTGCCCTGGCAGGATGACAAGGGGCAGATTCAAGTCAACCGCGGTTTTCGTTTCGAATTCAACAGCGCGCTTGGCCCGTACAAGGGCGGGCTGCGGTTCCATCCGAGCGTGAATCAGAGCATCCTGAAGTTTCTTGGCTTCGAACAGATTTTCAAAAACTCGCTGACGACGTTGCCGATGGGCGGCGGCAAGGGCGGGTCGGACTTTGATCCAAAGGGCAAATCCAACAGCGAGGTGATGCGTTTCTGCCAGAGCTTCATGACCGAGCTGTTCCGCCACATCGGCGCGGATACAGACGTCCCGGCCGGCGACATCGGCGTGGGCGGCCGCGAGGTGGGCTTCATGTTCGGCCAGTACAAACGCTTGAAGAACGAGTTCACGGGCGTGTTGACCGGCAAGGGTCTGAACTGGGGCGGGTCGCTGATCCGGCCTGAGGCCACCGGCTATGGCGCGGTGTATTTCGCCGAGGAGATGCTCAAGACCCGCGGCGAGACCTTCAAGGGCAAGGTTTGCACTGTCTCCGGTTCGGGTAACGTCGCCCAGTACACGGTTGAAAAGCTCAACCAGCTTGGCGCCAAGGTCGTCTCGCTCTCTGACTCGGCCGGCACGATTTACGACAAGGACGGCATCTCCCCGGAAAAACTGGCCTGGGTGCTGGACCTGAAAAACGTCAAGCGCGGCCGCATCAAGGAATACGCCGACAAGTTCAAGGGCGTCGAGTACCTTGACGGCCAGCGCCCGTGGGCCATTCCCTGCCAGTGCGCGTTTCCGAGCGCGACGCAGAACGAGATCAGCGGCGAGGACGCCAAGTCCCTGCTGAAGAACGGCTGTTATCTGGTCAGCGAGGGCGCGAACATGCCCAGCACACCGGCCGCGATTGACCAGTTCATCGAGAAAAAGATACTCTATGGACCGGGTAAGGCGGCCAATGCCGGCGGCGTGGCAACTTCCGGCCTGGAGATGAGCCAGAACTCGATGCGGCTTTCGTGGACGCGCGAGGAAGTGGACCGCCGGCTCAACGGCATCATGGTCAGCATTCACAAGAATTGCTTCGAGACGGCCAAGGAATACGGCTGCCCGGGCAATTATGTGGTGGGCGCCAATATCGGCGGGTTCGTGAAGGTGGCCGACGCCATGCTCGACCAGGGTCTCGTCTGACCGGTTGTTCGTCCCGCACCAAGGCGGTCCCGCTGGCGCGGGGCCGCCTTGGCCCAGGGAGCTGGAGCCACGCCGGGGCAAAGCCGTTCAGCTCAAGAATCCTAAACGGGAGGCAGCCAATGCAAGCGAAGTTCAATGCGTTTGAGATCGCCCAGGCTCAGTTTGATGAAGCCGCCTCGTTTCTCGGCCTGGAACCTGCGCTCGCCGAATTCCTGCGCTGGCCGATGCGCGAGTTCGCCTTCACCATCCCGGTCAAGATGGACGACGGCCACACCCGCACCTTCCATGGATACCGCGTCCAGCACAATGACGCCCGCGGCCCCTGCTCCGGCTGTTTACGCTGGCATCCGGACGACGGGCTCGATGCCGGCCGGGCCATGGCGGCCTGGGCAACCTGGCGCGCGGCGCTGGTGGATATCCCCCTCGGCGGCGCCAGCGGCGGTTTGATCTGCGATCCCCGTAAACTCTCGGAGGGCGAGAAGGAGCGCGTCGCCCGCGGCTGGGTGCGCGCGATGGCGCGCGAATTGAGCGAGCACCGCGACATCCTTTCACCCAATATCTACACCACGCCGCAGATCATGGCCTGGATGATGGACGAGTTGGAAATGATCAGCGGACGCGCGCATCCGGCGGCGATCAGCGGCAAGCCGCTCGCGCTCGGCGGCTCCCAAGGCCGCCAGACGGCGATCGCGCGCGGCGGCGTGCTGGCCGTGCGCGAGGCGTGTCGGGCCCTCAACCTGGATCCCCAATCATCGTTCGCTATCCAAGGCTTCGGCAACGCCGGCCAGCACGTCGCCATGTTGCACGCGGAGATGATCGGCGGCGGGACGCTGGTCGCGGTGTCCGACACCAGCGGCGGCATCTTCAACCCCAACGGCCTGGATGCACGGGCCGTTGTGGCGCACAAGCTGAAGACCGGCCGGGTGGCCGGCTTCCCCGGCGCGGAGCCGATCAGTAATGAAGATCTGCTGGAGCTTGAGGTGGACATCCTCTACCCCGCGGCGCTCGAACACGTGCTCACCCGTGAAAACGCCGACCAGGTTCAGGCCAAGATCGTCTGCGAACTGGCCGACGGCCCGACCACCCCCGAGGCGGACACCATCCTCTATGTCAAGGGCATCCACGTCATCCCGGATTTCCTCGCCAACGCCGGCGCGGTAACCGTCAGCTACCTCGAACAAGTGCAGGGGCGCGCCAATTATTACTGGTCGCTGGATGACATCCACCAGCAACTGGACCGGCGCCTGGCCGATGCCTACCGCACGGTTTTCAAAATGCACCAGGAGCGAAAGGTCCACATGCGCCTGGCGGCCTACCTTGTGGCCATCAACCGGGTCGCCGAGGCCGTGCGCCTCCGCGGCTGGGTATGAGAAGCGGGGGGCTGTTGACTTGCCGACCGCGTCGTCGGGCCGTATGATTCCGGCTTGATGAACATGGCCGACTCCGCACATCGGCGCGCGCCGCCCAGTACCGGGGTGCCCGCCCTGGATCGCATCCTGGGGGGCATCCGCCCCGGCGACAACGTGGTCTGGCAGACCGAGCGGATCGCGGATTATCTGCCGCTGGTTGAACCATTTTGCGAGTATGCGCGGAACCATGCCGTCCCGCTGGTCTACTTCCGTTTTGCCAGCCACCCCGAACTCGTCCCAGCCGCCGCCGGCGCGCGCGTCTGCCGGCTGGACCCAGCCCGCGGCGTCGAAGAATTTATCACCGAAATCCATCAGGTCATCGGGCAAACGGGCCCGGGCGCCTATTACGTGTTCGATTCGCTTTCAGAACTCGCGCTGGACTGTTTCAGCGAGCGTATGATCGGCAACTTTTTCATGCTGACCTGCCCGCAGCTCCGCGCCTTGGAGGCCATCGCCTATTTCATGGTGCTGCGGCACTATCATTCCCACCATGCGGCACGGCCGATCGAACGCACCACGCAACTCATGATTGATATCTTCAGCTACGGCGGCAAAACCTACGTGCATCCGCTGAAAGTGGATCAGCGCCATTCCCCGACGATGTATCTGTTGCACGTTTGGGAAGACGATGCGCTGATGCCCGTCACCCAAAGCGCCACGACCGCCGACGTGCTCACTTCCGGTCCCTGGCACGGCCTGCAATCAGCGTCCTACCGAATGGTCGGGCTGTGGGATCGGCGCTTTATCCAGGCCGAGGAAATGCTGGAAGCCCACGCCCGCGGCGAGTGCCCCCGGGAAAAAATTGAAAAGATCTTCCAGCACCAGCTCACCCAACTGATTTCATGCGATGAACGAATCCTCGCGCTGGCCCGGCAATATCTGACCCTCGCCGACCTGATCTACATCTGGAAACGCACAATCGGCTCAGGTCTGGTCGGCGGCAAGTCGGTCGGCATGTTGCTGGCCCGCGCCATCCTGAGGGCGGCCGATCCCGGCTGGGCCGGCCGGCTGGAAGCGCATGACTCTTTCTTCATCGGTTCGGACATTTTCTACTCCTTCCTCGTGGAAAACAACTGCTGGGCCATCCGGCAGAAACAAAAGGATCCCGCCACGCTGTTAGCAGACGTGGCCGAAGGCCGGGAGCGCATACTCAGGGGGCAGTTCCCTGACTATATCGTCAAGCGATTCGCGGACATGCTCGATTACTTCGGCCAGTGCCCCATTATCGTCCGTTCGAGCAGTCTGCTTGAAGACAATTTCGGCAACGCATTCTCCGGGAAATACGACAGCATATTTTGCGCCAACCGCGGCACGCGCGCCGAACGTCTGGCCGAATTTCTTCGAGCGGTGCGACAGGTCTATGCCAGCACGCTAAACGAAGACGCGCTGTTATACCGCGCCAAGCGCGGCGTGCTCGACCGCGACGAGCAGATGGCCCTGCTCGTCCAACGCGTGTCGGGCGTCAAGTATGGTTCGTTGTTTTTCCCCCATCTGGCGGGCGTGGGCATGTCCTTCAACTCCTTTGCCTGGGATCCGGAAATTGATCCGGAAGCCGGACTCTTGCGCCTGGTTTTCGGACTCGGCACGCGCGCGGTGGATCGTTCCGACGACGACTACACGCGGCTGGTCGCCCTGAACGCGCCAGCCAAATGCCCGGAGGGCGATCCCGAGGAACACCGCCAATTCGCGCAGAAGCGGGTGGACTATCTGGATCTGGAAGCCGGCAATCTGCGCTCGGGCTACTTCGTTGACCTGGCGCGGCAAAGTCCCGACCTGAATCCGGAATTATTCGCACCGGCCGAGTACACCGCCGCCGGCGTTCAACACACGACGCTCACTTTCGAGCGGCTTTTCGCTGAAACCACTTTTGCGGACGACATGCGCCGGTTGTTGCGCACGCTCCGGGAAGTCTATGGATGCCATGTGGACATCGAGTTCACGGCCAACTTCGCTCCGGACAACACCTATCGAATCAACCTGCTCCAATGCCGCCCGCTTCAAGTCAAGGGCGCCAGCGCCGCGGCGGGCGCCATGCCTGATGTGCCGCCGACGGATCTGATTCTAAAAGTGCATGGCGGCATCATCGGCACCAGCCGGGCTTTATCCATTGACCGGATCATCTATGTGGTCCCGGCGGCCTACGGACAACTGACGGAGCGGGACCGTTACGCTGTGGCGCGGCTGGTCGGCCAGCTTACGCGCCACCCGGACCCCGGCGGTCCTCGGACCATCATGTTGATGGGCCCTGGGCGTTGGGGCACGCGCATGCCATCCCTGGGCGTGCCGGTATCCTTCCCCGAGATCAACACCGCCGCCGTGATCTGTGAAATCGGCGCGATGCATGCGGGGCTTACGCCGGATCTATCGCTGGGCACGCACTACTTCAACGACCTGGTGGAAATGGACATGCTCTACCTGGCGTTTTATCCGGCGCGGGCGGGCAATGTATTCAATGAGGAAACGCTGCGGCGCGCGCCCAACCGGCTGGCGGAGCTGGCGCCCGACGACGAAGCCTTGTCCGCCGTGGTCCGGGTGATTGACGCCGAGGGCCCCAACCGCCTCCGCCTGCATGTGGATTCGCTGCAGCAGCGCGCCGTGCTCTACCGGTCGTAGTAGCACAGGACATGCTGCTGCATGGCGTCGGCCGCAATCCGGATTTCCGCCCCACCCGCCACGCGCGCGGTGTCAATGACCCGCACCAATTCCGCATAGCGCGCGGAGTCAGGCGCCAGTTCCGCCAGACAATTGGGCTGGCGCTCGAAGAAATCCCGGTTGAGGTAATTGTCGCCCTGCTGTGGAAAAAGGGCCATGTAAAGGATATTGCGCTCGACCAGTTCGCTGAGAAAATGCGTTCCCAGCGATACATCCGGAACCAGATTTGCGTGCATGGCAACAATTTCGCAGATGATCGCGGCGCGATTGATCTCGCTGAACGCAACGGGGATGCCGAGTTGGGGGCTGGAGGTGCCCCAACGTCCGGGCCCCAGCAGCATCAGTTTGCCGCTGCGTTCGCCCCAGGTGCGATTGATTACACCCAGCAGGCGGGCAACCGCATAACGCTCCTGCAGGGGCAGTTGGCCGTACAACTCGGGCACCACATACACGAAACCGCCAATCCGGTCGCGGCGGCTTTGGCCGATCACCGCCCCGCGCGCGGAGATGATAATATCCGCCGGCGGCACCTCCGCCGGCGGCAGTGAAATGTACTCGGCCCCCTGGACCTGGAGCGGGCGACACTGCAGCAAGTTAATCCGGTACCGATCTCCATCCACGAAGTTGGCCGTGAATTCGATATCCACCGGATGATTATACGCGGCGGCAAGAATGCGCAGCATATCGCGCAGATCTTCAACCATGCGGCTTTCTCGAAGCAGCCGGTCGAACGTCAGCACCGGGGCGGACGACGCGCCTTCGGACCCCGCTGTCGGATCGGCGGAAGCAAACCAGTCCAAAGGTAATCCCGGGCTGGTATGCAGCAAGTCCGTGAAATAGCCCGAAACCAGTTGATTGGCGTCCAGGTCCAGGTAGTCCACACGCCGCTGGGCACACTGGGCAACCTCATCGAAATTGGCCTCCGGGCGTCGCTCGGGCGCGTTGAGGGCCACGATCCGCGTGTAATCGTCATCGGCCCGGTTGACCGCGCGCGTGCCGAGGCCGAAAACCAGACGGACGACGCCGGCCTGGGGATCAATCGCGCGATCCCAGACGTAGGGATTGAAGGAGAACCCGACTCCGGCCATCTGCGGAAAGAAATTGCGCCCATACATCGCGCCCGACACGCGCATAATCAGCAACGCCATCTGCTCGTCTCGATCCAGCATGCCGCGTTCGGCCCGATACCGCAGCGCCTTTTCGCTCATCGAGCTGGCGTAGATCGCGCGAATCGCGGCGAGCAGATCCTGCATGCGCTGTTCGCGCGGCCCCTGGTTCGCGCAATAGATGCTTTCGTATTTGCCGACAAACGAGTGGCCGTAGTTATCCTCCAACAGCGAGCTGGATCGGACAATGAAGGGCGATTGGCCGAAATAATCCAGCATTTCGTCAAAACGCCGCATGATATGCGCGGGGAACGCCCCGGTAATGATGCGCCGCTGCGCCTGCTCGGCGCCGTCGAGAAAGCGTTCCGGATCGCGCTGTTGCTGCCGCACCCACCATACGCCGCAGCGCACAAGGAAATCATAGAATACGTCCGAACCGACAAAGAACGAATCATGCTCCTCCAGCAGGTCCACGAAGCGCCGATCGGCCTGTTTCACGATCGCTCGCGCCAGCAGCATGCCAACGGTCTTGCCGCCGACCAGTCCCGTCCCAATCAGGCGCTTGCGCACGTCCAGAATGTCCTGCAAGGTCAGGTGCCGCTCAATCAACCGCTGCATGCCCGGATCGCGCGAGATGATCATCTTGACCAGGTTCGCATACACGTCCCGGCCGCGGCCGGGCACATCGGGCCGATACTCGCCGGATTGGAGCAGTTCGCGGGCATGGATAAAACTGGTCTCCCAGAACCCGACGCTGCTGTCGGACGCCAAACCCGACCACTGCGCCGAAGTCAGAATCTCGGAGATCACCGCGCTGGCCGTGACGGTCTTGAACTCCTGCCCGCGCCATACGTGCAGCATGTTCATGGTGGGTGAATAGCGGTGCTGGACCTTCACCGGCCGGACATAGATTTCCCCTTTGTGCCGATAGGTGTCCAGAAAGAGCTGCGTGGTCTCCTGGATCGGACCCAGGGCATGCGACGTGTGATAGTTGCGGTACAGGGCGAAATACGTGACGGTCGCCAAGTCGTACAGGTACGGGCATGTGAGCATGAAGAAATTGGCCAGCATCTGGTCGGAGCACCAGTCCACCGCCAGCCGCGAAAGGCAGTCAAAAACATAAAAAGCGCCGGGACCGGCCTTTTCAATCACCGCGTGGATCGCGGCGATGAAGTTCTCGAATCCCTGCTCCGGATCCAGTTCGTGAATCTGGGCGCCGGAGCCCGGCGCAAGCAACGGCTCATGTCGCGCGAATCGGAAATACACCAACGTCTTACCGTTGCGCAGGGCAGCCTGGGCATAGGGCGTTACCAGCGCCTGGTATTCCGCGACGGCATCCACCTGCCAGACGATATTGTCGCCGGCCAACACCCCCTTCAAAACCTGGTCCAGCGCCGGCAACCCGGTGGTCAACGTCGGATCATGCATAAACGTCAAACTCCTTTTCGCCCAATTGTGGATGGCCTGCGGCCCCCTTGAGCGCGGCAGCCGCCACGGGACTGCTTCATAATGTCCCAATGCGTCATCTGGCAAGTATTATCGTGGGCGCATATGAACGCGGCGACGCATTCGCGAGCCGCTCGCCCTGGTTATTGCCCACCGTGAAAGACCCTTTTTTGTTAATCGGCCGAATGAATCAGGCCATAATATGATCTCGTTCTCATTTCAAGAAATGGCGCTTGCAACGGACAAAAGGAAGAGTAAGAGTGAGACTAAGAGCGGAGCGGAAGCGTACAGCACGATGGCTTGGTATCTTAAAAAAAGCGATGGCGCGGTGTTTGGCCCGGTTGAACTGGGAATTTTAATCGGTTGGTCCGAAAAAGGTCAAATCGCGCCGGATGACCAGATATCGGAAGACCAGAAAAACTGGAAACTTGCCCCCACCCTCGCCAGTCTGGGTATGACCTGGCAGGTCAAAACCCCGGACGGACAGCTTCACGGACCTTTTAACCTACTGGCTTTGAAAGAGTTGCTTGTGGATGGCTCGGTTCTCGCGACATCCCCAGTCAGCAATTTGGCAGATGGCCAGCAATTCACACTGATTGAAGCACTTATGGCGCAAGCAAACGGCCAAACCAGCCAGTTGCAAAACGAATTGGATCAGTTAAAGGCTCAACTGAATCGAAACGAAGCAAAGATTAAAGAACTTGAACAGGAAACACAAAACCAAGAATTATTGAAGGCCAAATTAGCTGCAGCCCAATCTGATTTGGCACAAAATGCTGCCATTTTAGCAAAAAAAGAGACTTTGTTGGCTGATTTTTCAAAAATGGAGGCGCGTTTCCTAAAAGATATTCAGGATGAGCGGTCGAAGTCTGCGCGTTTTGAGGCTGAATTGCGAGATGAGCGGGCTAAAAGCCAGCAGCAATTGAGCGCTTTGGAAATGCGGAAGGCTGAAAATGAAAAAGAGCTCCAGCAAGTCCGGAAAGCCTTGGCGGAACAAACCGCCATGCTTGAAGGGTTGAAGCAAGAATTCAAGCAAACACAGGATTCGGTCAAGCCACTGGCGGCCAAAGCGGCTCTGGCCGAACAGTTGCAGCGGGATCTGAAACAGAAAGAGGCGGCATGGGAAACCGAACGCGCCGAATTGCAACGTCAAATCGGGGAAACCAACAGCCGGGCTGAAAAGGCGCTGGCACGCAGCGCGGAATTGGAACATGCCGCACAGCAGTTGGCCGCACAGCAGCAGGAAACGGAGTCGGCGCGCCAGACACTGCTTGACCAGATGGAAGCGCTGCACCAGGAATGCGCGCGCTGGAAAAAATTGTTTGAAGAGGAAAGCGCGGCCCACCGGTTATTGAAAGAAACTCAAAACCAAGCGCCCACCGCCGGCCCAGATGAAAATATACCCGTGCTGCGCGCCCGCATCAGCGAACTCGAAAGCCGCCTGGCCCAGTTGGAAACCAGCCGCCGATTCCTGCAAAAAGCAGCCGATTCAGCCGCGCCCACGCCGGCGGTCAAAGCACCGCCGCGCGTGCGACAAATGATCCGGCCCAGCCCACCAGAACGGAAAGGGTTGTGAGGGAGGGTTGGGAGAAATGAGCTGGAATCGGAGGGCTCTGATCCGGGCTTGCGTCTCTGACGCCTCTTCAGTAATGGAAAGCGCATGAAAACTAATCCTATCAAATGTTTTTGGCGGGCTATCCCCAGTTTTTGCCTAGTGCTGAGCGCGGGTTGCGTGACGGTGGACGAAACCGAACTGACCCAGATACGCCAGGATATTCTCCGAGTTCAGGAAGATATGCGCAAGCTGTCCGGACGCATCGAAGGCGTCGAGTTGGAGAATCAGCAGGCCCGATCCGAACTGGACAATGTTCGCGCCGGGCTCTCCCGCAACAATCAATCTCAAAGCCAGGCCTTTCAGTCGGGGATCGAAGACTTGAACCGCCGGATCAGCGCGTTGGAAGCCGGCCGCGAACGCGACAAGCAGGAAATCATTGACCGCTTGACGAAAAAAATCGCGGAAATCATCAAGGCCAGCAGCGGTCCGACGGCACGGCCGGCGCCCCCGTCCGGCGGCAAGAAGCCCGCCGCCACTTCCGGCTATGGCTATGAACATGAGGTGAAGGCGGGCGAAACCATTTCCGCCATCGCGGCCGCCTATGGCGTGAAACCTTCCGTGATCCTCGAAGCCAACAACATCCAGGACGCCACCAAGATCCGCGTTGGCCAGAAACTCTTTGTGCCGGAAAAATAAGCGGACGCCCGAGTGAACTGGCATCTCAAAAAAGATGACGCCGTCTACGGCCCGGTGGATTTGGCCACCCTGCAACATTGGGCGGCAGACGGCCGTATCGCGCCGGACGATGTGCTCTCCACCGATCTCGCCGCTTGGATTCGGGCGCGCGACATGGCCGACTTGAAAATGGATTGGGTGGCCGATCTCGGCCAGGGCGCCGAGATGGGCCCGCTGCACCTGCTGGCGCTGCTCGATTACCTGCGCGATGGCACCGTGAGGCCGGAAACCGCCATCCGCCATAAGCGCACCGGCGAGCAGAAGCAAGCCGGCGCCGCCGTGCTTGAAGCCATGGCGGAACAGAACCAGCAACTGCTGGCGGAAATCGCCACACTGACCACCCGCGTGAAGGATCTGGAGAATGAACTGGGCCGCCTGAGCGCCGCCTCGCCCCCCCCCATTACCACCGGGTCGGGAAGCAAGGAACAATGGTCGGAATTGAAGCGGGTCATCGCCGAGCGAGATCATTTTGAACGCGAAGCGGGCAAGTGGAAGAAAATGTTTGAGGATGAGTTGAAGAACAGCTTGCGCAAGGAACAATCATTCAACGAGCGCGCCGAAGCATTCCGACAGGGCGAGATCACCGCCCGCGACCAAATCAGCCGGCTTGAGCGCACTATTGCCCAACTGGAAAAGAAGAATCAGATGCTGCAAGATATGACCGAGAACCGCGCCGGCGCTGATTCACTCCCCGCGCATTTAAGCGTGCTGATGAACAATTACGATGTCTTGCTCCAGAACTATGACCGCCTCTTGACCCAGCTTGCCGGCAAATCGGCCGAAGTCGAGGCCGCGCGCGTAGCCGGTGCCACAGCCGAGAAGACGGCGGATGAGCGCGTCCGGCAGATGGAGGAACGACTTCAGCTTGAGCGCCAGAGCGCCGATCAGATCCGGCGACGGATGGCGGAAATGGAAGAATCACACCAGCATCTGCTCAAGTCGTACCGCGAATTGAACGACCGGTTCATTCGGTTGCACCAAGGGAAGAAAATCGGCGGCAGTCAGTGATCCGTCATTGGCGATCGGTGGGCAGAAATGCCTGGCTCGTGCCACTCCAATCAATGATTCCGCAACCGTCTGCTGGTGACAGGTAGCACTGTTCGCGGTTGGCGTTGAGCAGCTGACCCATCATCTGTCACAGCAAACCACTGATCACCGGTTCGATGCCACCAATCACGCCGCCTGCGCTGCTACGCTTCCGGATGCTCGCGCCATTCCTCGATAAAGTCGGCCAAGCCCTGTTCCCAGACGGGCAACAGGGTTCCGGTCCATTCGCGATAGCGATGTTGGCTGAGCACCGAATAAAGCGGACGAGGCGCAACCAGACCGCTTTCGGCAAACGAAATGCCCTGTAAATCCGCTTTCTCCCGCATTAGTTCGACGGCCTTGCGGGCAAAATCATAAGGCGTGCACTCGCCCAGCGCCGCCGCGTGGACAATGCCGCGCCGCCGGCGGCCCACCAGGCGAACCAGCGCCAACGCCAGATGCCGCGTGTACGTGGGGGTAAAAACCCGATCGGTCACCATGCGGCAGGGCTGACGCATCAGCAAACGTTCGACGATTGTCCGTCCAAAGTTCTGGCCGCGCAGGCCAAACAGGCCGCTGGTTCGCACTATCAGATATTGCCCACCCTCGGCCCGGATCGCCTTCTCCCCGGCCAGTTTGCTGGCGCCAAAGACATTGACCGGATTGGGGACATCCTGTTCGGAAACCGGTGTGGATTTGCGCCCGTCAAAAACATAATCCGTGCTGATCTGCAGGAATCGCATCGCGCGCCGGGCGCAGGTGCGCGCCACGTTGCGGGCGCCCTCCGAATTGACGTCAAACGCCTCTTCGCGCTGCGTTTCGGCGGCATCCACATCGGAAAACGACGCGCAATTGATCACCCAGTTAACTGATGGAATCGTCTCAAAAACACTTTTGAATCGCTTGATCTCAATATCCGGGCGATCAAGCCCCGTCACAGCCGCGCCGGCGGCGCTGAACGCATCCGCCACATCGGAACCCAGCAAGCCCCGCGCCCCGATAACCGCGATTTTCAGGCTGGAAAGGTCAGGCTCCATCGGCTGCGCATATCATAGCCGAGCCGGCGGGCGCGGCAATCAAAGAAAGCGGCGGGGTGCGCCGGCAGTTTTGGGCCTGGTCAACCCCGCTCACGTCCGTGGGGGGGGCCAATGCGGCCTCCGAATCAGTGTCGTCCGCACAAGCCGCAGGCAATCACTTTCGCTTTTTTGTGCCTTTTTGTGGCCCTGCCAGCGCCAGGCGCGCCGACCAACGCGCAATAACAAATCTCCAACCCCCGCCGCTGAACATTTTGGCAGAAGGGAATCGAGAAATGTTTTTACGGGCACGCGGGCAGGATACCTGCGCCTTATACCCCCCCCCGGCACACCAATCGCCATACAATGGATTGATTGGGGAAACGGACCCGACCCGCGTTCCGTGACTACGGCGCCGTTGGCGTCGGCATGGCCGGCGCGGTTGACGGGGCCGTCCCATCGGTCGCCGGCATCGGCGGCGGCATTGGCATTGGCATGTTCGTGTTGGGTATGACCAGTTCGGGATGCGCTTTGATAAAGGCCTCTATGCCTTCACCCTTGCTGCCCGGCGGCAAGGGCTGGCGCACCTTGGCAGCCAACTCAGGATTGTCTTTGAGCGCCGCTTCGATGCCCGGCCCGAGACCCTCCACTTTAACCGGATGATCCGGCGGCTTGGGCGCAAACGGCAGCTTGATGACCGCATTCGGATTCTCCTGCAGGAATCGTTCAATACCCGGTCCCTTGAACCCGGGCGGCCATGTGGATGGATCGTCATCCTTGATGCCGGCAAAGAAAATCTTGGGCATATTCTCGTCGCCCTCGAGCTTGAGCGTCGCTTCGTGTTCGCCGCAACGCAGCATCACCACTTCCTTCTCGTAATCAGCGGAAACAATCTCAATGTCGCCATAACGCCCGCCCACCGGCCGAATGACATTCCAGTTGGCGGTGGTGTTGATCAGGCCGACCATGATGTTGTTGTTATTGCCGCGGATAATGCCGGAGAGGCGGATATTTTCCGCGAAGTTCGGGCCTGACGGCTCATTCCGGCTCCGATCCGTGCGCGGGGCCGGCGGCATGTTCTGCGCCACAACCGCCTGGGCTGCCGACATAATGACCATCAGCATCAATATCATTATCTTCATTCTGTTCAATTTCATTGGTATCTCCTTTAACAATCCTTCATAGACATCCCGGGAACACCCGCGTTCATTTTTTTTAGTTATTTTAATACCGATAATGCGCCGCCTTGTACGGCCCCTCCACCGGCACGCCGAGATAATCGGCCTGTTTGCGATTCAATTTATCCAAGCGCACCCCCAGCTTGGCCAGATGTAATCGCGCAACCTTCTCATCCAGTATCTTGGGCAGCACGTAAACACCGACCGGGTATTTGCCGGGATTGGTATAGAGCTCGATCTGCGCCAGTGTCTGGTTGGTGAAACTGTTGGACATCACAAAACTCGGGTGCCCGGTGGCGCAGCCCAGGTTCACCAGACGTCCTTCGGCCAACAGGATAATGCTGCGGCCGTTCGGGAACGTGATTCGATGCACCTGTGGCTTGATCTCCAGCCACTTATACTTCTTCAGCGCCTCCACCTGGATCTCGTGGTCGAAGTGCCCGATGTTGCACACGATCGCCAGGTTCTTCATCCGGCGCATGTGAGTCTCGGTAATCACATCGCAGCATCCGGTGGCGGTGACGAAGATATCGCCGATCACGCAGGCTTCATCCATCGGCATGACTTCATAACCGTCAATCGCCGCCTGCAGGGCGCAAATGGGGTCCACCTCGGTCACAATCACGCGGGCGCACTGTCCCTTGAGCGACTGGCAACTACCCTTGCCAACATCGCCGTAGCCGGCGACCACCGCCACCTTGCCGGCGATCATCACATCCGTCGCGCGCATGATGCCATCCACCAGCGAGTGGCGGCACCCGTAGATGTTGTCGAACTTGGACTTGGTGACAGAGTCGTTCACATTAAACGCCGGGAAAAGCAGCTTGCCCTTCTCGTGTATCCGGTAGAGGCGATGGACGCCGGTCGTGGTCTCTTCGCTCACCCCGCGAATGTCGCGGACAATCCGGTGGAACCGGCCGGAGTCGCGCTGCAGCGCCTTCTTCAACTGAGCCAGCAGAATGGCTTCCTCGTGGCTTTCCGGCTTCTTTTTCAGTAGCGCCGGGTTTTCCTCGGCTTGATACCCCAAGTGCACAAATAGTGTCGCATCGCCGCCATCATCCAGAATCATGTTCGGCCCTGTGCCACCACCCCAGTCCAGGATCCGGTCGGTGAAGGCCCAGTATTCCTCCAGCGATTCGCCCTTGAAGGCGAACACCGGGGTGCCGCGGGCAGCCAGCGCGGCAGCGGCGTGATCCTGCGTGGAAAAGATATTGCAACTGGCCCAGCGCACGCGCGCGCCCAGCGCCTGCAGGGTTTCAATCAGCACGGCAGTCTGGATCGTCATGTGCAGGGAACCGGATATTCGCGCGCCCTTGAGCGGTTGTTGGCGGCCGTACTCGGCGCGCAGGGCCATCAGACCGGGCATCTCATGTTCAGCCAACTCGATCTCCTTGCGCCCGAAATCCGCCAGGGCCAGATCCTTCACATAATAGTCTGTTGCTTTCTTTTTCATGCGCACTCCTTAATCAAAACCGTGCTTATTACAGGAAAGCGCCGGCCTTGGAAACTGGAAAGTTATATCTTCGCCAAGCCGGAAATGGCCGGCTCGTGCCCTGGAGCACGCTCCATTTGATGGGGTTCTGTCGTTCCGTTGCAAACGCCGCCGCCCAAAGCCGGGGAATCTCGCACGGATTGCGGCATGGGAACCGGAACGTTGATGCGTGAAACAAGCAAGCTGCCTGCGCTCCATGGGGACGCGCCGGTTGGGGCGCAGGCAAGCTTGGTGCACCCAACCGTCACCGCGAGTGATGCCTCACCCCATCATTGGGACTCGCTATTTTCAGGAGAGCCGAACCGTCCCCGATGAGCCGCGATATGGATTTCTCCGCCGTATGGCTTAAATCCAGTGTTCCGCGTCTTTGATGACTCGGGTTTCGCCTTCCGCATCGGTCTGGGCCTGGCGCGCGATATTGACCAGCACGCCGACCATCATCAACGAGATCACCAGGCTTGATCCGCCGAAACTGATAAACGGCAGGGGCAGCCCCTTGGTTGGCAGACAACCGGTCACCACACCGATATTGATTGCCGCCTGCAAAGTCAGCATCAGGGTCAATCCGAAACCCAGCAACTCGCCAAACTTGTCGGGCGCGCGCAAACTGATGCGCAAGCCGCAGAAAAAAAAGACCACAAAGCCGGTGATGACCAGCAGGGAGGCGCCCAAACCGAGTTCCTCGCCGATAATGGCAAAGATGAAGTCGGTGTGCGCTTCGGGCAGGTAAAACCGCTTTTGCAAACTCTGTCCGAGCCCAACTCCGCCGGCCCCGCCAACGACAAAGGCATAGATCGCATTGAGCAACTGAAATGCCTCATTCTTGGCGTATTTTTCAGGATCGAGAAAGGCGGTAATGCGCCGCATGCGCACGGCGTTCTGCATGATCGCAAGCGCAAAGCCGACAAACCCCAGCAGGCCCGCCACCAGCAGATAACTGAAGCGCGTACCACCCATAAACATGATGGTCATTCCCACCACCCCCACCAAGAGGGTCGTCCCGAAGTCCGGCTCAATAAAAATCAAACCGAGAAACACGCCCAATCCCGCAAGCGGGATCAGCAGCCCCAGTTTGAAATCCGTCGCGCGATGCTGCACGCGGGCCATCCACCAAGCCAGCAGGGCGACACAAGTGAACTTGGCCAGTTCCGAAGGTTGGAAATTGACCGGGCCGGCGCGCAGCCAGCGACTGCTGCCCTTGACCGTCAACCCGACGCCCGGAATAAGGGTCATTACCAGTAATACCAACGAAAAAGCCGCCAGCGGGCCGACAAGCATCTTCCAGACGTGGTAGTCAATGCGCGCCATGACCAGCCCGGCCACGCCCGCCACCAGCAGAAAAATCAACTGCCGCTTAAGAAAGTAATTCGGGTCACTGAAAACGGTCTGCCCCTGCACGACGCTGGTGCTCGCCAGCATGACGACGCCGAGCGCGACCAGCAACAGCACGACCCCCACCATAATGCTCGCGGTTTTCCACATCAGCCCGCCGATGCCTCGCAAACACAAGGCCCGACCACCCGGGGCCGGGCCTTGCCTGTGGCTATGCTCAATGCGGCCGGACCGCCGTGGCCGGCCATTGTCAGAATGTTTTCGACAGCGGAATCTTCATCTTCTGGCCGGGCCGTAACACCGGCTCTGAAGTCCACCCGTTCAACTTCAAGATCTCTTCCTTGCTGACGACATACATCTTGGCGATCTTGTCCAGCGTGTCGCCGTCCTGCACCGTGTAATCCAAGGGGGTGTCCTGCACAGCCGCCGGCAATGGGGCGGCCGGCCCCGGCGCAACAGCCAACTCGGGTTCAACCGGCGGGGTTGCGGGCGGCGATACACTCGAAGCGCCACTCTTGCTTTCGCTGTCGGCGGTGGACCGCGACGCGGGCGCATCTTCCTTTCGGACCGCACCCGTTTTACCGCTCTTTGCCCCCGGAATGGTCAACTTCTGGCCCACCATAATCTTGTCGCTCTTCAAGGCATTGGCTTCGCGCAACGCGGCAACCGACACGCCATGCTTCGCGGCGACCTTCGAGAGACTGTCGCCGGACTGCACGACATAGGTTGTTTCCGCCCCCGCCTTGGCCGGCTTGGTTTCCTTCGCGGGTTTGACGGGCGCAGCCGGCTGCTTCGGCGCCGGGGTCGCGGTCGCCCGCACCACCTGTTTGGGCGCCGCGGCAGGCGCGGCCGCCTGCGGCTCGGCCTTCGCATAATCCGGCAGCACCAGTTTCTGCCCAATGCGGATCTTGTTGGCGTCCTTGATGCCGTTCAGTTCCATGATCTCGCGACCGCTGACCCCGACACGCGCGGCGATCTTGGAAAGCGAATCGCCCTTCTGGACAACGTAGCTCTTAGCGCCGACCGGCTCCGCCATGGAAGGCGCATGCTCGACCGGCCCAGGCGGCTGGAACACCGGCCGCGGTTGTGGTGCGGGAGTCCCCATGACTTCCTGCTTGGGCGGCATGATCGGCGCCGGCGGCGGCTCGACGGCGGGTTGCTTGGTGCCGCAACCCTGGATGAACATGATCGCGCCCACCGCCAAAACATGCAGTGCGACTACGACCGAAATCAACAACGGGGCCCTCATCTGGTTTCTCCTTTCAGTGCTTTCCGACATCATTGAACTCCAAGATATTTTCCGTTCCATTATGCCGTCCTCCCGGACAGATTCTCAACATATTTCATGAAGCAGTTTCCGCGCTCCTCATAATTGCGGAACTGGTCGAAACTGGCGCACGCGGGCGCGAGCAGCACGCACTCGCCAGGCGCCGCATCCCGCCAGGCTTGGGCCACTGCCGCCTCCAGCGTCCCGCACACCTGGCACGCAACGGTGTCCGCCCAGGCCGCGGCCATGGCGACAGCCGCCTGGCCAATCAGATAAACCCCGCGCGCCTTTTCCGCCAGCACCGGCCGCACGAACTCGAAATCCGACTCCTTCGCCAGGCCGCCGGCAATCAGCCGCACCCCGCCGCCGGTCATGCGCAATGCGGCCGCCATCGCCGTCAGATTCGTAGCCTTGGAATCATTGATAAACGTAACCCCGTCGCGTACGGCCACCACCTGCATCCGGTGCGGCAGGGGCTCGAATCGGCGCGCGACGGTTTCCGCCGCCGCCGGGGGCAGGCCCGCCGCATCCAACGCGGCGACTACCGCCGCGGCCGTCAAGCCTAACACGTCGTTACCAAAATAAGTGCCATCGAAACGCGCCCGCACGCGGCCGTCATGCTCAACCGCGCCGGCGCGATAGACGTAGTCGGCCGGCGGCGCGCAATCGAAGGTGCGCCAGACACCCCGGCCGGTTCCAACCAGCGGCTTCAATTCCTGCAGGAGACCGGCATTAACCAGGCAGGTATCGCCGAACCGCGCGCGAGCAAAAAGCCGCGCTTTGAGCGCCAGGTAGGCCGCCCGGCTGCCATGTCGGTCCAGATGGTTCGGGAAGACATTGAGCACGACGCCAATGTCCGGCCGGAAGTCGCGCGTGGTTTCCAACTGAAATGAACTGACCTCCAGCACGAGCCATTCCAGGTCCGGCCGCTCGCGCACCACCTGCGCGGCCGGCGGCCCATAATTACCCGCTGGGGCGGCGCGCGCGCCGCCCGCCGCGAGGCTTTCCGCCAGCCATTTCACGGCCGTGCTCTTGCCGTTGGATCCGGTGACGGCAATCGTGCGTCCGCGGAATCGGCTCCAGCCCAACTCCAGCTCGGAAAGAAGCGGGACGCCGCGATCCGCCAGCACAGACAACCAGGGAGAGTTCAGCGTCAGGCCGGGGCTGACAACCGCCACATCATACGGCTCATCCGGCACGGTCGTATTCGGCCCCAGCCGCGCGCTCACACCCAGCGACGCCAGTTCCGCCGCCGTCTGGCGCAATGCGGATGTGTCGGCCCGGTCAATCGCGGTAACGCGCGCGCCCTCGCCGACCAGCAGGCGGGCGGCGGCCACGCCGCTGCTGCCCAACCCACAGACCAAGGCTTTCCGGTATAACTCCATGCGCCGAAATCCAATCTTAAAACAGAAAACAATAAAGCCAACGAAGACGGCACGTTGGGCGCGCACTTCGTTATCGGCGATTGCACACCCGCCAAACCAATCCGCCGTCTACCGTAATTTCAACGTCGCCACGCCAATCAGCGCGCAGATAATCGAGAGAATCCAGAATCGAATGGTGATCACGGTTTCGACCACCTCCACGTCGCGGCCCTCTTTTTCCGCGCGCTCTTTCTCCAGCGCTTCGAAATGGTGATGCAGCGGCGAGCACTTGAAAATGCGCCGGCCGCCCGTGAGTTTGAAATAGCCTACCTGCAGCAGCACGCTGAGCGCCTCGGCAACGAACACCCCGCCGACAATAATCAGCGCCAGTTGCTGGTTGATCAGGATGGCGACCATCGCAATTGCGCCGCCCAAAGCCAGGCTGCCCGTGTCGCCCATGAACATGCGCGCGGGATGGCAATTGTACCAGAGAAATCCGAGTCCGGCGCCCAGCAGACTGCCGCAGAACACCGCCAGTTCGCCGCTGCCGGGGATATAGGGCACTTGCAAATACTGCGCGAACCGCGCGTGGCCGGCCACATAGGCCATCACCAGGTAAGCCAGCGCAACGGAATTGCTGCAGCCGATGGCCAAACCGTCCAACCCGTCGGTCAGGTTCACCGCATTGGTCGAACCGATCAGCACCAACGCCAGAAACAAAAAGGTGCCGACAATGCCCATATTCATGATCACCGGATCCTTCAGGAACGGCAGCATCAGTTGTTTGACATGCGTCCGGGTCTCCGGAAGGATCAACAGGATCGCCAGCGCGATCATGCTCCAGACCAGTTGATACAGCAGTTTCTTGCGCGCGCTCAGGCCCTTGGGGTTTTTCTTGCTGACTTTCAAGTAATCGTCAATGAACCCCACCCCGCCCATGAAGAGCATCGTCAGCAGCGCGAGCCAGACGCAGCCGTTGGTCGGGCGCGCCCACAATACCGCCCCCGCCGCGCAGGCAATGATGATGAGGAGCCCGCCCATCGTGGGCGTCCCCTCCTTTTTCCGGTGAAAGATATACAACGGCGGCGCGTCCTTATCGGACCGGATCGGCTGACCAATCTGCAGGCGACGCAGGGTTCGAATCAGCCACGGCCCCAGGACAATGCTGACGACAAACGCCGTGGCCGCCGCCGCGAAAGCGCGAAAGGTGATATAACGGAACACCCGCAGTGGCGAGAACACATCCGTCAGTAGATAGAGATAATACAGCATGCTTTAATGTGCCTCCATCGCAACGCCCAGACACCGCAGTATGTCCTCCAATTGCTCCCCGCGCGAGGCCTTCAAGAGAATCGCGTCGCCCGGCCGAATACGCTTCCGAAGCAGGGCGGCGGCGGCGGCGCAATCATCGCAGCGATGAATCAGATCCGGCGGCATGCCGGCGGCGGCCGCGCCCGCCGCAATATCGGCGCCCAACGGACCGACCGCTGCCAGGCCCGCCCAGGCGCCACGCGCAACCACGCCGCCAAGCGCGAAGTGCTCGTCGTGGGAGGCCGCGCCCAGCTCGCGCATTCCGCCCAGCGCCAGCCATTTACGGCCCAGCATCGGCAGTTCGGCGAAGGTCCGCAACGCCGCGCGCATGCTAATGGGGTTCGCGTTGTAGGCGTCATTGATCCAGGTCACGCCATCTGTCTGGATGCAATTCCAGCGCATCGCCGCCGGGCGGTAACGCGCCAGAGCCGCGGCGATTTCTGTCCATGCCAGTCCGTGTCCGCGGGCAACCGCGACAGCCAGCAGGGCATTCTCGATTGCGTGCCGGCCGGGCACGGGCAATTCGATATCCGCTTCCGCACCGCTGACCGTCTCGCGCGCCACAAACCGCGCCGGGCAATCGGACACCACGCGGGCGGTGTAATCCGCGGTGCCACGCAGCGAAGTCGTCACCAGGCGGCACAGGGCGGACGCGCGGAAGACCTCGAACCATTCCTGATCGCGACTGACAACAGCGGTCCCGTCGGGCGGCAGGGCGCGAAACAGCGCGGCTTTTTCCTCTGCAATCGCGCGCACCGATGGGAAGAACTCGAGGTGCACGGCCCCGACCGTGGTGATCACCCCCCAACGCGGCTGGAGAAGCGCGCATAGCGGCGCCAGTTCCCCGGGATGATTCATGCCGATCTCGAAGACGCCGAAGGCGTGCGTCCGCTCCATGGCCAGCAGGCTGAGCGGCAAGCCAAGATCGTTGTTGAAATTGCCGCGTGTCCGGGCTGTCGGAGCGCAGGTCGCCAGAAGGTCAGCCAGCATTTCCTTGACTGTGGTCTTGCCGACACTGCCGGTCACAGCCAAAATTTCGCCGGACAGGGAATTCCGGTAGCCGGACGCGATCCGGCGCAGGGCTTCCGCCGGGTCCGCCACGCCCAACCCCGCCGCGGCCGGCGCGCCGCGCCAGGCCGCGCGCCCGCCCCCGCCGGACGCGCCCGCCGCGCAGGCCCGCGTCACAAAATCGTGACCGTCGCAGTTGGCGCCGCGAATCGCAACGAACAGATTGCCGGGCGTCAGGACGCGGGTATCAATCGAAACGCCCGTAACGGGCCGGGCAGGCGCGGAGGACCATACGCCACCGCTCCAGGCGGCCAAATCGCTGACATTGAACTCGGGCATTGCTTTCTGCATTCCACCATGCGCCGGCCCCTGTTTCGCCCCGTTTCAGCGCAGCGCCATCCGGCACCCAATCAACTCCGACATCGCCACCGTGTAACAGTCGGGACAATACCCGTGGGTGTAAGTCAACCCGCCGGCCGGCCGACCGGGATCATGGATCCAGCGGTTATGCACCCGCACGCGGTGGCAGTTGCAACATTTCACCGCCAGTTCGCGGTGCCCGGTTTCCACCGCCGGTTCGCTCTCATCGCATGTCAGTTTCATATCCACGCTCCCCCGCGGTTCGCCCCCGCGGTTCAGGTATGGGTTCCCGCCGCCGTCGCGGAGGACGGCTTCAATCGTCGCGCCGCGACCTCGCGGTCGTCGAACGGCACGACCGTGTGCGCGAACTCCTGGTAATTCTCGTGTCCCTTGCCCGCGATCAACACCGTGTCCCCCGGCTCAGCCAGCGCCAGCGCCCGCGCGATCGCCTGCTCGCGGTCCACCTCCATCTCGAAGTTGTGGGCGAACCCAAAGCCGGCGGCGACCTGCGTGATGATCTCGACCGGATCCTCGCCGCGCGGATTGTCGCTGGTCACGATGGCGTAGTCGGCCAGCCGGGCGGCAATCGCGCCCATCAGCGGGCGCTTGGCGCGGTCGCGGTTGCCGCCGCAGCCGAAGACCACAATCAAACGCCGCCGCGTGATCTCGCGCAATGTTTGCAACACGTTGGCCAGTGCGTCGTCCGTGTGGGCATAGTCCACAAACACCAGCAGCCCGCGCGCGTTCGGAATCTTCTCCAACCGGCCCGGCACGGGCGCCAGCGTTCCCAGCACATCAGCAATGACCGGCAGGGGAACCCCCAATGCGCCGGCGGCGGCGGCGGCGGCCAGCGCGTTGCTGACGTTGAACCGCCCAAGCAAGCCCAGGCTCACGGCACGCGCGCCCCACGGCGTCGCCAGCATGAAGCGGGAACCCTCCGGCGTCAGTTCCAACGCCTCGGCGCGCACGCGCGCGTTCGGGTGGAAACCGTACGTGACGACCTCCGCGCGAAAGCCATTGGTCGCCGCCAGGCGCAGCCCCCACGGGTCGTCCATGTTGATGATGGCGGCGGCTTTCTTCTCCATCTGGCCCAGGCCGCGGAACAGCAGGGATTTGGCGTCGAAATACCGTTCCATGCTCTCGTGGTAGTCGAGATGGTCGCGCGTCAGGTTGGTGAAGACGGCCGCGTCGAAATCAATGCCCCAGACGCGCTGCTGCACCAGACCGTGCGACGACACCTCCATCACGGCGCTGCGGCAGCCGGCCCGCACCATCTGGTCAAGCATGGATTGCAGGTCCGGCGCCTCGGGAGTCGTCCGCGCCGCCGGGATCACCCGCGCCCCGATTTCATAGCGGATCGTGCCGACGAGGCCGGGCCGGCGGCCGTCCGCCGCAAAGATATCCCGGAGCATGAAGGCCGTCGTGGACTTGCCGTTCGTGCCGGTGATGCCGACCACCTGCAATTTACGCGCGGGCGCGTCATAAAACGCGGCGGCAATCTCCGCCAGCGCCTGACGCGCGTTCGCCACACGGATGTGAGTGACATCGCGGCGTTTCCAGTCGTTCTGCTCCGACACCACCGCCACCGCGCCGCGCTGGATCGCGTCCGCGATGAACTCCGCACCCTCCTTGTGGCGCCCATGCAACGCAACGAACAGCCAGCCGGGCCGCACCTGCCGCGAATCGTAGGCGATGCCTTCAATCTCGCAATGCGCCGGGCCCTTGACCGTCAGGGGCTGAATTATCCGCGTTATGTATTCCAGTTTCATCGCTTCCTGGCACAGTTGGCCAAGTATCATGTCCGGCTCCCAGACCGCCACCGCCCCTTTTTTTTACCCGTTCACCGCGCAACCTGCGCAACCGCGTTCGCCGAAGGCGGGATATCCAGATAGCGCACGGCCTGGGCCGCGATCTCCTGGAACACCGGCGCGGCCACCTGGCCACCCGTGTGCAGCGGTTGTGGTTCATCCACCACCACGATAATCCCAATCTCCGGATTGTCCGCCGGCAGGAACCCGACGAACGACGCCACGTTCAAATTGTCCGAGTAGTTCCCATTGACGATCTTCTGGGCCGTGCCGGTCTTGCCGGCCACGGGGTAACCGTCCACCGCCGCGCGCCGCCCCGTGCCGCCCTCCTCGGTCACGCGCGTCAGCAATTGCTGCATCCGGCGGGCCGTGTCCGCGCGAATGGGCCGCCCCAACACCTCCGGCTCATAGCGCGCAATCGTGCGTCCCTGGGCGTCCACAACCTGTTGCACCAGCAGCGGCCGCATCAGAAAACCGTTATTGGCGATCGCGCACAGCAGGTTCAGCATCTGCAGCGCGGTTACCGCCACTTCATGCCCCATGGCGATGCGCGAGATGCTGATGGCGCTCCACCGCGCGCGGTCGTGCAAAATGCCGGCCTCCTCCCCAGGCAGGTCAATGCCGGTCGGCCGGCCGATCCCGAACGCGCGCAGGTATTGCTCCAGCCGCGCCTCGCCCAACGTCAGCGCCACCTTGGCCGCGCCAATGTTGCTGGACTTCTTCAGGATGTCGGCCACGGACAGGGTTCCGTAGGGATGATAATCGCGCAACGGCCGGCCGCGAAAATGCCAGAGTCCGTTCTCGCAATCGAACATTGTTTCAGGCGCCACGGTGCCCTCGTTCAGCGCGGCGGCGATCACGGCTACCTTGAACGTCGAGCCCGGTTCATACGTGTAGGCAATCGCCCGGTTGAGCATCACTTCCGGCGGGGTCGTCCGGTAAGCGTTGATGTCATAGGCCGGCCGGGCGGCCAGCGCGAGAATTTCTCCGGTGCGCACCCGCTCGACGATCGCCCAGGCCGCAGGCGCCTGATGCTCCCGAATTGCGGCGTCCAATGCCTTCTCGACGAAATACTGGAGGTTCTGGTCAATGGTCAGGTAAACGTCGGCGCCCTCCTGCGGAGCGATCTCGAGCGAGCGGCGCCCGTAGATTTCGCGGCGCCGGCCGTCCTTCTCGCTAATCCGCAGACCGGGCCGCCCCTTCAGGTATTGGTCGAAGCGCTGTTCGATGCCCGCGCTGCCGACCCCCTCCATGTTCGAGAAACCCAGCACATGGCAAAGCATCGCGCCATGAGGGTAATAGCGGGCCGAGGCGTCCTCGAAAAACACGCCGCGCATTTGCAGCCGCTCGATCTGGCGCGCGGTATCTTCGGGCACGAACTTTTTAATATACTCAAAGCGGCGGTCCGGCCGATTCAAGCGCGTGAACACCATCGCCGGATCCAATTGGAGCAAGCGCGCCAGGTGCGCGCCGACAAACCGCAGATGGCCGTCCTCCAGGATCGTCTGCGGGTCCACGCACACATTCTTCACCGCCAGGTCCAACGCCAGGATATTCTGGTGGGAGTCCAAGACCCGCCCACGCCCGACCAGAATTTTCTCCTCGATCCGGCGGATCGAGTCAATGCGCGCGCGCAGGCTCTCGTTCGGCCCGAGGTGCAGGAAAACCAGGCGCGCGCCCAGCCCGCACCAAACGGCGCCGAGCACGATAAAGACCACGATCGTCCGTGCCCACTGTCCGCGTTCAATCATGCGTCGCAACCTTTATCGTTCCCGCATATTCCTGCCGCCCCGTCGCCGGCGCGCCGATACCGGCGCGCAGGCGCACCACGTTGCCGTCATCCGGAAACGTCATAACGAGGTTGTGCTTCCTCATCAGCAGCTCGATGTTCTGCGGCGACTTCATGTTCGACCACTTAAACTCCTCGTTCAGCACCCGCTTGTGCACCTCGGCCCTGGTCTTCTCCAACGCCTTGATGTGCGCGCCAAGCCCCTCGCAAGAGCTGCAAAGCCACAAATAGCCGATGAAGACGGCCGCGAGCAGAACCAGCACCGCCGCGAGCGGGGCCGGGAACAGCACTCCTTGCGCTTGTTTCTTGCGGTTTTTCTTCATGATTCCAATCCGTCCAGCCGTTCCACGGCGCGCAGCCGGGCCGACCGCGCGCGCGGATTACACTCCAATTCCTCCGCCCCCGGCGTCACCGGCTTGCGGGTCAGCCGCCGCACCGCCGGTTGCGCGCCCTCCCAACGCCGCCCGCCCGCCTGCAGGGAAACCCAGCGTCCCGCGTGGCGCGCGAAACACTCCTTCACCAGCCGATCCTCAAGACTGTGGAACGAGATCACCAACAACCGCCCCCCCGCCTTGAGCAACGCCAGCGCCGCCGCCAACCCGCGGGCCAGCGCGCCCAGTTCATCGTTGACGGCAATGCGCAGCGCTTGAAAGACACGCGTAGCCGGATGCGCGGAGCCGCGGCGACCGCCCGCCGCGCGGGCGACAAGTGCCGCGAGCCGGGCGGTGGTTTCAAACGGCGCGCGCGCGCGATCGGCAATGATGGCGCGCGCAATGCGGCGGGCGCGCGGCTCCTCGCCGTAGTCGTGGAAAATTCGGGCCAGATCCTCCTCCGCCGCGCGATTGACCCAATCGGCGGCCGGGCGGCCGGCCGTAGGATCCAGCCGCATGTCGAGCGGGCCGTCGCGCATGAAACTGAAACCGCGCGCGGGCGTATCCAGTTGGTCGGATGAGACCCCGAGGTCCAACAGAATGCCGTCCGCCCCGGTGATTCCCCTGCTTTGCGCGATGGCGATCATGTCCGCATAACTCCCGTGCTCCAGCGAGCACCTCGGACCCCAACCCGCAAACCGACCGGTCAGCCGCTCCAGAGCTTCCGGATCGCGATCTATGCCCAGCAACCGTCCGTGTTCCCCCAGTCGTTCCAAAATGGCCGCGGCGTGTCCGCCTCCGCCCACCGTGCCATCAATGTAAACCCCCTCCGGTTTAACCTGAATCAGCTCGATCACCTCATTCAGCAGGACCGGCTGATGCATGTTCGAAATCAGCGCCGCCCGCGGCGGCTTCCGCCGGCCGGTCAATCCGCCAGGAACCCACCCAGAAAACGCTGGGCCGGGCCCGAGAAAATCCGGGCCGCCACGGCGCGCGACTCCTTCGCCGCGCTCATGTTCTTGGCCGGACGCAGGCCGCCGATCTTCTCCGGCAGCGCCAGCCACCGGCCGCGATCGCGGCCGTCATATAACGCATCGTTGATCTTCAGATAACGCGCGATATCCAGCATGCTCATCTCGATGTACCCTCTCCTTGGGTAGTTGTTCGCGGCCGATGGCCACGGCGCGGCAAGAATCCGCGGCCCCTTCACAGACAAAATCAGAACCCGACAGAACGGATTGCGTCAGCCAGCGCTTTCGGCTCCATCGGGTTCGTCAGTTTCAAATTCTCCGGACTCCACAATTCAAAATGATCGAGCGCGCCGGTCAGCTCGACCTGGTTGATCAGGCCGGCATAATCCAGCAACTCATCCTTGATTCGGATCCGCCCTTGCGAATCCCAAGCGACCAGATCGGAGCGAGAAGCGAGCGTGCGGGCAAACTGCCGGCCCCTCTCATCGGCAATGGAGAGTTCGCGGAGTTTCTCCAGACGACGGGTCATCTCACGAGCGGGGTATACGCACAGGCACTTGACGTCGACACCGGGAAGAACCAGTAGCCGCCGCGGCACACCCGCTATCTCGCGCCAATCCGAAGGTATGGTCAATCTCTTCTTGGAATCCAATGCGTGAGTGTACGTGCTGACAAACGGCAGGTCCTGACCGGCTAACTCTCCCGCCATCGTTATGTCACGATCCTCCACAGAGGTTTCCTCCGGGCCCACTTTATCCCACTTCGCCCCACGTACAGTCAACAACTATTTATTAAAAAAATGTTTTGTCGCAAGTAATTCCAAACAAGCAGATTGCAACGGATATGCGAAATTGGCGGAAGGTTTTCCCAACAGGTTCTTAACAACGAAAAAATCGCCCGGGAAAATACACTGGAGAAAGCTCGAAAAATGGCCGGTAAAGCGTATGAACCAAGAGCGCGGCCGCCGGCGGGCGGACGGGTTGATTACAAAAGGCATCAAAGACGGGATAAATATGCACTATCCCTTATGTCGGCATAATGCTATTCGCGTTTTTGATTTTTCCCGCATTACCCGGTGGTGCCGTTCCAAATCCTTTGTTATCCGCGCTGTCTTCTGTTAAGAAAACGGTTCGGAGCAGAAAACAATAGGAGTCACGGATGAAAGATCAACGCATCGAAAATCTCGCCCGCATCCTGGTGCGCCATTCCGTCGCGGCGAAGAAGAAGGAGTGCTTCACCATTGACGCCACACCCGAGGCGGCGCCGCTGGTCACCGCCGTCTACGCGGAATTGCTGCGCGTCGGCGCGTATCCGATGGTCCGCATGGCGCCCGCGGAATTGCCGGAAATTTTTTTCCGTGACGGCGCGCCGCACCACTTCGATTCATTCAGTCCGCTTCAAAAGGCGGTAACCGACCACATTGACGGCACCATCAGCATCTGCTCCAGCCCCAATACGCGCGCGCTATCCGGCGTGGATCCGCGGCGCCAGGCCCGTTACTCGAAGACGATGAAGCCGCTGCGCGAGAAAATTCTGAAGAAGAAATGGACGCTCACGCTCTACCCCACGCAGGCCTATGCGCAAGACGCGGAAATGAGCCTGGCCGACTTCGAAAACTTCGTATACCGCGCGATGTTCGCCGATCGCGCGAACGGCGTGCGCGAATGGCAGCGCCTGGAGCGGCGCCATGCGCGCCTGATCCGGCGCTTGCGCGCAGCGGATAAAATCCGCATCGTTGGCGACGACACGGACTTGACGCTCTCCGTCAAAGGCCGCACGTTTGTCAGCTCCGCCGGCAAGCACAACATGCCCTGCGGCGAAGTTTTCACCGGGCCCGTGGAAAATTCCGCGGAAGGCTTCATCCGCTACGACTTTCCCGTCTGCGAACATGGCCGCGAGATTGACGGCATCCGCCTCGTTTTCCGCAAAGGCAAGGTGGTGGAGGCCGGCGCGGAGAAGAATGAGAAGTTCCTGCTCACGATGCTCGACATGGACCCCGGCGCGCGCTTCCTCGGCGAGCTCGGCATCGGCACCAACTACGACATTGACCGGTTCATCAAAAATATCTTGTTCGATGAAAAAATCGGCGGCACCGTCCACCTCGCGCTCGGCCAGTCGTACGCAGAGACCGGCGGGCGCAACCAGTCATCGCTGCACTGGGACATGATCAAGGACTTGCGCCGCGGCGGACGCATCTATGTGGACGGTGAATTGTTCCAGCAGGACGGCCGGTTCGTGTAAAATTCATATTCGCGATTCCTGCTCATACGCGCGAACCAAAGTCCGTCAACATGGCGGCGCGTGAGGGCGAAGATTCCAAACCACGCACTGTTCCGGGTAGTGCGGGTCAGAGGTCTTGCAGATCCCGAGCTTCCCCGTGGCCGGCGTACTGCCAGCCGTCCGGCAAACGGACCGGCTGTTCGGAACGGTTGACCAGGTGCACATCGCCGGCCAGCGTAACCGCGCGCCCGAAAAAAATATCCCCGGTGATCTGCAAGCTCCGGCAGGCGGTCAGGCCGGGGGCGCCATGCGCAAAGCGCGCCTGAAAATCACCAATCCGCCGGTAGAAAACCGGATCGAGGATTACCGGCGGCGGCGGCCGGCCGGTGACGTTGACCAATTGCATGTCGGCGTTGAGCTGATAAATGTCCGACCACAGCACCAGCAGATCGTTGGTGGTCTTGACCGGAGCGAAACGCTCGCGCGGCACGCGCACCGCGCAAGCGCCTTCAAACAACGCGATGGCCGCGCCCATGGCCGTTTCCAATTGGATCACGGCGTCTGACTCCAGATCTTTCGGATCCACGGTTTTGTAATTAATGATGAGCGGCAGGTCCAACACACCGCCGCCGGCCACCAGCCGGGCCTTGAGGGCCGCCAGATTCAACCAAAGGTTATTGGTATTGAAGTAACGGAATAGGTTGATGTCCTGAAATTCCTCCAATTCCTCCTCCGGGCACTGGGCCAGCTCCCGCAGGAGCAGGCGCCCGTCCGGCGCGCGGCCGATGTGCCCGCCTTTCCGATCGGCCTCCGTCCGCGTGGTGACCTCCATGAGGAACGGTATCTTCCGGGTATGCATCGCGCCGAGGATGGACAAGTCGAGCAAGGCGCCCAGATTGTCCGCGTTGGAAACAAAGGCATATTCGATGCCGCGCGCCAGCAACAGGTCGAGCAGGCCCGTCGTATGCAGGCTGGTGTAGATGTCGCCATGACCGGGCGGGCACCATTCAAGTGAAGGATCCGCCTCGCAGCGGGCCGGCCGCAGATCTTTCCGCAGCAGCTTGGGGACGCGATTCTGGCGAAAGGCAACCGGCACGCCACCCTGTCCCTGGGCCAGTTCCGGGTACGGTTCCAGCGCCGCCAGCGTATCATCGCGCGTGTTGAAACTGTTCATCAACAGCAGCGGCAGCGGGATGTTCAACGCCCGGCGCATCTGGAGCACTTGCCGGACGATGATGTCGAGGAAGGAGAGCCCGTCCTTGACGGCGATCAGCGACTTGGCCCGTTCGAGCCCCATGCTGGTCCCGAGCCCGCCGTTGAGTTTGATGACGACACACCGTTCCAGCGCCTCACGGCCGGCGGCCGCCAACCCGGCGAACGCGCCCAAGTCCGGCAGCTCCGCGACCGGTCGGATCTGGGCGCGGCTGATCAAGCCGGTTTCCCGGCGCAGCAGTTTCTGGTATTGCACCCGGAAATTCTCAATCACCAGCGGGTGTGCGCCGTCTTTGCGCAAACAGCCCTGGGCGTAGACGAAATTGTCCTTTCTGGTGGACGAGCGCGCGGGATACATGGCCAATCCGTTTCTCCATCAGCGGTTCAACTGGGAATAGTTGGTAACCTCTTTCACAATTTCCTCAAGCATCTGGTTATCGGTCCCGCCGATGGTCCAATCGCCGGAATAGGCGCCGGCCTGTTCATAGAACTCGGGGTCGGCGATGACTTCGCCCGAGGCGCTATCCCGATAGATGACCTGCATCAGCACGGCGGAACTGCCGGCCATCGCGCCTGCCCAGAAACGCGCCATGCCGCCAATGAATTTGATTTCCTTGATGTGCGGCTCGATCAGCAGGGTTTGCGGCGCGCCCCGGGTAAACTCAGCCGCCGTGGCCACGATTTTCATTTTCGGGAACAGCATCTGCATGTCGCGCGTCAGCAGTTCGTCTATTTTGCGCAGCGCCTTTTGGTTGGCCCCCGAATCGGCGAACCGTTCGCTGAGACTGACACGGGCCATTTCCACCTGTTGATATTCGCCGAACCTGACCTTGGTCGGCTGCGGCGGGCCGGCCGGCCGGGTCAGATTGGTGGCGCAACCGGCCAGCAACGCGACGACCAGGGGCAGCCACCCATAGCGAAGAAATGAACAGACCGGCGATTGCATAGTTGATCTCCTGGTTGACCTCGCGTTCACCGCAATCTATCCCGCGCGCGGGAGCATCATCGTCACCCGCAGTCCGCCCTCGGATGGGATGTCCGCCCAGAGCGAGCCGCCATGCGCTTCAATGATGCCGCGGGCGGTGTAAAGCCCCGGTGATTCCACGCGGACGGCGCGGCCCTGGGCATCCTTGATTTCCAGCGGCGGCTGCGCGAACAGTCGGTCCAATTGGTCCGGCGCCGGACTGGCGCCCCGATCGGTGATGGACACGCCAAGGTTGTCGCCCATCTCGGCGGTTTTGACCGCGATCGCGCCGGGCCCGCCGGCGACGGCGTTGAGGAGGATCAGCTTGACGGCGCTCGCCAACAATACGGCGTCGGCATTGACCGCATGTTCCGGGCGACCCAGCGCGATCTCCAGCTTGTTGCCGGCGGCGTCGAAAAGACCGCCCATCAGCGCCCGCAGATCGTCGAGCAACCCTGCCACCGCCACCTTCCGGCGCTGCAGCGTGGCGCTCAGTTGCTTCTCCGCGATCTGCTGCCGGACCGGATCGGTCTCGATGGTCATCAGCGCCGCCAGGCTGGCGAGCGCGGCGCGAGCCCGTTCGGTGTTGTTGGTCTGCGTCGGAGCCTTGAGCAGGACCGCGGCAATGTCCTGCAGGGACTTGGCAATCGCCGCCGGGGGAATGCCGGGCAGCGTCGCGGCGGCCGCGGCGGCCGGGCGCGGTTCGCTCACGCGGATCAACTTGGTCTCCTCATCATCCTGCTGGGCGTGCAGCACCTTGATCCGCAACACGGCCCGCCGTCCGCTGCGCGCGAACGCCGCCTCAATCTCACCCGCGCCGCCCGAATGGAGCATGTCCCGCCCGGCGGCGTCCAGTTCCCCAGCCAGATCCCGCCCCAGCGCCTCCAGTTCGGAGAGCCCGGTCAGTGCGGCGGCGCGCGCGTTGAGCAGCAGGATCTGGTTCTCCCCGTTGGTCAGAATGATCCCTTCATCCAGATTCTCCACCAGCGAGTGCGTCTTGACCTTCTCGTCCACGACATTGGCGGCCACTTCCTGGATGCGCTGCTTCTGATAGGCAATGTAGATCCAAATCAGGATGGCGGCAAAAGCGATCTGCTGCCACGGCGCAATCTTGGCGCCCTGCATCATCGCGCCCAGCGCAACCAGGATCAGCACAATTTCCAGGACCAGGCCGGCGATCAGCGCCGCCCGCCAGAGCAGGGCCTGCTGTTCTTTTGCTTTGCGGTTCATGATGCGTCCTCTTGGGGGTTCGCGCCGAAATTGCTGACGATGCCGACGTTCTTGTCGTACTGGAGGGTGACGGCCGTGAGTTTCTTGGTGATCTCCATGATGTCGTTGACGACCTGCACCCGCACCGGCGGATAGATGCCATCGAGCACGCGGATGCAGGCCGTGAGAAATTCCTTCAATCCCTGCGAGAGCCGGGCCTTGCGCCGGTTGAGGCTGCGCAACTCGGCCAGCGACTGCTGCTCCTTGCGCAGGACGCCGATATAGATTTCCTGCTTGTCGCGCGGCAGTTTCTCGACGCGGACCTTCGCCCGGACCAGCTCGTTCTTCAGCTCCGCAATCCGCCGCAGGTTATCCTCGTGCAACTTGATCTTGTGCGCGATCTCCTCCAGCCGCTGCGTGGTCAGGAAATCCTTGCCGACGACCGTCTCCGTGAGCATGCCGAACTCGGAGCCAATCGTGCGCACAACGATCTCCTTCAACGCCTGGATTGTGCCGCCGGTGATCATGCCCTTTTCGGATGTCACGCGGACCGCATCATTACTGATGACCTTGCTGTTGATGATGGCGTTGGCGACGACCACCTCGCCCAATGCCGTGATGCCGGCCTCGCTGACGAAGCCGGCATACACGCCGCCGTCGGCGTCAATCGTGCCCTGCCGGTGGCCGATCACCCCGCCGGCGATGAACACGTCGCCCTGCGCGGTGATGTTGGCCTGCTCGCAATTGCCGAGCACAAAGAGATCCTCGCACTGCACCGAACCCGGCCCTTGCAGATTGCCGCGAACGAACACCGCGCCCGCGAATGTCAAATCCCCGAGAGCCCGATGAGCCGGATCGTCAATGACATAGAAAGGCACGATATTCAAATGACTGCCGTCGGCGACGACATAACCCGCCGCCTGCGCCGTCAGCGTGTTGTTGGCCGGGTTGAGCGCGATTTCTTCGCCGAAATTAAAAGCCACATGCCGCGCCTCGGCCGGCGCGATCGTCCGGTCGTAAACATCCCGGCCCGCGACACCCGGCGCCGGCGGCCGGAGGATGCCGATGAGCGTGCCCTCGTCCACCGGCTCCCAGAACGGCGTGAGCCGGTCGGGCATGGACGATACCTGCTGTCGAAGTTGCGCCTTGTCAATCACCTTCACCCGGAACTCGATGCGGGTGGGCCGGGCCGGCAGCGCCGGTTCGCCGCGCGCGATGACGGCCTGCCAGACCAGGTCGTTATCCTTGCGCAGCACCTCGAGCAGGCGCTCGACCGCCAGCATATCAATGCCGTGCCGGATGCCGGCGCGCTCCAGCGCCGAGCGGACGGTAACCTCCGTGGGAATGTTGGCCAGGCCGCGCGGCGGGGTCAGCGTGACGGCGGCCGTGAAGCCGTCAGGCGTGATATGGATCAGGATGAGCCCGTCGTTAATCTCGGGGTTGGCGACCGATGGCGAGCGAAAATAGGTGCGCAGATCGTTAAGCAGATTCGTGATGTGCTGCCGGCGCAGGGGATCGGTTTCGGCCTGCAGGACGGCCCGCAATTCCCGCATGACGCCGCCCTCGAAAGCGTGCGTCGGCCCTTGGGCGCGGTCGCCGATGAATTGGAAACTGCGCTCCAGCAGCCCGGCCAGCCCGGGCTCCATGCCTTTCAGAGACTCCGGCAAGGGAATGGAGTCGCCCGTCATGCCACCATGTCCGCTGGATTCCATCAATGCCCTGACCTCCACGGGCAGCATAACCCACGCGGGCCGGAAAAGACAAAGGAAAATCCACCCATCACGCGGGCGCAGCTTGTCCGCTTCCTTCCGCCGCTGGCTCCTTATTCCAAACCGCAAAAATGACCAACACGCAACCCATCTCGTGTCAGCCGGCAGGCAACCATCAGCGCCGTTGTCGAAATACAAACCCGCGGCGAAATGCCCGCTTCGGGATTTGTTCGGCCGATGAAATGCGTGTATATTTCAAAAAAATCGCGGCGGGTCCATGGAGCAAATGGAAAACAAAGAGAGCCGGCCACGCACATCCCATTTGATGCCCGCGATGATTATTGTGGGCGGCGCGCTGGCGACGGCCGCCGTTGCCTGGCTCGCGAATCGAGGGCTCCCGGCGCGCGGGCTTATTATTCCGTTGGGGGTGGGGTTGACGGCGGCCGTTGCGGGACTCGCGCACCGACTGCTGCGGGCCGCCGCCCGGGCGGAGGATGAAAGCCGGCGACTGGCCGCGGCGTTACGACGCCGCGAGGAGGAGTTTCAGACGCTTTACGCCCAATCGGTCACCGAACGGCACCAGGTTCAGGAACGCTCGGCTGAATTGCTGGACCTCAACGAAAAAATGGTGCAAGCCGCAACATTCGGCATTGCCGCTTACGCCAGCGACGGCGCCTGCATCCTGGCCAACGAGGCGCTGGCCCGCATCTTCCGTGTTCCGTTGGATCAATTGCGGGCCGAGAATTACCGGCAGCTTGCCTGGTGGCAAACCACCGGCCTCCTCCGGCTGGCCGAGAAGGCGCTGGAAACCGGCCGGCCGTGGGCCGGCGAATTTCATGTGGAAACGCCCGGGCATACATTCTGGGCGGAATGCGCCCTGACCCGTTTTATCGGCGGCGGCGCGCCGCACCTGCTCTTGATGGTGAACGATGTAAGCGAACGCCGACGGGCAACGGAAGCTGAACGGCAAAGCCGGGAATTGCTGGCGGAAGCCCAGCGCCTGGCGCATATCGGCAGTTGGGAATTGGACCTGATGACCCGCGAACTCCGCTGGTCCGATGAAATCTTCCGGATATTTGAGGTTGATGCAACCCAGTTTGGCGCCACGTACGAAGCCTTCCTGAAAACCATTCATCCGGATGATCGGGAATCGGTTCGCGCCGCCTTTCAGGACGCGCTGGCCGGCCATTATCCCTACGAAGTCACCTACCGCCTGCGGCTGCCGGACGGTCGGATCAAGCATGTGCAGGAGCGCGGGGAGCCGGCATACGATCCAACCGGCCATCCCCTGCGCGCCATCGGCACGATCCAGGATATCACCAACCTCAAGCAGGCCGATGAACAACTGAAGGCGGCCTATCTCCGCCTGGAAGCCGCTATGAACAAGGCCAACGAGCTGGCGCTCCGCGCGGAGGCTGCCAACCGTGCCAAGAGTGAATTTCTGGCCAACATGAGCCACGAGATCCGCACCCCGCTGAACGCCATTCTCGGATTTGCAGAGATATTAGCCGGGCGGGAGCAGGATCCCGTATTGCGGGGCCAGATCGCATCCATCCAATCAAGCGGAAGGTCCCTGCTGCGACTCATCAGCGACATCCTCGACCTGGCAAAAATCGAGGCCGGCAGGATGAAACTGAGTTGCACGGCGACCGACCCGCGCACCGTATTGCGGGAAATCATCCAGACCTTTCAGCCCGCGTGCGCGGCCAAAGGGCTGGACTTGCGGCTTGACCTTTCCCCCGCGCTGCCGGCGGCGCTACTGCTGGATGAAGTCCGTTTCCGGCAGATTCTGCTCAATCTGGCCGGCAATGCCGTCAAGTTCACCCAAACGGGCCGGATTGAGATTATCGCGGAATGTACGGCGATCAACGCAGGAACCGCGGCCGATCCGGTTTGCTTCACCTGCCGTGTGCGCGACACCGGCATCGGCATAGCGCCCGATCAGCAACATCTGATTTTCGACGCCTTTCGTCAGGCTGATGGCCGGATCCATGACCGCTATGGCGGCGCGGGGCTTGGACTTTCCATCGCGCGCCGCCTGGCGGAAATGATGGGCGGCCGGATTGAATTGGATAGCGAACTCGGGCGGGGCAGCGAATTCCGCCTGGTGCTGGAACGGGTGCAACCGACGGCGACGCTCGCCCAGGCCAGCACTCTCTGCGTCCTCTCAACGCCTGAACCCACCCTTTTCGCCGAAGCATCACCCCCCGCGCCCAATCCGCCGGCGGACCCGGCCCGCTGGCCCGAATTGCTCGACCGCCTCCGCGCTGAAATCGAACCCGGCTGGCGGGAACTCCACAAACGAATCTATATCGGCAACATCCACAAACTGGCCGCCGCCACCGCCACGTTGGCGGAAACCTATGCCGCGCCCCGACTCGGCGACTGGGCCCGCCAGTTGGAGCAAAAGGCCACTCGATTCGACATCAAAGGCCTCCCCGATTTGCTGGCGAATTTTGAACAAATCAAGGCTGAAATCAGTCACGCCGCAGCCAATCATCCACGGACTTGAGACCGGTCAAGCAGTCATGCCGAACCCGCCCGGTTGCAACGGGCAGTTGAGGAACCACCGATCGGCTTGCGGGCACGAAACCATATTCCCCGCCCGACCCATCAAGGCGGATGCCTTGCGGAATTGCAGCCCCTGACCACCAATTACAAATCACGGGCCACGGGTCACTGATTTAAGTTCACCGGCCACGCCCCACTTCCACCACCTGCTCCGCGCCGGTTTGGATATAATCAACGATAATGCGGTCGCCCGCGCGGGCGACATTGGCCAACTGGCCATCCACCGTGATCCGCAGGCCGGCCGCGGCGGTCTTAAACACCAGCCGGCCGGGCATGCCTTTGATCCCGCGCAAAGCAAGCCGGATGTTGTCGCCGGTTTTGCGGCAACCGACCAATTCGGCATGCGCGTATACCAGCGTGAGGCCACCGCCCAGCCGGGTCTGCAGCGGGAGCATGAGCCCGCGCAGGCCCGGTAGTTCGATCCGTCCAAGGTCAAGCGCCACGCCGCCGCGCGGATTTCGCGCCTGGATCCGCGCGGCCATCGGCATCCGATGAAAATTGCCGACGAATAACAAACCTTCACCGTCGTTGAATCGGCATTCGAGGTGCAGATTATCGCTATCGGCCCAAGCATTGCGCGCGACCTGCGGCAGATCCATCATCGCACTCCAGAGAGCCGGATGCTCCTCGATAGAGTATTGCACGAAGAACCCAAAATGTCGGACGATGCCGCGGCCGTATGACTTTTCAATCCCGACCACGTTGCCGTCCGCGTCGCGCGCCAGCACACGCGCGCCGCGTTCGGACAGCAGCCAGGGAGTCGCCGGCACCGGGATATCCTTCAGCTTATCCATATAGATCCGGTTTGAGCGCGCCCGTCCGATAATTTTGATTCCCAGCCGATCGCGCAGGATTGTGCACGGCTCGAAATTCAGGTCATAGGTCGGGAGTGTGGGAAAGATAACCAGCTCGCCGCCAGCTTGGACATAATCCGCCAGTTTGGTCTGGGTCGCGGCATCCATCATTTCGTTGATCAGCACCACCAGCCGGCGATTTTTCCGCAGCTCGGCGGCCGAGCGCGCGGTCAGATCGGTCAATTGGAACGGCACGCTCTGCTTGGTCAGGATCCGGAGCACGCCGTCAAAATAGGCGCGGTCGCGGAAGCCGACCGGATCGAGGCTCAACCCGAGTTGCTGCGGATGCAGACGCGTATCCTTAAACAGGATAGGCACGAGGAATTCGGTCTCGTACAAATGGGGATAGAAGCCGACGCCCAGTTCGGCCGGGCGCGTGGCGCGGCAGAGGAAGTCGCCGTTGTGGCCCAGCCAGCGGCCGAGTTCCTGGATCATCGAGAAGGTCGGCAGGCGGTTGCCCTGCCAGTCGAGGGCATTGTACCAATAAAACATCGGCCCGTCGGTCCCGCGGCCCTTGGGGTTGCGGCCCTGCGAGAACATGTAGAAGTTCATGCCGGTCAGGCCGTGAATAAGGCACAGCCGGTAAAACAAGCCGAGCTCATCCGGGTATGGCTGCACGCCATGCTCGCGGCTGCCGCACTGCAGCTCGGCCGAGTACAACGGGCCGCGCCGGCCCTGCAATTCGGCGGCGATCTCGTTGGCCAGCAGGCCGTCATGGGTATTCAGCGGCGAAACGAACTCCGGGATGTGATCGAGGCCATAGATCACTTCCGGGCAAAGCTGCCGCGTCTTGCGGTGAAACGTCGCATTCAGCAGAAACTCGTGCGCGCGGCCGTAAACCCAGCCGCCGACATTGGTGAAGAAAGGCGCGGTAACTCCGGCGGCGCGCAGGGTGTCGGAGAGGAACTTCACATACTCGCCGTAGACGTTCCGGAAGAAATCGTGCCAGAGGCGATAGAGGACAAAGTCGCGGCGATTGGCGCAATCACCACGCGGGGCCGGGACATCCGTATAGGCGCCCAGTTCGCGGTCGAGCAAACGAGCCAGCGCGACGCGATCGGGGAATTCTCGCTGCAAGTAGGCGTGCCAGGCCGCCAGCGTCGCCGGCGCATAGTCGCCATGGGCGCCCAGCCATTCAAAGATACCGATCTCGTTGCATAGTTGGAGCATGGCCACCGCCCCGCGTTTGCGGGACTGGCGCGGAACAACCACCTGCTTCGCGAACAGGGTCAGCCAGCGCGCGGCCTTGGCGCGAAACAGCGGATGCGGCAGCGAGACATAGCACGGCCCCCACGGGCGGCCCTCCGCATTGATGGCGAGAACTTCCGGATGCGCCTCCGTCAACCAACCCGGAATGCCCTGGTCGGTCGTCTCGGCCATCACATAGGGCCCCGGCTTGAGCGTAATGAACAAACCCAGTTCCGCGGCGAGGTCAACGAATCCCAACAGATCGCGCTCAGGATGGGTCCGGCCCGTCAGATCAAAGCGGTTGTCGCTAATCTCGTGCCACGACCACGGCACATAGGTGGAAACGGCATTGCAGCCGGCATCCACCAGCGCCTGCAGATGCTTGCGCCAGTACTTCACGGGGATGCGGAAGTAATGGACTTCGCCGGAATACAGGAAAGTGTCCCGGCCGTTGAAATTGAACGATTGCCGAGTGAGCTTGCAAGCGGGCCGGACCTGGCGTGATGCTGCGTTCATGTATGTTGGACCTCTTTTTGCTGGGTTAAAGCGAGTCACTTTAGAACGAATCAGGACAAATTGGAAATGCGAAATGTTATCCGGCAGAAACCAGTTTCGTTTTCCATCTGGCCAACCTTCCCGACGGTGTCCAGTAGCCCGGAGCGTCGTCTGTTTCGCACTTGCATTACGTTCAATTTCCCTTCGATCAGCTTGACGGGGCGCGGAAAATGGCATAGTCTGCGATCGGTTTCAATATAAATTTTCGCTTATTGGGAGCGTTTGCAATGGCTGTGACTTTAGAGGACGTCGGGCGGCACTGCGGGGTTTCACGAAGCACGGTGTCGCGGGTAATCAACAAGAGCCCGCTGGTTAATGAGGAGACCAAGGAGCGGGTAATGAAATCGGTCAAGGCGTTGAAATATGCGCCCAATTTTATTGCCCGATCGCTGACCCGGAACCGAACCGACACACTGGCGGTCACACTGCCGGACATCTCTGGCGGTGTTTTCCCCGAAATGCTCGCCGGCATGGACGAGGTCGCCGGCGCGAAAGGCTGCCACCTGCTCGTCGTCTTCCTCGGCGGCGTGCGCCCGCATACGGCGACCGTCGAGGAACTCATCACCAATCGGCGCGTGGATGCCGTCGTAAGCGTGGCCTCGACGCTCGACGATCAGCAATTGCAGGCTTTGGCCGATTCCCATGTGCCGCTGGTTTGTGTGGCCCGCAAGTCACCGGTGGCCAGTCTGCCCTCCGTGCTGTTCGATAATCACGGCGGCGCGCTCAAGGCCACCCGCCATCTGCTGGAGCGCGGCCGCACCCGCTTGATCCATATCCGCGGCCCGCGCGACAACTACGATGCCGAGCAGCGCCTGCGCGGCTATCACACGGCCCTGCGCGACGCCGGCCAGACGCCCGATCCCGCCCGCGAATTCGACGGCGGCTTCAGCCGCGAAGGCGGCGCCAAGGCGATGCTGGAGGCGCTCAACCAGGGCGTGGATTTCGATGGCCTTTTCGCCGCCAACGACGACATGGCCGTGGGCGCCATGGAGGTGCTGACGGGCCGCGGCAAGAGCGTGCCTGATGACGTGGCGGTAATCGGCTTCGACGACATTGATCTGGCCCACTATGTCGGCCTGAGCACGATCCGCGTGCCCTTGCGCGAGATGGGCCGGGCCGCGGTCCGCATGGCGTTGCAATTGGTCGAGGGCGCACAGCCGCCGGAAACCGAGATCCTGCCGATCGAACTGGTCCGCCGCGCCAGCACCATGCCCGGCCTGTCCGTCAATGCCCTCAAATCCACGACCGTGCATTAAGGCAAGGGCAGCCGGGTGAATGCGGGGCCCTGAGGCATGAAATCTGAAACGTGATATCTGAAACTTGAACAGGGCTGAAGCCGGACCCTCGATTCGCGATTCAAAAACGCATCTTCTTGGAGATTCATCATGCCACGCTTTTTGTTGTTTGCGTTGTTTGTTGCCTGCGCGGGTTTGTATCCATGGACGGGCCACGCCGCAGAGCCGGCCGCCGAACCCGTTTCCGCCTGGCAGGTCATCGGCCCGTTTGCGATCAACGAGATCAATGAGAAAGTCGTGGAAGACGAAGGCGCGTTGGCCCCGGCGGCCCAACCCGAACTCGATGGCGCCACCTGGCGCTGGGTAAACGCGGCGGATGGTCTGGTCCGGCTGGATGCCACAAACGCCATCGGATCAAGCCAGGTGGCTGGCGCCTTTGCCTATACCGAGTTGGAGGCGGAGAACGATGCGCGGCTCATCCTCGAACTGGGCAGTGACGACGGCCTGGCGGCCTGGTGGAATGGCCGGCCGGTGCTCGTGCAAGACGCGGCGCGCGAGTGCGTGCCGGGGACGGATCGGGTGCATGTGCGCGCCCGCCCCGGCCGGAACCGGTTGTTGCTGAAACTGTTCAACCAGGCCGGCGGATGGTCTTTCAGCGCGGCGCTTCGACCCGCGCCCGGGGAGTCGGCCGCCTGGCGGGTTCTCCGTCCGTTGAACGACGCGGAATTGCTCGACCTGGTCGCGCGCAAATCGTTCGATTATTTCTGGAATGAGGCCGATTCGGAGACGGGCCTGATTCCCGACGCCGCGCCGGCCCGGGCGGTCAAAGAGGCGGGCATCCCTTGCAGCGTAGCCGTGCTGGGGTTCGGCCTGACCGCCATCTGCATCGGCGACGAACGCGGCTGGGTGCCGCGCGAAGCGGCGCGCGCGCGGGTGCTCCAGACCCTGCGCTCCGTCCGCGACCGGGCCGACAATGAGCGCGGATTTCTTTATCACATGATCAACCTCAAGACCGGCAAGCGCGAATGGCAAAGCGAGCTGTCCTCAATTGACACCGCGTTGTTCCTGGCCGGCGCGCTGACCTGCCGCAACTACTTTCGCGACCCGGAGATCACGGCGCTGGCGGACGAACTCTACGCGCGGGTGGACTGGTCCTGGATGCTCAACGGCGACGACACGCTGTGCATGGCGTGGAGCCCGGAGCATGGGTTCGATCCGGCCCGCTGGGGATCCTACAGCGAGCACATGGTGCTCTACCTGCTCGGGCTGGGCGCGCCCCAGCATCCCCTGCCACCGGAAACCTGGTACGCCTGGAAGCGTCCGGTCTATGCGTATAACGGGATGATCTATGTGCAGGGCGTACCGCTGTTTCTGCACCAATTCTCGCACGCCTGGGTGGACTTTCGCGGCCAGCGCGACGCGATCGCCGACTATTTCAAGAACAGCGTGCTGGCGACACGCGCGCACCGTGACTACTGCCTCAGCCTGCGCGAGAAGTTCCCCGGATACAGCACGAATCTGTGGGGGCTCAACCCGTCGCTCGGCCCGCGCGGCTATATGGTCTGGGGCGGCCCGCCGCCCACGCTGGAATATCCGATTGACGGCACCGTCGTGCCGTGCGCCGCCGGCGGCTCGCTCGCGTTCGCGCCCGAGCTGACCGTGCCGGTTCTGCGCGAGATGTATGAAAAGCATTACGGAAAGGCTTGGGGCCGCTATGGGTTCGTGGATGCCTTCAACCCGAACACCGGCTGGACCGCCGATCGCTATCTGGGCATTGATGTCGGCATTACGCTGCTGATGGCCGAGAATCTGCGCGCCGGCACGGTGTGGGACTGGTTCATGCGCGGCCCGGAAATTGAAAAAGCCATGTCGCTCGCCGGGTTCAAGCCCTATGGCGGCCAACTCGCCCCCGCGGATTTGGAATATCTGCGCCGGCTGGCGGCCGACACGTGGAATTGCATAGCGTATTTCGTGCATCCCGCGTCCGGCCTGCCCTACGACACCAGCCGCCGCGATCCACACACCTCGGCCTCGAACATTGGATTGTACCTGACCGACTTGGTCGTCGCGCGCGAGCTGGGCCTGATTGCGCCGGAGGAGGCGCTGGCCCGCGCAGAAAAAGTGGTAGCCAGCATCGAGCGGTTCGACACGTGGAAAGGTTTCATCCAATGCTGGCACGATGTCGAGACACTGGCGGCTTCCACCAATGACACCTGGGTTTCCGTGCTCGACAGCGGCAACATGATTATGGGGCTGATGGTGGCCGCCCAGGGCTTCCCGGAACTGCAGGACCGCTTGGACAAACTGATTGATGACGTGGACTGGCCGGCCATCTACAACCCCGACACCCAATATATGTATGGCGGCTATGACATGGCCAAGCGGCGCTTCAATCCGGACTGGCAGGTCAACACGCTGGCCACCGACAGCCGCGCGGCCTCATTCCTTGCGATCGCGCTGGGCGGCCTGCCGGTGAGCACCTGGGACAAGTTGTATCGCGAAAAAGTCCAGATGCATGAGGCCACGGTATTCAAGCCCGGCTGGCAGGGCGGTGGATTGTTCATGCCGTATCTGCCCGGGATTTATCTGGACGACCGGGACACAGTCATTGGCCGCGCCGCCGCAAATTTGGCCTACGCAAACTGGCGGCACGCCGATTACCTGGGATTGCCCGCCTGGGGCTGGTCCGCCTGCGACGACCCGGCGGGCGGCTATCTGGGCTGGGGCGGTTTGCAGGACGAGGTGGTCACCCCGCACGCGAGCGCGCTGGCGATTGCCGATTTCCCGGCGGGGGCGCTCGCCAACCTGTTGACGCTCGAACGGATGGGCGCGCGCGCGCCGTGGACCGAGGATGGCCGTTCGCACCCGTTTGGCTTCCGCGACAGCATCAACCTGAAGACCGGGCTGGTGTCATCCAACTATCTCGTGCTTGACCAATCCATGCTGTTTTTGAGCCTGGCCAATTTTTTGGAGGACGGCATCGTGCGCCGCTGGTTCCACCGGGATCCGCGCGTGCCGGCCGCCGTAGCCAAGATTACCGAGATGCACCAGCCGGAGGGCGGACCAAACGTATCCATCTTCGCGCCGGGGATGGCGGTAGTTGTCGCGGAGCAGAAAGAAAAAAGCGCCATCGCCGCGCGCGCGCCGCAACCGCCGACACTCGACGGCGACCTCGCCGACTGGCCGCGCGCTAACGGGATCGAGCTCCGTTATCCGGACGACGCGGAATCCGGCGTGCCGCCGCAAAAGGAGCGATTTGGCGGAACCATTTATTTTATCTGGGATGACGAGTATCTCTATCTCGCCGCCGAGGTGCGCGACGACAAGCTGGTTTGCGAGAGCCCGGCCGCGGAAATCTACAAGGATGACGCTCTCGAACTGTTCATTGATCCGGAAACCAATGGCTTGATCTGGGGACACGCGCGGGACTTCCAGATCGGCTTGAGCCCGTCAGGCCCCGCGGGCCGGCCACAGCTCTACGCCTGGTTCCAGAAAGTCGTGCCGGAGGGCGCGGACATCGCCGCCCGGACGAAGGCGGAGCATGCCGGAGACCGCTACGTGATCGAAGCTCGCATCCCGTGGCAATTCCTGGGCGTGACCGAACCACGACCGGACCGGGTGCTGGGCTTATCCCCCGCCTTGCACACGGTCAACCCGGAACGAACCCAATCGGCCAAGCTGAATTGGTCCTACCGTTCGGATGTGGACCGCATCCATCTCGGCCGGCTCAAGCTGACGGGGGAATAGCCCGCGGAACGTCTCGGCGCCGGCCGGCCCGGCGGCGCAATCGCCTATTTCACATTCCACATGATCGGCCGGATGCTGGCGCAGCGGCAAGTGTGCCGCCCGGTTCTTTGGCCCGGATCTATCTCCAGCCGGTGGGCGCTTTGTCGGCTCCTCGCCGGCATAATGCCGGGTTACGTTCGCTTGAGATTGGCGCCGCAGGTTTCGCGAATACGAAGGTTTCCGCGGAGGAACACCTGGCGCGCGCGCTTGGCGCTGATGCTGTGGGACATCAGATCAATGAGAATCTGCCCGGCGAGAACGCCCATCTCGTACATTGGCGTTTCCACTGTCGTGAGACCGATATACTCGGCTTCCTCGATGCCGTCGAATCCGACCACGGCAACATCTTCGGGCACCCGCCGACCCCGGCGCCGAAGCCAGCGGATCAGGGCAATGGCCATATCGTCGTTAAACGCGAAGATGGCTTGCGGGAGGGTGTTGCCGTCTTCAAGGTATTCCTGGAAGGCTTGCACCGCAAGCGGGCCTACGTTGTGGCCGACGAGCACGCGACCGGGACGCAGTTCCAAGTGGCGTTCGCGGAGGGCCTGCAGCGCGCCGGCATAACGCTGGCGCGAGTCTTCATTCTGCTCGCCGCCGGTCACGAGCAGGATGTCGCGATAACCAAGGTCGAGCAGGTGCGACATGGCCTGGTGTGCGCCCTGCGTGTTCTCGATGGCGACGCTGTTGATGTCGGGATCCTTCAGGGTGCGCTGCAATACGACAAACGGAAGATCGAGTTGCTTCATCTTGATCACGGCGTCGTCCGACACGCGGGGATCGAGCCACGCGAGACCGTCCACACGGCCTTCGGCCAGCAGCCGATTCGGAAGTTCGGTCTCATCGCCCTCGGTCGTTGAAACCGCCATCATCACATTATAGTGGGTCGAACTGGCAACGTGCATGATCCCGCGGAACACGTTCAGCATCCAGCCGGCCGTAAGATCCTGGAAAACCACGCCGATCATGTCGCTGCGCGCGCGGGAAAGATTCCGGGCGGCCGCCTGCGGCGCGTAATGGAGCTTGCGCATTACCGTGAGCACACGCTTGCGCACCTCCTTGCCGACGCCGGCGCGGTTGTTCAACACGCGCGAGACAGTCGCCTTGGAAACTCCCGCCTGCCGGCAGATGTCCAGCAGGGTGGGTCGGCCCGCCGACCGTCTGGGCTCGTGTTTCGAGAATTGAATGGGACGCGCCATAACTAGGATTTTGCCACAACCCGGCCCGCCAATTCAACCTGATATCTGAAATCGGTTACGCATTTTGAACTTCTTGTGCAACAGGATATTACAGCACAAAATCCGTAGCGAAACAAACGCAACAAGTATCATCATTCTGCCAAGAAACCCAGACATTGTGCATAAATATTGATAATTTTTACATATTTTGTATTGAAACCGGTTTCGTTCGTTGGTAGCGTGCGCGGTGCAGAGTGGAAGTTCCGAGTGTCCGCGTATTTTTTCAGAGGTGTTTCGATGAGCATGGAGTCGAGGTTGACGGCGGTCTTTGCGGCGGTTGTTTTCTTCGCGGTCTGCTCGCCCGAGGCGGGGGCCACGATGATCGAAATCGGGACAAACGGCGGGGGATGGACGCAATTTGATCTGGAGAACTACGATGCATGGTTTTATGCCGACACGGAGCCGACGAACGAGTTCCCAAAGGAGCTGAACAACAGTTGGTGGACCACGCAGTACATCGTCTTTCGCGCGGACTCAACGGCGGCAACCGCCGGGCTCACGATCACGTTCGACATCTGCGACGCGGATCTCGGCGGCGAGAACACGTTTGGCATCGAAGTCGCGGTCCGCACCAATCTCGGCCCGTGGAATATTGTCGGCACCGCCTGGGTGAACCGCACCGCGCCGGTGGACCTCGGCATTCCTGCGTCAACCCTGGTCGCCGGCACAAACACGGTGCGGCTCCTGTCCGTGGATGCCCCTCCGCCGAACAAATGGATTCTGTGGGACTGCATCCGGATCGGCCCGCCGCCGGAGCCGTTCCTACCCCCGACGATCACCGCCATCGTCAACCATGTGGAAAGCATGTGGAGCAACGGGGTCTGGGCCGCGGACCTTCTCGTCAAGTCGCGCTACACGGTGCAATGGTCGCCCGCGACCCACGCGAGCGGCATCATGGAGTATATCCTTGTCGAGTCGCGCGCGAGCGACTTCTCGACGACGAACCAGTGGTGGGTTTTCGACGGCTCAACGCATTCACACGAGCTGTTGCGGCAGACCAACGGGACGTACTACTACCGTGTCAACGCCAAGGCGATGACCAGCGAGCAGACCGCCTGGAGCGAGTCCTTCGCCAAGACCGAGGCGATGACCGCGCCGACACCGCCCTCGGCGCCGGCCATCACGAACTGGTTCCGCCACCATATTCGCGACGTGTGGATCAACGGCACACTGGTCGCCCACACGAACGAAGGCGACTTCGTGCTCGAACTCGCCGGGTCGGTGTCGGGCGAGGGCGTGAAGTTCTATGAGATCCAGGAGACCGCCGACCCGACGAACTTCCTCTACGTGGACGAGCATAACTATCCGGACGACTGGCACGGGCTGCCGAATCCGCCGGTGAGGCTCTATCTGCCGCCGCACCCGCAGCACACGATCGTTCAGCACGCGGCGGGCACGTTCTACTACCGCGCGCGCGCCGTGGACGTGAACGGATTCGAGGGGCCATGGAACACCGCCTACCAGCCGGGCAACCCCGAAGTCTATACGAACGTCACCATCACAATGGCCGCGCCGTATCCGCCCGCCGCGCCCGTGATGCGCGCGATCGAACGCAACGTAGTCAAAACGGTCTTCTCCAACGGCGTCCCGCTCGTGTACACGACGCAGCCGAACTACATCCTCCACATGACAATCCCGGACTCGGGCGAAGGAATCAACGTATACGAGATTCAGGAGACGCGGAACCCGACCAACTTCCTGTTCCTCGACACGCACGACTTCCCGCCCGAATGGCTGGGCGATACGAACGCCCCGGTGCAGGTCTATGCGCCGCACTTCCCGAGCACCAATGATTTCATCCCCGGCACGACCATGCTGCACACGAATCCGGTCTACCAGTTCTTCCTCAAGGGCAACGGAACCTACTACTATCGCGTGCGCGCCGAAGATCGCAACGGATTCAAGAGCGAGTGGAACGTGGCGTATGACCCGGAGAACCTGGGCGCGTACAGTAACATCACGATCGCGATGGGAGAGCCCTACCCGCCCTCCACGCCTTCTATCCGGACTAACGACATCTCGAACCTCGATGGCGATATCTTTGTGGGCTTTGCGGCGGTGACGTCCGGCACACCGATCCTCCTGTATCACATTCAGTTGAGCGCGGACCCCGCATTCGGCGCGGGGACGCAATACGTGCTGACATCGAATCCGAGATGGTTGTTCGCGTCGCTCTCGCCGGGAACCTATTACGTCCGCGCCATGGCGGAGGACTGGAATGGGTTCACAAGCGACTGGAGCGAGGGGCGCCGGTTTACGGTTTCCGTGCCGGTCGTCACGGCGTTGTGGGTTGACCAGATCACCAACGACTCGGCCGTCGTCCGCTGGACGACGGACGTACCCGCGAGTTCCGAGGTGGACCGCCGCGGCATGTATCGCATCTTCGACGAGTGGCGCGACCCCGACGAGTTCGTGCAAGGCGTGCTCTATGCGCCCGCCGAAGCGTACGGGGCGGCAATCACGACGAACGATGTGGACTACGATCTCCGGCAGTTCAAGGCCAACAACGTCAACACGATCAACCTCTACAATCTCGGGTGGGGCGAACTGCAGAAGAACGGCAACGTCGAGGAATATATCTTCCGGCGCGCGGAAGAACTCGGCCTGAAGGTGGTGGTGCGCCTCGAGGCCTACAACAAGTACAACGAGAGCCTGCCGCCCGTCGGCGACAACCATCCGACGAATCATTTCGCCTATCTTCCGCACAACGCCGATTGGATCATCAACTATTATACCCAGAAGACCCCGATCTTCGGACCGAACGGCTACGCGACGAAATACCCCGGCTCAATCCTTTATCTCATGATCAATATGCCGTTCGACGATCCCGAACTGCGCCGGCAGGACGGTATTGGGCTCAACGATTGGCCCGACGAGGAGCAGCAGCGCGATTACACGAAGGTGTTCTACGACAAGATCAAGGCGATAGACCCGATCCACCGCGTGTTCATCAATCTCGGGTTCGGCGGCCAGGATCGCGACCCGCATTTTGGCGTCGCTGATCTGGTGGACGGCATCAGCGAGCACCTCTACACCGTGCGGCTCGACTACTACACGCGGTGCTACGGCTACATCCCCGGCGTCGAGGACGCCGACTACCTGCTGATGAACCAGGATGTGTACGACTACTATCTGGAAAAGATGTTCGCCGTAAACCGCATCGCCGAGAACGGCAAGCCCGTCGTCATTGACCAGACCGGCTATTGCGAGATTAACGATTTCACCACCGGACTGGTCCGGGACAAGCGCGCGAAAGCGCGCGCGATTGACCTGTTGCGAAACTACCTCAGGAACCACCCGCACAGCGCATACGGCTGGACATACTTCATGGCGTTCGACAAGTTCAACGAGGGCGGCGAGCAAGCCACTTGGGGGCTCATTGACCGGCTGAACCAGTTCGCGGACTTCTTCGACGCGCCGTCCGCGGAGTGGGAACCCGTCGCGGGCTCGTGGACCGTCGCGAACGGTTCGCTCACCAACTCCGGCGCGGGCGATGAACTCATCCTGGCGCGGCTCGGGCAGAAGAAGGGCGTGATCGAGGCAACCTTCAACACGGGGCACGGCGCGCACACGAACGTGTTCATCGTGTTCGCGTATGAGAATGACGCGAACTACCGCTATGCGGGCTATAACGGCGACGCCGGCGAGTACCTGATCGCCGAAGTGGCCGACGGCGTCACGAACGTGCTCAACCGCAAGACGGCTGGCGAGCCCGGGGCGCCGCGGCTCAACCCCGACACGCTCTACACGATGCGCGCGGTGGTCAACTTCAACGAGATCCGGCTCGACGTGGACCTGTCGCGCAAGATCGTGCAGTACAGTTTCCCCGCTTACACACTCGGGCGGTGCGGCCTGCGGACGGAAGAGACCGCGCTCGCGTTCGACCGGTTCAAGATGTTCGGCCGCGTCTACGACCCGGAGCCCGTCACAACGCACAGCTTCAAGCTGAACACGCTGTTTCCCAACACCGACTACCGCATCCGCGCGCTTTCCGGCGGCAGCTACTCGGATTACACAAATTTCACCACCGCGCCGGAAGTGCCGCTGCCGCCGCGCCCGCGGATCACCGTCCTCACGCCCGCGTACGGCAACGCGATCGTTACCGATCCGTTCGAGATCAAATGGCTCGCGCAAAACCCCGCGGGCGACGCGCGGATTGATCTCTTTTACAGCCGCTTCGAACGCGCGAGTTGCTACAACGAGGAAAATCCGTCGAACCGCTACGAGGCCGTTCTCATCGCGACGAACATCGCCGCGCAGCACAACGTCGAAGCGAGCTACACGTGGGATCCAACCGGTGTTCCGCCGGGCAGCTATTGGATTCTCGCGCGCATCTACCGACCCGGCAGCGGGCAGCCGGACGAATACGACTACAGCTCCGGCCAGCTCGTGCTTTCAAGCCGGACGATCCCGGCGGTGCGCGTTGACGCGTGGCCGACCGTGGACGGCCTCCTCGATGAGCCGGAATGGGCCGATGCGCCCGCTGTGACGTACGCGGTCGCCGCGTACGGCGCAACGCAGACCACCGCACAGGTAAAACTGATGTGGGACGACGTGTGGCTCTTCATCGGGTTCGATGTGGATGACCCCGAGGTGGCGTACGGCGACGCGTGGAATGTCAGCGACGGCGTCTTCTGTTTCATCAACAACGGGCGCACTTCGCACAACCGTATTGATGTGCACACGAACATGTTCCTGCAGGACCCGCACGGCGGCGATCACGACCGCCCGATCGGCTCGCTCGCGGCGATCACCAATCGGCCCGGCGGCTACACCGCCGAGATGCGTATCCGGTGGGACAGCCTGCGCGTGATCCCGCGCGCGGGCGACATGGTGCCGGCAGACTTCAAGCTGATTGACCGCACCGCGGATGGCACCGTCACGCACGTCTCGTGGGACGGCAACGATGATGAGTGGTTGGCGGGCCGGATGATCGTGCTGACGGACAGCGATGTCGGGGCAGAGCGGCGCGACCAGTTTGTCATCGGCTACAACAACGCCGAAGACCTTGACTTCGCACAAATGGGTTTCAGCAACACGTTTCTCGCGAGCCGTTGGGACGCGAAGCTCTTCCCGAAGGAGTTGAACACGTCATGGTGGCCCCGCCAGGACATTCTCCTGAATCTAAGCTCCGCGGCTGCGAGTGAAGGGTTGGTGGTGTTGCTGGACGCCGCGCATACCGACGGCGAGAAGGCGATGGACGTCGCCGTAAGCGTGGCGGATGGCGGCAGGGTGACCACCGCCGGTATCGCGCGCGTGTGGCGCGCAACGCGCGACGCGGTCTTCATCCCGCCCAGTCTTCTGGTCGCTGGGGCGAACACGTTGCGCCTGGAAACCGTGCCGACGGCGGACGGGCCGGCATGGTTGACGTGGGACCAGATCCGCATCGAGCCGCCCGCGTGGATCGGCGCAACCACCATCGGCGCGAACAACAACACCGATGCGGACTTGCTCGGCAACGGCGACCGCTATGACCATTCATTCCTTGCGGGCACTCTCGCGGCGACGGAATTGCCCAAGGAGCTAAACCTGAACTGGTGGTCGAGGCAGGATATCCTGTTCGCCGCGGGGCCGAGCGTGTCCACGCAGGGGCTGAAGGTGACGCTCGACCCGTCGTGGTGCGACGCGCCGGAGGGCCGGTTGAACATCAGCGCTGGATTGCGGAACGTGAACGGGACCTTTGCGCTGACCACGATGGCGGTCAATGTCTCCTCGCCCGGCGTAGTGTTGCTCCCCCCTTATGCCGCGGCGCCGGGGATGAACCGACTCGTGCTTCAGGCGGAGACGGGCAGCGGGGGCGCGACGGTAATCACCTGGGACCGCATCGCCTTTGAAGCCTTGCCCGAGGGCGAGCGGCTGGATTCGGACGGGGACGGATTGGCCGACGGAGAAGAAGTATTCGTGCATCATACGGACCCGCAACGGCGCGACACCGATGGCGACGGCGTTTCCGACGGCGCGGAGATCCGGGCGGGAACTGATCCATTGGATGCGAACAGTGTCCTGCTTCTCCACGGCACCGGCGTTCAGAGCGAATTGAATCGGGTCATCGTGTCGTGGCCTTCGGTGACGGCGAAGGTGTACACGCTCAAGTCCACGCTATCGTTGAGCAATACGTGGACGGAAGTTCCCGGCGCGATTGACTTGCCGGGCTCGGGCGGCAGCATGAGCTTCACGAACACGTTTTCCGGCAGCCGCGAGTATTATCGGGTGCAGGTGGAATAGAACCCGCCTGCGGTTGACAAAGTTGCGGCGTGGGCCTTCAATATCCGGCCGAGGAGGAGGCGCATGGCAACCCACGTCACTCGCAAGTGGTTCGGCAACTGGGCGCACGAGTACGACAAGACGCTCGGCCAGTTGCGGCGGCATCAGGACCTGCTCGACCTGGCGGTGCGCGCGTCGCGCGTGAAGGACGGCGAACACGTGATGGACCTTGGCTGCGGCACGGGCCTCCTCTCACTCAAGCTCCTAAAACGCGCGGATTGCTGGATTACGGCCGCCGACAGCTCGGCCGACATGCTGGAGTTGTTCAAGCGAAAGATCGCGGCGCTGGGCCTGACATCGCGCGTCCGCTGCGTCCGGCAGGACGCAGCGGATCTGCGGTTCCCCGCAAAGTCGTTTGACCTGATCGCGGCGACGGTCGCGCTCCACCACGTGAAGAACAAACTTCCGATGGTGAAGAAGATTCGCTCGATCCTGAAACCCGGCGGCCGTTTCGTCCTCGGCGAGATTGACCTGGACTCGACGGGCGACCACACGGACCCGAAACGGCTCGCGCGAATGTTGCCGTACGTCATGTCGGAGGTCATGCTCGCGCTGAAGGACGGCGGTGTTGCCGGGATGACACGCATGTACAACAACGGCCTGAAGCACATCCTGAATCAGGGTGAATACGCCATCAGCGCGCGGCAGTGGAAGAAGCTGTGCCTCGTCGCCGGATTCCGGCGCGTGACCATCCATCCCGTCCGCGGCTTCCCATGGTTCAAAGTGCTGGTGGCCGTGCGGTAGGCCTCCGCGCACAGGGAAACCGAGAATAACCCGCGCCCCCCATCCCGTTGGCCTCGCAAGCCCGCCATCTGCCCGCGATCCATCTCCGCCGGGTCCGCCGACCGCTGCGCGGCCAATGGCCGGAAGAGCTTCATGGCCCGCGCCTATTACCCCCACCCCTCCCAAATCCGCCAACCGGAGAACAACTTCAGGGTTCACGGATTGGATGGCTTCTCTCCTCTAAAACCAGATAACCATAAGCGGCGAGCGCAGGAATCATGAAGCCGAGCGCAGTCCCGAGCTCGGGGAGCCCCCCTTCATTCGCATTGGGCAACATACCGAACACGATGCTGAGGAGCGCACACGCAATCGCGGCGGCGCCCAGCGCCGCCATGACCCGGCTGGTCCGGCCGACAAACTGCAGATGGGTGGGGGTGAGCCAGAATAAAGACGTCACCGCTTTGCCCATCGTAAGCACCACCAAGGCCCAATAGCCTTCCACGTACATCCGGGGATGGCTCGCCGGATAGGCGACCAGCCGGCTGTCGCCATGGGGAACACCATGATTGAACAGGCCAAGAATCGAATCGCCGAAGAAAAGCACGCCCGCAACGAATACCACAATAAGCGGCCCCAGAAGCCGCGCCCGCTCCCGCATAAGGGCGCGGACACCGGCTCGATCGCCCTCAGCCACGAGACGGGCGAGCCGGGGGAGATAGAGGCGGTTCGTCGAGGCAGCCAGGAAGACCAGGAAGTTCGCCGTCTGGGCCACCGCGCTGTAAACCCCCACGCAGTTCTCGTTTGGGTGGAAAATCTCGAGGATGATGACGCCGCAGTTGGTCGTAATCGTCGTCAGCAGACTGTTGAGGGCGAACCCCAGGGAATAGCGCACCCAGAAGTCAGGTTCGTAGGCCGGTTTGCTCTTTCGGACATGGATCTCGAAGCTGCCCATGGTGAGCGGCACAACAACGGCCAGGCTCACCACCCATGCGCCACCCACGGCAAGCACCGCTTGAATCGGTTTCATCGGCCGGGGCCCCAGCGTCAGGAAAACGGCTACGAGGACAAGCGCCACTAGCGGGAAGACCGCGCGCTGCACGAGAGTGGGGGGCAGGTATCCCCTGTTGGTGGCCAGGATCTCGATCGTGAGGAGCGTCATGGCAATGACCGGCAGAAAGAGGGCAAACCAGAAAAAGGCATGCCGTTCAGCCCCGCCTGCGGCGTGACCTGAAAACTGATAGAGCGCCACGGAGACAAGCGCGAGAATCGAACTCGCAACGGCAACCGCCACCACGCTGAACCGCCAGAATCCGCGGACGTGGCCGAAGCGTTTCTCGAACCGATAGGCAGGCAAATCCTTCAGAGCGCACTTCTCCAGTCCGATTGTCGCGAATGTGGCCAGCACGTTGGCGACTCCCACAGCCGCGCCGAAATCACCGAAATCGGCCGGCGACATCGCTCGCGCCAATAAAATTCCTACGACATAGATAACGAGATTGTAGAAGAAAGCGAGCCCGGTTGCCGTAGCGACTGGAACGAAATCACTGACAATAAATTGCTTTTCATGCTTCTTGGGCCCCTGCCCGCTGGAACCGGCCCGATGAAGCATTTTCACAGTAAAATGTTAGCCGATCCGAGATGAAGCGTCAAATAATGCAACATGGCCGCGCGATTCCGCAAGCTCACGTGCGTGAACTTACGGCAAAGCTGGGAATGCGGGTAGCATGGGGTATGGGAGTGTTAGGGAGTGGGCGCGAGGGAAAGAAACCAACAAAAGCGAAGCCCTCCCTCGCCCACCTCTCCCCGTTATGGCTTGAGATTCGCCCAAGAGCTGGTGGCCGATGCCGCGCTGCCCTCGGGGCCTGCGTCGTTGCCGGAAACGATGTCAAAGGCGTTGCCGGTATTGTTGATCGCCGCGTTGCGGGCGATCTGGTTCCCCGCAGACTCGCATACCAAGCCGTCATCATTGGCCGTGGCGATGTTGCCGTCCACCTGGTTGTAGCCGCCGCCCGACTCCAGCAGGATCCCGGCGCCGCCCCAGTGGTTCAGGCTGTAATTGCCCGCGAGCTGGCACCAGGCGTGTCCCACGATGCCGTTGCTCGTGTTGGCATAGGTCTGGCAGTTCAAGACGCGGGCCGAGTCCGCCCAAATCCCATCGTGATTCCCCGAGGCAACACAGCGCTCAAGTAATGCGCCGATCGAGAGAACAAAGCCGTACCTGCCATTGTCGGATGCGACGTTCTCGGTCAGCAGTGCAGTGGCCGCCACGATGCCGTCCGAAGTGTTCTTCCGCGCCGTGCAGCGCGTTACCATGCCGCCCCCGATGGTCAGCCCGTGGTAGTTCGATACCACGTCCACCGCTTCCACCACGGCGTGGCTGAGCGACAGTCCAGAGTGGTAGGCGCCGCGCCAGTTCATGATCGTCCCGTTCCGGATCCTCGCACCACCCTTGCCGGACGCCTGGTGAATCCCGCTCGAACTGTCAGGCCCCGGCCCAATGAGCGCATGCCCCGCCAAATCAATCGTCACATCATCGCTGTTGATGAAAATGCCGTACACCCCGTTGGACTTACAGACCAACGTCCCGGCGAACCGCACCGAGCAGGGCCAGTCCAGCGACTCCGGCACCTCGCCCAGCAGAAGGTTTAACTGATTGCCCGCAGTGAAGTCGTAGTTGTCCGTGTTGTTGCGGACAGTGTTGTCGGCCACGTAGTTGGCGGCGCCGTCGAGATCCAGACCGCGGTCGGCCCCGGCGCAGTGGTTGCCCTCGATACGGTTGCCGTCACCCGTGGCGTGGATGCCGGCGCCGTCGCCCGCGCCCCGGCCGTTTTCCAGGCAGTCGTTGTCCCGCACCTGGCAGTTGTTAACCACCTGGATGCCGTCCCCGCCGTTCTCGGAAACCGTGCACTTCGTGACGATGCTCCCGTGCCCGGCGGCTATGCCGTTGGTCCAGTTCTTGAACACCTGGCACTCGCTGATCAGCGTCTTGCCCCACGCCGTGATGCCGTTGGCCGTGTTCTCATTCGCGGTACAGCCGCGGATCAGACAGCCATTCTCAACGCCGATCCCCACCGGATTCCACCGCGCCACGCAGTCTTCCACGGCGGATCCGTCTTTGGCCGCGATCCCGGCCAGGTTGTTGATATGCGCCGTGCAGCGCGCAACCCGGCAGCCCTTGCCGACCCATATGCCGAACAGCTCGTTCGTCCGCGCCCGCACGTCGAGCACTTCGCTCGCAAACGCCGAGGAGGCGTCAATCCCGTGCTGGCCCCATCCTTCCACGCTGCCGTTCCGGATGGAGATGCCCGAGCGGTTGCTGGCGACCCGGATGCCGCTCAAGGAGCCGGCCTTACCCGTCAGCTTGAACCCGTTGAGGTCCAGCGTGACGGCATCGGCGTCAATCGTGATGCCGTCCCAGCCGACCACCCCGATGAAGGAATCGGTCAGGTAGTAACTGCCCGGAGCGCTGATCGTGACGGGCACGTTCGTGATCGGCGTGCGCGGCTCCATCTGAGCGAGCGTCTTCATCATCGGCGCCGGCGCGCCCGGGGGGTCCAGCGGCCCTTGGGCAAGGACAGCAAAGAACGGAAGGAGAAACAGGACCACGGCCAACGCGAGCAGAACGGTTCTCATACATCCCCCTTCTCCGGCATGATGCCGTAATGGGGTGGATGGTATTGTGCCGCAGATGAAGCAGCAAGGCAGATCTCGCAGAGCCAGCGATTCTGCGCGCCCCGGTGTAAGCTTGCGGAAAAGCTGGCAACACGGGACGGTTTCACAATGGCCCGCTCCGTCGGCATGGATTCAAAAAAACCTTTAGCCGCATTGAACATTCCGCGTTCGCTTCAGAACCACCGTCCGGTGGTCAGGTCATAGAAGACCAGCCAGATCCACGGACTCCAAGACGCAGCCTGGCAGGTATAAGTTCCGCTGGAACAGACTTGTGGCAGGCTGTAGTTCCACTCCCACGCGACCAAGTCCAGCGTCACCGGCCAGATCGTATGCCCCGCGCTGGCGGCAATGTCCACGCCGTCCGCCGGCAGACCGACGCTCGACGCGCCGGCTATCGTCAGCACATGCCCGACAAATCGGCCGCTCGGACGGGTGTCAATTCGCGCGAACCAATGGCCATGCGCCCAGTTCGCGCCCGCGTAAGACCAGATACCAAGCCAGTAATACTGGTTCGGCTTGACGTTCGAGACAACGATCTGCGTCGGCGCGGTTTGCTCGCCGCCGTCCGGAAACTCCAGCCATTGCGCGGCGGTGTTGTCATAAAGATAAACGCAAACAGTCTGTCCAGACAAGGAGACGGGGAGGGACATATCCGGCACGCCGTATTCGCAGGCGCCGACTTCGACCGTGTTCTGCCAGATGCGAGCATTGCCATCCAGATCCGTCGCCCCCGCCATCCAGCCCGCGTTGGCGCCCTGGTTCACATAGGGACTGCCAGCCTGCAATCGCCCATGCATGGCCGCCGCGTCGGCAAACAGCGGATCAGTTGTCTGACTGTTCAGGTCAGCCCCCGCATGCGCGCGCCATTGGGCCAATGTGCCCTGTTCCAGTTCCAAACCCGGCCGGTGGTCAGTGAACCGCGGCGCGCCCCCGCCGGCAATGAAATAGCCGTTATGGTCCATCATCGGCCAACCTTCCAGCGCGCTTAACCCGCCAAGGTCGGCACTGTAACGAATTTCAAATATCTCGTCGCGGAAACCCGCCGGCTGGGCGATCAGGTTATTCAGGATCACCGGTTTGACCGATGGCGGCCGTCCAGGATGCGGTTCCCAGTCCTGAAAGCTCAAACCGAAGTACAGCGCCGCATGGATATTACTGGCGCACACATTGATCAGCGTGTTGTTGAATACCGCCGGGTTTGACGCTGCATACAGGCCGATGCCCTCCCAGCCGGTGTCGGTAATCAGGCAATTGCGCACCGTGCCGCGGATGTTCTCGTAATACCGCGGGTTGGTGGTCGTGTCGAAGTACTCCGGGCTGGTGTCGAATCCGAGCAGCACCCCGCCGGCCCCGCAGCGGTGCACGCGCGTGCGCTCGACTCCGCCATCCATCGCCCCGCCCTTCAGGTAAACGCCGGAAGAATAGATGTCGTGAATCAGGCAGTCGCGCACCCAGACGCGATCGCCGTTCACGCAGTCAATCCCCTCCGCATTGTCCGCCGCGATATTGGCGGGGCCGACGCCTGAACGGTATATCTCGCAGCGGCGAATCGTAATATCATCACAGTTCGGCGTAATCTTGACGCAATCGCGGCCGGTGTCATGAATGACGCAATCCTCGATCATGACCAAGCAGGCGCCGGCGCGATTTGGCCCGCCCCAATCCCATTTCGTTTGCAGCATGACCCCATAATAATACCCGCCGCTGATCTCCAGGCGCGCGAGGGTGGTGTGGTCGGCATCGGGATCAATCAAGATACAACTGCTGAAGTCGGCCTCGTTATCCAGCGGCGCGGCGATCCACGCCCACTCGCCGGGATGAGACCGCAGCGTGACGCCCGGGTTGCGGAAGCGCACCTCGCCACTTTCGCGATAGACGCCGCCGCGCAGTTCAACCACATCGCCGGACACCGCCCGGCCCAGGGCGTAGTTGATCGTATGAAACGGGGCGCCGATCGCGCCGGTTCCCGTCGTGTCGCTGCCGTTGGTCGCAACGAACCACACCGCCGCCGGCGCAGGCCGTACACCCCACCCCGCACCGATCAGCCCCAGCAGGAAAATCAACGGTTTGCCGCGCATCGCATACCTCGTTCGTTCTCGCGCCAGCATGCGCCTTTTCCCTTCCAAGGCAAGCGGTTTGCGCAACGCGCCTTCCTCCTTGAATCCGGTGTCAAGATTACGTCCACATCATTAGCAACCCATCATCCGAATTAGCCGCGCTCTTCATTCCAATCGGAGCGCGCCAATTTGAAATCCGGCGCCCGAAACGGATATTCCGCGAGTGAAGGAAGCACGGCATATACGCAGATCATCTTTCTGCAAACTTTCACGGATGCGGGCGTTGACAACCGTTCATAACTCACTTGGCTACAGATGGTTGCTCAACACGCCGGAACCCGAACAATAAAATGGCGAACTGTCCGTTTGTATGCTTCAGGCCGGCGCGTGAGCTGACAAAAGCTGGCGGGCGACCAATAAGCAAACCTGCCTTCAGCTTGAGGACTCTGCGATTCGGCCAGAGACAGCATGGGAGTCAAGATAAACGCTGTGAGCCATTTGCAACCCAGGAGAACACCAACATGAAAACACGCAATCCGTTATACGAACCCCTGCCGCGTGAGCAGCGCGGCTTTGTCTGTTCAAAAACGCTGGCCGTGCTGGAGAATCCCGCCGGCTTGGAACTGCGCCACAGTCAACAACTCAAAGGCCAGTTCATGGTCTTGGGCATGGAACAATGCGAGCATGTCTCGTGGTGGTTCACCGCCCATATCGCGCCCAGCGTCAAGTCGCAATAATGGTAAACAAATTTCACCCCGCCTATCCGGGGCATATTGAATTTCGCCCGGCGCTTGTGCGCAGTCGGAGCCGGCCGCCAGCGGAAGCGCAGCACGGATAAGAAAAGATGCCGCGAATTGACGCGGATGAGGGCGGAAAAGAGTATTCACCGACGAGCGCAGGATATACAATTCGTCCGTCTTAATGTATGGGAGGTTATCATGAGGAGGTTGGCTGGCCTTTGGGAAATGGTTGTTACCGGGGTGTCCTTCGGCTTTCTGATGGTTGCGGCTGACGCGCAAGTTCCGGGATTTATCAACTACCAGGGGCGGCTGGTCAACGGGACCAACCTGGTCAACGCCGTGGTGGATATGGAAATCGCCCTTTGGACCAATGCGGTCGGACCTGGCGCGCCCCTTTGCATTGATTCGGGCAAGGTCACGGTCGTGGATGGGGTATACGCGACGTGGATCGGCGACAATATAATCCTCGGTAATTTGACGAACGCGCTGCGCAACCCGGAGGTTTTTTTGAGCGCGCGGATCAATGGAACCTGGCTTTTCCCTCGCGAAAACATCGGCGCCGTCGCCTATTCCCTGCTGGCAGACGGCGTGAAGACCGGCGGCATCCTTTCCTTTATGCTGGCGGACGGGGCGGTCCGTTCCAACAATATCGCCGCCGGCTCCGTTACCGCGCTCCAACTTGCCAACAGCGCGGTCACCTCCTCTAAAATCGAGGTGGGCGCGATCCATGCCGCGCATATCGCCACGGGCGCGGTGGATCATGCTCAGTTGGCGCGCGATTATCAGGCCGGCACAATCAACCTGGTGGGCATGAGCCGGACCAATCTCTATAATTTCCAGCAGATTTCGACTAATGTCAGTGTCAGCTTCGCGCCCGCCTTTGAAGCCACGCCGGTGGTCACGCTGGGCGTGGAATCACTGGACCGGCTGGTCGCCACGCAGATTACCGCCTATGTGCTGAACAAGTCCGCCACGACTTTCACCGCCCAGATTGACTTTCCGGCCGGGGCACGCGTGCTCGACACCAACCGGAGCTGGCGGTATCTGTCGGCCGCCACCATCGGCGGTTGTCCCGCGGTCGCCTACCAATCCGACGAGGACGGCAGCCTCAAGTTCATGCGCGCCAGCGATGCGTTTGGCTTAACCTGGAACGCTCCGGTCACGGTGATCACCAACCGGACTTCCGGCACGGAAAACGCCCTGATGGAGTTCAACGGCGCGCCGGTGATTGCCTATGTTTACGCCAGGGATTTCAGCGGCGGCGACCTCATGTTTATTCGGGCCTGGGACGCAGCCGGAACCAACTGGGCCGCCCCGCTCGCCATTGACACCAATGTGGAGGACCATGCCGTCTATCCCTCCATCTGCCAGGTCGAGAACCGGCCGGCCGTAAGTTACTGCCAAAAAGGCAAGCTGGCCTACGCCCGAGCCGACGACGATTACGGGTCCAACTGGGTGCGCGAAACGGTTTTCACCAATGTCAACAGCGGCCTTTTCTCATCGCTCGAAGTCGTCAACGGCAACCCCGCTATTGCTTTCTATGACGACACCGCAACAACTGATTATGTCAAATACATCCGCGCCACGGACACCTATGGCGACGACTGGTGGTCGTTCGCGACCACCGTCGCCACCAATGTCAACGCCGAGTACATCAGCCTGCGCATGGCCGGTGGTTCTCCCGCTGTTTCGTTCTATGACTACTCCGACGCGTGCCTGAAGTTTTTCCGCGCCGCCAACAGCACCGGCGGCAGTTGGCGCTTCTCGGATCGCGTGGTGGTGGTCACCAACGGCGGCGGCAGCTATGCCCGGATGGGAACGGTATACGGCTACCCGGCCATCGCTTATGCCTGCACGGCGGAGGACGAAGTGCGTTATATTCGAGCCGCGAACACCCTGGGGGCGAGTTGGGACACGCCGGTCACAGCCAGCCGGGTGGGCTTATCCGCGGCGCAGAGCTGGGCCGTCGCGGCGGGCACGCCGGCGGTTTTCTTCGTGGATGACGCCGTCAAGCATCTTAAATATGTCCGCTCCGGCACGGCGCCGACCAACGCCGCCATCAATTGGATTGCGGTCGAGCCGTAGAAAAAAACTGGATGATCGCCGCCAAGTCGGTAGATTATCCGCCATGCCGGAAAAACAAATATCGAGATCCGGTTGGCGCGCGCTGACCAACTGCTTTGTCCTCACCGAGTCGGAGCGTTGGGTGCTGGCGGGCATTATGGCCATCGTAATGATTGGACTGGTTTCGCGCTATATTCATATGCGCACGCAAACCGCCGCGCCGTATCAGCCGGAAGGAATCGAACAAACCCAACCGTGAGGCCGCACCATGAGCGCTGACTGCATATTCTGCAAGATCGTCGCCGGCGAGATACCTTCCACCCGCGTCTACGAGGATGATGCCACGATTGCTTTTATGGACATCGGGCCGGTGGTTAAAGGGCACACCCTGGTCATCCCTAAAAAGCATTACGACCCGCTGACTCAAACCCCGCCCGATGTGCTGGCCCGGCTCATCGCCGTCGTCCAAAAAATCGCGCGGGCCCAACTGGACGGGCTGCGGGCGGACGGGATTAACGTGTTGCAGGCCAATGGCGCGGCGGCGGGCCAGGTAGTGCCGCATATCCATTTTCATGTTGTGCCCCGGTTCAAAACGGACGGCCATCATTGGAATTGGGCGGCCAAGAAGTATGACCATCTCGACGAGATGAAGGGATTGGCGGAAAAAATCCGGAGCGCCATCCACTGAACACGCCATGCGCCGGCCGATCGCCAATAATTAAGACGGAAGTGATATGAGAAAACTCACCTTTAGCCAGGCGCTGGAACAGATTCTTAAGGAGGACCGGCGCTACGACGAGCAAGCCTACTATTTCGTTCGCGAGGCGCTCGATTTCACCATCAAGCTGCTGGAAAAGCCGCCAAAAGGCCAGGGCCGGCACGTATCCGGCCCCGAACTACTGGAAGGCATCCGCCAGTACGCGCTTCAGGAATATGGACCCATGGCCATTACCGTGCTGGCCAAGTGGGGCGTCCGGTGCTGCGCGGATTTTGGCGTGATCGTCTTCAACCTGGTCAACAAGGGGATCCTCGGCAAGACCGACCAGGACAAACTCGAGGATTTTGCCGGCGGCTATGATTTCACTGAGGCGTTCCTGCAACCGTTCCGACCGACCGGCCGCGCCGCGGCGGGGCGCCCGGCTGCACCACCCAAAGGGAATTAATCATGCGTTGCCCCTGGCTTGTTTCGCTCGCGGTCGGTCTGGCGCTGCTGGCCGCCCCGAAAGTCCGCGCCGACGCCGCGCCAGCCGATCCCCTGGCCGTATTGCAGTCCAATAACGCACGGCTGCAACGGTCAGTCCTCGACAACGGCATGGTGGTTTTGATCAAGGAAGATTCTGCGGCCCCGATGGCGGCCATCCAACTCTGGGTTGGCAGCGGCTCAATCTACGAGGGCCCCTACATGGGCGGCGGGCTCTCCCATTTCGTCGAGCACATGATTTTCAAGGGCACGACCAACCTCGGGCCCGGCGAACTGGCCCGCCGGATCAGCGACGCCGGCGGCGACATCAACGCCTACACGGCGACTGATCGCACGGTTTTTCATTGCACGCTGCCCGCCACCAACTGGCGGACGGGCGTGGACATGCTGGCCGACGCGCTGATGAACGCAACCTTCCCCGCCGACGAATGGGAGCGCGAGCGCGACGTGATTCTGCGAGAGTTCGCCATGCATCGCGATGACCCCAACCGGGTGCTCGGCCAGATGCTTTGGTCCACCGCCTATCGCGTGCACCCCTATCGGCATCCGGTCATCGGCTACGAGGACGTCTTTCGCCAAATGAGCCGCACCAATCTGCTGGCCTATTTTCACGATAATTACGTGCCGGACAACATGATCGCCGTGGTGGTGGGCGATATTGACGCGGCGGAGGTACGCGATTATCTGGCCCGGGCCTTCGCCGGGTTCCAGCGCCGGCCCCGCCCGCCGGTCAGCTTGCCGGCCGAGCCCAAGCAGATCGCCCCGCGCCGGTATCGCCAGACCGGGCCATACGAGATTTCCCGCCTGCATCTCGCCTGGCACACGGTCGCGTTGGACCATCCGGACGCGCCGGCGTTGGACGTGCTGGCGGCGATCGTCGGCGATGGGCGCAGTTCGCGGCTCGCGCAGGAGATCAAGGAAAACCGGCGGCTGGCCTTTAACGTGGACGCCTGGTCATCCACGCCCAAGGATCCCGGCCTGTTCGGCATCAGCGCCCAGTTCGAACCGAACCGCGAAGCGGAGCTGCTCGCGGCGCTGGACGAATTGGTCGCAGGTTGGGCCACCAACGACTTCACCCAGGCGGAGATCGAGAAAGCCCGGCGGGGCGTGCTGGTAGCCGAGTTGTCCAGCCTTCAGGCGATGGATGGGCAGGCGTCCAGTTATGCATCCGGCGAATTTTACGCGGGTGATCCGCTCTTTTCGGAACGTTACCTGGCTGCGGTCCAGAAAATTAACGCCGCCGACCTGCGCCGCGTGGCCGCCCAGTACCTGCGGCCTGATAGCCGGACACTCGTGATCCTCGCACCGGCCGGGACGGACACCGGAACAGTCAACCGGGCTGAAGCCTTGGAATTCAAGGTCGAGCGGCGCGCGCTATCAAATGGTGTGCCGTTGATCGTCCGCGAGGATCGGCGCTTGCCGTTCGTTTACATCTGCGCGGCCTTGCGCGGCGGACTGTTGAGCGAAACCGCGACCAATAATGGCATTACGCAACTGCTGGCCGACCTGCTGACCCGCGGCACCCGCACCCGTTCAGCGGAGGCGATCGCGGAACTGGCGGAACGGCTGGGCGGCTCGCTGGCGCCGTTCTGCGGCCGCAATAGTTTCGGGCTCCAGGTTTCATGTCTCACGCAGGATCGGGAAACCTTCGCCGAACTTATGGCGGACTGCCTGTTCAACCCCATCTTCCCACCGGACGAAATCGAAAAACAACGCGCCATTCAACTGGCGTCCATCCGGCAACAACGCGAGCAGCCTTTCTTCATCGCCGACGAAGCGTTGCGTAACACGCTGTTTCCCAACCATCCCTACCGCTGGACAACGCAGGGCGCCGCGAACACCGTCAACGCGCTGACCCGCGATGACCTGCTGGCATACCACCGTCGTCATGTCAATCGCAGCAACCTGGTCCTCGCTGTATTTGGCGATATGAATGCCGAGGAGGCGCTGGCGCTGGTGGAGCGATACTACAGCAATCTACCCGAAGGCGAAATGGCCACATATACCGGGCCGCTCCCCCAGCCCCGCCTGCCCGCCCGCATCAAGCAACGCGAACCGCGCGAACAAACAGTCATCCTCTCGGGATATCCGGGCGTTGACCTGCGCGACCCGCGGATGGATGCGTTAGGCATGATTGAAAACTCGCTCAGCGGGCTGTCATCGGAGCTGGCACAGGAAGCGCGCGAAAGGCGCGGCTTGGTGTACGCCATTGGGGCCATCCAGCGTCCCGGCCTGCAGCCGGGTCTTTTCGCGCTATACGCGGCGGCGCGCGAAAATACGGCGGGCGAAGTCGAAAAACTGATGGATGAGCAATTGGCCCGGATCACCGCCCAAGGGCTCACTACGCAGGAATTCAGCCGGGCCCGGGCGCAAATTCTGGCCGACCATCAGGCCAGTTGGCAAAATAACGCCGGACTCGCCCAAACCTGCGCGTTGGACGAGCTGTATGGACTGGGCTACCGGCACAGCCTCGATGCGCCGGAGCGCGTCCAAGCGCTTACCCCGCAGGATATTCAGGCGGCGGCCGCCTCGATTTTCCGGCCCGACCGCCAAGCCATCTCGATTGTTCTACCTGAGGAAAGAACGAAACCAGGGGAGGAGCCAGAGAACCATGACTGAAAAAAACGAACTGAATCCTAACGAACTCGACACTGCACTATTTCTAAACCTGATCCAATCGCTGGCCGAATCGGCCATGTTCCATCTCGGCAAGCTGGTCAACCGCGCCACCGGCAAAGCCCAGGTCAACTTGGAAGCCGCCGCCGCCACAATTGACATGCTGGCCATGCTGGAAAACAAAACCAAGGGCAACCTTTCTCCGGAGGAAACGCGCTTCCTGCGCAACATCCTCTCAACCCTGCAACTCAACTTTGTGGAGACGGAAAAGTCCGGCGGCGCTCCGGCGGCGGAACCAACCGCAGCAGAAACAACCGGACCAACGGCCGGCACCGGCGCGCCGGCACCCGAAATTGAGCATGGGGCCAAGACGGACGAGAAACAGCCGAAGTTCCATAAATCCTACTAAAAAATACCGCTTTATCTTTTCCGCCCGGTTTGCTAGCGTTAATTCAGCGTAAGGGGCAACCAATCAAGGAGGTAGGCCGTGTCAACTGACGCATTTGGTATTTTCTTCAACGCGTTGACGTTTGTGTTCCTGCTGGCCATCATCCTCGGATTGCAGATGCAGGTAAGCAAGCTCAGCAAGAAAATTGACCAGTTGTTAAGCAAATCTCAGTAATTGGCGGGAAACTTCCCTCATTCGGCCGCCCCCAACGCTGGCATCACGTGGGGGGTGGGTTGTTTTCCAACGGACGGACAACGCAATTCAGTAATTGCGCTACTTCGTTGGCTTTGTCTTCAGGCACCCACAAGGTTGCGCCCCACAAATTGGGTCCTTCGGCCCCCGGCCCAAAGACCCCCACGTTCTCGCTCTTAACGATGAACGGGATGCCATATTGATCCAGAGCATGCCCGATTGTCTCCGCTTCCAGACGTGAATTGAAGCGGGCTATTTCGATAAAGTCCATTCTCTGCCATCACGGTTCACTGGCTTGAGACACGTTCTTCCGTCATTCCGAAACCGCCGGACTGCAACTGGCGGCTGAAAAATCTCTGATTAACTTTCCCTGCCCAAAATCAGATTCTTCATCCCCTCCGCAGACGGGGCCTCCGGATACCAACTATCTCTTCCCATATCCACCCAGAGTGACATTAATGCAATTCAGCCACCCCGCTGTGCTTGCTAATTACCGATCACGGCTTACTGACTACCGGGCGCTCCTCACCACCCACGCCCGCCAACCACCGCGCAAACAGCGGCAAATCCGGATCCCGCGCGCCCATGATCAGAATGGCCGCATCCGGACCGGCTTCCCTCGTCATACGCTCGCGCAGCCAATCATACGAAGGAGCATAACCAGCCGGAATTCCACGCGCGACCAGCAGGCTTACAAAATCCTCCGCGTTAAAGGACGCATCCGCCGTACCTCCGGCGTAGAAAACCGGCAAAATATAAACTCGATCATCCGCCCTGACTGATCGGGAAAACGCATCCGCCAACTCCGTCTGCATGGCTTTCAACGGCCCAAAACCATGCGGACGCCAAACCCCAAGCACCCGGCTCGCGCCCGGCCGGATAGCGGCCCAAGCCGCCGCGATTTTGGCCGGATTATGCGCATAATCGTCTATCACCGCAGCGCCGCAGCAGAAGCCGACATGTTCCAGGCGCCGTTGAATCCCACGGAATGCCGACAAGGCGACCCGCATAGATTCCAAACCAATGCCGATGGCCTCGCCCAGCATTACCGCCGCAAGCGCATTGACGGCGTTATGCGCACCCGCCAGCGGCACATCGAATACCGCCCCGTGATACTCAAACCGCGTGAAGAGCCCCGCCGGCAAGAGATCACCCGCGCTTTCGATCAAGCGCGTGGTCGCGCGTCCGGTAACCGCCGGAGCAATACAATCGCGCACGCCCGGGCCGCAAACGATCCCGGTCTTAACCTGGGCGGCAAAACGGCGGAACAAGTCCTGGACCTCGGCCAGTTCAAAATGGTCCTTGGAAATGTTGGTGATGACGGCCCAATCCGGCGCAAACTGCAGCAACGAGCGGTCGCTCTCATCCGCCTCGATCACCCACCATGCCGAGCGGCCGGCGCGGAAATTACCCACCCGCTCCAGCCCTTGCCAATTGACCACCGCGCCGCCATTGACCACGGTAGGATCCAGACCCGCCTGCTCCATAAACCAGCCGATCATGCCGGTCACCGTGGTCTTTCCGGCGGTGCCGGTCACCGCGACGCAGCGTTTTCCCACGCCCAGACGCGCCAGCATCTCCGCCCGGTGAATGATCGGAACCCCCAGTTCACGCGCATGGCAAACCTCTGGATTGGTTTCTTCGATCGCCGTGCTGACCACCAGACCATCCAATTCTGCCGTGATCGCGGAACCATCTTGCGGGGTCAGCGAAATTCCCCCACCCCGCAACTGATCAAGCACCGGCAGACCGCGCCCTTGGTCCATAAACCGATCGGATCCACTAACCGCATAACCGGCTGCTTGCAGCGCTTGCGCCAGCGCGCTCATCCCAACCCCGGCCACACCGGCCAGATGGAATCGCTTGGACCGCTCAACCGTCACACCCGCCCCGCCTTCAGGTTTCGGGCTTCAGGTTTCACCCTGCACCATTCACCGTTCACGATTCGCTATGGATACTGACCCGCGCGGTCGAGGCCAGTCGTCTCCGGCAGCCCGAACAGGATATTCATGTTTTGGAGGGCGTTGCCGGCCTGACCTTTCATCAGGTTGTCAATATGAGAAACGACGCGCAGCCGCCGGGTGCGCTCGTCCACATCCACAATCAGGTTGCAATAATTGGTGCCGCGCACATGGACGGTGCCGATCGCGGCCGACCGGTCGTAGATGCGGACAAAAGCATTCCCCTGGTGAAACTCACGGTAGGCCTCGGCCACCTGCGCGGAACTGATACCGTCAACCAATGTGCCGTAAAGGCAGGACATGATCCCGCGGCAAGCGGGGACGACCTGCGCAGTAAAGGTCACCATCACCGGTGTTTCGGCGATGCGCCCAAGTTCACGTTCGACCTCCATCACATGCTGATGGCCGGCCAACTTGTAGGCGTTCATCTGGTCATAGCGCGCGGGATAATGGAAGGTCGGACTCGGTTTTTTTCCCGCGCCCGAAACGGCCGTTTTGCAGTCACAGATCAAACTGTCGAGCGCGACCAGTCGGAATTTGAGCGCCGGCGAAAGGCCCAGCAGGCAACTGACCGCAAAACAGCCCGGATTGCCGACCAGCCGGGTGTTCCGGGTGTAATCCTGGCGGCGCAGTTCCGGCAGTCCGTATACCGAGGACGGCAATAGATCAGGCGATTTGTGCGCCGGATCGCGGCCAATGCGCCGGGCATACTCGGCATAATCCTGCGTGTTGTTGAAGCGGAAATCGCCACTGTAATCAATCACCCGGGCGCCTTTCTGCAATTCCGCCCGCGCGAATTGCATCCCCACTCCGTCCGGGGTCGAGAAGAAAACCACGTCCGCAGGCTCCTGTGCGCGGGGGTCGTCCGGGGCAATGATCGGCCTATCGCAGAATCCCGCCAGGTGCGGATACAGCACGCTCATCGGCGTGCCAACATCCATCGTATCCACCAGGCAAGCGATTTCCGCCTGCGGATGCCGCAGCAACAGTTCTGTAATACCCACACCGCCGTACCCACCTGAGCCAACGATTTTTGCCCGAATCATGTCTGCGTCCTCTTTTTGGGGTTAAATTGAAACGCGCGAATATGCGCCTAAAAAACCGCGCAAGTCAAGGGAGGTGTCAAAGCAAAGCCAACCCTCCCGCCGTTGGCCGGCTGGACATACTCCAGCTTCTCCCTTCTTTTCACTAATTCGCGTCTAAAAAGCAGGTTGTTCCCAGTAAGTTCCTCATTCTGGCTGACTCCGGCAGCAGTGCGCGGCGGGTAAAACTTCCTCGGCGTTATTTCCCGCACCAAGACGCGTTTGCCCCCCCCTTCCCGATATTGACAAGCACAACTTTTTTTTGTCCATTCAACGATAAAGGTTGTTCCTATCCATGAGCGCATCGCCAGAAAACGAATCATCCGCGCCAGGCACAGCATTGCCTAAAAAGGGCCGGGCCCCCTCTGGCAAGGCACAGGTCGAAAGCCGCCTGCGCGAAAGCGAAGAACGCTACCGTAAGTTGATCAATGTCATGCCCGTATGTGTTGCGGTGCATGTGGATCATCAAATCGCGTTCATTAACGAAGCCGGGGCGCGTATGCTCGGCGCCACCGGCCCGCAAGAGATCATTGGCCGACTCACCGCGGATTTCCTGGTGCCAGACGACCAGGGGCGCGTTCTGGACTTGTCGGAAGATTTGCTGCGGGGTGGTCCGCCGGTCGGACCGCTAGCAATGCGCGTCCGGCGGCTGGACGGGCAGTTTATTGATGTTGAAAGCTACGCCACCGGCATCACCTTCGACAATCGGCCGGCCGTGCAGTCGGTCATGATTGACGTCACCGAGCGCGTTCGCGCCGAGAAGGAACGCCGCGAGGAGGGGGAGTTCGCGTACACTTTACTGCAGGCCTCCCCCGCCTACTTCGTCGCCATCAGTCCGGACGGCAAGGTGCTGTTGATGAACGGGGCGATGCTAACGGCCCTGGGCCGCACGATTGACGAAGTGATCGGCCAGGATTTCATCCGTTCCTTCGTCCCGTCGACGGACCGTGAATCCTTTGCCCAAGTCGTGCGCCAGGTGACCGAGTTGAAGGAGCCGACCACCGCTGAAAGCGCCATCATCACCCGTGACGGCCGCGAGCGCGTCGTCGAGTGGCGCAGCCGGCCGATCCTCAAGGAAAACGGCGAACTGGACTATTTTTTTGCCGTCGGGATTGACCTGACCGACCGCAAGCGCGCCGAAGAAGAGCGGCGGCGGCTGGAGGAGAAGATCCAGCGCTCCCAGAAACTGGAAAGTCTAGGCATCCTGGCCGGCGGCATCGCGCACGATTTCAACAACCTGCTGGTGAGCATCCTCGGCAACGCCGACCTGGCCCTGTTGGAACTGCCCGTCGGCGCGCCGTTGCGCCAGCGCCTGGAGGACATCAAGAAGGCCAGCCTGCGCGCCTCCGAACTCAGCAACCAGATGCTCGCCTATTCCGGCCGCGGCCGTTTTCTGGTCCAGCGGCACGACCTCAACCGCGTTATTGAGGAAATGGGCAACCTGCTCACCGTATCGGTGTCGAAGAAAGTCACCTTGCAATATGAATTTGCCCCAAATCTGCCGCCGATCGAGGCCGATAGCGCACAGCTTCGGCAGGTGGTCATGAACCTGATCACCAACGCCTCCGAAGCGATCGGCGACCGCCGGGGCCGGATCGTTCTGCGCACCTCACGAGTGCAAGCGGATGCCGCCTACTTCGCCGAAGCCGACATTCACGACAACCTGCCGGCCGGCGTCTATGTCTGCTTGGAGGTGTCCGACGACGGTTGCGGCATGGACGAAAAGACGCGCGCGCGCATTTTTGATCCCTTCTTCACAACCAAGTTCGTCGGCCGCGGGCTCGGCCTGGCGGCTGTGCTCGGCATCGTCCGCGGCCACAAAGGGGCGATTATCGTCCACAGCGAACCCGGGCGGGGCACCCGGTTCCGCATTCTTTTCCCAGCGTCCGATGA
>CAZMXS010000014.1:0-72107 GCA_964570325.1 uncultured Verrucomicrobiota bacterium | reverse complement strand
ACCGGTATCAACAATGGGCGCAAGCCCTTTTTCAAAAAAAGTGAAAAAGGGCGCGAGCGGGGCGCAGTTTTCGCGGGCTGGGCATTCATTGGCCCGCGCTTGATTACCACTTGAGTGCGCAGGGTTTGCTGGACGGTTTGCCCGAAGCGGCCGGCATACAACGGCCGTCCAGGGAACTGGCGCGGGTGTAAGCGTGGGCTTGGCGTAACCGCTTCCCGGTTTTGTCGTCCCGAACAGCCGGCCACCGGCGGGTGGATCTCGTCGCCATGCATGCGACGGTTTGACCGCGGATATCGCGGATGGCGCAGATAAACCATCCGCGAAATCGGCGGTAAAAAATTAAAATCAATCGGTACGTCCGGGGCAGGTCCTGCCATAATGGGGTTGTCGGCGGCGGTTCTGCCCTTGCGCGCGCGGCTACGGGGAAGCGCCTGCCATGCGGCGCTTTGATCCGCCCCAAAAAAGTCTGGCTAAACACGCCGGCATTCTGGCAGATTGCGCGCGCGGAAGCGGCCATGGGTTTCAGCCTGAAAATAAAAAAAACGTGCTGGTTGGCGGGCCTCGCGGGCGTCGCGCTGATGTTGTGCGCCTGCTCCGCCAGAAAAACGGCGGCCGACCCGGCCACGCTGATCAAGGCGGGCTGGAACAACTACACCCTGAGCGAGTACGACCGCGCGGAGGCCGATTTCGAGGCCGCGCTGGCCGCCGCGCCGGCCGGGTCCGAAGCCCGGGCCCAGGCGCTCTACGGCTTGGCGACCACGGTTAATTTGCGCCGGCCCGGCGAAGACCCGGAGCGGGCGCGTAAGCTTTACGCCGAGATCCTGGATCAATACCCCCGGCATGACCTAGCGGCCTGGTCGCTCTTGGGGTTGGCCCGGATGCAGCACCTGGTGCCGGTGGGCGCGGAGCCGGACTACCCCGCCGTGAAGAAAGCCTATCAGGATGTTATGACGCGGTTTCCCGGCCATCTGGCGGCGGAAGAGGCCTTCATCTACTACAACTCGATTCTGATTCAGACGCTGCAAGAGGCCGACACGCGGCAGGCGATCTCCAACCTGTTGGCCGCCGTCCAGAATCCGTCCAACCGGTTCATCGGTCCGGCCTGGTCCCTGCTGGCGGTCGGCTACCAGACGCTGGGCATGCCGGAGCAGCGCCTGGAATGCGAGCTGAAATCGTTCGACACAACCGAGGTGGATCCCTCCAACCCCTTCACCGAATTTGCCTGGCAGTATTGGAACATTGCGACGATCGCGGAGTTCGAGGTCGGCGATTTTGAGACCGCGCGCAAGTTCTACAACAAGCTGATCGCGGAGTATCCGCGCGACATCCGGATTTATGGCGCGCGGCAGGCGCTGAAGCGGATGGACGAGCTGGAAGCGAAGATAAAGGCCGGGGGATGATGATTTTTTTAACCGCGGATTACGCGGATGGCGCGGATGGGAAGGCAAGGAAAGGATCGGGGTAGATGGGACAGTTAATACATGAGGGAATGAGCCATAGCATTATGGGTGCGGTCATGTACGTTTTGAACGAACTCAAGCCGGGATTGGATGAAAAACTTTATGAGAATGCGTTGGTAATTGAGCTGGGGCGGCAGGGGCAGAAAGTCGCTCAGCAAAAAAAGTTTCCCGTGTATTTCCGCGAACAAAAGATCGGGGTCTTGATTCCAGACATGATCGTTGACGACCAGGTGATTGTGGATCCCAAGGTCGTGACCACCTTCAATGAAAACCATACGGCTCAAATGACGGGATACTTGGCCATTACCGGCCTGCAGTTGGCCATGCTTGTCAACTTCAAGTTTGCCCGCCGGCAATGGAACCGGGTCGTTCGCACATATATTTCATCCGCGCCATCCGCGAAATCCGCGGTCAACTCCGAATCTTTTCTGGATGAGGCGCTGGTTTGATGTCGAAGTTGCTCCAATTCATCAAGGCCTACTACGCGCTGATCGTGGTTATCGGCGTGTTCCTCTGGTCAGCGTTCATGATCGTGGTCTACCGCCGGGAGCAGACGCCGCCGGGCGCGACGATCCTGCGGATCGGCCATTGGCAGCTCGAGACCAGCGTCCGTGACGCGCTGAATGTCATGGCTGAAAAATACCGGGAACGGCATCCGAATGTTTACATTATCCAGGACGCGATTCCTGAAGGTACCTACGGCCAGTGGGTCAGCACCCAGCTCATGGGCGGCACGGCGCCGGACCTGTTGCAGGTCGGCGGCAGCCTGCCCGACAATATCTGGCTGTCTTACTACAACCGCTATTTTCTCCCGCTCTCGCGCGATGTTAATCGGATCAATCCTTACAATGCGGGGACGACAATCGCCAGCACGCCACTCCGGCAGACCTACAAGGACGGGATGAAGACGGCCTTCGTCACCGAGCTGCAGGAATACATGAGCGTGCCGCTCTCGCAGTTCGGGGTGCGCATCTTCTACAACAAGGATCTGCTGAAAAAGCTGACCGGCCTCGACACGGCGCCGACGGAGTACCGCAAGTTCTTGGAGGTCTGCCGGCAAATCGCGTCCCAAACCAACGAGTTCGGCAAGCCCTACGTCGCGATCGCCGGCTCGGGATACCATTTCGGCATGTGGGACGGCATGATGTTCGACCCGATGACCTACGGCACGGTGCGCAAGGCGGACTTCAACCGCGACGCATTTGTCGGCAACGACGAGCTGTTCGTCGCGTTCCGCACCGGCCGGGTCAATTTCCAGTTTCCGCCGATTCGGGCCAAATTCATGATGCTGCGCGCGGTGACCGACTTCTTCCAAACCGGCTACACCGGGCTGACGCGCGATGAGGCCGTCTTCCTTTTCGCCCAGCAGAAGGCGGTCTTTATGACCACCGGCACCTGGGACGCGCGCAGCCTGCAGAAGCAGGCCGAGGGCCGGTTCGAGGTCGGGGTCATGGATTTTCCGCTGCCGACGAAGGCGGACCCGGAGTTCGGCTCAGTGGTCGAAGGCCCGGTGTATGAGTCGCCCGGCAGCGGCTTCCGGTTCGGCATCACCCGCACGAGCGCGCACCCGGACATCGCGCTGGACTTCATGCTGTTCATGGCGTCGCAACCGGAAAACGAGGAGCTGAACCGGATCATCGGCTGGATTCCCTGCATCGTCGGCACTGAGATGGATCCGCTCTTGAAAGCCTTCGATCCGCATCTGGAGGGCGTTTATGGGGCGCTGAACCTCTGGCTGGGCGGCGAGACCTGGACAAAATGGATGCAGCTCTACTCGCTGTATCAGGTCAACCAGATTTCCTACGACGATATGGTCCGGGAGTTCGAGCCATTTTACAAGGAGCGCGGCAAGGTGGATTTCATGGAGCAACAACGCGACTGGCGCCGCGGCATGCAGCGCAACGAGCAGTTCTTGTCGGCGATCCGCGCGCGCGCACTGGCGGTGGCGGGCGAGGAGTCGGAATCGGCCTGGGTCAAATATCGCGCGCTGACCACCCAGCGCCAGGTGTGGTCGGAACTGGCGCACAGTCGCCAGTTGAAGTTGATCGAGGAGGGGCCGGATCTACAGGCGGTCGGGCCGTACGAGTACGGGCCGGCGGTGCTGGAGAAAATAAGGAAGCGGGTGTTAGGGAAATAGAATCTCGTACTCGCCCATCCTACTCGTACTCCTACTCGAAAGAGAAAAAAATGAAACCATATTTCGACCATGAGAAACTGGATGTGTACCAACAGACGATCCAATTCAATGCCTGGCTGCCTGACCTGCTTGAAGCGGTTCCCGCCCGTTTTGCCGTCCGAGACCAACTGGACCGTTCCGCCACCAGCATTGCGCTTAATATTGCCGAGGGCAACGGCAAGTTTTCGTCCCGCGACCGTGTGCGTTTCCTGGAAATCGCCTATGGCTCAACCGTTGAGTGCGCCGCTTGCTTGGATGTTCTGGTGGCTCGCCGGCTGGTTCCCGAAAACCAGGTCGAAGCCGGTAAAACCAGCCTGGCCAGAATTGTCTCGATGTTGGTGGAATTGATTTCCGCCGTGAGCAGCCGGATTCGCGAGGATGCGGGAACCTATGGCTCATCGGAGGGAGGAAGGATCGAGTACGAGTAGGAGTACGAGTACGAGGATGTCATGACACCCAAACCCGTCAGGCTGGACCAGGTCAGGCACCACTGGGAAATCTATTTGTTTATCCTTCCGACGGTGATCCTGATCGCGCTGTTCCAGTATTACCCGGCCTCCAGCGGCATCTTTCACAGCTTCTACCGCTGGAACGGCGCGGACATCTCCGAGTTTGTCGGCCTGGCCAACTATATTGACCTGCTGAAGAACACGGAGTTCTGGAACTCGTTCAAGCTGGCGTTCATCCTGGGCGCGTGGAACGTGGTCAAAATGATCCCGGCGCTGTTGGTGGCCGTCGCCATCCACCGCTGCAAGAGCGATAAAATGCAGTTCCTCTACCGCGCCTTGTTCGTCGTGCCGATGGTTATTCCCGGCCTGATCGTTGTTCTGATCTGGCGCTCGTTCTTCTTCGAGGCTACCTCCGGCTACCTCAACAAGTTCCTCATCTCGTCGGGCCTTTTCGACGTGCTCTGCCGGCTCGACCGGGTTTTCGGGTGGGACGGAGTTTTTCAGCCGGGGATCATGCCCGCGTGGCTCGGCGATCCGCGCCTGATCATCACCGCCTGCATTGTCTGGGGCTTCCCGTGGGTTGGCTCGTTTGCGGTGCTGACCCACCTGGCCAAGCTGCAGAACATTCCCAAGGATATTTACGAGGCGGCTGAAATTGACGGCGTAAACTGGTGGTCCAAGTTCACGCGGATCGAGCTGCCGCTGATCATGGGTTCAATCTATTTGTTGCTGGTTTTCGTTATCATCGACACGGTCAAGGACGCCGGCATGATCCTCGCGCTGGCCGGCATCTTCGGGGGGCCGGGCGGCAAGGCAACCGTTCCTGCGCTGTTCATGATCCGCAAGGCCTTCCTCGACCAGCAGATGGGCTACGCTTGCGCGGTCGGTATTATCCTGACGATTGTCGTCATGCTGCTGCAAAAGATCAGCACCATGGTCATGGAGACGGAGTCCATGACAAAAACCCGTCGGTTCACGATCAAGGGCCTCCTGCTGGCCGCCGGCGCCGGCCTGCTGGGCTACAGCGCCGCATCCAAGACCGCCAATTGGCTGGGTTTGGGGGTGGTCTTGCTACTGCTGGGCCTGCCGTGGGGCGTGTTGGCCGCCTGGTGGGCGCGCCAGGCCGCTGGGTTGCGCGCGGCCGCGCCGACTGCGGGCCCGAGCGCAGGAGATCGCTATGTGGCGCGGGCTTTTGCACGGCAAAACAACCCCTTCCACCGGTTCTGCGACCAGGCGGCCTCGCTGGGACTGCGTCTGTGCAAGCACCTGTGGATTTGGCTGGTGTTGGCGTTCGCATTCCTGCCGCTGTACCTGATGATTATTGTCAGCGTGAAGGACAATGAGCAGTTCTACCTTGCTCCGGCGGCGCTGACTCGGCCGCTGCACTGGGAGAACTGGCGCACGGCATGGGACCTGGTGACGCCGACAGTCGCCAATAGCCTCTTCATTTCAACCAGCTCGACTTTGGCGACACTCGGGCTGGCGCTGTGCGGCGCCTACTTCTTCGCGCGCCTGCGGATGCCGGCCTCGGGGTTCCTCTGGAACGCGCTGTTGGTGCTGATGATGATGCCGGCAATCGCCAACCTCGTCCCGCTGTTCATTTTGCTGCGCGACTTGAGCCTGCTCAACACGCTCTCGGCGCTGATCATCGTCGGCGCCTCCGGCGGGCAGATTTTCGGCATTTTCGTGCTGCGCAATTTCATCCAGGACACGCCGCAGGACTTGTTCGAGGCGGCCGAGATTGATGGCGCCAACCATTTCCAGCAGATGAAGAACATTGTCCTGCCGTTGTCCGGCCCGATTCTGGGGACGGTCGGCGTGATGAGTTTCATCGGCGCGTGGAATGATTTCGTCTTGCCGCTGATTGTTATTCGCGAGCACGCGCGTCTGCCGGTGATGGTCCAGTTGCTCTACATGGCGGGCGAATACATCAAGCTCTGGGGCCCGCTGATGGCCGGTTATGCGATCGCCAGTATCCCGATTATCATCCTGTTTATTTTCTCAATGAAGCTCTTCATCAAGGGATTAACCGAGGGCGCCGTGAAGGGGTGATGCATTGCCATGCATGAAAGAATTTCTCGTACTCGCGGATCGTACTCGTACTCCTACTCGATCGATGCTGGTCGAGTACGAGTATGAGTACGAGTACGAGTATGAGTACGAGTACGAGTATGAGTAGGAGTAGGAGTAGGAGTGCAATGACGGCCGCCTTCCCTCCAATCCTCTTTCTCGACAAGGTCTTTCTCAAAACCCAGCCGCCGGTCCTGCGCGGCGTAGAACTGTTCAACCTGAACCTGTTGCGCGATTTTCTGCGGCTCGGCCGGCCGGTGACGATTGCGGCCGATCGTTCGTGGCGAGGCGCGATTGAGCACGCGCTGAAGCCGCACCGGCCGGACATGGTTTACGTGGCGGGCGGCGGCGTGAACTGGTTCGCCGGCCTGCTGTCCGGCGCGCGCCTGCTGGGCCGCCGACATGATGTGCTCCTGCTGGGCAACGTCGGCAACGGTCTCCTGCCGTTGGTGTTTTTTCTCCGACGCGCCGGCGTTTTCCGGTCATGCGTGCTGATTGCGCACCGTGAAGCCACGCCGCGGTTCGTGAAGATGTTCGGCGCCGTGCCGGGCCACGTCGTGGCCGTGAACGAAAAGATCGCCGAACCGTTTCGAGCGGCCGGCTATCCGGGCGTGCACGTTGATTACGGGATATTCGGGGCGGATCAGTTCCACGCCGGGCCGGAAAAGCCGGTCGGCGGGCCGGTCAATTTCTGCGTGATGGGTATGCTCGACAACGCCTGGAAGGGCGCGGACACGGCGGTTGAAGCCTTTCGTCGTTTGCCGGCGGCGGTGCGCGAGCGTTGCGTCCTGCATCTGGCCTCGTTCACCAACCCGCCACATTTTCCGGAGCCGAACATTGTGCCGTACGAATGGATGCCGCCGGAGCGCATCCCGGACTGGCTGCGCGCGATGGACGTGATGCTCTGCCCCTCGCGCGACGAAGAGGTCATGCGGGAAACGTTCTCGCAGGCTATCGTGCAGGGCATGCTGACCGAACTGCCGGTGATCGCCAGCGACCGCATGGTGTTTCAGGAGAAGCTGGATCGCGGCGGCGGATTTATCTACCGCGACGTGCCGGACCTGGCCGGCCACATGGCCCGCCTTGCCGGCGACCCCGCCCTGCGGCGGCGCCTCGGCGCGCAAGGGCGGCAGACTGCCCTGGAACGCTATGTTTGGGACACCGCCCGCTTCATGCGCCTTTACATGGATACCGGCCCGACGGCGTAGGGAGCTATTTGCCGGCCTTCTTTGCCTGATCGCGGATTAAACGGAGCGCGTCCCCGGTCGGCCGCTATGGGTTGGGCAAGGGCGCAGCTTTTGGGATCGAACGGGATCACCAACTACTGCAACAAGCGGGATATCGCCGCCGCGTCGAGCGTGCCGTAGCCGTACTGCGCGTCGCGGCCGGCGGCGCCGGTGTCGGTGACGGCGCCTTTGAGCGCCTCCAGGGCTTGCTCGCGCGTGGCGCCGGGGTGCTGGGTGAGGTACTGGGCTAGCGCATGCGAGACGTAGGCGCTGGCAATGGAGGTGCCCGCGTAGGCGCCAGGCGGCCCCTTGTAGCCGATCGGGAAGTTGGCGACGCCCGGCGCCGCGACGCTGATGAATGAGCCCGAGTTGGATTGATCCCAGAGTTCGCCGGACGTATCCACGGCGCTGACACCGATGACGCCGGTGTAGGCGGCCGGGTAGTAGGGCTTGCCGGTCGGCTTGTTGCCGGCCGCGGCGACGATGATCAGACCCTTCGCCTGCGCGTAGGCCACCGCCGCCTTGAGCGAGGCGCTGTCGGTTTCCGTACCCCAGCTCAGATTGACCACCCGCGCGCCGTTCTGAAGGGCGTAGTCCAGCCCGCGCATCAGGCTGAAGTAAGAGGCCGCGCCGTTGTCATCGAAGGCGCGCACGGCGATGATCGGCACGCCGTTGCTGGCGGCGTACCCGGTTCCCAGCGGCTGGACCGCGCCGGCGGCGACCAACGCCATCTGCGTGCCGTGCCCCTGCGTGTCATTCAGCGGCCGCTCGGGGTTAAGCGAGTCGTAACCTCCGGCCAGCAACGCGTCCAGCCCGGCCGACGCCAGCAGGCCGGAATCCAGTACCGCCACCGCTGCCGCGCCTTCCGGGGCGCCGGGCACGGAGACGGTCGCCGCCCCGGCCGCGTCGCCGGCGCCGGCCGGCACAGGGGTGCGCGCAACGTAATTCGGTTCGGCAACGGCAACCAGCGGGTTGTTGCGGAGTTGCTCGACCAGCGCCAGCACGTTTGCGCCGCGCGCGAGCCGGATCTGGTAAATGCCGAGGCTGGGGATGCTGGCGACCACCGTGCCGCCGATCTGGCTGACCAGCCGCCGGAACTCGGCCGGCGTCGTGCCTTTCTTCACCCCCAACAAGATTTCGTCGGCGACGAACTCCGGCCCGGCCGGGTTGGGTCCGCGCGTAACTTCCAGGTTGTCGCTGATGTTCGGCAGACGCTCGAGCATCTTCTTGTCGCCAGGTTTGAAGACCTGGATCTGGGCCAGCTTGGGCAGCGGGCCGACCGGGCCGTCAATCACATCCCAGATCAGGACGTATCCGAACGGTTGGAGGATCGCATCGAGCGCGTCCTGCATGTCTGCATCAGCCATGTCGGCGGTGACCAACGAGTTGACGCGCGGATCGAGCCGCACATCTACTCCGGCGCGGGCGAACTCGTGCAGGACCGTGCGCAGCGGCGCGTGGTCGGCTTTGAGGCGCAGACGGTCCTCGTTGAGGCGGACTTCCAAGGCGCCGGCACGGATAACCGTCAGCAGCGCCGTCATCAGAATCAACAATATGCGGAACATCATGCATTTAACGTACCACAAACTGATCGGACTCCAAGGCCGAAGGGAGGACGGTCCTTGCAGCGCCCCGTGGTCGTGCCCTACCCAGCCGCCGTTCGGGACAGACCGCCGGACTGTCCGCATGCCCCGCCACGCGCACGCGACCGGAGCCGCAAGCCCCGGCGCCGACTTTCCGCGCTCACGCGCGCGCGAGCCGATCAAAGCGCCAGCATGCGTTTTTTTTCAAAAAAGTGCTTGCTTCATAATTTGATACCGGTATCTTGCGCGGCCAGCCAACGGGTGGGGTCATACCCGAAGGGCACACGGAAAGGCATAATGGGGTGGGCATCCGGCAGATCAGAACCTATTCGCGGCTGTTGGCTCTGGTTTACTTTTGGCGGCCATGCCGGCCGCTGCTCGCGCCCTCAGGCTCGGCTTGCGGGCGCAGATCCTGTTGCGCAACGGAATCCCAAACGCCAACGTTTACGACGAAGATCTGGAACGTCGAAAGGGTAATTTAGAACTGACGCCCCGGTAACCACCCGGGCAGGAAAAACAAGCGGGCCGCGACAAACAGCGGCGAAAGGACTAGACCGAAATGAGCAGGATGAAATGCAGTCGCAGAGCTTTTATTAAGTCGGCCGTCTGGGCGGCGGCCGGACTGGGCGCGGCCGGCTGGACGTTGGCCGCCGATGGACGGGGCTGCCGTCACTGCGGGGCGCGCATGGCGGCCGCGCATGAGTTTTATGATGGTCGGCGGGGCGGCGCGTTTTGCCCAAATTGCGGCATTGAAATCAAACAGATGCAATTCGTGATGGAGCGGTCTATGTCCCGATTCTGCCGCCCGGCGCGCAAATCGGGGCCGGCCGGCGGTTGGACATTTGCCCAGGTGCCGTTTCCTCATTCGGCGCGGGTGCGCCATACTGGAAAGCCGGCGGGGACGTTGGCGCAGATTCGGTTTTAGGCCTCGCGGTTGCGCCCTCGCGCCGCGGGTAGAGACCGGCCGCCTGTGTTTTGTGGGAGACTAACTGGCGCAAAGGGCCGGCCCATTGATGCGCTGGGTCGGGTTATGGCCGCAGGCGGTATTCCATGTTCAGTAATTGGACGATTCCGGTCGAAAACTCCGCGCGGTTATAAATCTGCAATTGCCGCGCGTACCATGCGGGACTCAAGTTGGTGGTCGTCAGCTCGAACCATTCCACCCGCTCTCGACCGGATGCCGCCTGCTCATTGGTGAAGGCCAGCTCGATCGCGTCGCAAACCACCCGCTCTCCATTCGTGTCGCAGCCCATGATATAGAATGTCAGGTTGTAGCTATTGGTTTCCGGGGAAAAATGCAGCGTGGCGCGCAGGTCGTACCGGTCGGCCGACTGCGGCAACCCGCCGCAGCGGACCCGGATTCCATTAGTTAGGACGATACCCGAGAGGGGCGGCAGTCCGGCTAGCGGGGTCGCCGCAGGCAGGGGCAGGGCCATCCAGTCATGCGCTTGCGGCCACTGATTGGTCCAGACGCCGCCGAGAGTCAAGCCGCCCTTGAAATCCTGGTTTTCCGTGGTGACGTAATAGTTATTGGTGAGCTGCTGGCGGAGCAGGATGGTGTTATGGCCCTGGTCGCTGAGGTATCCATGCGGCCAGTACGTTGGGCCCAGGATGGTGTTGCCCTGGATGATCACGCCGGTTACGCCGGCGTCAAGCTCGATGCCGGTGTTGGCGCCGTGCATGAGGTTGTTCTGGATGGTCACCCCGCGGGCCGGGGCGTTGTTGGTGTGGATGCGAATGGCGGCGCCGCCATCGGGCGAGCCATAGCCGATCAGGTTGGCGTTGATCAGGGTGTTGTCGCTCGACACGTCAATGCCGCGGATATGGTAATGCGAAATGAGGTTGCCGCTGATCAGATTGTTCGAGGTGCCCAGGCTGGAGCCGTCCAGCCGGATGGCGGCATCGGCATAGGCGCCCGCATTCGAGTGGACGATGTTGTTGGCGATGACGGAGTCGGAAAAGGGGGTGTCCATCGGGCCGCAAAGGATGCCGGCGTCCCCATAGCCGTGAATGACATTGCCGACGATGTTGATGCGCCGGCCGAAAAGGTAGATGGCGGCGCTGTTAGCGGCGGCGACTCCCGGAAAATCCGAGCAGGTGGAGAGCACGTTGTTGACGACCGTGATGTCCTGGTAATTGGTGGCGGCCGGCCCCAGCGTCATGATGCCCAGCGAGGCATACTCAATGATATTGTTGGCGATCAAGATGTCGCCGATCGGCTCCGTCCAGTCGGTCTGGATCTCAATGCCGCGCAGCACGCGCTCCATCCGGTTGCCCAGCACCTGCCAGTGCGAACCCACACCGGAGATAGCCGCGCCGTCGGTGCCCAGCGTGGGATGTTGCGCCGTGCCGCCGTTGCTGAAATAGCAATTATCAATTGTAACGTAGTGGCTGATTTTGGGCCCGAACAGGTGGCTGATGCCGTGGTCCCCGAAATTTTCGAATGAACAGTCCCGGATGGTGATGTTCCGGTTGGTGCTCATCAGCGCAATCATGGCAAACAGGACCGCGTTGGATTGCCCCGGCCCCAGCCCGACGAAGCGCAAGCCCTGCACGCGAATGTTATCGCTGCCGAAGATAGCCAGGTAATCGCCATAGGTGGTGGAGGCGAGGGTGGGGTAACCGATGCCGCGGATCAGCACATTGCTTCGGCCCACGACCCACATCGCGGCGTTTGAGGCATACGCGGCGGTTTCCCCATACGCGCAGCCGGCGGTCACGACATGCATACCCGGATGAATCCGGACCTCGCAGTTGTCTTCCAGTTCGCGGCAAGCTGTTGCCAGATTGGGATAGCCGATCTCGAAGCCGCCTTTCACCAGCGTCACGGGATACAGTCGCATGGTGGCCGCCTGCAGGTTGGAGATCGGCCCGGTCATCGTGTCGCCGCTGCGTCGGACCGCGGTCAGGGCGTGCGCGACGGACCCGATGCGCTCGCGCGGCGCCAGCGGCGTGCCGGCGACCTGCAATTCCAGGTATACGGGATCGCCGGACAGCGCCGCGGCCAGCCCCCCGGCGTGGCCGATTTGGGTGGCGTAGAAGCCGTCCACGACGGTGACGGACTGCGTCTCCTGGTACAGCCGGGCCCCGCCGGTAGGCGCATCGTAAAGGCTGAAAACAAAGAGCCACTCACCCTGGGCCAGATTAGTGCCGCTGAGCAGACGGCCCTGGTAGTTCAGCCACTCCGGAGCCTGGGCGCGGGCGCCGGTTATGCCGAGGACCGTCAGCGTCCCCAAGAGCCACCTCAACAATCTGCCCCCATGTCCGCTCATGCTGTTCGAAGCACCATAATCGAAAATCAACGGCTTGTTAAGCGCCGATGCCGGAGTGGTCGAGCCGCTGATTATTCGGAAAGACTCAAACCCCAACTGCGGCGATCGGGTCACTGAATAGTTGCCGAGTATCCAACATGCGCGTAATTGGACTCTTCGAGTTCAAGACCAACAACGCAGGGGAGCCAAGCTTCCGCCCACGGGCTGCATTCAAACTGCCCCCAGTAGAAGCGGTAATCCATATTGGCGGCAATTAGTTGATCTTGAGATCCCCTTGCACGGCTCTACAAACCAATTGAGAACGGTTAATATAAGTTTGCATTGCCAGGCGGTCGGGTATGAAAGGGCGGTGGAGCATGACGGGAAAGATGTTGGTTGCGGGATGGGGTTTACTGGCTGCAATCACCTTGGCAAACGCCGCGACTATTGATGTGGCCACGGTGACGCAATTTCAAAACGCGCTGAATTTGGCGGCGACTAACCGCCAGGACGATGTGTTGCGGGTGGTTTCCGGGACATATTACCTGGACACCACGCTGACATACAATGCGGCGACCAACGAGAACACGACCCTCGTCATCCAGTGCGCCGACGGCGGAACCGCCATAATTGATGCCAGTTCGATATCCATGGGCGCCATGCGCGGGCTTTGGATTACTACGAGTGGCACGGTGGCGGACGTGGTCCTGGATGGATTGACCGTTCAGGGCGGTCACACGACAAGCACCGACACGGGGTCAGGCCGGGGCGCGGGTGTTTACCTGTTCACCCGCTACGGCAACCAAACACTACGGAACTGCACAATCCGAAGGAACACCGGAACCGAACTCTTCAACACCGTAGATGCGGCGGGCGCCTACCTCAAGCTGGACATGAACGCGAAAACCGTAACGCTGCGGAACTGCACTTTCAGCAACAACTATGCCAAGGGCACGGGCGGCGGCGCGTACATCACCGCCGGCTATGGCGCCGCCGTGAGCATGGTCAACAACCTGTTCATCTCCAATGGCGCCTCCACAGCGGGTGGCGGCGCCTATATTTACACCATCAGCGGATCGCTGATGATGGACAACAACACCTTTGTCAGCAACTGGACCGGCTATGGCTACGGGGGCGGAGGTGCCTACATCAAACAATACTGGAACGACGATGTCGCCATCCTGCGCAACAACATCCTCTGGGGCAACATGGCCGGGAACGGGATCGGTTCCGATATCTACTTCGAGGACGATGGATTCGGCGATGGCACTGGGGCGTTTATCAACATCTTCAACTGCGTCTATTCAAATATTGCCTATCATGTTGGTGACCATGTGTCGTTGGCAGGGAATACAAATGCCCATCCCCGGCTTACGACAGACTTGCGCCTGCGCGCCGGCTCGCCGTGCATAGACGCCGGCACCAACCTCGCGTGGATGACCGGCGCCACCGACATGCGCGGTCGGCCGCGCATTTTCAACGGCCGCGTGGACATGGGAATTGACGAGGCAACAGTCATGGCCGTTGGCCTTTCGGTGAGCAATGGGATCGCGATGCGGTGGGATACAATTGTGGACGCAGTATGCCAACTCCAGGGCGCCACGAATCTGACGACTCCGGAGTGGAGCGATGTTGGCGGGGCAACTACCGCCGCATCGGTTCAAATCACAATCTCTGATACAAATACCGGGGTTGCCGCGCGAATGTACCGGCTCCGATGCGCTGCCCCACCGTGATAGAAAACAGCCGACGCTTATCGTCGAGAATGTGTTGCCATTCAATATATTGCACAGACAAACAGCCATTTTTATGGGCTTAGACGCTGTTTTTTGTGGTGAAAAAGTCGCTCCAAGGCAGCCGGGTTCGAACCTAGATCTGGCAGTATATCGGGATCTCTGGCTGGCCGGTTCAAGCGTCGCGCGCTTGACCTTCCGGTGGCGATTACGGCGGGCGCATTTTGACCGCAATCTTATGAAACACAGACTCGCCATGGCCTGCGAATCTCGTCACTTGCCGCACGGGACGGGAGTCCCGCGCCACAAGGCTTGGCTAGCGCCAAGTATGAATGGCCTTGAAAAACACTTCACTACGTGGCCTTGCGAATCCTCCGCCACTGCGGGTGGAGGTTTTAGATGGGTGTGTGTTCTATGCTGAAGCCCAACGCCTGTTGGCGGTCGTCCAGGAGATAGGAGGCGCCGCAGGAAGACCGTGACATGATATAACAGCCGATCCAAGATGACGCTGGCGACGGCCGCATATTTGCCAAAGACGGCGCTCCATTGTGCGAAACCCTTGTGCATGTTTACGATAACGGTGAATTGTTCAGCGGCAAGCGATCAGTATGCAACCGTATTTTAGGCAATGCCTCATTATAGTTTATTGATCTGCAAGAATTTACATCGGACCCAGGCGGAAGAGGCAATTTTTAGCGAGGTTGATCGTTACCATTCCTTGGGAGGCGGGATATGAAAACTTCAGGCAAATTGAACCGACTGATTGCAGGTATCGGGTCGGTTTTTACGGTGGTCATGTTGCTGCTTTACGGTGGCGGTGCGTGGGCGGAAAGCATCACGACCGACACCTATGACTACAAGATTCACTACAACAACAACAATCCGTCAAATACGGAGAAGTATTGTTCCGACCACAACGCTCAACATATTGCCGACCAGTATGATCCCGATTCGGGCACTGGTTGCCACGAGGCGCATCTCAACCTTGGTTATCGGGAAGCCGATTTCTGGTTTGGCGGCAAGCGGGATGTCCAGATCGAAAAAGTTAAACGCTCCAATGCCGCCATTCCGTCCCGCATCGAACTTTCCGCCGAATGCCTGCGCGATACCGGATATGATAATCCTGATGCCTTGGCCCTGTGCGGCCACGAATTGCATCACATGGTTCAGTATCAGTATATCCCTTGGGGCACCTATTTTTTGAGCCTTTATCCCTGGGGCATCGAGGGGCCGGCAGTGGCTTCGGAGGACGCCTTGCTGTCGAGTTCGGATGACGGCCCCTTCGACAACAGCTGGGTTGGCTATGGCGGCGGCTTTTACGTGCAGTCAGCGGTTTACCTGGATGGCAATTATACGGACGCACATGGCGGCCAGGATTACAGCGACAATGTTTGGAACAATGATGGCTACGCCAGCGGCCTGTTCTGGAAATACCTGATGGAGCAATTCGGCGACGTCCGCGCCGAACCAGGCGTTGGCGTGGATGTGCTCCAGGACTTTTATACCTGGGCGGATATCTACCGCGAAGGAGAGTTTTCCACCCTGGAGTTCACTATCGGCACGAAGGATCGGAAAAGCACGGCGGCGACCGACTATAACATGGAACTCGATGAAGTGTTTCGAGACTTCACGATTGCCAACTGGGTGCGTCGCTACCGCAACCCCGACTATTCCGGCTATACCGTGGTGGTGAACGATCCGTGGCGTTTTTATTATCTTGATGAGGATCCCGCCACCAACAATCTCTCGCTCTTGCAGGAATTTTTTGTTTCGGGTTCAAACTGGGATCCCGTTAACGATCTGTCCGATGCCCGTCCGCCGGCCACCGACCAGCACAGTCTGGCCCCGGGCGCCCATACCGGCATAGGGACCAACACCGCTTGTAATTGGGGCGCGGACTATGTGGCCTGCACCTTCAGCGGCGCGGGCACCAACACCTATGGCGTTGGTGTCTGGCTTGCTGCGGAAGAAGGGGCGAAGGCTTGGTTCTCCGTCATCGGTCGCCGCCATTCCGGGCGGATAGATCTGATTGAACCCGGCACGGTCCATCCCGACACCGGCGGCGGTTTTCAATATGCGACGATGCAGTCCAATGCCGATCCTTATGTTGAACTGATCGCTGTGGCCAATGGGCAGAAGGGTTCCGACTATCATGAGCTTTTCGCCCGCTACCACTATAATTTTGCCTATTTCGCGCCCGCGCTTGAAATTGTGGAACCGAACAGCCAGCGCCGGGCCCATGTCGGCGAGTATTACGCGCCGGATCGCTTCATCGCGCGGCTGCGCGTGCAGAGCCCCGACTATCTTGGCGCCGGATCGCTGACCGGCTTGAGGCCTGAGCATTTTACGGTTTATGTCGGCAACGTGGCCATCCCCAGCAACCGGGCGGAAGTTATCTCCGCCGCTTATGTCCTGGGCGAATACTGGCTCACGGTGCAGCCGCCGACCCGCCTCGCGGCTGTCACCAACCCTGTCAGCCTCATTGTCCATCTTGGTGGCATCAGCGCGATTGAGGAAGATGCCGTGTTTTACGACCACCTTCGGGTGGACCAGATGCTGGTGCTGGATCGTTCGGGCAGCATGGGCATGCTTTCGGGCGACACACCGCGCTACGAGGCCATGCGCAACGCGGCCCAGCTCTTCATTGACGCCTCCGGCAGCGATGACCAGATCGGAGTGGTGCGGTTCAACGGCAACCAGATTGAGCCGGACGGCACCAATCTCTACTATGACGGCCAGACCATCTGGCACCTGGGCGTCATGAACAGCCAGTTTGAGCGCGATCTGGTCAATCTGCTGATTGATGACACCAATCCCGGCGGCGACATGCTGGCTCCGACCGGCTACACCTCGATTGGCGACGGCCTCTATTGGGGCGCCAAGGAGATCATGGATCGCGGCCAGCCGGATGCTGAACGATGGGTTGTCCTGTTGAGCGACGGCCACCAGAACGAGGACGTGGATTATGCCGCGGTGAAAGCGCTGTACGACGCCACTGGCACCCGCATTGAGACCATTGCGCTGGGCTCCGGCTGTGACAAGAACTTGCTCCAGACAATGGCGAACGAGACATCCGGCCGGTACTACGAGGTGCCGGCGCTGACCAACGGCTCCGGCACCCGGCGCGCCGCATCCGCCACGGCCAGCACCAACTCCATGCTACTGGACCTCGCGGACGTATTTCTGCAATCGAGCGAGCGCATCCATCGCCGCGAACGATTTCTCGATGCGCGCGGGCTGCTCTCCGGCCGCGCCGCCAGAACCTTCACGCTAAATCTCGTGGAGGGCGGCATCGAGAACGCCGTCATCAGCCTGTACGCCGGATCCAGCGGCAGCGGCCTGGACCTGACGGTTAAGCAACCTGACGGCAATCCGCTGCCACCCCCGGACGGCGGCTACACCGTCACCAACCTCGATCCCTCCGGCCACTTTTGGGATCCTGACTTCCACAAGGTGTTCCGCCTGGACACAATGACCAACGGGACGTGGAGTCTGACCGTCACGAACATGGGGGCCGACTCCCAATCCTACCTGCTGGTCGTGTCCGGCCGCAACCGCCAAGGCGCGCAGGTCTGGCTCTACTTCGCCCAGTTCCACGGTGTGGACGCGATCTACGCGCAGAATGGCCTCTACTTGCGCGGCTTGCCGATGCCGATCGTGGCCGTGCTGTCCGATGGACGCGGGCCGATCCGCAACGCCGACGTCTTGGCCACTGTCACCCACCCCGGCCGTTCGCCGGTCTTCCTGCGTCTGCGGGACGACGGCGGCGCGTATGACGGCCGGGCCGGCGACGGCGTTTATGCCGCCGAGTTTGCGGCCACGACGGAGTACAGCGGATCCGGCGGCGGCTACGCGGAGACCAATCCGCCCTGTATTACTGGCAGCTATCAGGTTGGACTGCGGGCAACTGGCACCGACAACTACGGACGCCCCTTTACGCGGATTGAACATGGCGCCTTCCACATTTACGAGGGCGAGGGCGGCGACACCGACGGCGACGGCATGCCCAACCGCTATGAAATCCGCCACCGTGGCCTTAGTCCCTTCGTATCCGACGCCGGCGGCGATGCCGACGGTGATGGATTGAGCAACGGAGACGAATACCAGCGCGGCACTGCACCGGACTGCCTGGACACGGACGGCGGAGGCGAGACCGACAGGTCCGAAGTGGACCACGGCTCGAACCCATTGGATTATATGGACGATGCGTTGATGCCGCCCGTGATTGCGCGAGTCCATGACTGGTTCACGGATGCTTGCCCGGAAGAGAGCATGACCAATCTGTTCCCGCGGCCGGGCCAGAACATCATCACATTCTCCGCTGAACGCGGCTACCACGAGGTGGAGTTGGCCCGTGCCACCAATGTTCTTGGGCCTTTCATGGTGATAACGAACATTCCGGCCACAACCAACGGCGGCTTTTACCTTGACGCCCCGCTGATCAACAACCAAGTTTACTATTACACTATCACCCCGCTGGACGCCTCCGGCCGCCGCGGTGTGCCCAGCGCCATCTTCATGGGCCGGCCGCGCATGGATTACGAGCCGCCCAATGGGAACCTCTCGATCAACTACGGCGCGCGTTGTACGGACACCAACACCGTCACGCTGACGCTGAATGTCGCGCCGGACGCGACCCAGATGAAGATCGGCATTTCGCCCAATCTGGATGCGCTTCCCTGGGTTCCATTCAGCGCGGTCGTGACCAACTTTAGTCTCGGGATTGTTTCCAACGGCGATTTTGTGCTGGTATCCGCGCTGGTACGCGACGCGGCGGACAATCGGGTTGTGCTGCGGGACGGGATCACGTATCTGGATCCGGCCCGCGCCGGCGTCATCCGCGGGGTCGCCGTGGCGCCGCTGGATACCGATAATGCGGGCATTGATGTGACCGTCCGCGGATCGGGCGGATCCGGCGCCGCGATTACTCCGGCCAGCGGAGTTTTCCGGATCGTCATCCCGACCGGCACTTACACGGCGGCGGTCAATGCGCGGGGCTATGCGACCGAAAGCCGCACCGGGATCGTGGTTCAAGCCGGAGCCGAAACCAATCTGGGGGTTATCACGTTGACCTCTATTGACACGGACGGTGACACCCTGTCCGATGTCGCCGAGGCGCGCGATTATGGAACCAGCATCTATGCCGCCGATTCGGATGGCGACACCTTCAACGACAACATCGAGCTGCTGGTGCTGCTGACCGATCCGACGAACAGGGCCTCGCATCTGGCTGTGTCCACGCTGATTCATTTCATGCCGGCCACCGGGCAGTTGCGGTTTGCCTTCCAGAGCCGCCCGACGGTGACCTACCGCTTTGACTGGTCCACCAACCTGGTGACATGGTCTGCCGTCATGGACGGCGCCGCGCCCCAGACCGTCACGGCCACCGGCGATGTGACGGCGGTCACACTCACGCTGCCGGATCGGGCCGCGCCCTTGTATTACATCAACGCCAACGTGGTCAGCGGGCCATAGTCCACATGACCATTGGGACGTGGGAAGTGCGGTCGCGAGCGATGATCCCGGCGGCGGGGTGGAGATGTAACCCGGATACCCCATGCGGCGTCGCTCACATGCCGCGCGGGACAGGCGCCTCCCGCCAGGGGGCATGGCAGGCGTCAACAGTCGCGTCGCGCCACTCGGGGATTACAATAGCCGCCCGAAAAAATCGCATTTGAGCGAGCGGCAATCCAAGCCATTGCGGCATGGGCTTGATCCGCGGATAGCTGCGGATGGCCTGCCCCGACTGCCGGATAGCCAGACTCGCTGTCGCCGCCGCCCCGGGGTCATATTCATGGCGACCGCATCAGCAAACGACACATTGGGGCGGGGTCAGTTGGCGCTATCCGCCAGGCCAAGCGCCGGGTAATTATATATCAATCGAGGTAACATGAAAAAGTGGCTGTCCGCATGGTTAACGCTGTTGATGGTGTTTTTGGGAGCATGGTTGACATCAGCTCGCAGCGCGCCGGAGACGAAGGCGCGGGCGCCTGCGGTAACCCGCTGGATGGATCCTTCCGGCCGGCCGCCGCCGTTGCACGCCGTCCCGCGTGACGCCGGGCCGGCGCGGTTGACACCCATGGGTTTCGCGCGCGCGCCGCAAGCGTCCGCGCGATCCGGCGCGGCCACCAGTCGTGTCTGCGTGGTGGTGCATTCCAACGTTTGCGCCGCGCTCGCCCGCGAGCTGGAGCAGTATTTGGCCGATTTGGGCGCGGCGGGCTTTGTCCCGGAGTTGTACCGGTACGACGCCGGGAGTGCGCCGGAATTACGGGCATACCTGGCGGGGCTTTACAGCACGCCGGCATCCCTGGCGGGGGCCGTGTTGATCGGCGATATCCCCCACATCGTGTTCGAGATGAATGACTGGATCTGGGGCTGGGGGTATACCGATTTTCCGTGTGACATATTCTATATGGACTTGAATGGAACCTGGCTGGACTTGACCAATGCGCCTCCCTTTGCCGCCGGCAAGTACGACACCTGGCAGGGCGACCTCGACGTGGAAATCTGGGTCAGCCGGCTGAAACCCTCCCCGCTGGCCAGCCTGGGCGCCGAGACCGCGCTGCTGAAAAACTACTTCAGCAAAGATCACCGCTATCGCCAGCGGCTCCTGGTTCCCGATCGCCGGGCGCTGGCGTACATTGACGACGATTGGACTGACGATGCCGCGAACGACGCGCATAATCTGGCGCGAATTTACGGCGACGATTACGCCGGAGGCGTGATGGACGTGGAAACCACCACCGCCGCGGAATATATCACCAACCGGATGAACCGGAGCTACGAAATGGTGTTTCTACGTTCCCACGGCTACTCCGGCGGCCACGGTTTCTACTACAGCGGGCGGACTTTGTTCGACTACGCTTACGTGGCGCGGTACCGCGAGCTGACGCCGCCGGCGTTGTTCTATTCTTTCTTTGTTTGTTCGGGGTCGGACTACATGGCCGCTGACAATTTGGCGGGCACGGCGGCGTTCAACACCAACGACGCCGGATTGTTAAGCTGGGGCAGCACGAAGACCGGCGGCATGTGGGGCGACAGTTATTTTTATGAGCCGCTCGCGGCGGGCGCCTGTTTTGGGGAGGCTTTCAAACAGTGGTACAACGCGATTTATCCGATCTATCCGGTGGAGGCGCCATCTTGGTGGTATGGCATGGTATTGATCGGCGATGGCGCGCTCCGGCCGGCGAGCGGCGCACCGGCGCCGACCAATCTGGCCGCCGTGGGCGGTGCGTTCGTCAGCCAGTGGGCGGCGGCGCAGGGGCGGACTTACCGGCTGGAGGCAAGCAGCGGCTTGGCCGGCGCGGGTTGGACCGGAATCAGCGCCTATGCGACCGCCACCAACTTCTGGCTGGCCTTTACCGACACCAATGCGGCGCCGCCCCTGCGCATCTATCGGCTGGCGGAGCAACCCCATCCGCCCAACCGGCTGCGCAACGCCAGTTTCGAAATTCCCGGGAACGCCGACACCAACGCATATAACTGGGCCTGGTACGCGCCGGACGAGCATGGGAGCACGTGGGACAACGTCTGCCGCGTGAACTGGCGCGCGCGCGGCGGCGAGTGGGCGGCGGCGATTCGCGGAACGTGGGCGGGCGCGGGCTACGGCGGATGGTGGCAAGATGCGGTAGCCGAACCGGCGACCACCTACCAGGCCTCGGCCTGGTTCTGGGCGGACCAAGGCTGTTGCGGGGGCGTCTGGACCGCCGCCGTGCAGGAATTGAAACTGGAGTTCTATGCGGCGAGTTTCGGCGAACCGTTGAGCGTCGCGACCACCCGCCTGGACGGCGTGGGCGAGCACTGGACCCAGAAGACCGTGCAAGCGAAAGCGCCGGCCGGAACCGCCTGGGCGCGATTCGTGGTGGGTGTCAGCGGCGCGGGGCCGGGCGGCGCACTACAATTCGACAACGCTTGTCTGTCGGCCGCGCCGTAGCCGTTACTCAAGCGCAAACAACTTTTCGGTTTCCGATACTTCCCGAGCCTGGCGTTCCGCGGACCATTCCAACTCGGCGGCCATGATGGCCGCGCAATCTTCCAGCGCCGCGTGGCCGGGATGGCCGGCGGTGCCAAGGTCGGTGCGGCGCATGACGACATCGGCCAGTTTCTGCGCCATCTCTTCGCGCACGGCGTGGAGCACCTCGGCGCGAAGCACTTCGGACGAGCCGCGGATGTGCCGCAGCGCATCCGGGTCGGCGCGGCCATAGGCCCGAATACGCTCTATTTCCGTGCCGTAGCTGAAAACCAGGTGGCGCGTGGTTTTTTCGTCCACCATCGGTTGGGCGAGCGCGGCTCGGAGAAAGGCGTCGAAATCGGCGATGGCGCCGCCGCGCAGACGGGCGTGGCCGGTGTCGCTGGGGCGATGGGGCCGGCCGAGCTTGCGCAGCGCGAGGTTGACGGTTTTTTCCGCGGCGTGGCGGCAGACGGTGTATTTAGCCCCGTTGACGCTGACCAGGTTGGGGATGCCCTCGGCGGCATGGTCGAGAATTTCGAACTTGCGGGAGAACTTGGCCACTTCGGGATTGGGGTCATCGTTGCCGACTGGAATGAGTCCACCGACCCAGAAACGCACATCGGCGCGTGCCAGGTTGGCGCCCGGGCAGGCGCGGTTGAACTCGGTAAGAAATTCGTCCACATCCGCGCCCGTGATGCGCGCGGCATCGGGGTCGCCGCGGTAGAGCTTGTCGGTCTGGCCCATAAATGAAAGGCCGCGCCAGGGAGTGATAAACAGGTTTCGGCCGCCGCGCGTGATCAGGGCGGTGGTGTCCTTTTGCTGCGTTTCGACCGCAAACCCCACGCGGTCGGAAAACGGGCGCGTCAGCACCTGGATGCCCTTGGTGCGCAGCACGGCGCGCTCCGGTGGCTGGCCGGCGGCCAGACGGATTACGATTTCGGACCAGGCATTGGTCATGTTGATGAACAACCGGCCGCGTACGGCAAACTCGCTCCCGCCCAATTGGTCGCGGACGCAGGCGGCCCGGAGTGCGCCGGCCTCGCGGACGAAGCCGATGACTTCGGCGTAATTCGCGAGGGCCGCCCCGTGGTCGTGCGCGGAGAGCCCGAACGCCAGGCAAAGGCGCTCGGCGCTGTACATTTGCGCGTCATGAAACTGCGCCCCGCCGCTGAGTCCCCGCCGGCGGATGGCCGGTAGTTGGTCCGCGCAGGCGGCGGCGGAGATGATGCGACCGGCGGGGATGCGATGCGCGGCATCGAGGCCCGCATTCCGATCGGCGCTTATGAGGTCGTTGGCCAGCAACCCGGCCCACATGAACTCGGGGCCGCGGATGGCGTGACCGTAGCAGGGCAGGATAAACGGCAGCGGCTGGACCAGATGCGGCGCCATGAACATCATCCGGCGCCGCTCCACGATCGCGGTTCGCATACGGATGAAGTCCAGGTTCTGGAGGTAGCGCAGGCCGCCGTGGACGAGCTTGAAGCAGCCGGCGGTGGCGGCGTGCCCCCAATCGGCCTTTTCCAACACGGCGACGGTCAGTCCGCGCCGCACCGCGTCCCAAGCCGCGCTCAAACCGTAGACGCCGCCGCCGATGATGACCACATCAAACTCCGTGTTGGCCAGCCGTGCCAGATCTCTTTTCATGATGGACCGGCACGGTAGCGGGAAAAGGGCCGGCTTCAAAGTTCAAAGTGCGGGCGCGCCGGCCACCCGCCCGCCGCGCCGAGAGCCGTGTGCGCGCGGATGCCACAATCAACATCCGGCAGGGATGCGGCCGCTGTCCATGGTCGCCGACCGCCATTTATATTTACTAATTGACATATAATGATATTACTATATATTGGTGCCATGAAAACGAAATCAGCAGCCGGACTGCCGGTCGAGTTGCTCGAACGCTCGGCGCAGGTGCTGCGCTTGCTGGCGCATCCGCAGCGGCTGCGCATCATCGCGCTGTTGCGCCAGGCGCGCCGGGCGCCGGTGCATGCGGTGATGGCGGGGACGGGGCTGCCGCAGGCGGCGGCATCCCAGCATTTGAACCAGATGAAGCGGGTCGGGCTGCTCCGCTCCGAGCGGCGCGGCAAAGAGGTTTGGTATGCGGTGGCGGATGAGCGGTCGCTGCGGATTCTCGACTGCATTCAATGTCACGGAGGTGCACGATGAGCAAATGGATCGCGTGGTTGGGGGTCTGGGCGGCGCTGGCCGGCGCGGCCCGCGGGATCACGCTGGATGCCTGCATCCGGGCGGCGCTGGCGAACAACCCGGACGCCGAGGCGGCGCAACGCCGGCTGACCGCGGCCCAGGCGGCGGCGCGGGAGGCGCAATCCGCATGGTACCCGTGGGTCAATCTCGCCGCCGGCTACCAGCGCAGCGACAACCCGCCGCAGGCGTTTTTCATGCGGCTTAACCAGCGTTCGGCCACGTTGCAGGAGGATTTCAACCATCCGGATGACACGGAGAACCTGCGCGGCACCGTCAGCGCGCAGTGGCGGCTCTTTGACTTGCGGCGCGGCGCGGACAATCAAATGGCCCGCCTCGGCGCGGAGGTCGGCGGCGCGCAACTGGCCGCCGTACGGAACCAACTGATTTACGAGGTCACCCGCAACTATTACAGCGCGCTGCAGGCGCAGGGTTTTATTGATGTACAGGCGGAGGCCGTGAGGAGTCTGGAAGAAAGCCTGCGGGTCGCCCAGGAGCGGTTCAAGGCCGGTTCGACCGTGAAAACCGACGTGCTGAACCTGGAGGTGCAACTGGCGCAGGCGCGCGAGGATCTGATCCGCGCGCAGAATGGATTCCTCTTGGCCCTGGCGGCGCTGAACACCGCGATCGGGCGGGACGTTGTGGCGGCCGAGGATCTCCGGCCGGCCGACATCCGCGAGCCCGTGGCGCCGCCGGCCACCGCCGACCCCGAAGCCATCCGGGACCGACCCGAACTGCAGGCAGCCATGTTGCTTACCCGGGTCCAGGAGACGGCGTGGCGCAAGGCGCAGCGCGAGTATGCGCCAGTGATCAGCGCGTTCGGCTCGTCCGACTGGGACAGTGATGTCTCCACCGATTTCCAGCAGAGTTATACCGTCGGCGTGCTGGGCGAATTGAACGTGTTCGATGGATTTCGCACGCGCGCCGCGCTGGCGGCGGCACGCGCCCGGTATGAGGCGGCGCGCGCGGACGAGCAGCAGGCGCGCAACCGGCTGAAGCTGGACTTGACCCAGGCTCACTTGGGCGCACAGGAAGCCTGGCAGCGCCTGCAGGTCACACGCAAAAGCCTGGAGAGCGCGGAGGAGGCCCGGCGGATCACGCAGGAGCAGTACCGACAAGGTGCGGCCGACATCACCCTTCTGCTGACCGCGCAAGTGGGCCAGATCGCGCAGCGTACGCGCGATGTGGCGGCGCGTTATGACTATCTGACGGCGCTGTCGAACCTGGCGCGCGCGCAGGGGGCGCTGGTACAAGAATATGGGGCGGGCGGGGACGAGGCGGACGGTCGGGAGCAGAGGGAAGCGACCCGTAATCAATGAGCAGTGGGCGGTGTGGTAAAACGGAGGCCATCAAGCGATGAGCAAGTTCCTTCATTGGGTGATCAAGTTCTGGAAAGCGACGGTGGGTTTGATAGCGCTGGCGGCGCTGATGATTTGGGCAAGCGGCGGATGCCGGGCGAAAGTGGCGCCGGGCCAGTTGGTCGCGTCGCCGCGGCCGGCAGTGCCGGCCAATGCCGTCACCGCGGCCGTGGTGGCGGAGGAAGTGGGGCCGCGCATTGATGTTGTGGGCACGACCGAGTCGGAAGAGACGATCAACTTGAGCGCCCGGATCCCGGCCTACGTCAACGAAGTGCGGGTGGCGGCCGGCGACCGGGTCCGGAAAGGCCAGTTGCTGATCGCGTTGGACGATCGCGAGATTCGGGAGCAACTCAGCGGGGCCGAAGCGCAGTTGAAACAGGCCGAACGCGAGTATCAGCGCGCGCGCGATCTGATGGCGAAGAATGCCACGACCGACCAGGCGCTGACGGCGGCCGAGTCCGCTTTCAACGCGGCGCGGGCGCAGGTTGAGCGCGTCCGGGTCATGTTGTCCTACACGCAGATCACGGCTCCGATTGACGGCGTGGTGGTGGAGCGGCGCGTCGAGTCCGGCGACCTGGCCAATCCCGGCCAGGTGCTGGTGACGGTGTACGATCCGCTGCGGATGCGTCTGGTAGCGGCGACGCCGGTGCGGTTGATCGGGCGGCTGGCGCTGGACCAGACGGTGGAGGTGGCGCTCGAATGGCCGCCGCAAACCCTCACCGGCCGGGTGACGGAAATCGTCAGCGAGGTGGACCCGGCGACGCGGACGCGCAAGGTCAAGGTGCAATTGGCCACGGCGGGCGCGGAGGTGCTGCCCGGCACTTTCGGACGGTTGTGGGTGCAGGACGCGCCACGGCGGGCGCTGCTGGCGCCGGCGGCGGCGATCTACCGGGTGGGCCAGTTGGAGTTCGCGCAGGTGGCGCGCGACGGGCGGCTGGAGCGGCGGCTGGTGAAGACCGCGCCCGCCGGCGCGGGCCGTGTCGAGGTGTTGTCCGGCTTGGCGGAAGGGGAAACGGTCATCGTCAACCCGGCGCGGGAGGGCTGATTCCATGGAGCGCCGTCATTCTTTTCTGACCGCCGTCATCAACGCCTTTTTGCGGGGCAATCTGGCCATCCTGCTGATCATCATCAGCCTGGTGGCGGGCGCGGCCGCGCTGCTGGCAACGCCGCGCGAAGAGGAGCCCCAGATTGTCGTGCCGCTGGCGGACGTGTTGATCCGTTACCCCGGCGGCAGCGCGGAAGAGGTGGAAAAGATGGTCGCCGCGCGCCTGGAGCGCATGTTGTACCAGATTGACGGCGTCGAATATGTTTACTCCATGTCGCGTCCTGGCCTGGCGGTGGTGACGGTGCGATTTTTTGTCGGCGAGGATCGCGAGGCCAGCCTGATCAAGCTCTACAACAAGATTTTTCAAAACATTGACCAGACAACACCGGGGATCGCCGGTTGGGTGGTCAAACCGGTCGAGATTGACGACGTGCCGATCGTCAACATTGCTTTGCATAGCGCCACGCAGGATTCCCACGCTTTGTATCGCGTGGCGGAGGAGGTGGCCGCGCAGTTGCAGCATGTCCCCGACAGCGCGCGCGTTACCATCCATGGCGGCGAGCGGCGCGTGATCCATGTGTACCTGAATCCTGAACGCCTGGCCGCCTATGGTTTGTCGGCGCTGGAAATCGCCGGCGCGCTGAAGGTTTCCAATGCCCAGGCGGAGGCCGGCACGTTCGAACAGGCCGGCCGCGAAATCCGGGTGGCGGCGGGGCCGTTTCTGCGGGACGCCGACGAAGTGCGCCAGTTGCTGGTCGGGGTGCATGACGGCCGGCCGGTGTATCTGCGCGACGTGGCGGAAATCCGCGATGGGCCGGACGAGCCGGCCACTTATTCCCGGATTGGCTGGGGCCCCGCGGCCGCGGAGGGGACGCCGGGGGAAAGTTGCCCGGCCGTAACGGTGGCGGTGGCCAAAAAGAAGGGCAGCAACGCGGTGCGCGTGGCGCGCGCGGTGGCGGAACGGATGGCGGCCTTGCGCGGCGCGGTCATTCCCGACGATATCGCATACACCATCACGCGCGATTACGGGGCGACGGCCAACGCCAAGGTAAACGACCTGATTGGCAACCTGGCGCTGGGCATCCTGACGGTGGTGGGCATGATCGCGCTGACGATGTCCTGGCGCGAAGGCATCATTGTCGGGCTGGCCATTCCGATCACGTATTCGCTGACGCTGCTCGGCAACTACCTCCTGGGTTACACGATCAATCGCGTGACGCTTTTCGCGTTGATCCTGGCCCTGGGCCTGCTGGTGGACAATCCCATTGTCGGCGTCGAGAACATCGCGCGCTACCTGGCGCTGCGCCGCTATCCGCGACTGGAAGCCGTGGCGCTGGCGATGCAGGAGGTCATGCCCCCGATCACGCTGGCGACGCTGGCGATCATCGTTTCGTTCATCCCGATGTTCTTCATCACCGGCATGATGGGGCCCTACATGGCGCCGATGGCACTGAACGTGCCGTTGGCGATGCTCAGCTCAATGCTGGTGGCTTGCGCGATCACACCCTGGCTCGCCGCCCGTCTGTTGCGCGAAGCGCCGGCGGCGGCCGCGCCGGATGATCCGCCGCCCACGCGCACGTACCGGTTCTATGACCGAATCGTGCGGCCGTTCATTGTCTCGCCGCGCCGCAGCCGTTGGCTGCTGCTTGCGATCGCGGCGCTATTCGGCTTTTCGATTGCGCTGGCGTTGACCGGCGCCGTGCCGCTGAAAATGCTGCCGTTCGACAACAAAAACGAATTCCAGATTCTGGTGGATCTGCCCGAATCCGCCACGCTGGAGCAGACCGACGCCGTCGCGCGCGAGGTTGAGCGGTATCTGCAGACCGTCCCCGAGGTGGTCTTGTATACGACGCTGGTGGGCGCCGGTTCACCAATGGATTTCAACGGCTTGGTGCGGCATTATTACCTGCGGCAGGGGCCGCATGTGGCGGATATCCGCGTAAATCTGCTGCCCAAGGAACGGCGCGCGATGAACAGCCACGCGATTGTCCTGCGTCTGCGCAACGACCTGGCGGCGCTCGGCGCGCGCATGGGCGCCCGCCTTAAACTGGTCGAGGCGCCGCCGGGCCCGCCCGTGCTCGCGACCGTCGTGGCTGAAGTGTACGGCCAGCCGTTTCATCGCTATGAGGAGCTGATCGCCGCCGCCGGCCTGGTCCAGGCGCGGATGCAGACCGAGCCGGGCGTCGTGGAGATTGACGACTCGGTCGAAAGCGACATGGCCAAGCTGTTTTTCCGCGTGGACCGGGAGAAGGCGGGGCTTAACGGCATCGCGGTCGAGGAGGTGGTCCAGACCGCGCAGATGGCACTGGGCGGGTTGCCCGCCGGCACGGCGCACCTGCCGGCGGAACAGAACGAACTGCCGATAGTCCTGCACGTACCCCGCGAATTGCGGTCGGACGCGGCGCGGCTGGCGACGCTGCCGGTGAAAGGCCGTGGCGGGCATTCCGTACAGTTGGGAGAGATCGGTCGTTTTGAGCCGACTGTGGAGGACAAGACCATCTTCCACAAGAATCTCGAGCGAGTAGTATACGTCACCGCCGAGACTGCCGGCCGCGGTCCGGCCTATCCCGTGCTCGCCTTGCAGCGGGCGCTGCGCGAGCAACCGTTGCCGGCGGGTATCCGCGCGGAGTGGGCCGGCGAAGGCGAATGGAAAATCACCGTGGATGTGTTCCGCGACTTGGGCATTGCGTTTGGGATCGCGCTGCTGGCGATCTACGTTCTGCTGGTGTACGAGACCGCATCGTATCTATTGCCGCTGGTGATCATGCTCTCGATCCCGCTGACCCTGATCGGTATTATGCCAGGATTTTGGCTGATGAATCTGTTGACTGCCCGCACGGTCGGCGGCTACGCCGATCCGGTCTTCTTTACCGCCACGGCGATGATCGGCATGATCGCGCTTGGCGGCATCGTGCAACGCAACGCCATCATCCTGATTGATTTCATCCGTCAGTCGGTCGCGGGCGGGGCGCCGTTGCGCGAGGCGATCATCAGCGCCGGCGCCACGCGCCTGCGACCGATCTTTCTGACAGCCGGAACGACGCTGCTGGGCGCGTGGCCGATCACGTTTGACCCGATTTTCAGCGGGCTGGCCTGGGCGCTCATTTTCGGCTTGTTCGTTTCGACCGCTTTCACGCTGGTGGTGGTGCCGGTGGTGTATAATCTGATCTATGGGCGAAAGGCGGGTGCGGCATGAACGTGATGTGGCGTTTGGTGGCGGGCGTCGTACTTGGCGCCGCGGTGGGCTTTGCGATGTACAAGTTCGTCGGTTGCCGATCCGGGGCTTGTCCGTTGACGGCCAACCCGTGGGTGGCGATGGCCGTCTGGGGGATGATTGGCGGTTTGTTTGCGGCCGGCAAATGACCGACGTATTTTGAAACCGGAAAATAGAGACGCGGCGCAGCCACGGAACGAAAGGAGCAAATTATGACCATCGAAAATGCGATTCGCGTGATCGCGGGCGCGTTCGTGCTGGGCAGCCTGGCGCTGGGGCGCTGGGTCAGTCCCTGGTGGTTCCTGTTCACGGCCTTTGTTGGCGCAAACTTGATCCAGTCGGCCTTCACGGGGTTCTGTCCCATGGAAATCATTCTAAAAAAAGCCGGCCTCAAGCCTCACGGAGGGCGCACGCATGCCGCTGTTTGAATACCAGTGCCGTGATTGTGGAAATGTGTTCGAGGTACTGTTGCGTTCCGCCGCGGACCGGCCCGGGAAGTGCCCGCAATGCGGAGCCGCGCGTCTGGAAAAGAAGTTCGCCGCATTCAATCCCGCATCCGGCGGTGTTACTCACGAACGCGCCTGCCCGTCCGGCGGCGCCTGTCCCGCGCCGTCCGCGTGTTCCGGCGGCAGTTGTCCGTTTGGCAGCGGAACCGGTTGATTGCATTTGGCGGCGATTGCTGAACTTGTGTTCAAGCGTATGGCAAGACCTATCGCGTCCGGCGTTTGGCTTAACCATGTATCAATCAGCGCATGGGCCACACACAAGGCAACGGCTGGCCATGCAAGACATGGCTGAAGACGCACAGGTTGCAGATGATGCAGGCCGCGCGCGCGGGCATTCATGGGCTTAATTGCGCGCGGTAAAAACGGCGTTCCTGGCCGGCGATGTTGCTGGTCCACCAGCACGCGCGGCCGCTTGCTTGCACACTGGCATTCGATTCCCAGACACCATCCAAAGCCTCGGGCATTGTCCAGACGGTGAACCATTGGCCGGTGCGGCTGGCCCACGCCAGCACAACATTGGAGACAAACTGCGGATAAGCGCCAATGAATCGCAGGTAGGGGAAGATTTCGCCGCGCAGCCGGACGGTGAAGAGGCGCTCGTTCTCGTCGTTGTTGGCGATGACGAGCCAGGCTTGGTCCCAGATCCCCCAGAGGTTTGAACAACCGGCATTGAAGGTCACGGACAGCGCGTTACTCTGTCCTTGGTTGAGATAGAAATTCGTTGCGACCACGGAGAACAACGACGCATGCTGGCCGGTAATGGTCAGCGATGATATGTGCAGGCTACTCGCCGCCTCGCCCAGTTGGTTGTCAATGACGAGATTGGTGGAAATCGCAATCTGGTTGGTTTCATGGACAACGCCAAAATCATACTCGCCACCGCTGGGGATGTCGTTGCTGCGGCCGATGCCAACCCGGATTTCCGGGAAACGCACATCCAAGGCCAGGTATGGCCGGTAGATACCGCCATCCTCCGTGCTTTCCCGCGCATGGATTTCGTCCTGCTGCGAATCTATCTCTTCGCGGTTGAGCATGAAGGTAATCAAGCCGTCCGGATTGGACGTGCTGAATCCGAACGACGGATAGCGGTCGGCGCCCCAGCGGCAGTAGGCTAACAGATTGGTTCCCGAAAAAGTGATCGGGCTGTCGGCGCGGGCGCCGCGCTGGGTCTCGAGGTTGGCGACTCCGGATCCGCTAGGATACCAGTAGGCGCCCCAATAGGCATATAACCAGTTGGGGTCATTTTGGGCCGTGATGCCTTCGTGCCATTTCGAGTCCACGTTATTGGCCGTATAAGTGAAGCCCCAGAGCCGCACGCGATTGTTCGTGTCATGATTAACCCAAGCGTACACCCGGAACATGGCAGACTGAATATACTGGTCCATGATGTTGCGGCCCGCGAAATTGGTAAACGAGAAAAGGAACAAGGCCTTCCGATTGTAAACATCCGCGGTTCCGTTATTCTTGAATTCCACGTACTCCGTGGTCTGATGTTCGACGACTTCGCCCCCGCGGCCATTCAAATCCTGGACTGCGATGTTTGTCAAAACGGTGGCGCTCACCAGAAATGGACAGGAAAAGAGCAGACAGAAAACAACCCGATTCTTGCCCGCTGCGCGCATTCGCACCCCTGTGAAATTGCTGGTTATATTTTGTGGCCAACCCCAGGGATAAAGTCAAGCTGCCGGAATAAATGATCCATCCTTCCAGCGCCAGTTGTTCCCACAGCCAGGCCGATAATTGCCGGCTTGCCTCCTCAGGTGGTTATTCCTTCTGCCGCGTCAGCACAACCTCGCGCAGGTTGCCGACTCCGGCCCCGTCCGGCGCCGTCCAAGCCACGCTGACGGTGTGTCCGCCGGCTTCGATGCGGTTGGCGCCCAGCTCGGCGCGGGCATAGGACTGCCAATCATTCTCGCGGCTGGTGACGGAAAGCGGGTTGGCAACAAATGGCTGGCCGTCAATGCGAATAGCCAGTTCCGTTTTCTCCTTGGGGGTGGCGTAAACGGCCGTGGCATTGAACATGCCGCCTTCCGCAATTTCAATTTGCCAGATCATTGCCTCGCCGCTGGTGATGTAACTGAGGTTGGGCGGACTATTGAACCATTCGCCGCGGATCGGGGTGCCGGCGCGCAGGCTGAAAAGATTAGAAATACGCAGGCGGATTTCATCCTCGGCCGGCTTGACGCCTCCGGCTTCGGTTGGAGTCAGCCAAGCCCCTTGAAAATTGACAAAGCCGGGCTGCCGGTCCCCCTGCCCGATTTCGATTACATGCCGGCCGGCAGTGAGCGTAATCGGCGCGACCGCTGTGTCGCGGTAGGCGCGCCAGCCATGGGTGTTGGGCAGCGGGAAGGCGCCCAGCCGTACGCCATCCAGCCAGACGGCCAGTTGGTTTTGGTCCGAGTTATTGGCCATGCGGATGTTCAGCTCGTAGGTGTCGTCGCGCGCGATGTTGACCGTCCAGCCAAGCGTGTCCTCCGTTGTCCAGTAGCCGATGTTGGGAGGATTATACTGAAACTCGAAATGGGGGGTGTTGCCGCCGCCGCCCATGACCAGCGCGTCTTTCAAAAGCAGCGGGATGGTCTTGGGATCGCGGCCGCAGTCAAATGGCGTCCATGCGGCAATCGAACTGAGCGCGGACTGCAGGTTGGGGAGCGGGCCGGCATTAGGCGCGGCCAAGCCGGTGATCCAGCCCTTGATGGTGTCAAAGGAGTCGGTGGCCAGATTCAGCGGCGGCCACTGGTCGCGGAAGCCGTACAGGCCCCAGATGGAGTCGCGGTTATCTTCGATTTTGCGATAGGTCCAGAAGCTCCAAGACCAGCCGAAGTAGTCGAATATTTCGCAGAAGCGCCGGAAATTGTCGGACCCGCCGCGATCGAGTTGGATCGAGTTGAACTCGCCGACATAGACGGGGCAGTCGTCGAACAGCGCGATCCGGTTGAAACGCGGAAGATCCACCGGGCCGGCCATGAAAGCCTGCTCCGTGTTCTGGGGGTAATAGTGGAAGCTGTACACGACATTGGTCCAGCCCATATCCACCGGCCGGGGCAAGCGGTGGAAGCCTTGAATGCCATCCTCGATGAATAGCGGGTGTTTAGGGTCTACCGTTCGGATTTCCTGGTAAAGCCGGTCATAGAAAGCGATCAACTCCTCGAGGGGCGGCGTCAAGGCTTCGTTCAGCAGGTCATAGCCGGCGACCGTCGGATTGTCGCGGTAGATGCCGGCGATTCGTTTCCACCAGGCGACGGTTTCCTCGCGATTGGTGGCGTCGCTCCACAGCGCAGCCGCGGCACGTTCGCCAAGCATGCCGGCTTCCTTACTTTGTCCGCCGGGCGCGCCGTGCAGATCAATGATCACATAAATGCCATTGCGCCCGCACCATTCGATACACCGATCCAGCCAGACGACCGTGCCGGCAAAATCCGGGTCGCTGACCGCGCGCCACCAGACGGGCACGCGCAGCGCGTTCAACCCCAGCGCGGCGATATTTCGCACATCCGCTTCAGTAAAAAAGGCTTCGCGGTAGGCGCGGATCAGGTCCAGCTTGGCGTCCTGCCCGAAGCGCTGCTGCATCAGTTCCCAGATGTCCCGCTCCGCCTGCATGCCGGGTTGGTCGCCGAAGCCGCTGAGCCAGGGCTCGATCAGCAGCCAGGAACCGATATTAACTCCGCGCAGTTGGACAATCTGGCCTTGTTCGTTGACCAGGTGGCGGCCTTCCGTATGCAGGAAGGACAGTGTCGTCGGATTCGCTGCGGGGGTGGCGGCTTCAGCCGCGGGTTCCGCAACGGGGGGGGTGGGTTGGGGCGCCGTCGTTGCCGGCGCGGCGGCGACGGGTGCCGGCATCGGTTGGGGTGATGGGGTGGAATCGGCGGGACGCTGTCCGCAGCCGGCGAGTCCGAGCAACAGCAAGGCGGCAAAGAGTCTCTTCATCGTTGCAATCTCCGGTGTTGAAGCTTTTTTAAGAGGATGGAGCGTAAATTCCAAGTGGGAAAGAATCTGAACCACAAAGACCGCGGGCATGCGTCTTGTTGTTAAATGCTGGGGACCTCTCGCAATTCCGGTCTACGCCGCCGATCCGAAAAAGATTTTGAACTTTAAAAGGTCTAAGTGTATCCAATACGGATTGTGAGATAAATCAAAGCAGTAAGGATGAATCCATGAGAAGTAGTTGGTCGAGCCTGCATTTGCCGATTGCGTGTTTCCTGGCCTTGGGATTGGGCGCACTGTCTTTCAACGGGTGTGACAGCGGTTCAAGCGACACCATTCGCAACGTGAGCATAGATTTCAGCGGCTTTTACGATGGCGCGGACGGCGGATATTTTGTTGAGCCCCCCAACAGCGGGCATCGGGTCACCAGTATGAATCTCTTCCAGACCGGCGATCAGCTCGAGGCGATTGATAACTGCGGGCTGATCTGGCGCGGGACCATCGGCAACATCAATGACGACACCAAGGTGGCCACCTTCGAGATGGAAGGCCAAACCACGGCCGGCCAGCCGGTCACTATCGCCGGCACGCTGACCGGCTCGGGCGACACGGGCGAGATGCGCGCACAGTGGATTGAGCCGAATGTCTTGGCCGTCGTCAACGGCGACGCCATCATCAACCCGGTGCCGACCAACACCGCCATCACGATTTCGCCGGTTTCCGCCACGATTTATACCAATGGCGCGACACAACAGTTTGTCGCCAACGGCGGCAGCGGCAGCTACACGTGGTCGGTTTCGGCGTCATCGGGAACCATCAGCCCGACATCATCCACCGCCGGCCAGCAGGTGACCTACACGCGCACGGGGTCCGGCAACAACCAGATCAACGTGACGGACACTAACGGCAAGCAGAAGTCGGCCGTGGTTTACCAGCCATGATCGGCGGCCCGTGAGCAGTGAACGGAGGCGGAGGCGAATGGGGTGCGACCATTCCGATCCAATCACTTGAGATATTTTGCGCGGTTCTTGCAAAGCCGCCCTTCAGCACCGGGCGGTTGAGGAAACTCCTGCTGGTTTCGCGGGCACAAAACGAGATGCTTTTCCTCGGCTGTCAAGACGGACAGGGGGCGGGATGACCAATGTTTCTTTGCTTATCTGTCGGGGTTGATGTTACGGCAACCCGGCGGCCTTGCGGTTTACCGATTTCTCATTGCGCTCCGCCTCACGGCGGCAGGACGCCTTCGTTGACCAGTTGCTGGTCCATTTCCGGCGTCAACGGGATGGGGAGGGGCGGCAGGCCCTGGCGGATGACTTCCATCTGGTATTCCTGCAAGTGCTTTTCCAGTTCCTCGCCGGTGTACTTCGGCTGGGGTGGGGGCTCCATGCGCGCCTGCATCCGGGCCTGGCGGCGTTCGGCGTAGGAGGGGCGCGCGGGGCCGCCGCCGGACTGCAAGCGCTGCTGCTGCTGGGCGGGGGTCAGCGGCTGGATGTCGCCGGACTGCAGCTTGATCACCGCCATCTCCTCGCCCTTCTTGATCACCGCTTCCTCGCTGTCGTAGTCGGCGGAGACCAGTTCGATGCCCTCCTCGGCCGGCTCGCCGATGCCCAGGAAGAAATTCTTGCCGGTGGCCGAATCAATCAGGCCCACGCGAATGCCGCCGCCTTCCACCTCGAGCAGCGCGGACATGCGCAAGGTTTTGGCGAAGGATTGCTCCAGCGTGATAACGGGCTCCGGTGGAGGAGGCGGTGGGGGCAGCGTGCCAAACGGTTTGCGGTCGAGAATAATCTGGTAATGAGAAAAATCCGGCACATCGGCCAAGGCCGCGCCGGCCACGCCCAACAAAAACAACCCTATCAGTTTCAATCTCATCTCTATATTCAACATTACCCGCCGCGCCGGAAGCGTCAAGCCGTGATCCGTGGCCCGTGGCGTCTCAACGACGGATCCAGGGTCTGGGGCCCCTGCGCGGTCATTTCGAAGTCGCCCGTTGGCTGTGGCGGTTGAGAAACCTCCTGTCGGCTGCGCGGGCATGTAACGATATCGCTCATTCCATCCGCCAAGGCGGATGGGGATTCGGGATGACCCATCACGCTGACCACTGATTACGGATAACCGGCCGCTGATCACCGTCTACTTTCCCTCGTAGTCCAGTTTCCCTTTCAGGCGGATATCGCGCGACGAACGGCCGACCAGAATTTCAAATTCGCCGGGTTCGGCGATCCAAGCGTTCCGCGCCGGGTCGTAAAATTCCAGCGCGGAACGATCAAGCGCAAGCTGCACGGTCTTCTTTTCGCCGGGCCGCAAGGCCACCTTTTGGAAGGCCTTCAGTTCCTTTTGCGGCCGCTCCAGGCTCGATTGGACATCGCGGACATAGAGCTGGACCACTTCGGCGCCGGCGCGCCGGCCGGTATTGGCCACATCCACACTGACATTGATTCGATAATTCTGTTCATTGGCGTCCGCCGATATTTGCAGATTCGAATAGGTGAACTCGGTGTATGACAGGCCGTGGCCAAATGGGAAAAGCGGCGCGACTTCCCGGGTGTCATAATAGCGGTACCCCACCATCAGTCCTTCGCGGTAATGGACTTTGCCGTCGCGACCGGGGTAATGGGCAAAGGCCGGGGTGTCCTCCAGCCGGCGCGGCAGCGTCATCGGTAGCTTGCCCGACGGGTTGACGTCGCCGAAGAGCACATCCGCGATGGCGTTGCCGCCTTCCTGGCCGGGGTAAAAGGCCTCGATGACCGCCGGCACCTGGTCAATCCAGGCGGTCATGTTCAGCGGGGTGCCGTTGTTGAGCACCACGACCGTGCGCGGGTTGGCCCGGGCCACCGCCGCGATCAGCTCGTTCTGTTCGCCCGGCAGTTCGAGATCGGCGCGATCGAAGCCCTCGCCCTCCTGCTGGTACGAAATTCCGGCAAAGACCACGGCGACGTCGGACTCCGCCGCGAGTTTGGCGGCCTCGGCGATCAGTCGGTTGCCGGCGTAGGCCCAACCGAGCCGGACCATGGCATTCCCGGTCTGCTCGAAGTATTCCGCGCGGATCTCGTAGGCCCGGCCGGCCTCGAGTTCCACCTCGGCGGAACGGGTAATGCCGGCCTGGTTGACCCAGTAGTCGAACAGCAACTTGCCGTCGAGCCACAGCCGGCAACCGTCGTCGCTGGTGATGCCGAGCGTGTACGAACCGGAGTGCGCCGGCGTCAGCCGTCCGGTCCAGCGAACGGAAAAGTAGTCCGGCGGAATATCCGGTCCGGGCGAGCCGGGGCCCCAATCGAAGTTCACCTGTGAATCCACGCGAGTCAGGACCGGCTGCCCCTCCAGGTTGGCGTTAGTGAAATACTCGCCGCGCAGGCCGTGTTCGCCTTCCTTGCCGTCGGGGGGGCACAGCTCTTCGGACGGGATAGGCGTCAAGTCGCCCGGGAGGATGCAGCCTTCGGAAAAGCGGATGGCGATCTTGCCGGCGGCGTTCTTGAGGCCGTCAAGCGGGCTGACGGTGTAGGTGGGGTTGACCGACGAACTGCCGCCGCCGCCCGTGCGCAGGATGGCGGCGTTCGGGCCGATGACGGCGATGGACTTGACGGCCTGGCGGTCGAACGGCAGGACGCGCTTTTCGTTTTTTAGCAGGACGAGCCCGGCCGCGCCGCTTTCGCGCGCCAGCGCCCGGTGCCCGGGTGTGTCCACCCGGCCCTCGTCCTGACGGTCCGGTTTTTCGAAGAGGCCGAGCGAAAAGATCACCCGCAGGATTCGGCGGACTTTGTCGTTGAGTATCTCCTCGCTGACTTCGCCGTTCTGCACGGCCTTGAGGAGCGGCTCGCCGAAGAACGGCCCCGGTCCCGGCATTTCCAGATCAAGCCCGGCCAGGGCAGAATCCACTGTGCCATGGACGGCGCCCCAATCGGAGACGACCAGACCCTTGAACCCCCACTCGTTCTTGAGAATGTCGGTGAGCAGGCGCGGCTGGGCGCAGCAGTAGAGGCCGCTGACGCGATTGTAAGCCGCCATGATGGTGACCGTCTTGCCTTCCTGCACGGCGGCCTTGAAGGCGGGCAGGTAGATTTCGCGCAGCGTCCGCTCGTCAATTTCGGCGCTGATGGTCATCCGCTCCCATTCCTGATTGTTGACAGCGAAATGCTTGGTGGAAGTGCCTACTTTCCTGGACTGCACGCCCAGAACATAAGCGACGGCCATGCGGCCGGCGAGATACGGATCCTCGCCAAAGCTCTCGAAGTTGCGGCCACCGCGCGCGTCGCGGTGGATATTGATGCACGGGCCGAGGATTACGTTGCGCCCGCGCGCGAGGGTCTCCTCCGCAAGCGCTACCCCGACGCGCCGAACCAGCGCCGGATCCCAGGTGGCGGCCAGGCCGAGATCGGTCGGGAAGCAGGTGGTCTTGTCCCAGCGCACCCCGTGCGGGCCATCAGTCATTTTCAGCGCGGGGATCCCGAGCCGCTCGATGCGGCGCGTGTCCATGTAACTCTCGCCCGTTGTGAGTAAAGCCTTCTCCTCCAAAGTCATGCGTTGGAGCAGATCCTCGACGCGCAGTTCGATGGGCAGAGTGGAATTCTGGTACGGGAACTTCTCGGCGGCGGCATTCATTGTCATGGCTAATGTTGAAAAACAGATGATACCGGTTGCAGCCATTCGCACAACCCTTCTCGATAGCATCTGCTTCATGGATCAACCCTCCTGATTAACGAACACGATACCATACGGAACACGAAAAAGCCGCAAAAGTAAAATGGAATAAGCCGCGACCGGTACCGTGATGCAGGAGCATATCATGGTTGGCTTCGGTCCAAGATGTCCGCCCCTATCATGTTCTGTTGCGCCGTTGTCGCTATCGTGCTTTTGGACGAGGGGCTTTCCTGGGAAAAGCCTTTAAGAAATCCAAAAAAAATTGACAATTCGCTTTTTTTCGACTAATACGTTGCATCAGTTTGCTATCGCAACGCTATGGGCTGGAGGTGTGTGATGCAGAATATGATGCGCGCCACATTGGGGGGTATCCATCGTAGTTCAGCTTGCTGCGGGTTCATTGGCGCCATGTGTTTGTTGGGTCTGGCCGACACACTCCACGCCGATCTGCTGGCCGGCTGGAGAAAAACCAATTCCGCCCAAGCTGCCTCTCAGCCCTATGTGGCGACGACGAATGGGCCTGGGCTAGAGTCCTGCCACATGACTTGGACCAATTTTTACAAATACAACGACAACTCGTGGTTTCACATTGAGCCTTGGATCACAAACGAAATCGCGAATGGGGTGTCGCCGACAAACTACACCCAGGGCACCGGCAAACCCCTCACTAACTGGATCGAGTTCATGTTTATGGTCAGCAACGGCTTCAAGATCTCGTTCACGAACATGCTGCTCCGGGGCCAGAACGACGAACGCAGATTACACTTTCGTCTGCGGGCCCACACGGACGACTATGCGCAGGATCTCATCACGGGCAACAATAATCACACTGATGGGATATGGACGAATCGCGACTATCTCTCAACCACCAATTCCTTCAGGAACTACACCAATGCGCTGAATTTCATGAACGTGACCAACCGGCCGATCCGGCTCCGGCTGTACGGCACTGCGGCACGGTCCGCGTATGTCTATTGGTATATGACCAACCTCACCGCCAGCGCCTACGCGAACGATTGCATGATTGTCTTTGAAGGCAAAATTGAGCGCACAACAAGCGTGATCCCCAACAACGGACCTCTCCGGGGATTGAACACGGTTGCGATCACCAACGTTGAAGTGGGCTCATTGGGGAACGGGTCCGACATCACGAACGTCGTCGTGGGCGTGACCGGCACGACCAATATCCTTGGCCAGGGAACCAATTGGGTGCGGTTGGTCGTTCCGCCGGGATCTGCGCCCGGTTTGGTTGATATGACGGTGCAATCCGCCAGCGTGGGCAATTCGCTGTTCTCATCGGTATACCTCTACAACCCAACGGGCGTTATTTCCGCGATCGTCCCCAGCAGCGGTGCGCTCACCGGCGGTTACCCGGTAGCCATCGTTGGCTCCAATCTCTGTGCCGGCGACATCACCAACGTGGTATGGGGCGTCGGCACGGCGCCGGTCGTGGACCAGACCCCGACGCAGGTGGTGGTAACCGCGCCCGCCGGAGTCGGAACTGTGAATATCCGGGTGGACTCCATCAGTTTTGGCGAAACCCCGAAGGACAATGCCTTCACATACATCGGTCCCGGCCTTCAAGTGTTGGGCACCAACGGCGCGTTAATCGCCAGCGGGGATCCGGCCAGCGCAGCCAATGGCACAGACTTTGGGCTTCTGACCGCCGGCGCAGTGCGAACTAATTGGCTGGCAGTCACCAATAATGGTGTAGGGCTGCTGACCATCAGCGGCGTGACAACCAACGGCGCGGGCGCCGGACAGTTCAGCATAGACGGGATTCCCACGACATTGGCGGAAGGGTCCAAGGCCGATTTCAGCGTAATCTTCAATGCGTCGGTCGCCGGCACCCACACCGCCGCCGTGCATATCGTCAGCGATGGGCCATCGCCCTACATCGTTTATCTGGCCGGCGCGGCGGCCAAGGCCGACCAGACCATCAGTTTCCCGCCGATCGGCGACCAAGTGACAACGAACAAGGTGGGGCTGGCGGCGACGGCTTCCAGCGGGCTGACCGTGGACTTTGCGGTGGGTGCCGGACCGGCTTCCATCACGGGCGGCACCAATTTGTCCTTCACCGGCGCGGGCACGGTCAGCATCATCGCTTCGCAACCTGGTAATGCCAACTGGAATCCAGCCCCGGAAGTGACCAATACATTCAACGTGAACAAGGCAATCGCGGACGTGACGTTGCACAACTTAACGCAAGCGTATGACGGGACGCCGCGCGTGGTGACGGCCACCACGGCGCCGACCGGGTTGACAGTGGACATTACCTACGACGGCAGCGGTACGGCCCCGACGGCGGTCGGCAGTTACGCAGTGACCGGCGTGGTTAATGAAGTCCTTTACGAAGGCATGCAGACCGGCACGCTGACGGTGGCGAAAGGCACGGCCGGCGTGTACTTGCAAAACCTGGCGCAGACCTATGACGGCACCGCCCGCAATGTGACCGCGACGACCGATCCGAGCGGCTTGACCGTGGAGTTCACCTACAACGGCCACGCCTGGGCGCCGACCAACGCCGGCAACTATGCGGTGACGGGCACGGTCAACGACGCAAACTGGCAGGGCTCGGCGGCGGACACGCTGACGGTGGCGCGGGCCAGCCAGACGATCACCTTCCCACCAATCCCCACCCTGACGGAGCGCGATGTCTACGGGTTGGCGGCGACGGCGGATTCCGGGCTGGCGGTGACCTTCCAGACCTGGGCGCCGGGCCAGATTACCGGACCGGGCGGAACGAACCTGAGTTTCACCGGGCCGGGGTCGGTGTCGGTGGTGGCGCGGCAGGCCGGCAACGCCAACTGGATGCCGGCTGCGCCGGTGACCAACACATTCCGGGTGCTGGGCTACTACACGCTGGAAATTGTCTCCGCGTACGGTAGCGCGACGCCGCCCGTCGGCGTCTACACGAACCTGGAGGATAGCGTGCTGACCAACCAGGTGCATACGCCGGACACGCGCGGGACGACGCAATATCTTTGCGTCGGCTGGGTGGCGACGGAGAACCTGACGCCGGATAGCGGGGAAGGGACGCAGGCGGTGGTGACGGTACAGGGCGCGGCCGTGCTGACGTGGCTGTGGACGACCAATTACTGGCTGAATCCGACGGCCGGGGCGCATGGGACGGTGGATCGGATCGCCGGCTGGTTCACCAACGGCGAACTGGTGACGGTCGGCGCGCTGGCGGACGCCTATTACCACTTTACCAACTGGACCGGCGACGCGACGTCATATGCCAACCCATTGGTTGTGCGGATGGACGGGGCGAAGGCGGTCATGGCGCATTTCGCGGAGAACACCACGACCAACACCAGCACGCCGGAATGGTGGCTGGCGCAATATGGGTTCACGAACAATTTCGAAGAAGCGGCGGCGGGCGATCAGGACAACGACCGCATCCCGACCTGGCAGGAGGAGATTGCGGACACCAACCCGACCAACCCGGCGTCCTATTTCCATAGCGACGGCCCGGCGATGGTGTATGGCACGGATTGCTGGGAACGGGTCTATACCAACTGGCGGCAAGGCAATGTGGTCATGACCCAGACGATCTGCAACCAACTGGGCTATGGACTGGATTGGTGGACAAGTTCCGGCCGTTTGTATGGAGTTGAAGGCGAGTCCCTGTTGCCGAATGATCAAGTTTGGCTCTTGCTGACCAACTTTGTCGCTCCGGGAACGACGAACATGAACTTCATTGTGCCTTTCGGCCAACCCATACGGATGTTCCGGCTGAACGTCAGCAAGCCCTGACGCCATGGGGCGCCATTGGGTCTGGCCTGACGGCAGAGCCGGAGCGGCGAGCGGTGCTGCTACGAAAGGCGCAAACCGCGCGAAAGCATCATTCAGCGAGCTGGCGTTGGGTCCGCGGTTTTGCCTTAAGCGTCGGCGGAGATCGCGTGGCGGTTCGCAATCCGCCTTGCCACTGGCCGCTCCTTCCATAACTATGTTGCCGATGAAAATCCGGATTCCAATGCGCAGTTTATGGAAGCCAATCGTGTTTGGCATCATGGTTCTGTTGCTGACGTTGAATTTCCTCGTCAATTTTACGCAGGCCGGCGTCGCCATTGTCTTTGATAATTTTGAACTGCAAGGTCCGCGTTATATTCTGTACACGGCAGAAAAATTAGCGACGGAGGGTCTGTTCAGTAGTTGGGGCCTGATCTGTGATCCCGTTGCCGGCGGCGTTTATTGGAGCCATTGCGGCTTGCAGGGCTTGACGCTGGCTATCATCCGGAAGCTGTTCGGACTGACCCCGGAAATGCTGGCATGGGGATCGCAGTTGAGTGCCGCGATGGCGTTGGCCATCGGGTTGACGTTGCTGGCTTGGTTGATTCGCCGGGAGTTCGGCTGGGTTACTTGCGTCGTATTCGTGTCCGCCTGCCTGTGCTCGGACTGGATGGTGTATGTTGGCCGCAATATCTGGTATTTGTACCACTTGCATTTGTGGCCTTTTGTGCTGGCCTGGTTGCTCTTTCCGCGCGTGTTGGCCGGAAAGCTACGACCCGCCTGGTTTGTCGGGATTATCGCGCTGATGGTTCTGATCAAGGCCGCCACCGGCTACGAGTACATCACTAATGTGATCCTTGGGGCTACGCCGCCGGTGGTCTATTACGGAATTGCACGAGGCTTGCCGTTGATCCGCACGGCTCGGTATGTCGTGGGCTTGACCCTGGCCGGGATCGCCGCTTTCATCCTGGCGTTTACAATCAACAGTTTGCAGATGGCCGGTTACTGCGGGAGCCTGGCGGTGGGGTTCGATGCCGTCATGCAGAAAGCCTCTGCCCGCACTTATGGCTCGGATTCCACGTTTCGGGTGGATCGGGCTAATGACGCCGCCCCCGCTGATGCGGCCATAAGTGAAGTCATCAGCCGGGAATATCTGCCGCAACCGGCGGTTAGCGTGCCTTTCAGAGGTAAATGGCCGTGGCGGTTTCGCTGGTATTTCACCTTTCGGGCCTTTTTTTCTTACCTGCTGTTGATCTTGCCGCTGGCTTGGTGGGCCAGGCGGCAGCGCGGCTCAATGTTCCCCTTCGTGGAGCGCGCTCAACGCCAGGTGGTTGCGCTGGCGGTGGCCACGCTATGGTCGTTCGCCTGTACACTGACTTGGGCATTCATGGCGAAGGGGCACATGTGGCATCATCCTCATTTCAACTCCATGAGTTTCTATATCACTTACATGTTGATGTTCTTCATTACCGCCGGTTTCTATCTTTCCCTGGCCGGCCAGGAGGCGCTGGATTATCTGAAACTCTGGCTGCCGGAGAAACGGCCTGCGGCTGAATCGGACACCGCACACGCGGGAAGCGCGGCTGCGAAAGCGGGTGGTCCATGAGCCGGAGCGACGCCGATCCGAGTCTTCAATTGTTGACGCCGGCCGAAGATGTTGCCGATCCGGAACTGTCCATCGTAATCCCCGCGCTGGACGAGGCGACAACGGTTGGCGAATTCGTGGATTGGTGCTGGCAGGGTCTGGCCAAGGCGAACATCCGGGGCGAGATTCTGATTGTTGACAGTTCACGCGATACCACCGGGGAGATCGCGCTGGCGCGCGGCGTCCGCGTTTTGCGCGCCCCCAGGCGCGGAATCGGGCAGGCCTACATAGACGCTATCCCTTACATCCGGGGCCGCTTCGTGTTGATGGGCGACGCGGACCTGACCTACGACTTTCGCGAGATCGGGCCGTTCGTTGAAAAGTTCCGCGCCGGTTATCAGTTCATCATCGGCTCCCGTTTGCGCGGTTCCATCGAACCCGGGGCCATGCCCCCGCTTCATCGGTACCTGGGCATCCCGGCCACCTCCTGGCTGCTCAATGTGATTTACTCCAGTCGCTTCAGCGATATTCATTGCGGAATGCGGGGTTGCACGGCGGATGCGCTGCGGCAGATGAACCTGACCTCCCCATCATGGGGTTACGCTTCCGAAATGGTCATCAAGGCGGTGCGGAATCGCCTCCGGATCACGGAAGTGCCGGTTCAGTTTCTCAAAAACCGGGCGGGCCGGATCAGCCACCTACGGCGGGGGGGGTGGGGCATGCCATGGCTAGCCGCATGGATGAATGTGAAAGCCATGTGCATTAACGGCGCGGACTTCTTCCTGTTCAAGCCCGGCGTGGCCTTGCTGGCCGCCGGATCAGTTTTGGTGCTGCTGTTGACCGGTGGTCCGATCACCATCGGGTCCATCACCTTCTCGCTTTTTTGGATGCTGACGGGCGCGTTTTTTTTTGTCCTGGGGCTGCAGTTTTTTTTTATGGGCATCCTGTCGCGCCTGATCAACGACTCCGATGGCCGCGTGGCACAGTGCTGGCTGAAAGTGTTTGACTATGAGCGGACCGCGGTTGGCGCGGCTCTGGCTTTCCTGGCCGGATTCCTGCTTGTGGCCCGGTTCATTGCTGCTTATGTGCGGGCCGGATTCAGTTTCCAAGGCATTCCCGGTGCGGCATACCCGGCCGTCACCGGCCTGCTGGCCATGACCTCGGCTTTTATCACGTTTACTTTTGTGTCCCTGTTTCATGCCTTGGCGGCCCGCCGTGATGGCTAACCCGGAGAACCCGGACATGGCGCTGAAACATCAATGGCCCAAACCGATCCGGCAACTAACCCCCGAACAAACGCGCATCCGCGACGAATGGATGGTCTACTGGCTTTCGATCTTTGCGCGCCGCTCCTGGGTAACCGCGTTCAATCACACCTATCCGTTGCGTTCATATCGGCCCGGTGGGCGAACGTTGGAAGTCGGCGCGGGGCGCGGGGCGCACCTGGAATTCGAAGATTTAGACGCCCAGCAATACACGGCCTTGGAACTGCGCCCTGAACTGGTCGCGCAACTGCGATCACGTTTCCCTGGCGTCCAGACGCTGGTGGGTGATATTCAGGAGCAACTGGCCTTTCCGGATCGCCATTTTGACCGGGTGCTGGCGATTCATCTTTTGGAGCATCTGCCCAACTTGCCCGCCGCGCTGGACGAAGTGCGCCGCATCCTGAAGCCGGACGGGCAGTTCTCTGTGGTCATCCCGTGCGAGCGAGGACCGGTTTATGCCCTGGCCCGGAGACTTTCGGCGCAACGATTATTCACGGCCCGTTACGATTGGGATTACCGGGATTATATCCAAACCGAGCATTTGAACCTACCGGGCGAAATTATGGAAGAGTTGCGGCGGCGATTCCGAATTCTGCACCGGCAGTTCTTTCCCTTGCGGATTCCGCTGCCCCAGGCCAACCTGTTTATTGGAATCACACTGGCGCCGGTAATGAATTGAAGATGGAATGAACCCATGAGCAAGAAGAAGAAACCGGGAAACGCGCCGTCTCCGGGCGGCGTGGCGCGGAGCAAGCCGGCGCCAATTCCAGCAGGGGCGGTTCCGCCGCGACGGAAAAAGAAACCGACCTGGGTTCAGGTCGCCTTGCTGGCCATCATCCTGCTGGGCGCCTTTGTCCGCTTTCACGATCTCGGCCAAATGTCATTCCGCACGGATATGCTTGTCTTCTGGGACCGCTGCAACCAGCCGGATCTGTCCGCGTGGGATGTCTTTACCCGCTGGAAAGAATTGGACCTGGATCACCCGCCCCTGACGCTGATGTTGGTCAAGATTATGTATCATTTGACCGGCATGCCGGTCACGCAGGCTTCGGTCCGCTTGATCCCGGCACTGTGCGGAGTACTTTGCATTCCCGTGGTCTTTTTTTGCGGCCGGAAACTCGGCGATGCCCGGCTAGGCTTGATTGCCGCCCTGTTTATGGCCTTAAGCCCGTTGCACATCCAAGTCTCCCGCGAGGCCGATCCCTATTCCGTTCTGACGCTTGGCGCCAGCCTCATGCTGCTCGTACTGCTCCAACTGTGGCGTTGTATTCGGGACGGGAACCCGCCGCCGGGTTGGATTCCCAGAGTAGCCGGGCTGGGCATGTTTATGTTGACCCAAAGCTCACGCATGGGTTGGCCGCTGGCTCTGGTTGCGGGGTTGATGATCTGGGGCGGGTTGAGTTGGCTGATCCGCAAGCGGGATGTGCCGGCCGGCCCGTTGATACGGGTGATTTTTTTGTTCATCGGCCTGGCCATCCTGGCGACTGCGCTGCCCTGGGGCATCCCGCACATGCTCGACCCGGCAACGGTTGCCACCCAGGAGCTCCTGCGGCACACGCAAGCGGGTATTCCACCCAGCGGCGGCCTCTTTCTATTTAGAACATTTTCCGTGTTTAGCTGGGGCTGGACTCCGCTGCGATTGTTGTTCAGCGCGGCTCTCATGATTTCGGCGCTCGCGTTAATGATTTTCGATCGGCCGCGCGCCGGCGGTTATTTCGCGTTAAGCGGATTGATTGCCGCGAGCTTTGGTTTTTATCTGGCGGTGGACTCGTTGCCGGGTGTGGTCTTTGATCCGCGCGACCTGGCCGGCATCTACCCCGCCCTGGTCCTGTTGTTTAGTCTCGGGGCTTGGGGCTGGGCCACAGGATTGGCGCAGCGTGGCCGGCTGGGGCCGACGGCGGGCGGCGCCGTCGCCGCGCTGCTGGTAGCACTCGGCGCGGGACTTTATGTGGAACCGGCGCGCGCCGCGATCCGGTTGACCGGGCGGCCCACGCCCTATGCAGCCATCACCGCGTGGATGGATTCGCGGCTCCCCGAAGGGACGCTGGTGCTCGTGGACAATTGGTACGAGCCATGGAACGAGCTGGATATCTATCAATCAACTAATGTGCAATATACATTCACCGTCCCCAACATGCCCCTGCATATTTATGTTGGCGCCAACTGGCGCGGCTGCGCCATGGATTTCTTTGAGCGCTTCGCCGACGCGGCTCTTTTGCAAATTGCCCGGCAGTATTGGGAGGCGCCGGCGGTCGGCCCGTGGAACTGGCCCAATGAATTTTTTGCGCATCATGTCGTAATCACCAACCAGGCTGGCCTTGAACTCCGCGAGCTGGGCCTGGCCGATCACGGCGATTTCTATGGGCCCCACACCAACCGCTTGCTGGTGGACATTTATTTCAACACGCAGGAGGATGTGCTGGCCAAGGCGCGCGCCCAGGAACGCCCCTTTCTGCTGATCACCGGGAATGGATGCAAGTACGGCAAGATTTGGCGGGAAACCGGCGACTTTCGGAACTGGCGCATTATGGAGGATCAAGTCCGGATGACGATCTATAATTTCACGTCCAATCCCACCAATGTCTTTTTATCCGTCGAAGGGCTGAGCTTCGGCAACAAATCGTTGGCGCTGGGCGACGGCGAGCTGCATACCTTTGTTCCCAACCGCCTGATGGAAGTGCTGATGGGACCCGTCCTTTTGCAGCCCGGTTCTAACGACATTTTCTTCCTGGACGCCACATGGACGAACGGAGCGGTCCCCCTGTTCATCTCCGATATCCGCATCAAAACCGGGCCATTGGCAGCCGAACCGAGCCAGCCGACCCAGTGAAATACAGCCAAGGAACGGCGCCGGACCGGGTATACAACCCAGAAAAAACAGGGCGGGCACGCGCAGCGTGACCGAACGGCTCTTTCTGGGCCGAAATCATCATGGAGATGCGCCCTGCGCTGGGTAAATCACGGCGCGGGCACATTGGCCTTGAATTGCTCCGGGTTGATCCACCGTATTTCGCCATGATAGACCGGCCAGTTGGTGGCGTTTGGCGTATAGGGCGTCAGGCCGGTGGTATATTCCGCGCAAAAGTAATTGTAACCGGACGACCCGACCACCGCCATATTGCTCCAAGCGGTCAGCAGGCTGGCGGCGGACAGGTCCGGCAGGCCGTAGCCACGATCCATGCTGAACCGAACATCCCAGATCGCCGGACCCGTCTTGCCGGCATATTGGGGTTTGGACAGGGCGTAAGTGGTCTCCCGCAGGATTCGCAGCGTGGCGCGCTCATAGGTCAGCACGGTGAAGGCGGGATTATCGCCGTGGTTGTCGAGCAGTCCCCCCATGATGTGGATGGCGGCGGTGGCATTCGACGTGGCCGGGTCGTTGGCAATCTGCCAGGTGCGCAGGTGATAGTGGCCGCACAAAATGCCGCCGATCGTATCCCGGTAACGCGTGACAATATCGTTAAACGGATTCTGGAAGTCCGGACGCCAGTTGGTACCCACTTGATCCACGCCGCCGGTCTTCCAGAGGTTCCATGTGCCGGCGGCGTAGACGCCGGGTGGGATGTGCATGAGTATCCAGACCGGTCGCCCCGCCGCCTCGCACGCGGCCAATTGGCCGGATAGGTAAGCCAGTTGGTTGCTGCCCGCCGTGAGATCCCCGGGATAACTGGGGCTCATGAAGATGGATTCCAGCACCACGATGGCACCCCGCCCAAATGGCGCGCCATAGCAGCCGGAGTTGGTGTAGGAAGCAGCAAAGTCGGTGAAGGAAACCACACCGGTCAAGCCGTATAGATAAAACAAGGGCGCCGTTTGGGCCAGGAACTCGTCGCCGATGGCCATATTGAAATCATTGGTGAAGGTGTCGTTGTTGCCCAGGCAGAAGTAGATGGGCGTGTTCGGGAAAGACTCCGCTGTTTTCATGAGGATGTAGTCAAACATCTTCAGCAAGAACTGCTGCCAGTTCGATTCGCTCAAATCCCCGGTGATCAACTGGTAGAACTGCTTGAAGAAATAGTATTCAAAATCTCCCGGGATCAGGATGGCATCGGGCGACGGACAGGCCGCCTCTCTCCACCAGCGCGATGCTCAAACCCGTGATCCCGCGCTCGGTCATCTGGTTGGTGATATAAGCGGACATGACGGCAATGGTGTGGGTGAATAAGTGTGTCCCATAATGGGCGAGCTTGGCTTGCATGGCGGGAGTCAGTGGCTTGACCAATTCCGCATTGTAGGCGTGCGACGTTGTGTCGGCAAAGGTGTTGGTGCCGCCACAGATCCGCATGGCGCCAACCGCGTAGCCACGCGAATCCCCTGCGGGCGTCCCCTCCGCCACTTGGGGATCCACATCCGTGGTCAGGATGGAGATGGTGTGGTCACTGTTGCGGCGGATATCGAAGGTGCGGAACTCCTGCGGGAAATCCCGCAGCGACGCAACCTCCACCGCCCAGAAACCATTTTCCGGAGGGGCGGGGTCCGGCGAAGGGTGGGGGGTCACTGTGTTTTTATGGCGGTGTCCCGCCAGCAGCATGATGAGATTCGGATAACCCTGAAGCGTGGCAATTAGCTGCGTGTCGGAACAGCATGACAAAGGGGTGTATAATTGGGGGTCGCTGTTCGTGTTAAAAAGGTCCGTCTGTGGGTTGATGGGGACATGGCAGGCGACGATCATCAACTTGCCGTCAATGACATCCAGATACCAGCGCAGTTCGTTGAACTGGGTGTTGTTGATCGCGTCGCCTAAAAAAATACCGCAGTCGAACGGAGTCTGGTTGTGCAAGGCGTTGACGGCCCGGATGGCGGCGTCAAGTACGTGGGTCGTGGAGAGAATCACGGGGGAATAGGAGGAAGACATGTCGGAACCGAACCCCGCTAGCCAGCCATAGGCGAGCCCTTGGGCCGTGGACTCCTTGTCGGTGATATGAATGTCGCTCATGGAAAAAAAAGACAAAAGCCGGGCCGTATTGGCCGCGCCCGGATAGCCGGTCGGCATCAAGTCAAACCGACGGCCATAATCTTCCCCGCTCCCGGGTTGCCACGCACTGTAGCCGTAAGTCTGGTAGGCGGGAACATTGGATGGAGCCACCAGCGGGGCGCCGGATGGGATGGCCACCGGAGTAATGGTCTGTTGCCGGGTCGTCAGTTGCGGCGACGGCGCGCCAAAAACGGACAGCAACGGCAGTATTAACAGGTTGATGAAAAAGATGCGCCGGGCCGGCTTAAATTGAGGGTGAATAAGTATAATGGGCCTTTTTTCTCCATATCGGTGCAGGGTGAACTTCGCCGGAGATTATACCCGTAGATATTGATTTGATTAATGTGCCGCCGGCGGGACCAGTCTTTATAAAAGGAGCCGCCGTCGAATTCCTTTCCCGCCACTTGGTTTCAGCCTTGGCGCCGGACGCGACGGGTTCGCGCTACTGTGCCAAGTCCGCCAAGTCCAGATTGGTGGTTCCCGCCTGCGTCCGATACACCACAAGCGGGCCGATGGCGCTCACCAATTCCGGACGCTCGGGTTCCTCGCCCGACGGGCCGCGCAACAGAATCCGCTGCGCCGCGCGATTGGTTTCCGGAAAGGCGACCACGGCGGCATACCGGCCGGCCGGCACGGGCGCGCCCACCGGATAGAAGATCAATGTTCCGACCTCGATTCCCTGCCAGGCGTACTCCCGAATATAAGCCGTCTGGCGGTACTCCGCGCGACGGATCGAATCGCGCGCCCACCAAGCGGAGCCAACCAGCAGCAGGCCCGCCGCCAGCGCTACCAGGGCCAGTCTTCGCGTCATGCGGACGGCATCTTGGCCGTCTTGGCCTTGGCAAACTCGACGGTAAAGCCGGCGTAAAAGGCGCAGGCGCGGACCAGGTGCTCGATCTCAACCTGCTCGTCCGGGAAGTGCGCAAACTTCTCATGGCCGGGGCCGAACCCGATGCTCGGAATACCGAAGATACCGGCCGTGGTGACGCCGTTGGTGCTGAATGTCCAGTGGCCGACTTGCGGCTCCTCCTGAAACACCGCGCGATAGGCGCTGCGCGCCGTCTGCACCGGCACGGTGCCTTCAGCCAGCTCCCACGTTGGAAAGTACTTCTTGGTCGGGTAAACCAGTCCGGTCCAACTCGGGGCGGCATACTCCAGCACCGTCACCTTGGCATTGGCCGCCTTCGCCGATGGCAAGGACTGGATTTCCGCGACGGCGCGCGACTCGGTCTCACCGATCGTCAGCCGCCGGTCGAGATGCACCGTGCACCCATCGGCCACGGCGCAGAGACTGGGCGAGGTGGAACGGATCTGGCTGATCGTCACCGTGCCCTTGCCCAGCGGCGCCTGCGGCAGCAGCCGGTTATTGAGTTGCTCGATGTCTTTGATGATTGGCGCCATCTTGTAGATCGCGTTAACCCCGCGCTCCGGCGCCGAGCCGTGGCAGGACACACCCTGGGTCGAGACTTCGATCTCCATCCGGCCGCGGTGGCCGCGGTAGATGCGCAAGCTGGTCGGCTCAGTCAATACGACGACGTCCGGCCGGAGTTTATCCTCGTTGACAATATACTGCCAGCACAGACCGTCGCAGTCCTCCTCCTGCACCGAGGCCACGACATACAGACTCACGCTCGACGGCATGCCAATCTCCTTGAGAATGGCGGCTGTGTAAATCGCGGAGGCCACGCCGCTCTTCTGATCGCTGCAGCCGCGTCCGTACATGATGCCGTTCTCGATCTCGCCGCCGAATGGATCGCGCTTCCACAACCCCGGATCTCCGACATCCACCGTATCGCAATGACCGTCTATGGCTATCTTGGTCGGCCCATTGCCCAGCCGGCCAATCAGGTTGCCCATCTTGTCCACGATCACCTCGTCGTAGCCGAGGCGCTCCATTTCCTGCTTCATCCGCTCCACCAGCGGCCCCTCCTGGGCGCTGAGCGAGGGGATGCGAATCATTTCCTGCATGAACTTGGTCAACTGGGGCGCGATGCCCTTGGCATAGTAGTAAATATCGTGTTTCATCTATTCGTGCTCCTTTCCCATCGGGTTTATTACAGGGCTTTCAGCAGGCCGGTCGCCGCATTGAACTGGGTGATCAACTGGTCCCACTCCGCGACCTGTTCCGCGGCGAACAGCTCCTTCCAGAAATCATCGTCCCACAGCGCGCGCAACTCGTCCGAGGTGCGCCCCTGCTGCTCGATCCAGGTAAAGTACTTGAAGTTGTGCAGCGCCTTGCGGTCGGCCCAGGTCAATTCGCGCATATAATCAATGCCCGTGCCGGCCAGATAGCGGGCATAGTGGGCGCCGGCCGTCAGGTCGTCGTAGCGGCCGTGTTGCTCCTCCATTTCCTGCCGGCGCGAGGCGTAGAGTTCCATCGAATCGGTCAGTGGCGTGAAGATCACGTCGCGCTCGTCCATTTCATAGTACTTCGCGGTCTTGATCGCGGCGACGAGGTTGCAGATGCCTGAAATACCAAGCCATTCCAGACGCTCAACCACTGCGGTCGGGACGCCCTGGCGGGCCAGCCGCTGCCGGCCGGCATCCTCGTTGAACAGCCGCAGGATCTGCATGACCTGCTCGTCGTCAATCGCCGCCACGGCATCGGTATTGCGGACGTTGTGGATCCACGGGACGTGCTTGTCGCCGATGCCCTCGATCCGGTGCGCGCCAAACCCGAACTGGTAGAGTGTCGGACATTGGAGCGCCTCGGCCACAACGACCTTGATGGCCGGGTGGAGGGTGCGCAGATAGTCGCCTGCGGCGATCGTGCCGGCCGAGCCGCTCGCGCTGATATAAGCGGCGAGGCGGCTTTTCGGGGTCTGGTAATGCCGGCTGTAAATATCCTGGATAGCGCCGCCGGTCATGTTGTAGTGCCAGATCGAGTTGCCGAACTCTTCAAACTGGTTGAAGATCACGATCCGGTCGCCGCGAGTTCGGCGCAGCTCCCAGCACTTGTCATAGATCTCCTTCACGTTGGACTCGGTGCCGGGCGTCGCAATGATCTCGTCCGTGCCGATGGATTGCAGCCATTCGAAACGCTCGCGGCTCATGCCTTCGGGCAGGATCGCGATGGCGGGGCAGCCCAGCAACGCGCAGTCATAGGCGCCGCCGCGGCAGTAGTTGCCGGTGGAAGGCCAGACGGCCTTCTGCGTGGTCGGATCGAAATTGCCGGAGCCCAGCCGCGGCACCAGGCAACCGTAGGCCGCGCCGACTTTGTGCGCGCCGGTGGGAAACCACTTGCCCGCGAGACCCACGATCTTCGCCGGCACGCCGGTCAGCGCGGGTGGGAACTCGATCCAATTGCCCTCGTTAAAGCCGCCGCCGGCGGGCCGGGGCTCATTTTTCCAGGTGATCCGAAACAGATTCAGCGGATTGATATCCCATAGCCCGAGTTTTTTCAGGCCCGCCACAATTTTCGGCGGGATCTTGGACGGGTCGCGCATTTCGGCAAAAGTGGGGAGAATCACGTTCTTCTGACGGGCCCGTTCAACCGCACGCTTCAGGACATCCTGGTTGACCGACTGAATGATCTTCATTTTTCTCCTTGTCTTGCGCCGGAGGCGCCGGCCGGCTGGTTCCGGCCAATGTGGAATTCCAGATTACGCCGGGCGGGGGCAACCGTCAATATGCGGCGCAATGCGATTTTTCAAGTTCCAAGCCTGCGCCCAAAGCTCGGCGTGCGCATGGCGGGGCGCAAGCCGGCTCCCGCAGGCCCGGCACTCCAACCCAAGCGGCGGCGCCTCCTCCCGCGAACAAGCGCGGCTTGGCATGAGCAATGGACATGCCGAACCAACGTAGAGTTTTATTGAGCCATCCTTTGTACAGGTATATAAACTTTCTATCTTCCATATTTCGTTTCCCGTCTGGATTATGGGCCCTGCCCGTGTTTGGGGATGGGACCGGCCCGGAATGAGCCACGGCATAGGCTCGCGCTGCGCAAGACGATATGCGGGGCTTGGAAAAACAAAAAAAGGAGCCGACTGTGAACACATCCCTGAGAAGCGGCGCGTCGGGCGCCCCGGAACGGTTGCTGGCGATTCTGCTGGGTATGCTTTTATTCGGTCTGGCTCTTGCGCCGACCGTTGACGCAGTGCCGCGGCGAATCATTATTCTGCGTCATGGCGAGAAACAGGACGACTACCGGCTCAGCCCGATCGGCCGGCAGCGCGCGCTGGCCTTGCAGGCAAACTATCTGGGCCAGGGGGCAACCAATACCTTGTTCCCCGCCGGAACCGGACCGGACGGCATTTTTGCCATAACCTTGCACACGCTCGAACTGGTCAGCCCGGCGGCGGAGAGTTGGGCCCTGCCGCTGCAGCTTTACTCCGTATCGCCCGGTCAGGCGAAGAGCGTGGAGCTGATCCAGCTAAATGCCCGCACCCGGCAGGCGGCAGCGGCCGTGCTCACGGATCCGTGTTGGAACGGCAAGACCGTGGTGATGGTTTGGGAACATGACCATATCGCGATGGCCAAACTGGAGGCGGAGTTTCCGGGGGAACGGGTGACCCTGCGCCAGTTGCTTAACCTTGACGCATTGCCGGATGTGCCGGCCACATGGCCAGACAATAATTACGATTACTTCTGGATAGTTGATTACGGCAACCCGAACTCGACCACACCCACCCATTTCACAATGCAAAAGCAAGTGTTTGCGCCGCCGTACGAATCCGTGCCGAGCAACGACTGGGGCCAGTCGGAGAACGCCCTCGGAGAATAGCGCCACAATTTGTTGGCGCAGCCGGTCCTGTAGTGTGCGGGTGCTGCCCGGCGCCAATTCCGTCCAGATGACGCTGGGGGACACGAATCGAGTGAACCGCCACTACTGGGAGATATCCGACGCTTACCGTCGGCACCATATCAAGGATAATCACGATCGCGTTGGTCTTTGGGAAAAGAGGCGCAGTACGCGCGGTGAGCACACAGCGAACGTCGCCGCGATCAAGCGTCAGCGACCAGTCAGTACACCGGCCAAGGACACATGGAACAGTATGCCGCGGGCCACTCTCCCCCCTCACTTCGCCAGCGCTTCGACGATCTCGCCGACGTACATCCGGTGGAAATCGCTGGAGCCGTAGAACTCGCGGATGGCGGGGTCCAGGAAGTGCTGCGGGATGAGGTCCTGGAAGTAGATCTTCTTGCAGACGAGCACGAGGCGGGCCTGTTCGAAGAAGACCGTGCCGGCGGGGCCTTCAACCGGGGTCAGGCCGGTCTTGGCCGTTTTGTCGGTGTCTTTGCCGGAGTGGGCGCCGCAGAAGGCCAGCTTGTCGCGAAACTCTTCGTCGAAGAAGGTGAGCGTGAAGTGCGAATTATTCTCCATGAACCCGTATGTGTGGCGTGTGGGTCGGACAAAGCAGATGGCGATGTTTTTGTCCCAGAGCACGCCGAGGCCGCCCCAACTGGCGGTCATCATATTGTAATTGGCCTTGGTGCCGGCGGTGACCAGCATCCAGTCGCCGCCGATTAGTTGGAACGGGTTGTCCTTGAGCGTATCGGGCCGAACCGGCTTGAATACATGACTCATGATTTCTCCTTATCTTAATCCAAGGTTATATGAAAATAACTGCGACCCGCTCCAAACACGCAAAATGGAAGCGGCCATAACAATGGTCAAAATGTATTAGTTTGCCGCGCCTTTCGCTTTTCGTGTCGGTTGTGTCTGGCGTGACGATTTTCTCCTGAGTGGGCTGCCTATAAATAGCCTTCCTGCCGGTACCAATCCGCCGTCGCTTTCAACCCCGCGTCGAGGCCGACGCGCGGCTGGTAGCCCAGTTCGCGCCTGGCCTTCTCAATCTTGAACGCGCGGTTCTGCCGGTACCAATCCACGCGGCGCGGGAAAATTGGCGGAGTGATCTTGAACGGCTGGCACACCTTCTCGCAGATATGCCCTGCGATCACCACCGGCCAGACCGGATAGTGCGGGATTGCGACCTGGACGCCCAGGGCTTTGGCGACGCGCTTCACGAGTTCTTCGATCTCCACGTATTCTTCGTCAGCGATCAGGTAGGCCTGCCCGTCGCCCTTGCCTTCCGCCATGGTCAACATAAAAGCGTCCACCAGGTTGTCAATATACAGCGGATGGTAAAGCGTCCGCCCATTGCCGAACATGGGGAACCGGCCGCGGGCGACGCGCTTGAAAATCAGGAAGAAGCGCTCGGGGTCGCCCGGCCCATAGATGGCGGCCGGGCGCAGGATGACGGTTTTCAGGCCCTTCTGGAAATACTCGCCGACCACGGGCTCCGCCTCGTACTTGGTCCGCTGGTAGTAGTCCGCCGGCTGGATCGGGGCATCTTCGCCGGCGGGCGGGTGATCTATGTTGCCGTGGACGCCGCAGGTGCTGCAGTAGACAAATTTCCGCACCTTTTGATCGAATGCCGCCGCCAGGACATTGCGCGTGCCCTGGACATTAACATTCCAATAGAAATCGTTGGCCACGTTTATCTCGCGGAATGCCGCCGCCAGATGGAAGACGAACTCGACGCCCGCCATGCTGCGGGCCACGACATCGCGGTCAGTAACTGAGCCGATCACCACTTCCGCGCCCCAGTCGCGCAGCTCCTGGGTTTTCAGCCCCTCCTTGTAATCGAGGGCCACGACCTGATGCTTGTTGTCCAGCAGCCGCCGGACCAGCGCCTTCCCGGTGAAGCCCGTGCCGCCCGTAACCAAAATCTTCATTCGCCGCTCCCGTCTTGTTTATCGCGTGCCAGCCGAATATGGACAGCCGCTTCCGGAAGGTCAAGCCCGGCTGTCGGGCGGGATCGTTGCGCCAGGCCGGCGACCGCCTCGCGGCTCGCCGGGCAAGGTTCGCCCTGCCCTGAACCCGTCGCTTCAACAGGAGAATAGCGCCGACCGGTCATTGCGCCCGTTCCGGAAAGCACGCCGGCAACAGTTCCCGGCGGCCGCCGCGCCAGAAACAAAAAACAACCGCTATGAGAAGAATTGGTTATGCCAGATGGCCGTGTTCATCAGGCCCCAAAGAACGTGATTGTGGTTATGGGTCATCGCCTGGTGCTCCTGGATGAGCCGGTTGACGCAGGCCATGTCCATGTTCTCGCGAATCACGGGCGATTCATTCAGCAGGCGCGTCATGTAATCCTTGAGCTGCCCGCGCAGGAGGTGCTTGACCGGCAGGCTGTAACCTTGTTTCCCGCGGTAAATGATCTTCCGCGGCAGAATTCCCTCCAGCGCCTTGCGGAAGATGGCCTTGGTTTGCATGCCTTTCAACTTCCAGTTGCCGGGGATGGTCGCCATATATTCGACCAGGTGGTGGTCCAGCAGCGGCACGCGAATTTCGAGCGAGTGGGCCATGCTCATCTTGTCGGCCTTCATCAGCACGCTGTCGGCCATTTCATAGCGGGTGTCGAGATACAACTCGCGGTTGACGGGGTCGCCGGCGCGGCAGCGAGCGTCGTACTGCCGCACCCGCGCGAACGGGTCAAACGGCGCCGCGTCGCGAAAGGCGGGGATGAACAGCGCGTCGTACAGTGCGCGCGGGCAGAAATACTGCCAGCGCAGATGCCGCCCCTCGGGCGGCAGGATGGAGCCCTCGATGAAGCGCTTGAGAAAATTAACCGCGCCTTTTTTCTGCGGCCGGTCCTTGAGCCGCGAAACCAGCGGCGCGATGACGTCTTCGCGCAGGACGCGCGGGGTGAGCAGGCGATACCACCGGTCCAGCCGGGCCGCCTTGAACCGGTCGTAGCCGCAGAACACTTCGTCCCCCCCCTCGCCGCTGAGGCAGACCGTCACCGTCTGGCGCGCCTCCCGGCAGATCAGCATCAACGGGATGGAGGACAGGTCCGTCATCGGTTCGTCGAGGTGCCAGATGGATTTCTCGATCAACTCCTCGGTCAGGCCCTCGATCATCAGGACATGATGTTCGGTGCCGAAGGCGTCGGCGATGATTTGCGCATAGTCCAGCTCGCTGAAGGTCTTGTCCGGGTAGCCGATCGAATATGTGCGCAGCGGCCCGTTAATGTGCCGGCGCATCATTGCGACGATCGCGCTGGAGTCCAACCCACCAGACAAAAACGCGCCCAACGGCACGTCGCTGATCAGCCGGTAGGCAACCGCCACCTCCAGCAGCTCGCGGATGCGCTCGATCACCTCCCGCTCCGTCGTCTGCGGTTCGATCGTCTTGGAAAAATCCAGATCCCAATACGGCGCGACCTCCATCCGGCCATTCTGCCATTGCAGACGGTGGCCCGCCGGAAGTTTGCGGATGCCCCGAAACATCGTGTCCGGCGCCGGGACAAACTCGAAACCAAGATAGGCGAACAGCGCGGGCCGGTTGAGTTCGCGCGGCACCCCCGGATGCCGCAGCAGCGCCTTGATCTCCGAGGCGAACGCGAACTGCCGGCCGTCGGTCCAGTAGTAGAGGGGCTTGATGCCGAGCCGGTCGCGCACCAAATGCAGCGTGTTCGTTTCGCGGTCCAGCAGCGCGAACGCGAACATGCCGCGGAACTTCTGGACCACGTCCATGCCGTATTCCTCGTAACCGTGGACGATGACCTCGGTGTCCGCATGGCCGACGAAGCGATGCCCTTTCCGGATGAGATCCTCGCGGATTTCCGCGAAGTTAAAAATCTCGCCGTTGAAGACCACCTGGACCGTGCCCGTCTCGTTGGCCAGCGGCTGGCGGCCGTGCTCGGTGAGATCAATAATACTCAACCGGCGGTGGCCCAACGTCCACTCGTCGGAGCAAAAAAAACCCTCCTGATCCGGCCCGCGGTGCGCGATGGTTTCCGCCATCCGCCGGGCCAGGGGCTCGTCTTTCCAGTTAAATCCGCAAATGCCGCACATGGGAACACCGTTGTCAACAGAAGGTAACGAAGCGGACCCAAAAAAGAAAGGCGTCGTTACCGGGTTGGTTTTCGTTTTCGGCGGTTCAAATATCCCGCTCCATCCGCGCCAGCACCGGCGAGCCCCATTTGCGGGTCAGGCCCAACCGGCGAAAAATGGTTTCCGCGCCCGCCGACACCGGCCGGCAGCGCAGCCCGCGGTGCAACGCCATCGGCAGGAAAAACTGGCCGGTCCGCGCGGTCGGCCGCCAGCCGTGCTTCCCAAACTCCGCCGCGACTTCCGTATGCCGGAAATCCCGCCAGCCGCGCGTGTTGCCTTCCATCCGCTTTTTCAGGCCGAAAAATATCGGCGCCAGTCCATTCAAACTTTGTGGCGTCGGGTAGTCCACGATCACGACCCGCTGGGCGACCCGGCAGAAATCACGGATCAGTTCCGGCCAGCGCTCGCAATGCGGCAGCAACCGCACCGACACCACGGCGTCAAACGCGCGCGGCGGGAACGGCAGGTTGAGGACGTTGCCTACCGCAAACCCCACCCGGCCATCCGCCACGGATGCTTCGATGCGTTTGCGGCAAACCGCATCGCTGCCCAGCACCGTCACCTGAAAACCGGCGTCGGCCAACGGCCGCGCCAGTTGCCCATGCCCGCCGCCGACGTCCAACACCGTCACGGCCCCGACCGCGCGCAGCCAGTCCCGCACCACCGCCAGTTGAATGCCCAGCATCCACTCGCCAACCGGTCCGGCGAAGCGCGCGGCATAGCCGTCGGATGAGGTTTCAATATCGGCGGTCTCGGGAAAGGAAATGTTGGTCACGGAGTTTTTCATGCGCATCAACGAACACCTATTGTAAGGCGGACGGAAACGAAGGCAACGAAGATAGATGCGCTTTGTTATCCGCGCCGCTTTCTGTTAAAAAGCGGCAAATGCCGGAGAAGCCACAACCCTTGCGCGTGCTTTTGCTTGCGCCGCATCCTTTTTACCAGGAGCGGGGCACGCCGATCGCCGTGGACCTGTTGTTGCGCGGTTTGAGCCGGCGCGGCCTGCGCATTGACCTGGCCACGTTTCACGAGGGTGAAAACCGGCTTTATGAAGGCGTCTCCACCCACCGCATCCGGCCGCCCCGCTTCGTGCACGGCGTGATGCCGGGCTTTTCGTGGAAGAAACTGATCTGCGATGTGTTCCTTTTTTTCATGGCGCTGGCGCTGATTATTCGGCGGCGGCCGGACGTGATTCATGCGGTCGAGGAATCAGCCTTCATGGCGTTGATTTTCCGGGCGGTGTTGCGCATCCCCTACATCTACGACATGGATTCCCTGCTGTCGGGGCAACTGGTGGAGAAAAAGCCCTGGCTGAAACCGCTGGGCCCCTTCTTTCGCTGGTGCGAAGGGCTGGCCATCCGGCATGCGCTGGCGGTGGTGCCGATGTGCGCGGCGCTTGCGCGCGCAGCCGAACGGCACGGCGCCGCCTGGGTGGGCATCCTGACGGATATTTCGCTGCTCGAGGGGCAGGACGACACGCCGGACCCCGAACTGCCGCCAGACCCCGACCCGGCGGTTTTCCGGTTCATGTATATCGGCAACCTGGAGCCCTACCAGGGAATCAACCTGCTCCTGGACGCGTTTGCGCGCGCGGTCAGACGAAACGACGCCCTGCGCCTGATCGTCGTCGGCGGTTCGGACGCGCATGTGGCCCAATACCGGCGGCTCGCCGCGGAAAAAGGGCTGGCCGCACGCGTTTTATTTGCGGGGCCGCGGCCGATCAGCCGGATGGCGGCGCTATTCCGGACGGCCGATGCGCTGGTTTCACCGCGCGTGCTGGGCGAGAACACGCCGATGAAAATCTACTCCTACCTCGATTCCGGCCGGCCCGTGCTCGCCACCGACCTGCCGACGCACACGCAGGTGCTGACCCCCGTGACGGCGCTGCTGGTCCGGCCTGATCCGGACGCGCTGGCCGAGGGATTGCTGCGGCTGGCGGGCGATCCCGACCTGTGCGAACAACTGGCGCGCAATGCCAGGAATCTGGTACAAGTCAAATACAGCCGCGCCGCGTATGAAGCCCGGCTTAACGAGATTTACGATTATGTGGAGCGCCATTTGAAACCATGAATCGGGCGGCAGCTTTGCCTTTCATCATTCCACCTTCCCATGATCCTGGCTGACGGACATGTGCATATATATGCGTGCTTCGACCCCGGCCGAGTGCTGGATAGCGCCGTCCGCCACTTTGCCGCGGCGGGCCGCTTTTTCCGGTTGGAAGGGCCGGCGCCGGGGCTCTTGTTGCTGACGGAGTCGGCCGGCTATGATTTTTTCCAATCATTGGAAAAATCGGGAGCCGAGTTTTCCAATCATTGGAAAATCCGCCCGACGGCGGAGCCGGTCGCCGTTTGGGCCGAACGGGCCGATGGCGTCCGGGTGGGGTTGATCGCCGGGCGTCAGACCCCGAGCGCGGAGGGGCTGGAGGTGTTGTCGTTGGGGGCGCGGCAGACTTTTTCGGACGGCGCGCCGCTGGCGGATTTGCTGCGGCAGACGGCGGCGGCCGGGGCTTTGCCGGTGCTGCCGTGGGGCGTGGGCAAATGGCTGGGCCGGCGCGGCGCGCTGGTGGACCGCGTGATCCGCGATGTCCATTGGGCGGAAGTGGCCCTGGGGGACATCAGCGGGCGCCCGGGTTTCTGGCCGGCGCCGCAGTTCCGGCACGCCGCGCGCAAGGGCATCCGGATTCTGCCGGGGACGGATCCGCTGCCGCTGAAGTCCGAGGCGAAACGCATTGCCGCGCGCGGATTTCTGATCCCGGCTGACCTTGATCCCGAGCGGCCCTGGAGTTCGGTCCGGCAGGCCCTCAACAATTTCTACGTCAAGATTGAGCCTTACGGGAAATGCGAGCATCCGCTGCGCTTCTTTTTCAACCAGGCGCGGTTGCGGCTGGGCGCCCGGCGGCGCTGACCGCGCCCGAATTCCATCCCGCGGCGGGTAACGGAAGCGCAAGTGCCGGCGGGGGCGCCGATTGATTGCGCGGGTCGTTCTCCCGTGGAATGAAGGAAAAAGGTTGAAGCGCGGCCCGCATTTGATCATTGCGGCTCTTGCCTGTGATCCGTCGAAGCGCGTATGATCTCTCTTTTCTAATGAAAGTGTGGCGACATCTCCGCGTTGCTTTGTGGCTGGCCGGCTGCGCGGCGGCCGGCGCCGAATCGGCCACGAACTCCGCGCCGTTGGATCTTGCGAGTTGCGTGGACCAGGCTTTGCAGTACAACCTGGGTCTTTCTGTTCGCCGTTACGGTCCCCGGCAGGCGCGGGAAGACCTGATCATCGCTAACGCGGCGTTTGATGCGCGCCTGGACGCCGCGGCCGATGCCTCCGAATCGCGCGCCTCCAAGGCCGCCAGCGAGCTCGAGGGTTCGGACCAACCCATTTCGCGCAACAACAGCGGGTCGCTCGGGGTAAACAAAAAGATTTCGTCCGGCGCGACCGTGGGGCTGTCCACCGATCTGGATCGCAGCGACACCGATTCCGAGTTTGCCACGCTGAATCCCTCCTATAATGCCGGCCTGGGAGTCGAGTTCCGGCAACCGCTGCTCAAGGGCGGCGGGTCCACGGTCACACTGGCCCCTGTCCGCCAGGGCGAGATCGCGGTGCGGCGCGCCGACCTGGATCTGCGGGCCGCCGCGCTCGACCTGGCGCGCGACACGGAGCTGGCGTACTGGAAGCTGGAATACGCCATCGAGGATCTGCGCGTGGTCGAAATCGCACTTCAGATTGCCCTGCGGCTGGTGCAGGAAACGCGCGCGCGCCAGGCAGCCGGGTTGGCCACGCCGGTGGACGTGATCCAGGCGGAGGCGGCCGCCGCCGCCCGCCGCGAGGGAATCATCACCGCCCAACAGACGGTGGACGACGCGGCCGACCGCCTGCTGGCCTACCTGGGTCCATTCCCCGCCAATCCCGTTCCGCCGGTGCCGGCCCGCCCGCTGCCGACGGAAATTGGCGCCGTGCCGACGCCGGAAATCGCCTTGGAACGCGCGCGCCGGAACCAGCCGGAATACCTCAGTCGACTGGAGGCCATCCAATCGCGCCGGCTTGACGTTGCCGTAGCCCGCCGCAACCGCTGGCCGACCCTGAACCTGGCCGGCAGCGCCGGCTATGCCGGACGAGACGGCGACGTGGGCGACGCCTACGACGCGGCGCTCCGTGGCGACGGTTACCGGTGGCGGATTGGAATGGAGTTGAGCGCGCCATGGGGTTTGCACGAGGAGCGCGCGCGGCTGCGCAAGGCGGAATACGGCCTGGCCGAGGAGGAAATCCGGCTCGACCAGGTGGATCAGGAGCTGGAATTGCAGATTCGCGCCGCATGCCGGGCCGCGACCGCCGCCGCCGAACGCGTCAGCGCGGCGGAAATCACGCGCCGTCTGCGCGAAGAGCAGTTTGAGAAAATGGAGGCGCAATACCGCGCCGGGACCAGCCCGCTGCGCGACCGGCTGGACGCGCAGAACGAACTGGAATCCGCCCGCCTGCGCGAACTGCGCGCGCGGGTGGATCAAATCACGGCCGTGATCAACCTCGGCCGGCTCGAGGGCAGCCTGCTCGAGCGCCATGGGCTGGAATGGAAGGAAGTCATGCCATGAAATATGTCCTTTATGTGGCGGCCATTCTGATTGTGTTGGGATTGCTCGGCTGGGGGATCAAGGCCTTGAGCGGGTTGGGCGCAAACCAGAAGGAACAGCCGATCCAGACTACCAAGGCGGAGCGCCGCGACATCGCGGAGACCATCACGGCGTCCGGCGAGATTGTTCCCGCGCAGCGAGCCGAAGTTAAATCCGAGGTCAGCGGCCGGATCGCCAAACTGCTGGTCAAGGATGGCGAGGCCGTGGCCCAGAACCAGCTCCTGCTCGAACTGGACCGGTCGGAGCTGTTGAGCCAGAAAGAGGAACTATCCCGCGCGATCGAGTCCGCCGAACTGCGGGCGGAGAAGGCCCAGCGCGACTTCAAGCGGATTCAAGGGCTGTTCCAGCAGGAGTTTGCCTCCGAGAAGGATTTTCAGGACGCCGACACCGAACTCAAGCTGTCGCGGAACGAGCTGGAAATCCAGCGCCAGCGGCTCCAAACCCTGGACGAAAAGCTGGCCAAAACGACAATCCGGGCTCCGCAGGCCGGCGTGGTTCTCAACTGCGACCTGCACGAGGGCGAGGTGATCGTCGGGGCCGGCTCGATGGCCCAAAGCACCGTCATCATGGAAGTCGCCGACCTCAGCCGGCTGCTGGTCAAGACAGACATCAACGAGGTGGATGTCGTTCGCTTGACCAACGGGCTGGGGGTCAGCGTGACGTTCGACTCGGTTCCCGGCGTGACCGTGCCGGGCGTGGTCAGTTCCATCTCGCCGGCCGCCGAGGTGAAGGACAAGACGCGCGGCGGGCCGCGCACATTCCCGGTCGAGGTCACCTGCGATGCGGTTGATTCGCGGATCAAGCCCGGGATCAGCGCGAACGTGTCCGTGCCGCTCTCGCGCGCGACCGGCGTGGTGGCGGTTGTTGTCTCAGCGGTTTTTTCCGAAAGCACGAACAAGGTGGCGTTTCTGAAAACCGGCAAGGCGTTTGAAAAAACGCCGGTGACGATCGGTATCAACGACGCCCAATATGTCGAGGTGCGGACCGGATTGAAGGAGGGCGACGAAGTGGCGCTGGTGCGGCCGCCCGGTTTTGAGAAACCGGCGGAGGAACAAAGCTGGAAGAACCCGAAAGGCCGGCCGCGTCCGCCCCGGCGTTAAACCATGCGCAAGCGGAAAGTTAAATCCGTGATGAGGTTGTCCGCCGCCAATTGCACTTCGCCGATCGTCAACCGCACCGGCGCAAACCGGGTTGCTTTGTCTTATGGCGCTGATTGAGCTCCAGTCCGTCTCGAAGATTTACCGCATGGGCGCCGACCTGATCGCGGCGCTGGACGGAATCAGCCTCTGTATTGAGGAGGGCGAGTTTGTCGCCATTCTCGGGCCGTCCGGATCCGGCAAGTCCACGTTGATGCACATCATGGGGTTCCTGGACCGGCCGACGGCGGGCACGATCCGGTTTGACGGCGCGGAGCTGTCGCGGATCAGCCCCAGCCGGCGAGCGGCGATTCGTTCGGAGAAGATTGGATTCGTGTTCCAGGTGTTCAACCTCCTGCCGCGGCTGAACATCATGCACAACGTCAGCTTGCCGCTCTCCTATCTGCGCGGATTTCGCGGCAATGCCCGGGAACAGGCGCGCGCGGCGCTGGAGCAGGTGGGGTTGGGCGATCGCCTGCGGCACCGGCCGGCCGAGCTTTCCGGCGGCCAGCGCCAGCGCGTCGCGATCGCGCGCGCGCTGGTGAACGAGCCGCGGCTGATCCTGGCGGACGAGCCGACCGGCAACCTGGACAGCGGCACGGCGCGCAACATCCTCGAGCTGTTCACGAACCTGAACCGCTGCGGGCGGACCGTGGTGCTGGTCACGCACGACCCGCAGGTGGCGGCCTACGCGCGCCGGCGCATTCACACGCTGGACGGGAAAATCGTCAAGGATGAGCGGGAATGAACTTCCTGATCGGCATCCTGATCGGCCTGCGCGAGATTTTTGCGCACAAGTTCCGCTCGTTCCTGACGATGATCGGCATCATTCTCGGCGTGGCTTCGCTGGTTTCCATGATCGGCCTGGTCCGCGGCGCATTCGCCAACTCGAAGAAGTGGATCGTCGAGATGGGCGGCATTGAAAAGGTGACGATCCGCGACGATGTCCCGCCGGTGGAGCAACAGTACCTGGCGGGCATCTCGGAGGGCCGGACGCTGCGCGACGCCGAGGCGATCCGGCGGGCCTGTCCGCTGGCCGCCTGGGTTTCTCCGGAAGTGGATTTGTCGGACTCGGTCCTGCAGCGCGGCAACAAGACCTACAATGTTCGCACGCAGGGCGTGCAGGACGACATCCTGGCGATCAACAACTACGCCGTGGATGAGGGGCGCTTCATCGGCGATCTGGACATCGAACGCTTCGCCAACGTCGCCGTCATCGGCACGGCGGTTTACCAGGAGCTGTATCAGCCCAACGAAAACGCATTGGGCACGGTCATCAAGATCAACGGCCATCCGTTCACGGTCATCGGCGTGCTGCGGCATTACGAATTGATGCATGGGGACCGCAACGCCCTGGATTGGAAGAACCGGATCGTTTTCACGCCCATCTCGACGATCATGCAGAAATTCAATGGCCACAAGAAACTGACCTGGCTGAACGTCAAGGCGCGCGACGCCGACTTTCTCGGCAGCCTGGCCGAACAGTTGCAGAACACGCTGCTGCAGACGCATCGCGGCATCCAGGATTTCCGGGTCGAGACACTCGAGGAAATGCGCGCCGAGTTCGCCAAAGTGGAGAACGCGTTCACGTTGGCGCTGGGGGGCGTCGCGGCGATCTCGCTGCTGATCGGCGGCATTGGGATCATGAATGTGATGCTGGCCTCGATCAACGAGCGCATCCGGGAGATCGGCATTCGCAAGGCGGTCGGCGCTCGGGCGTGGGATGTGTTCGTGCAGTTTGTCGCCGAGTCCGTCGCGCTCAGCATCCTGGGCGGTCTGCTGGGGCTGGGTGCGGGGGCCGGCCTGATCCGATTGCTGGCGCTGGTTCTGAAGGAGTCGGGGCTTGAGCCGGCGGTCTCGCTGGACGCGCTGCTGATCGGGTTCACCTTCAGCGTTGCCGTCGGCATTTTGTCCGGCCTTTACCCAGCGGTCAAAGCCGCGCGCCTCGACCCGATCGAAGCCCTGCGCTACGAGTGATGCGCCCTTGGTCCACGGCCCCGAGCCGACGCTCACGCCGGGCGCGGCAGGCTGCGCACAATGGCCGCCACCGTTTGCTCGTGGTTCAACAGCGCGCAAGGCACGGTGATATCGGCGTATTCCCGATAGAGCGGCTGGCGCTCCTCGTACAGCGCGCGCAGGCTTTGACCGGGCTCGCGCACGATCCCGCGCGCGGCGATGTCCCGCAGGCGCCGCGTCAGCAACTCAAAGGGCAGGTCCAGGAGAACGATCAGGCCATTGCGCTTCAAGTGGGCCATGGCCGCTGCGCTGTAAACGACGCTGCCGCCGGTGGCGATGACATGCTGCGTCAGGTGCAACTCGAGGATCCGGCGCTCCTCGATCCGGCAAAAGGCCGCGCGGCCTTCCGTATCAAGGATCTCCTGGAGCCGGCGCCCCTCGCGGGATTGGATATGGACATCGGTGTCCAGAAAGGCGCGGGCGGTCGCCTTGGCGAGCAGCACCCCAATCGTGCTCTTGCCTGCGCCGGGCATGCCGATCAGCACCAGGTTGGTTTCCGGCGACAGATCCATGGCGCGGCACTATACGGCGGACCGCCAGAAATTGCAAATTGCGCCGGCCCGCGCCGTTGCGCTACAGTCGGCGCGCGTGAAGATTGCCACATTCAACGTCAACTCGATTCGCTCCCGCCTGGAAACGCTGCTGGGCTGGTGTCGCGCGCACCAGCCGGACGTGGTCTGCGTGCAGGAGACCAAGGTGCAGGATCATGAGTTCCCCCAGGCGCCGATCATGGCGGCGGGATACCAGGTCGCGTTCAAAGGGGAGAAAGCGTATAATGGAGTGGCCATCCTGGCCCGAACCGGGCTGACCGATATCCGTTTCGGATTCGATGACGGCGGGCCGCGCGATGAAACCCGCCTGGTTTGCGCGCGGGTCGGCGATCTGCACGTGGTCAACACCTACGTTCCGCAAGGGCGCGAACTGAACCACGCGATGTATCAGTACAAGCTGGAGTGGTTCGCCCGGCTCCGGCGCTATTTCGAGCAGCGCTTCCGGCCGCAGGATTTATTGGTGTGGACGGGAGATTTGAATGTAGCCGCCGAACCGATTGATGTCCACGCGCCGGAGGAATATGGCGGGCACGTTTGTTTTCATGTCGCCGTCCGGGAAGCGTTCGCCGCCTGCCGCGCCTGGGGGTTCACGGATGCTTTCCGCCAGTTTCATCCGGAGGGGGGGCAGTATTCGTTTTTTGACTACCGGACGCCCAACGGCGTGAAGCGCAAGCTGGGATGGCGGTTGGATTATATCCTGGCCAGTCCGCCGCTGGCGGCGCGGGCCCGAGACGCGGGGATAGATCTGGCGCCGCGACTGGCGTCCAAGGCATCCGACCACACTGTGGCGTGGGCCGTGTTCGACTTGTAAGCGCCGGCCCCACCGATGGCCAACCCTGGCGTCCCAGTCTGTTGGGCGCAAGGGCAACCCAGCGGCATCTGATCCCGCGCCACGGCCGTTGGGACCATCAGCCGGAAGCCGGCGGCGGGTTGATGGGCGCCGCGGCATCCGGGCCGGCCGTCGGATTGGCGTCCGGTTCCTCGTCATCCTCCGGCTGGGCGTTCTGGTCATCCGGCTCGACGGTGGTGGCGGACACCAGCTTGTCGCCCTCGGCCAGATCAATCAGGCGCACCCCCTGCGTGTTGCGGCTGATCGTCCGGATGTCGCTGACCGGCATCTTGATCATCTGGCCGCCGCTGGTGATCAGCATGATGGCGTCGGCATCATGCACGGTATGGGCGCCGACCACGAGCCCGTTGCGCTCGGAGGCCTTGATGGTGATGATCCCCTTGCCGCCGCGGCTCTGGACCCGGTATTCGTCGAAGGCCGTGCGTTTGCCGTATCCGTTTTCCGTGATTACCAAGAGCGTCGAGTTGGGCTCGACGATTTCGAGGGCCTCGACCCGGTCGTTCTCGCGGCCGAGCGTGATTCCCTTGACGCCGCGTGTAGCCCGGCCCTGGTCGCGCAGTTCCGCTTCGTTGAACCGGATGCTCATGCCCTGGCGGGTGATCAGCATGACTTCGTCATGGCCATGGGTCAGCTTGACGCCGACCAGCCGGTCGCCCTCGTCAATCTCGATGCCCTTGATGCCGCCGGCGCGCGGGTTGCTATACTCGCTGAGGTTGGTCTTCTTGACCACGCCCTGTTCGGTGGCCATGACCAGGTGCTCCTGATCGGAGAACTCGCGAACACGGATCATCGCGGCGATCTTTTCATCGTTGCCGATCGCCAACACGTTGACCAGCGCCTTGCCGCGCGCGGCCCGGCCGCCCTCGGGCAGCTCATACACCTTCTGCCAATAAACCCGGCCATGCTGGGTGAAGAAGAGGATGTAGTCATGTGTCGAGGCGGTGAAAACGTGCTCGACGTAGTCGGCCTCCTTCGTGTCCATGCCGACCACGCCCTTGCCGCCGCGCCGTTGCTGGCGGTAGGTGCTGACCGGCACGCGTTTGATATAGCCGGAATGCGTCACCGTGATCACACAACCCTGGTCGGCGATCAAATCCTCGACGGCGAGGTCGCCCTGCTCCGGAACGATGTCCGTGCGGCGCTCGTCGCCGTAGAGCTTGCGCAGCTCCAACAGGTCGTCCTTCATCACGCCGTACACCTTGTGCTCATTGGCGAGCAGGTCGCGCAGATAGTTGATCTGCTTGATGATCTCGATGTACTCGGCCTCGATCTTGTCGCGCTCCAGGCCCGTCAACTGGTAAAGCCGCATCTCCAGGATGGCGTTGGCCTGCAGCTCGGAAAGTTTGAAGCGGGCCATCAACTGCTCGCGCGCGATGTCGCGGGTCTTGGACTCGCGAATGGTCTTGACGACGGCGTCGAGGTGATCGAGCGCGATCTTCAGGCCCTCGAGGATATGCGCGCGGGCCTCGGCTTGTTCCAGGTCAAACTTTGCGCGGCGCGTGATGACCTCGAAGCGGTGCTTGATGAAGCACTGCATCAGCTCCTTCAGGTTCATGATGCGCGGCCGGCCGTGATCAATCGCCAGCATGATCGCGCCGAAGGTTATCTCCAGCGGGGTATGCTTGAAGATGTTGTTCAGCAGCACCTTGGGCTGCGTGCCGCGCTTGATCTCGACCACGACGCGGATTCCATCCTTGTCGGACTCGTCGCGGATATCGCCGATTCCCTCCAATTTCTTGTCGCGCACCAGCTCGGCCATTTTCTCGATCAACGCGGCTTTGTTGACGGTATAGGGGATTTCGGTGATGACGATGCTTTCCTTGCCCTGCGCGCCCTCCTCAATCGCCGCGCGGCCGCGGACTTTGAGCAAACCGCGCCCGGTCTCGTACATGCTTTTCACCGGGCCCAGTCCGCAGATGAGGCCGCCGGTGGGGAAGTCGGGGCCCTTGACGTGGGTCATCAGGTCGGCGACGGTCGCGTCCGGGTTGTCAATCAGCATGACCAGGCCGTCAATCACCTCGCCGAGGTTGTGCGGCGGGATGTTGGTGGCCATGCCGACGGCGATGCCGGTGCTGCCATTGATCAACAGATTCGGCAGGCGCGCCGGCAGAACCTTCGGCTCTTGCAGCGTCTCGTCGAAGTTGGCCTGCATGTCCACGGTGCGCTTCTCGATGTCGGCCAGCCTCTCCTCGGCCCGCCGGTTCAGCTTGCATTCGGTGTACCGATAGGCGGCCGGGGGGTCGCCGTCCACGCTGCCGAAATTGCCCTGCCCGTGGATCAGCATGTAGCGCAGGGAGAAGTCCTGCGCCATGCGCACGAGCGTGTCGTAGACCGCGGCGTCACCGTGCGGGTGGTAATTGCCGATGACTTCGCCGACGACCTTGGCGCACTTGACGAAGGGCTTGGTGTGGGTCCAGCCGCGCTCGCGCATGGCGAAGAGGATGCGCCGGTTGCCCGGCTTGAGGCCGTCGCGCGCGTCCGGCAGGGCGCGGCCGACAATGACGCTCATCGAATAGTCAATATACGCCTTCTGCATCTCCTCTTCGATGTTGATGGCGTCAATGCGTTCGTTTTGGGTGTACATGTTGTTTCCCGCTGTTGGTGGCGAATACGATCGGTGACGACTGGCTCCGTCAGATGTCCAGGTTGCGGACGTTAAGCGCGTTTTCTTCGATGAAGGCGCGGCGCGGCTCGACCTCGTCGCCCATCAGCACGGTGAAAATCTGGTCGGCGCGGACGGCGTCTTCGAGCACGACCTTGAGCAGCTTGCGGCGCTCGGGGTTCAGCGTGGTCTCCCACAACTGCTCGGGGTTCATCTCCCCCAGCCCTTTGTAGCGCTGGATCGCCAAGCCCTTGCGGCCGAGTTCGCGCACCGTGTCCAGCAACTGCCGCAGCGAATGAATCGGGATCCGGCGGCCCTCGGCTTCCACCAGGTGCAAAAACGGCTGCTCGGCGCTTGTCAGCCGCTCGATCCCGAACCCTTTGCCCTCAAGGTACTTGATCTGCCGCGCCAGCGCGCCGGCAGCATAGATTTCCACCCAGCGAATACCGTGCTGACCGCGGGCCTCCTCGGCGCCATCGGTGAATATCTCGAGCTGGCAGCCCAGCCGGTTCTCCGTGTCCTCGCGCAGCTTGCGCAACTCGCCTTCGTTGGCGACGAAGTAATGCTCGACCCCGCCGCCGTTGGCGTTGATGGTGACCCGGTATTGGGGGAACTGGCCGGTGGCCGGATTGCGGTGCTGGAGGTATTCCGCAAAATCAATGCCCTTGTGCGCGAGCTGCGTTGCGATGTGCTCCACCTCGGTCAGGCAGTCAAGAATCTCAGGCAGCGCTTTTCCGGTGAATGGCTCCCGCCCCTGGTCGTCCTCGACCCGGACGTCCTCCAGCCCGAGGTCGAGCAGGATCTTGGTCAACTGCTTGTCGTTTTCGATGTATTCCTCGCGCTTCTTGCGCTTGATCTTGTAGAGCGGCGGCTGGGCAATATAGACGTAGCCGCGCTCAATGAGCTGCGGCATTTGGCGGTAGAAGAACGTCAGCAGCAACGTGCGGATGTGCGAGCCGTCCACGTCGGCATCAGTCATGATGATGACCTTGTGGTAGCGGGCCTTGGCGAGGTCAAAGTCGTCCTGGCCGATGCCCGTGCCGATCGCGGTAATCATCGTGCGGATTTCCTCGTTGTTGAGGATCTTGTCAATGCGCGCCTTTTCGACGTTGAGCACCTTGCCGCGCAGCGGCAGGATCGCCTGGAACTTGCGGTCGC
>CAZMXS010000013.1:54027-82528 GCA_964570325.1 uncultured Verrucomicrobiota bacterium | reverse complement strand
CCCGCGGTGGCACCGCGGCCTGGCGGCGGTTTTACGCAACCCCGTGACCCGGGCGGCGCCCTCCCGGGCCGCCGCAACCGCGCAGGCGGCGGACCGGGAGCCCGGCGCTGCGGCGCCGGAGCGCCGCGGGCATTTTCTCGTCATTCGTCTGCCGGTGGCGTTATCGCCGGAAATGGTCGCCGAACTCCAGGCGGCGCATGCCGGCCTGGCGTGGCCGGCGCTCGATTTGGCTGGGACGCCGCGCGTGGATGCCGCCGCCTGGCCGGTCCTGGCGGGTTGGGCGGACGCTTGTCGCGCGCGAGGCGGGCGCCTGGGTGTGGTTCGTGCGGCGCGGGCGGTGGTGGCCGCCGCGCGGGAACTGGGCATGGACCGCCAACTCGATCTGGCGCCGGACCTGGATGCGCTGGACGCGCTCAGCCGTCGGTTGTCCGCGCCTTGTGAACGCCTGGCGCTGCTGGACACCGTGGTCCGGAGGGACGCATGAAAGCGCTGCGGCATTTCCTTTTCGGCTGGCCGGGCTTGAGCCTGGCCGCGGTCCTGCTGCTCAGCGCGGGCGCGTCCTGGTACGGGTTGCGGCCGCTCTATCTGCGCCTGCTGGAGCAGGAAGCCCGGAAGCCGGACCTTGAGTTCGAGGCCTACTGGCGGCAAGGCGTACAGTTCACGCGCATCGGCCGGCCCGGAACGGCCGTGCCCTACCTGCGAATGGCGCTTGAAAAAGCCCGAACCCCGGAACAACGCATGGACGCCGGCCTGGCCATGGGACAGGCGCTGCTGGCGCAGGCGCGGAGCCAGCCGGTGCCGAACGCGCTGGTGGCGCGCCAGTATTTCAGCGCCGTCATTGACGGCGACGCGCGCCCGGAAGCGCGCATGCAAGCGTATCGCGGGATCATTGACGCCGCCGCCCTGATGAAGGACATCCCGTTGATGAACCGCTATTGCCTGGCGGCCCGACAAGCCGCGACCAATACGGATGACCAGGCCGCGCTGCTGCAGCACCAGTTGGACGTCTATTTCCAGATCGGCACGCTGGCCGACATCGAGCGGTTGATGCCCGAAATTCGGCCGCTGCTCCGGCAGCCTGAACTGAAAAAAATGTTCACGCCGTGGCTGGCACGGGTGGATGAGGAGATTCTCCTGCGCGACGACTGGTTCGCGGAATACGCGGCGGAGCATTCCGGCCAGGATCCCGCCGACCTGCGGCGCGAGTTGACGGACCGGACGATCGCTGAATTCAAGCGGCAATTGGACAAGGGGCCGGCGGAAAACCGGACCGATGCGCTGTTTCGCATCGCGCGGCTGTCCGCCCGAGCGGGCGATTACGCAGCGGCGGAACAGTATATCCAGCGCTTCCTCGACAATGAGCCCTCGAAACACCTTGACGAGACCCTGCTGATTCTGGCGCAGATCGCGCGCGTTGAGGGCGAGACACGGGCGGCCGAGGAATTGATTTCAACCTTCCTCAAGCGCTACCGACTGGGCGCGCAAGCGGCGGAGGAGTTTACGGCGGTGTTGCGCCAGCTTGAGGAAAAAGGTTCCTACGAGGCCGCGTATGACTTGCTGAAGCAGTTCATCGTTTTGCCGGCGGCCCAGGACCGATTGCCGGAGTTTCTTTCCGAGACGGCTCGCCTGGCCAACCGTATCGGCCGCTACGACGAGGGCGCCGTTTACTTCAACCGCTTGCTCCAATCGCGGGCGGACAGCCAGATTCTATGCGATGCGTTGTTACGCCAGGCGGAAGCCTGTCGCGCGCGCAATGACCTGGCGGAGGCCGCGAAGTGGCTGGTCTATTACCTGGTCAATTTCCCGTCGGACCCGCGGCGCGGCGCGGCGCTCTACGACCTGTTTGATATCAAGGTCCGCGCCAAATCCTTCGCGACGGACATCATGCTGGTGGGCGCCGCCGCCGTGCGGACGGATCCGACCAACCCGAAAGCGGTGGACACCCTGCTGATCATGGCGGGCATCCTGGAAAAGATGGGCCTCTATCGGCTGGCGCAGGTCCAATACAATAAGATCGGCCTCCTCAATGTCACCGCCGCCGGCGCGGCGCATGATACACCGCTGACCCGCCAGCTTGCCGCGGCGATGCTCGGCAACGCGCGCTGCCTGCTCCGGATGGGCGAGTTGGTCCGGGCGGACCATCTCCTGCGCGAACTGGTCAACAATTTTGACGTTGAGCCGGTTCGCTCCGAGGCGGCCTACTGGTGGGCGACGATGGCCCTGGACAAGGGGCAGACGGCCGAGGCGGCTCGCCGGCTCGGGATGGCCAATCCCGACCGGGCCGCGCCGGAAATCGCCGCGAAAGTGCAATTCGAGACGAGTTTGCTGGGAATCGCGGCCGGTGCTTCGGTCGAGGAGGCGTTTGATCTGCTGCTGCGCCGGCTGGCGGGTCTGCCGCCCGCCCAGCACCGCGAGTTCGTCCGGCGCGCGTTTGGCGTATATTTCGCCAAGCTGGCCGAGCAGCGCAATGTTCCGGCGATGCAGAAGCTGGTCCAGACCGCTGTGGCCGGGCCTTACGCGGCGGATCTGCCGCTGCGCGCAATGTACCTGCGGCTGGCGGCGGTGATTCTGGAGGACCAGGGGCCGCAGGCGCTGCTGCAGAGCATCGAGAAAAACAAGGAATTGATCGCGGCGGCCGGTGGCAACCTCACCGCCGGGCAGAAGGACGAACTGCTCGGCCTGGTCCGCCGGATTGAGGACACCAAGGCGGCGGTTGACCGGTTCAGCCGCGGCAACCCGCGTCCGGGGCGACGCGGGTAGCGGGTGAGGGGGCGGGGATGGCAACCCGTAATCAGTGACCTGTGATGGGCGAGCGATGAGCGGTGAACCGTTACAGCGGCGCCGGATGGGCCGCGCGCGAGCCGGCGGCCGCCGGTGGAAAGGAGCCGCGCAATGAGCGACGAGGAAATCATGGCGATCCTGGTGAAGGAGCGCGAGCGTTGCCGTCAACTGACCCTGCTGTATCGCCGGATGCGCGCCGCCGCGTTCGAGGCGGGCGGGCCGGCGCCGGACGGCGCGGCGCTGGACCGCGCCAATCAGATTTTGACGCAGGTGCTGGAGCAGTTGCGGCAGATTCCCGGCAAACCGAGCGAGGCGCTCGCGAACGAGCCGGACCGCGTGGCGGCACGGCGCCTGCTATGCGAAATCGGGGATCTGCTGGAGGGCGTCATCATCGTCGAGCGCGAGTTGCGCGAACGCTGCTTCAATCCCCAGCGCCCGCCGGCGGGCGCGGCCCGCGACCGGGCGTTGCGGGTATACGCCGGCGCTTGAGCGGGAGAATCACATGCCAGCCCTGTTGGAAGAGGCGGTCCGGAACGACGTGCGCGCGGCGACGCGCGCGGCCGCGGTCGAGGCGGCGCCGGAGGTGCTGCGGCGCATCCGCGACGCGTTTGAAATTTTCGACAACCAGAGCGCGCTGCTGCGCAATTCCTTCGAAAGCCTGAAACAGAATCTCGCCGCCAAAAACCAGGCGCTCTCCGCCAAGGTGGATGAGCTTCAGCAGATGTCGAGCCGTTTGCACGGCATTTTGGAAAGCCTGGCCGACGGCGTCCTGGTCGTCAACAACGACCTGCGGGTCGAACGCTGCAACCCGGTTGCCGCGGACCTGCTGCACCGGCCGCGGGCCGAGATTGAGGGGCAGCCCTATGCCGCGATCACCAACGGTTTTGGCGATGTCGCGCGGCTGCGCGCGGCGATTGCGGAGGGGCGGCCGGTGTTGGACGACCAGCGGATCAGTGTGGATCGCCGGGGCCGCCGGACGGTCGTGCTGGCCAGCGTCACGCCGATCCGCGCGGCGGACGGCGCCGTGCTGGGCGCGGTCGAGGTGCTGCGCGACGTCACCCAGTTGCGCGCGCTCGAGGAGCGCATGCAGCATCAGAAGCGGATGGCCGCGCTCGGCGAGATGGCCGCAAGCGTCGCGCACGAGATCCGCAACCCGCTGGGGACAATCGAGGGCTTCGCGCGCCTGTTGCGGCACGACCTGGATGTTTCCGGCCAGCCCGAGCATTCGCGGCTGGCCTCCAAGATCATCGAGGGCACCCAGAACCTGAATTACGTCATCACCAATCTGCTGACCTACGCGCGCCCGATGAGCCTGCAGTGCGAGCCGTTTGAGATCGCGACGCTGTTTCAGAGCGTGCGCGAGGTGCTCGCCGGCTGCGCGGCCGAGGCCGGCGTACGGCTGGAAGTTAATGTGCCGGAGACGCCGGTGACCGTACAGGGCGACATTCGCCAGTTGCGGCAGGTGTTGATCAACCTCGGCCGCAACGCCGTGGAGGCCTGCCGCAGGGGCGGCCACGTGACGCTGGACGCCGCCGTGCGCGCCCCGGACGTGGTGTTGACGGTCGCGGATGACGGCTGCGGGATATCGGCCGACGATCTGCCGCGGGTGTTCGATCCGTTCTTCACCCGCAAGGAGGGGGGCACGGGCCTCGGGCTTTCCCTCTGCCACAAAATTGTCGAGGCCCACGCCGGCGAGATCAACGTGCAGAGCCGGCCGGATGTCGGCACGATCGTTCGGGTCGCGCTGCCGCAGATGGGAGGACGCTCATGATTACGAGTATCGAGACCGCGCTGGTGGTGGACGACGACGCGTTGATGCGCGAATTTATCGTCGAGACGCTGCGCCGCAACCACATTGCCATCACGGAGGCCGGTAACGGCCTGGACGCCCGGCGTTTGGTGGAGGAGCGGACGTTTGACATGGCCTTTCTGGACCTGAAGATGCCGGGCTTGGACGGGATGCAGTTGCTCAAGCACTTGCAGGCGTCTGGCGCGGGCACGCTGCCCGTGATTATCACCGCCTTCGGGACGGTCGAGAAGGCCGTCGAGGCGATGCGCGGGGGCGCCTACGACTTCCTGATGAAGCCGTTTTCGCCGGAGCAGGTGGAAATCATCGTTAATCGCGCCCGCGAATGGGTGGGGCTCCAGGCCCAGAACACTTACTTGCAGGAGGAACTGGGCTGGGTGCTGCCGCAAGGCCGCCAGATGGTTGGCCAGTCCCCCGCGATCGCGCGCCTGATGCGCGAGGTCCGGCAGGTTGCGGCGGCGTCCTCGACCGTGTTGATCACCGGCGAGAGCGGCACTGGCAAGGAGCTGGTTGCGCTGGCGATCCATTCATTGAGCGAGCGCCGCGGCCAGCCATTCATCCGGATGAACTGCGCGGCTGTGCCGGACGCCCTGATGGACAGCGAGCTGTTCGGCCATGAGAAGGGCGCGTTCACCAGCGCCGTCCAGCGGCGTATCGGGCGCTTTGAGCTGGCCCACCATGGGACGCTGTTGTTGGACGAGATCAGCGAGATGAACATTGGCGTGCAGGCCAAGCTCCTGCGCGTGCTGCAGGAGCACGAGTTTGAGCGCGTGGGCGGCAGCCACACGATCAAGACCGACTGCCGGCTGATCGCGACGACCAACCGCGACCTGAAAGCGCAGGTGGAGCAGGGGTCCTTTCGCCAAGATTTGTTCTATCGCCTCAACGTGGTTCCGCTCGCGGTGCCGGCCTTGCGCGACCGCGCCGAGGATATCCCGCTGCTGGTCCAGGCGTTCATGCAACGTTTCAGCGCCGGCCGCGGCAAGGGCGCCGAGCCGCTCACACTGACGCCGGCGGCCATGGCGCGGCTCCAGGCTTATCGCTGGCCCGGCAACGTGCGCGAGTTGGAAAACCTGGTCGAGCGGCTGTGCGTGATGTCCCCCGGGCCGGAAATTGATGTGGACCAGTTGCCGCCGGAGATCGCCGGTGCGGCGGGGAACGTCGTGGTCGCGGCCTCGGTTCCGCGGCCCGACGGCGAAGAACTCTTCAGTATCCCCGATATCGAGCGCCGGACGATCCTGCGGGCCCTGCATGCGACCGGTGGCAACCGCCGCCGCAGCGCGGAGCTGCTGGGCATCAGCATCCGTACTCTGCGCAACAAGTTGAACCTGTACAAAACGACGAGCCGCCTGCCGCCCGAGCTGGCCTGAAACCGGCGCATGGCACGGCGGGTGCTTGAAAGAAGGCGATATATATGAACGAGACCATCCATATCCTCAACCGCCTGCTCGACGCTTCCGCCCTGCGTCAGCAGGTGCTGGCCAACAACATCGCCAACGTCAACACCCCCGGTTTCAAGCGCCAGGAGGTGCGGTTTCGCGACTTGCTGGCCGACGCCATCGAATCCGGCGACCGCACCCGGATTGAGGAGTTCCGGCCCAGTGTGATCGAGGATACCCTGTGCCCGGCCCGGCCGGATGGCAACACGGTTTCGATGCACACCGAAATGACCGCCATGACCGAGAACAGCATCCTGTACAATTTTGCGACACGGCTGGTAAGCAGCAAATACGAAGGACTTAAGAAAGCTATTCGCGGGAGCGCTTGAGGAGTGAACGAATATGTCTGATTTTTCACTAATGCCGGCGCTGGGAATCAGCGCGACGGGGTTGGACGCCGAAAGTCGGCGGATGGAGGTCATTGCCAACAATGTGGCCAATGCCCAGACGACCCGGGGCGAGGATGGCAGGGTTTTCCGGCGCAAAGAGGTCATTTTTGCCGCCCGGCTGGCGGCCGCGATCGGGGCGGAAGGGGACGCCGAGCGGCAGCTCAAGGGGGTGGAGATCCAGCGGATCGTGGAGGATCCGCGGCCGCCGATCCGCGTGTACCGGCCGGGGCACCCGGACGCGGATCCGGAGGGCTACGTGACCATGCCGCGCATCAGCCCCGTCGAGGAGATGGTGGACATGATGAGCGCCTCGCGCGCCTACGAGGCCAACCTGACCGCGGTGCGCACGGAGAAGCAGATGGCCCAGCAAGCCTTGGATATTCTCAAGTGAGCAGTGCAATTTGAAACAGTAGGTGGGAACGCATGAACACGGTGAACAACAATGAACTGCGGGTGGGATTGGAGCGGGACATCCTGTTGCCGCAGACGGAAAGGCCGGCCGCCGCGCGGCCGGAGGATGCTTCGTTCCGCGACCTGTTGACGGGTCTGATTGACAAGGTCAACGACCTGCAGCAGGACGCCGACGCTTCGATCAAGGGCCTGGCCACGGGCGAGACGACGAGCATTCATGACGTCGCGATCAAAATGCAGGAGGCCGGCGTGGCGTTCGACCTGATGATGCAAATCCGCAACAAGCTCCTGGAAACCTACCAGGAGATCAGCAAGATGCAACCGTAACGGGGGCGCGCCATGCCGAACTCGATCACGTTGCTGGGCCAGCAGCTCAAGGAAATCTGGAAACATTTCGGCATCAATCAGAAAATCAGCACGATCATGGGGTTGGTCGTGCTGTTGGCCGGTATCGCGGCTCTGGTCTGGTGGAGTTCCCGGCCGGATTACCAGTTGCTCTACGCCGGGTTGTCGCTCCAGGACGCCGCGGCGGCGCGCGAAAAGCTCAGCGACGAGCAGATTCCCTACCAGATCAAGGACTCGGGCCGCGCGATCTTCGTCCCCTTCAACGATGTCTACCGCGCGCGGCTGCTGCTGGCGGCCGAGGGGTTGCCGAAAGACACCGCCACGGGTTTTGAGCTGTTCGAGCAGCCCAAGTTCGGGCTGACCGATTTCGCCCAGCAGGTCAATTACCAGCGCGCCCTGCAGGGCGAGTTGGAGCGGACGATTGCGGCGATGAACGGCATCGAATCCGCGCGCGTCCTGCTCGTGCTGCCCCGGGACAAGTTATTCGCGACCGAGACGGAAAAGAAGGCGACCGCCTCGATCATGCTCCGCCTTGGCGGCGGCGTTACCCTGACGGCCGGCCAGGTGCAGAGTATCGCCCAGCTCGTCGGCAGTTCGGTGCCGGGGCTCGACCCCAATGGCATCACCATCACCGATCAGAACGGCCAGTTGCTGACCAAGCGCGCCGGCGCAGCCGAGGACCAGGCCGGTCAGGCCAACGACCAGCTTGCGCTGCAGGAGAAGGTCGAGGCGCAATTGACCAAGAAGGCGCAGGACATGTTGGACACGGCGCTGGGCGCCGGCCGGTCCATTGTCCGCGTCAGCGCGCGCCTGGATTTCAGCAAGGTCGAACGGCGCCGTGAGAACTACGACGCCGAGAACCGCGTGGTCAAGAACGAGTATATCCAGACGGAGAGCAGCCGCTCGCCGGCCGGCACCGCCGGCGGCGTCGCCGGGGTGGTGGCCAACGTGCCCGTCGGCAGTCCGGCCAGCGGCACGGTCGAGGCCGAGATGGCCACCGTGAAGAAGGAGAATATCCGGACCGAGTACGCGATTCCCAACGCGGTGGAACATGTGGTGGAAAGCGGCGGCCGCCTGGCTAATTTGTCCGTTTCCGTTTGTGTGGCCAAGGGCGCCCAGCCGCGCGCGGCCGAGGAATTGAAGAAGATCGAACAGATGGTCCGCGGCTGCGTCGGCCTGGTGGAGAACGAGACGCGCCGCGATTTGATTGACGTGACCGAGATGGAGTTCGCGCCTGAGGCGCCGGCGGTGCGGATGCCGTGGTGGCAGGCCCTGCCGATCCGGCTGGACACCCTGGGGCGGGCCTTGCTGGCGGCGCTGCTGGTGTATATCATATATCGGGCCAGCCGGCGGGTGGTCACCGGGCTGGTGGTCCGGCGCGAGGATGCCGGGGTGCCGATCCAGAGCCTGACGGGCGAGTACGGCGAGGGTGGCGCGGCGGGGACCGGCCGCCAGTTGGAGGGCGAGGGCGGCCTGCCGCTGGATCCGAATCTCGAGGAGATCGCGCGGATTGCCGAGCAGAACCCGAAGGTTATTGCCGCCTGGATTTCGAGCGTGGCCAAGCCGGGGGCATAAGCCCGGCGCGGGAGGCTTGAACGATGGAACATCCTTTGTCCGTGCATCGCGAGCTGACGCCAGAGGAAAAGATCGCCGTTTTGATCGCCAGTCTGGACCAGGCCATGGCGGCCTCGATCCTGCAGCAGTTGGACCCGCGCGTGATGGTCAAGGTGGTGAACTCGATCAAGAAGCTGGGCGTGGTGCCCGGCCCGGTGCGCGACCGGGCGATCAGCGAGTGTCTGGCCGGCATCCGCGAAATGGGCAACGCCGTCCAGGGCGATGAGGCCACCGTGAACACGCTGCTGACCCGCGCGGTCGGCGAGAAGCGCGCCGCCGCGATGCTGGCCGAGACCAAAGGCGAGGAGCAGCACCGCGAGAGTTTCGCGGCGCTGGGCCAGCTTGGGCCCGAACAGCTCGCCGGCATCCTCTCCCGCGAGCAGCCCGGGATCATCGCGCTGGTGCTGCGCCACCTGCCAAGCGAGCTGTCCGCCGAGGTGCTTGAGCTGCTTTCCAGCGAAGTTCGCCGCCGCGTCATTGTCTTTATGTGCACCGCCGAGCCGCCGTCCGAGGAGGTCGTCGCCAAGGTCGAAGCCCTGCTCAATGCCAAGGCGGGGCCGACCAAGAAGCAGAAGAAGACCAGCGATGCCGACAAGCTGGACGTGGTGACCGGCATCATTCAGCACGCGAAAGGCTCGGTGGAGGAGGATTTGTTGAACGCGATCGAGGAGAAATCCGAGATGCTGGCCAACGCCATCCGCGACCGGCTGTTCACCTTCGAGGACATCGTCAAGCTCAGCGACGTGGCGATGCGCCGCGTGATGCAGGAGATTGACATGGGCGTGTTGGGCATTGCCCTGCGCAATGCGAATGCCGAGCTCAAGGAGAAGTTCTTCAACAATATGTCAAAACGCGCGGCGGAGGGCTTGAAGGAAGAGATGGAATACGCCCAGAAGGTCCGCCTGACGGACGTCGAGGCCAAGCAGCGCGAGATCGTCAACGTGATCCGCTCCCTCGAGGCCCAGGGACAGATCGCCGTCGCGGGCGAGGACGAATATGTGTAACCCCGCGGGTCAACGGCCGGCGGCGCACCGCCGGAGGGGCAGCCGATGAAGGCGGAGCGGTCCATCGTGATGAGCCCCGGCGTGCGGGGATTTGCCCCGGTCGGCGCCCGGCTGGCGCCGGCGCCCGGCCCGGATCCGCAGGCCTTGGCCGCGGAGCAGGCGCGGCAAGTCGAGGAGGCGCGCCGCCAGGCCGCCGCCGCGACTGAAGCGCGCTTGCGCGCCGAGTTTGAACAGGAACGCGCGCAGGCGCGTGCGGCGGAGGCCCGGCGCTGGGACGCGCTCGCGGCGGCGTTTTCCGCTTTCCAGCAATCGGTCGAGAGCCAGGTCGCGGACCAGTTGATCAAGATGGCGGTGCGGGTGGCAGCCGTGATCCTCCGGCGCGAGTTGCCCGACGCGGCGATGCTCGGGGAGGTTATCCGCGAGACCCTCGCGCCAATCAGCGACCTGCAGGGCGCCGCCGTGCGCTTGCACCCGGACGACGCCGAACGGCTCCGCGCGCTGCGCGGCGCCGGCGAAGCCCCGCGCGTGTCCGACCGCCTCGAGATCGTCGCCGATCCCGGCCTGCGGCCCGGCGACGCGCTGATTGAGAGCCGCAACGGGTATTTTGACGCGCGCATCGAGCAGCGGCTGAAGCTGCTGGAGGAGAAACTGCGCGAACGCTACCGGAGCGCCCATGCCCACCAGCCCCCAACTTGAACTGGACCGGTTGATCCCGGGTCTGGAGAACGAGTGCCTCGCGCGCCCGGAGGGGCGCGTGTATGAGGTCACCGGCCTGACGGTCAAATCCATCGGTCCGCACCTCTCCATTGGCGACCTGGCCTGGATCGAGACCGAGGATCACGCCGGCCCAAAGCGCATCGCCTGCGAGGTGGTGGGGTTCCGCGATCGCTACGTGCTGCTGATGCCGGTCGAGCGGCTGGGCGGTATCCGGCCCGGCGCGCGCGTGCTGCCGGGCGGACGGATGAGCGTCGCCGCCGGTTATGGCCTGCTGGGGCGCGTCGTGGATGGTCTCGGGCGGCCGATGGACGGCCGGCCCGCGCCGGAGGGGACCGTGCCGGTTGAACTGGAACGGGCCGCGCCGCCGCCGATGCAGCGCGAACGCATCACCCAGGCGTTCGGCACCGGCGTGCGCGCCATTGACGGCCTGCTGACTTGCGCGAAAGGTCAGCGCCTGGGCATCTTCGCCGGCAGCGGCGTCGGCAAGAGCGTCCTGCTCGGCAGCCTCGCGCGCAACTCCTGCGCCGGCGTCAACGTCATCGCGCTGATCGGCGAGCGCGGGCGCGAGGTTCGCGATTTTATCGAGGGCGCGCTCGGCCCGGAGGGCCTGGCCAAATCGGTCGTGGTCACCGTCACCTCCGACGAGTCCGCGCTGCTGCGCATCAAGGGCGCGGCGACGGCGATGGCGATGGCCGAGTATTTCCGGGACCAGGGCGAGGATGTGCTGCTGTTGATGGACTCGGTCACGCGCTATGCGATGGCCCAGCGCGAGGTGGGCCTGGCCGTCGGCGAGCCGCCCACCACCAAGGGCTATCCGCCGAGCGTGTTCGGCATGTTGGCCCGCCTGCTCGAGCGCACCGGCCGTTCCGGGCGGGGCAGCATCACCGCGTTCTACACGGTCCTGGTCGAGGCCGACGACATGAACGATCCCATCGCCGACTCGGTGCGCGCGATCCTCGACGGCCACATCGTCCTGTCCCGGGCGCTGGCCGAGGCGAACCATTACCCGGCGATTGACGTGCTGATGAGCATCAGCCGCCTGATGAATGACGTGGCCGCGCCGCGTCACCGTGAACTGGCCGCCAAACTGCGCGCGCTGCTGGCGACCTATCGCAAAGCGGAAGACCTGGTGAATATCGGCGCTTATGTCGCCGGTTCGAACCCCAAGATTGACGAAGCGCTTAAGCGGATTGACGGGATCAACAGTTTCCTCCGGCAGGCGCCGCACCAGGCGGTGCCGTTTGAGACCATGCTCAAGGAAATGGAGAAAGTCGTCGCATGAAGATGTTTGCTTTCACGCTGCAGCGGTTGCTGGACGTCAAGGAGGCGCTGGAGCGCGCCGCCGAGGAGCGGCTGGCCGCGTCCATGCGCCGACTGGAGGCGGCCCGCGAGCGGCTGCGCGAACTGTCGGCGCGGCGCCAGCAGGTTATCCGGGAGATCGAAGGGTTGAACGGCGCCCAGACGCACCGCCACCGCCTGTCCGTGCATCTGCGGTATCTCGAGCGGGTTCAGGCCCAGATTGCCGGCCAACTCCAGCGGATTGTCGAGCACGAACTTGAGACGGAGCAGTTGCGGCAGGAAATGTGCGCGATTATGCGCGAGCGCAAGACGTTGGAAAAGCTCAAGGAGCATGAACGGCGGCAGTGGCTGTTGGAGGGTCGCCGGAAGGAGCAAAAGGAAACCGACGAGTTTGCGGCGAGCGGCTACTTGCGCCAGCGTGGGCTGGAGGTGGCGCCGGGCGGTTGACGGCCGGCGGAGGTAATCATGAAATTCGCGTTCATACTGATGTGCGTGCTGTGCGCGATCCTGTTGAGCGTGATCAGCGCGATTATGGTCACTGGCCGCGTCCCGGGCCACCCGCCGCCGGCGCCGCCGGTTGCGGCGGCCGAACCCGCCAAGCCGGAACCCCTGACCGTTTTTTCGGACAGCGGCCAGGCGGTGGAACAATTGATCGAGGCCCTTAAAAACGAAAAAGATCTTTATGCGACCAAGACGGCCGAGTTGGCCACGCGCGCGGAAGAACTGAAGCTGCAAGAAGATCTGCTGGCCCGCTTGAAAACCGAATTGCAGGAGCTCCAGGTGCGGCTGGATGAAAACATCTACCGCATTGACCAGAATGAATTGGGCAATATGCGGCGACTGTCCGAGGTCTGCAGCAAGATGGACGCGGCCAGCGCGGCGGATTCCCTGATGGAGATGGACAAGGAGCGCGCCGCCCAGTTGCTGTTCATGATGAATGAGCGCCGCGCCGCGGCGATCATGGACGCCGCGGTTGCCAAGGGCGACCAGGGCCCGGCGGTCGTGGCCCAGTGGGCTGACATCATTCGCCGGCTCCAGAACGAGCGGAACAAGGATAAAGCCAAAATGGGGGCCGGATGAGCGTGACGGCCATAATGCCGGCCGCGACGGAACCTGCGGCGCCCGGCCTGGAAAACACCGGGGTGCCGGTGGTGGAGCCCGGCGCGGGCGGAACGTTTGACGATTTGATGCGGGGCATGCTGTTGCCGCAAGCGGACACCGAAGCGTCCAATCCGGACGGGCGGCGTTTTGCTAAAAAGGGTCAGCCGCTGGTTCCGGAAACCGCCGCGGCCGCGCCGGATGAAGCGCCGCCGGTGGTCCCGCTGGCGCCGGCGCCACCGGCCGCCGCGGAAGCGGATTATGCCTGGCTGGCGTTGTCGTCGGCGCCGGCCGTTCCGACCGACGAAGCGGATTTGGTTGTCGCCCAGCCGCTGGACGCTTCGTATTCGGATGCGGAGCCGGCGGGAGAACCGGCTGATGCGGCCATGAACAGCGAGTCTGGGATGCGGCTGCCGCCGAGTGAGCGGCCGGACGCGACCCACTTTGCGCCGGAGGCTGATGTTGCCACCGGCGGCGCGGCGCGGCCGATACCGGCGGCCGAAGCGATTTCGGAACCTCAAACGCAAGCGCAATCCGCGGGCCGGCCGGCGGCGCAGATGACAATCCTGACAAACGAACCCGCTGTCCGGCCTGCGGATGCATCCATCACCGCGCCGCCGGCGGTGCCGACATCTGTCGCCGCACCTGCGTTTCCTCCTGATTCAGCCATACCGATGTCTCCCGCGGATGCCGCGCCCGTGCAACCGACTCCCGCTTTTATGCCAACGCCGATTGCGTCCGTCGCCGACATGCCGGCTGGCGCGGCGAACCCGGTGGTTTCAAGCGCGCCGACAGCGGACTTTGATTTCAGGCCGGCTGCGGCGGAAACGCCCATGGCGCCGCCGCCCGTTCAGATGGCGGCGGTTCCGCCGCCTGTTCCTCTTCCGGTTGCCCCGGCGCCCGCCGCTGGGCCCGCACCCGCCGTGACGTTGGTCGAAACACCGACTATGCCGATCATGCCGGATGCGCCGGTTGTCGAGCCGCAGGGCCAGCCCGTGCCGGTGGTCGAGGTCCAATCCGCGCCGGCAGCGGGCCCCACGGTTGAACCGGCATTCGATCGGCCGCCTGCAGCCAATCCGGCCGAAGCGCCGATTGCGGGCGCGGCGGCGCAGCCGGAGACCGCCATCGCTGAGCTGGTTGCTCCTCCTGCCAGCGAGCGGCCGGTGGTTGGAAACGCGTCGGTTGCCGGCGATGCGCCGCGGCGCGATTCCGCCGCGCTGACTGCGGCGCCGATTGTTCAACCCGCCGTTCAACCCCCGGCTCTGCCGCGGCGCAGGTCCGCGGCACGGATGACCGCGCCGGCCATGGCGGGCACGGCGGATGAAACGGCCGAAAAGGCGGCAGCCAAAACGGACTCCGCGCCGACTGTGTCCCGCCATGTTTCTGCGGAAAGCGACCTGGGCGCCGATGACGGCCGCGAAGAAGACTCAACCGGGCAGCGGCCGTCGGCTGCTCCCGAGTTGCGGTTGCCTTTTACCCCGCTGCAGACGACGGCCGCCCGGGCGGCAAATTCTGCCCTCTCCGCGGCCGCCCCGGCGCCGGCGTTCAGCCAGCAGTTGCAGGGCCATTTAGAGCGGGCGTTGGTTCGGGTGGAGCGGCTGCACGAGTTGGTCGAGCGGTTTGACGAGCACGTCATTCGGTTGGCCGCCGGTCGGGACAAGGCGATGACGATCACGATCGTGCCGGAAAGCCTGGGCGCGGTCACCATCCGGTGCCGCGAAGCGGGCGACCGGGTGGCGGTGGAAATAGTTGCCGAAAATCAAGTGGTCCGGAACCTGCTACAACAGCAGGAGGCGCCGCTGCGCCAGGCCTTGGAAGACAGCGGATACAAGCTCGGGGCGTTCGATGTGCGGACGTCGGCGGATGGCGGAACCTCGGATCCGGGTGCGCGCGGGAGGCCGTCGGCGGAGTCCGGTGAAGAGGACGCGGGCGCCGGGCCGGGCCGGGCGGCGGGCCGGTCGCCGGCGGCGGATGCGGCGGTGGCGCCGGAGACAGGTTGGCAGCCGGCCGACTCGCGCGGAATCTGGATGGTGGCTTAACGGCGGCGGACGGATGGTGGAAGGAGACGCAAGATGGACATTCAAACCATGGCAATGCACACGCAGACAGCCGCGAAGGCGGGTGGGTCCGAGCTGGGGCAGATTGCTTCCGCGATGGCGCCCGGCGGCGCGATGGGCAAGGAGGAGTTTCTCAAGTTGCTGGTGACGCAGTTGAAGAACCAGGATCCGCTTGAGCCGCAGGACAGTTCCCAGATGGTGGCCGAACTGGCCCAATTCAGCGCGCTCGAGCAGATGCAGAATCTGAACGAAGAGTTCACGGGCTACCGGCAGGACAACGGCGCGCTGATGTCATTCCTGATGAGCGGCACCGATGTAGTGCTTCAGATGAACGACGGCAGCACCGTCAGCGGGCGCTGCGACAACGTGCGCTGGGATGAGAACGGCGAGACGCTGATTTCAGTCAACAGCATCTACTACTCCCTGGCGGATGTGCTTTCAGTGGCCAAGCAGTAAACATGAATTGCAGCGGTCCGCGCCCAGGGATGGGGCGGTCCCGGTGGTTGCAGCAAACAAGGAAGAAGGAGAAAGTCATGATCAGGTCAATGATGAGCGGTGTGGCGGGTCTGCGGACCCATGCGACCCGGATGGATGTCATCTCGAACGACGTGGCGAACGTCAACACGGTCGGCTTCAAGCAAAGCGACGTCACCTTTAAGGAAACGTTCATCAACACGATGCGCGCGCCATCCACCGGCACGCCGCCGATGCAGATCGGCCTGGGCGTGGATGTGGGGGAGATCGTGCGTAACTGGTCGGACGGGGTGCTGATGCAGACCGGCCAGGCCTCCAACATGGCGATCGCCGGCAACGGGCTGTTCTTCGTCAAGGATCCGGGCGGTGTCCGCGAATACTTCAGCCGCGCGGGCGACTTCATCCTGGACTGCAACGGCACGAATACCTACCTGATCAATTCCACCGGCAAGCGCCTGTTGGGGTCCGTCACGCCGCCGACCGGCGCCGTGTGGGCGCCGGGTGTGCTCCAGGAGATTGATCTGCAGTCCGCGAATCCGGGGGTGCAGGTTTCGTCCTTTTCGATCGGAGCGGATGGGGGGATCACCGTCAACTACGTGGACGGCACGACGGTCAACAACGCCTGGTATATCCCGGTGGCCACTTTCGACAACAACCTGGGCCTGCAGTCCATCGGCATGAACCTGTACCTGCAGACCACGGCCTCGGGCGACCCGCTGATTCAACTGGCCGGTTCGACCGGCGTCGGCACCGTGTACCAGGGTTACCTGGAGAACTCCAACGTGGATCTCTCGGCGGAGTTCACGGAGATGATTTTGACGCAACGCGGGTTCGAGGCCAATTCACGGTCCATCACCACCTCGGACCAGATGTTGCAGGAACTGCTTGCGCTGAAACGGTAAAGCGGGTACTAACCGGATGAGCCGCCGGAGCGTCCGGCGCCCGGCGGCCGAAGGTTATGATCGCCATCACCGATTTGCGCGGAACGTTGCGATACGTGAACGCGGAGTTGGTCGAGTGCGTGGAGGCCACGCCCGACACTCAGATTCTGCTCAGCAACGGCCACCGGTACTTCGCGCGGGAGCGTCCGGCCGAGGTGGTCGAGCGGATTCTGGAATACCGGCGCGCGTGCGGATTGCCGCCCCGAGCGGAGACGCTGCAGCCGTCATCGCGGCGCGTGAACGGGGAGGCGACTTAGGAGGCTGAAATATGGACTTGGGTTCAATCATCGGGATCACCCTGGGATGGTTGTTCATCATTGTCTCGATCGTCATGGGCGGCGGCGCCGGGTTTATCAATTACCCGTCCCTGATGATCACTGTCGGCGGCGCGGTCTCCTCGACCCTGATCCAGTACCCCCTGCCCAAAATTGTCGCGGTGATGGGCGTGATTCGCAAGGCTTTCATAAGCCGCGAGCATGACTACATCAAGTTGTTTGACCAGCTTTCCGACATCGCGGTGCGCGCCCGGCGCGATGGCATTTTGGCCCTGGAAAATGATATAGAACAGATGAAGGATGCCTTCATGAAGAAGGGCTTCCAGATGGCGGTGGACGGCAATTCCACCGACATCATCCGGCATGTGATGGAGGAGGATATCGCCTCCATGTCGGCCCGGCATTTGGTCGGGCAGGGCATTCTCAAATCCCTCGCGAATTACGCGCCGGCGTTCGGCATGATCGGCACGTTGATTGGTTTGATCCAGATGCTGCGCAATATGAGCGATCCAAAGTCCATCGGCAGCGGCATGGCGGTGGCCTTGATTACGACCCTCTATGGCGCGCTGGTGGCCAACGTGGTGGCCCTGCCGATTGCCGGCAAGCTGGAGCAGCGAACGGCCGAGGAGGTGGCGCAGAAGACGATGGTGCTCGAGGGCATCCTCTCGATTCAGGAGGGCAACAGCCCCCGGGTGGTCCAGGAGAAACTGCGCAGCTTCATGCCGCCCAAGGTCCGCGCGGAGACGGAAAAGGATGAGCGTGGAAAGAAACAAGCCGCCTGAGGAAATCGGGTGCCCCTTCTGGATGCTGACTTTCGGGGACGCCATGTCGCTGCTGGTGACGTTCTTTGTCCTGCTCATTTCCTTCGCTGAACTGGAGGAGGCCAAGCTGCTCGAACTGATGGGTGCGCTCAAGGGCGGATTCCGTGTGTCGCCTTCGCTGAACCAGACGCTGGGCACCAGTACGTCTTCGCGCAAGCTCGAAAAGACCGTCGGACAGAACCAGCAGCAGAAAATGGTTCAGGCGGGGCAAGCATCCTCCCTGGCGGCCTACGAGATGATCATGCAGAAGCGCTTTTCGCGGAATATCGTGGGCGACTACGACAAGGGTCTCATCGTCCGGCTGCTGGACATGGGGCTTTCTTTCATTGTCAGCGCGGATGGGGTGTTTGAGCCGGGCACGGCGGTCATGTATCCCAAGAAAGACGAGTTTCTCGGTGTGGTCGGCGACCTGGCGGCGGACCTGGAAAACGAAATCCGCGTGATCGGCGTGGTGCCGGACAACATCGCGCTCAAGACGGATGCGGTCAAGACCCCCTGGGGGCTGGCCATGGAGCGCGCATTGGTCGTCAAGGATGCTTTCCGTAATAAAACCGGGCTGCCGGATGACCGGTTCAGCCTGGGCGTGCGGGTGGAGGGAACCCAGGACCAGGCGGGACCGCTGGATGAACGGTTCCCGCCGGATCGTATGGAAATAGTCGTCGTGGGGTTCCGCGATCTGGCGCGGCTGGCGCCGCAGGACGTGATCATCAAGGACCGTTGGAAATGAGTGGGAACCGGTATGGGCCGCAAGATTGAAAAGCCTAAGGATCCTCAGGCGCCGGCCTATTTTGTGCAATACGCGGCGTTATGGTGCATTATGCTGGCCTTCTTCGTCGTGTTGCTGACGATGGGTCACGAGCGGACTAATGCCTACAAGGCCGGCGTGGGTTTTATCCGGGACGCCTTCGGCCTGAAGGGCGGGTTGGGGATGTTCATTTTCTGGCGCAAGTCAACCGAGGGGCGGGGCGATCAATTACCCCAGCCGCAACGGCTCAAGCAGGACGAAAAGGGCGATCTGGTGGCGTATGTCAAGGGCATGCTGTGGAAGGAGGGGCTTTCCAGCGTATCTATCTTGCACACGGAGTTCGATGATCGCGGCGTCAGTGTCACAATTGCCGCGCCCGTCCAGTTCGTGGAGGACAGCGCCGTGCTGGACCGTCCGAGTTGCCAGTTTCTCAGCCGGGTCGGCGGTATTTTCTACAACCTGCCGGATTGTGTGTTCACCGTGATGTGCACGGTGACCAATGCCGGCGGCGCGGACGCCGACCTGCGTCTGGCGACGCAACGATCGGCGGCCGTGGTTCGTTTTTTCAACGAGCAATGCCGGATCGCGCGGTCCCAGCTTGATGCGACGGGTTTTTCCCATGACCGTTATCTGCGGAAAATGAGCGCGGATGGCCGGATTAACCCGGTCCTGCTGTCCATCCGGAAAATAAACAAACCCATAATGCGAAGCTAAGCCGGCCGGCGCCGGCGAGGAGGTTGTCATGGCCGATGAACAAGCTGAAAAAGCGCCTGCGGAAGCCGGAGCGGGCGAGGCCGCCGCGGCCAAGCCGAAATCCAGCATGATGCTGATCATTATCATCGGCGTGGCCATCATGGTCATTACCCCGGTGATCACATATTTCGTCGTCAAGGCGACCGTGCCGTCCACCCCGGCGCCGGAGGCCCGGCCGTCGCCGACGGAGCAGGCCACCTTCGATTTGGGCGAGATCTATGTGAACATCGCCGAAACCAAGGGCACCCGCATCCTCAAGATCCAACCGGTGCTGGTGCTCAGCGAGACGCGCCTGGCGAACCAGTTGGAGAAGATCAACCCGTTGCTCAAGGACCGCGTGCTGCAGGCCGCGAGCACGAAGACCATTGACGAACTCGAGGGCCCCAACGGCCGCGAGGCGCTCAAGCGGGAGATCATGACCTTGATCAACGAAGCCACGAAGGACAAGTTGTCCGGCGCGGTGACGGATGTATATTTCAGCCAGTTCCTGATTCAATAAACGACGGGATACGCCCATGGACAAGACCCTGACCCAGGAAGAGGTGGACGCCCTGCTGCAGGCCATGAAAACCGGCGAGGTGAAGCCGGAGGACGAGCTACCAACCACGGTCGCGGAAGAGGTCAAGGTCGTCGCCTACAACTTTCGCAAACCGCGGCTGGTGTCGGGCGATCAACTTCATGGCTTCCAGGTGATTCACGATCTGTTCGCCAAGGGGTTGCAGACGGGGCTGTTCGTCAGCCTCAAGAAGTCGGTGGATATCAAGCTGGTTGCCATTGACCAGTTCACTTATGGTGAGTTCATCCTGTCGCTTTTCCGGCCGACCTACCTCGCGGTTATGTCCACCACGCCCAGCATCGGCGAAATTGTCGTGGAGATGAACCTTTCGATTGTGCTGGCGATGATTGACATCCTGCTGGGCGGTGACGGCACCAGCGTCCAGGAGCCGCGCGAGTTGACCGCGATCGAGCAGACGATCTCGACGGACATTACCGACGTGGTCCGGGCGGAGCTCAAGTCCGCCTGGTCGAACGTGATAGACCTCTCATTTACGGCGCAATCGTTCGAGTCCAATCCCGAGTACGTGCAACTGGTCACCAGCGAGTCGCTCGTGTTGAGCGTGACGCTTGACCTGCGGATGGGCGAGCTTTCAGGAGTGATGAACATCTGCTACCCGTTCCAGATGGTCCAACCCCTGCTGGGCAAGCTCAGCGCGCGGATCGGCGCGCGGCGCGATGGCCTGGCCAAGGTGGATCGTTCCCATGAGGAGATGCTCGGCGCCATCGGCAAGGTGCCGCTGGATTTGCATGCGGTGATCGGCCGGAGCGTCATCACGACCGATCAGTTGGCCAATCTGAAGGTCGGCGACCTGATTCGCCTTGACCGGCGAATTGATCAGCCGATCGAGGTGCAAGTGGCCGACCGGCCGTTTTTCTCCGCGGAAATTGGCCGGCGGCGGAACAAGGCGGCGATTCGCCTGCTGACCAGCCAATTCAATCTGCAAGGCGGTAATGGGGCGGAGGGGGCGAAGAAATAGGCCGATTCAAATGATGGAAATGTATTACGGCACACCAAATGCGAGGGGGTTATGACCGACGAACCCAGTGGAACACAAGGCGGCGAAACAACCGGACAGCCGGCGCCGGCGGATGCCGAGATGGCCGAGCTGTACAAGCAGATGGAGGCCGAGGTGGCCGCGGCACAGTCCGTGAAAGCGCATCCGGTGGAAGCGCCGGCGCTCGAGCCTGCCCCCGCGGCCGCGGAGCCGGACCAGCGGGCAAAAGATATCAACCTGACAATGATCCTCGACATCCCGGTCGAGGTGCATGTTGAACTTGGACAGACCACCATCTCCATCCGCGATATCCTGCGTCTGGGTCCGGGCTCGATCGTGGAACTGGACCGGTTGGCCGGCGGCTCTGCGGATATCATCGTCAACGGCAAGTTGGTTGGACAGGGCGATGTCGTGGTGGTCAACGAGAACTTCGGCGTCCGCATCACCAAGCTGGTTGAACCGCAGCAGCGGCTGGAATCCATATAGAGTTCACCGTTCAAAGGTTCCGACAACCCCTTGAACATTTAACTTTGAACTCTCCTGGATAAGCGCGGGCCTCCGTGCCCGCTTGGCGGCCGGCCGTTCCTGGCCGGATCATCACACCACATAGCGCCGGTCCAGCAGCGCATCTGTCGCCGTCTGATAGTCCAGCAGCCGCTTGTCATTTCCACGGTACCCGGCCAGCATGGATTGCGCGCGCGTCTCGCCGCGGACCCCCACTTTGAGCCGGCTGACCAACCGCTCCTGGAGCGACAGGTCGAATGGTCGGACGGTATTCGGCGCGAATGCGTCGCGGCCGGCGCCGCCTTTGAGTTCATCCGTGCCGGCTCCCGCATAAAGTTGATCATCGTCCGCGTTGCCCTGCAGTTGGTCGTCCCCGGCGCCGCCGAGTACGATGTCCGCGTCATCGCCGCCGAGGAGCCGGTCATGGCCGGCGCCGCCGGCAAGCCAGTCGGCGCCGGCCATGCCCGCCAGTTGGTCCGCGCCCTCCCGGCCAAAGAGCCGATCCGCGCCGGGCCCGCCGGTCAGATCGTCCGCGCCGGGGCTGCCGGTGAGAATGTCGTCGCCGTCGTCGCCCTGCAGTTGCTGCCGGAAGGCCGTGGTCGGGAGTGTGGCGGCCGCCAGGATGTCGTTGCCGGCGCCGCCTGCGATCAGTGAGCGGAGCGCGGCGCCGGACAGCGAGATTGTATCCGCGCCGGCGTCGCCGCGGATGGTCACGCCCCGCTGCAGGGCCCGTTCGATCTCGGCCGTTATCGTGTCGTTGCCTTCGCCGCCAACGATGGTCACGCCGCCGAAATAGTCGCTGACCTTGACGCTCAATTCATCGTCGCCGCCGTTGCCGTGCAGGGTCAGGGCTGCGATGCGCCCCAGGTTTAGCGACGCTTGCAGGCCGGTATGCGTGACCGCGATGATCGTGTCGCCCCGGTCGTCCTGGGTGACGGCGATTTGATCGGCGTCGGGATTACCCGTGACGGTGGCCGCGCCAGCGCGGGACCAGGCGGGGAGCCGGTAGGTGATCTCGCCCGCGATGGGCCGCTGCGCGTTTGGCGCGAGATGCAGGTCGGACACCGTCACCGTCACTCCGGTCCGGCCGATAAAAACCGGCGAGTTCCGCGTCGGGAAGAAATGCGTGCCGCGCGCGGTCAAGGCCGCCTCGCGCAGCGCATGGGTCTGTGACGGCCCGTTTCCCAGCCCTATGGATAGGGGGGATCGCATCGCCGGCTCCGAACGGCGAGATTACGCCACCACGTTCACCGTTGGCTGGACCTGATCTTCGGACCCGTAGGCGATTCCGAACAACTGGTTTTGCTGATTCAACGGTTCGAGCATGGCGGACTGAGTGTAGAGCATCTGGCCTTGCAGATCCGTTCCACGCCGTTGCAGACCGGGCGGGCCGAACGTATTCATGTTGTTGAACAAAGGCGCGAAATCCACCGCGCCGCTGAATTGAATATCCATGACGCACTCCTGGTTTGCAGGGCATTTGGGAAAGCGGGCGGACGGCTGAAACCGCGGTGCGATTGTCTGAAAGCGGGAAAACTTTCACCGCCGACAAGCCGCTCGACCCGCTGCTGTCGCCCGACCGCCCCCGGCCCGGCATACTCAAGCGTCCCTGCCGACAACTGAACCTTTGATCCGTGAAAGGTTCCCGTATGGAACGACATTATGAATACCGCAGATTAGGCGCTCTGTAAAGATTTTGTTCGCCGGTCAAATCGGTCTGCGGCACGTTCACCTATCGCGTCCTTTCTTCCGGCTTGCCATCTGGGTCAAAATGACGCACGTTGGCATCCGTTATAGCTTATGAAATCAGGCTTTCTGGACAAATTGATTGAGCGGCTGGACCGACTGGATGCCGGCAGCTTGCAGACGCAGTTTCTGCGGTTGGCCAAGGAGAAGGGGTTTCTCGAAACGATCTTTCATGCCATTCATGAAGGAATTATGGTCGTGGATGGCGCGGGACGGGTGACCTACGCCAACCGGGCGGCGGAGAAAGTGCTGGGGATTTCATTGGAAACACTGGTCGGCGGCCCGGCGCAGCGAGTGTTGCGAGGCATTGAATGGGAGCAACTGCTGCGGCTGGATGAACAAGAGTGGTCGCGGCTGATCAGCCGCGAGATTGAGATCACGTATCCTGAACACCGATTGCTGAATATGTATGTCGTGCCGCTGGCCGTGGTCAAGACGGGTGAAAGCGGCGCGGTCATCATCCTGCGGGACATCACCCGCGAGCGCGAGCACGAGGCGCAGGCGATCGAGTCGGAGAAACTGGGCGCGTTGATGCTGCTGGCGGCTGGCGTCGCGCACGAGATCGGCAACCCGCTCAATTCGCTCAACATCCATCTGCAGTTGATCGAGCGGGAACTTGGGGATCTGCCCCCGAAGGCGCGGGAGAGCCTGGGCGACCTGGTAGCCGTCGCGCGCAAGGAGGTGGCGCGGCTCGACCAGATTATCACGCAATTCCTGCGCGCGATTCGCCCGCAGCCGCTGCGCCTGGAACGCGCTGCGCCGGCTGAGGTGCTGCGGGAGACGCTCGATTTCCTCAAGCATGAAATCAAGGATCGCGACATTCTTGTGGAAACCGAGATTGCAGCGGATGTGCCGCCCATCCTGCTGGATCGCGGCCAGATTCGACAGGCGTTTTTTAACATCATCCGCAATGCGATTCAGGCCATGCCGAATGGCGGTCTGCTCAAGATCGGCCTGGCGGCGGCCGACCCATTTGTCCTGATCTCATTCCGCGATACCGGGCCGGGCATCGCTCCGGAGCGGATGGGCGCCCTTTTTGAACCGTACCAGACCACCAAGCCGGATGGTTCCGGTCTCGGGCTGATGATCGTCCAGCGCATTGTCCGCGATCATGGCGGACGCATCGAGGTGCAAAGCGAGCCGCGGCTCGGCACAACCATTACGCTGATGCTGCCGATTGATGAACACCGGATTCGCCTGCTAAAAGCCCGAACCGGAACCCGGAGCGGAACCAGCCGGGAGGACGCCACATGAAAATCCATAAGGCGTTGCCGATTGAACGAGCCACCTGGCGCGGGGCGGCCTGGACGATGGAAAGGAACTCGAGGCCATGAGCGACCGCCCGACCATCCTGGTGGTGGACGATGAAAAGAACACCCGCGAAGGGCTGGCGCGCGCCCTATGCCGGAACTACAGCGTCCTGCTGGCGGAGAACGCGACCCGCGCGCTGGAGTTGCTTGCCGCCAACGAGGTGGATGTGGTGCTGAGCGACCTGCGAATGCCGGGCATGGATGGCTTGGCGTTCCTCCCGCGCGCGCTGGCCCGCGAACCCCAGCCGGTGTGCATCCTGCTCACGGCCTACGGCAGTATTGAAAACGCGGTCGAGGCGATGCGGCGCGGCGCGTACGACTTCCTGACCAAACCGGTTAACCTCGACCAACTCGACCTGGTGCTGCAGCGGGCCCTGCGCGAACGCGCGATGGCTTCGGAAAACCGCGCGTTGAAGGCGCAGCTCGACGAGAAGTACGGCTTTGAGAACATCATCGGCCAATCGCCTGCCATGCGCGAGGTGTTCGACACGGTGCGGCAGGTGGCGGCCTCGCGCGCGACAGTGCTGCTGCAGGGCGAGAGCGGCACCGGCAAGGAGTTGGTGGCGCGCGCGATCCACCGCCTCGGGCCTCGGGCCGGCGGGCCGTTCGTCGCCGTGCATTGCGCGGCGCTGTCGCAGAACCTGCTGGAGAGCGAGTTGTTCGGCCACGAACGCGGCGCGTTCACCGGCGCGGTGGAGCGCCGCCAGGGCCGGTTTGAACTGGCTGACGGCGGCACGTTGTTTCTCGACGAGATCGGAGAAATTGATCCCGCGATCCAGGTCAAGATCCTGCGCGTGCTGGAGGAACGCAAATTCGAGCGGGTGGGGGGACAGCAGACGCTGGAGGTGGATGTTCGCTTGATCGCGGCCACCAACCGCAACTTGGAGCAGATGGTTGCCGAAGGCAAGTTTCGGGAAGATCTCTACTACCGGCTGTATGTGGTCGTGATCCGCCTGCCGCCCCTGCGCGAGCGGGACGGCGACGTTCCGTTGTTGATTCAACATTATCTGAAAACCTTATCCGCCGAAAATGGCAAGCCGATTGACGGGTTGACCCCGGACGCGCTGGATTTGCTCACCGCCTATGCATGGCCGGGCAACGTCCGCGAATTGCGCAACGTGATCGAGCGCATGGTAGTGCTGGCGCGCGGGAACCGGCTGACGGTTCGCGACATTCCGGCAAACATCCGCGCGGCGGCGCCGGCCGCCGCCGCCGCGGCGCCGGCCGGCCGGGATCTATCGCTCGCGGAAGCCGAAAAGCAATTGATTATTCGGGCCTTGAAGGCCAACGACGACAACCGGACGCTGGCCGCGCGCCAACTCGGGATCAGCCGCCGCACCCTGCACCGCAAACTGAACGAATATGGTTTGCGCGCGGCGGCGGATGACTCCCCGCCGCCGCTTGAAACACGCTAACCCGTTTCAGCCGTGCTCCTGCTCGGCCGCGCACGCGTTCCCCTCCCGTCCCATCGGCGCTTAATTCATAATTGCACAAGCGGCGCGGGCTCCCTAGTATCCCATCCCGCGTGAACACGGGAGTAAGACATGGCGTTCAAACCCTTTGAATCAGCGGTTCAGGATTTGGTCTATAATATGGATGTCGGGGTTGGCCTGCGGCTGATCAAGGTTGGGCTTTACCTGATCGCGCTGCTGCTCCTGATGTTGATTTATACGGCGACCCAGTTCCACGGACTGCGGGAGGCGGAGGCGATGGAATGCGCCCAACTGGGCCGCAATTTGGCCTACCAACACCGTCTGGTGACCCAGTGCATCCGCCCGTCCAGCCTCTGGTATCTGGCCACCCATGCGCGCAGCCGCGACCCGCAGATCAACCGCCAGCCGGATATCATAACCCCGCCGTTGTATCCCGCCCTGCTGGCCGCCGCCTTCCGGCTCACCGGCATTTCACTGGCGGCCGGAACCAGCCCCGGCGTGTTCAAACCGGAGCAGTATATCATTATCCCGATCTGCCACCTGTTCACGCTGGCGACCGGGGTGCTGGTCTGGCTGCTTGGCCGCCGATTGTTTGACCGGCGCGTCGGGTTTCTGGGGGTGACCGCCTATTTCTTGAGCGACGCCATCTGGGGCATGAGCGTCACGGGCACGAGTCTTTCGCTGGCTACTTTCCTGGTGACGGCCGCCTGCTATGCGGCCGTGGTCGCGGTCATGAACCGGCAGGCGGAGAAGCGGCGCCGTGCGTGGTTGATCCCGCTGGCGGTTTGCGCCCTATGCTGCATCCTCGCCTTCCTGACGCGTTACGGGACGGCGGTTCTCGTTCCCGCGCTGGCGCTCTATTTTGGCCTGTCACTGGGGCGTCGGCGCTGGGTCTGGGCCGGCGTATTCGTGGTGGCGTTCCTGGTCGGGATTGCGCCCTGGCTGGCGCGCAATGTGCTGGTCAGCGGCGGTCCGCTGGGCCTGGCGCCGTATCTGGCGCTCAACCAGACCAACTTATTCGAGGGTGACCAGTTCGAGCGCGCGGTAAATCCCCAGTTGTCGGTCGGCAAGGTCGTGGATGCGTTACAGAACAAGTGGATTGTCAATTTTGCCGGCGTGTACCGCGGCGGCCTGCGGACGATTGGTGACGGGCTGTTTATCTGTTTGTTCCTGACGGCATTCCTGCACCGGTTCGTCCGGCCGCATGTACATCGTTTGCGCTGGTGTGTGGCGCTGGCTTTGCTGTTACTGGTCGGTGTCGGCTGTTTCTTCGGTGACGTCAGCCTGCGCCTGCTGCAGACTTTCTGGCCGCTGGTGCTGCTGTACGGCCTGGCTTTTTTCCTGGTGTTGCTGGAGCGGCTCCAACTGCAGATCCGGCTGTTCAGCCTGGCGATCACGCTGTTGATCATGGTGCTGGGCGCTCTGCCATTGATCTTGACGTTGCTGCCGCCGCGCGCGGCAATCCCGTACCCGCCCTATTATCCGCCGTTTGTCGTCAATATCAGCCAGATGCTGGGCCGCGACGAGATGATCTGCACCGATATGCCGTGGGCGACCGCCTGGTACGGAAACCGCAATTCGTTGCTGTTGCCGGCGACGATTGACGGGTTCTATGAGATCAACGATTATCGCAAACGCATCAGCGCGATTTACTTCACCACCCTTACCCGCGACAAACCCTGGGTGCGCGCGCTGATGACCGGTCCGGATCGAACTTGGTATCCGATACTTGAGGGGCGCATTCCCTCGGACTTCCCGCTTGGCCAGGGATTTCCTCTGAACAATCTGGATCAGTTGTTCCTCACCGACCGCGAGCGTTGGTCAAAACGGCAGTAACCGGCCGGTGATACGGTTATTTTGTCCTGCGGCGCGCGGCTCCGGTCGCGTGCCGGCATTTCGCATCCACGCGCTCGCGCTTGGTTATGGACCGCCGCTGCCCAGCAATTTTTCAAATTGCGGATCGGGAGTTGCGCCCATTTCCAACGCGCGTTTATAGTGCTGGCGGGCGCGTTCCACGTCGGGCGGTTTGCTGAAGAAGAACACTTGGGCCAGGTTGAAGTGAGTATCCCGCAGCCGTGGATTCAACCGCAGTGCCGCCTCCAGTTCCCGCCGCGCCGCGGCCATATCGCCGAGGCCCAACCAGGCCGCGCCCAGGGCGTTGCGCGCCTCCAGGTTTAATGGATCCTGCCGCACCACCGGCCCCAGCACCCGCGTGGCCTCATTGAATTGCTTGGTTCCCGCTAGCGCCAGACCCAGCAGGAGTTGGGCGGACTGATCGGCCGGCGCCGCGGTGACGGCTGCCCGCGCCGCCGCCAGCGCCGGATCGGGTTGCCCCATTCGCAACAGGCAGCGCGCTTTGCCCTTCAACGCATCCATATCGGTTCGGCGCGCATCCGCCAGGCGACTGTAGTTTTCCAGCGCGCCCCGGTAATTGAAAACCCGTTCCATTTGCTGGGCGTTGCGCAGTAGCGCCGCGGCTTCGCTTTCACTGAGCGGCGCCGGCGCCGCGCTCTTTTGCAGCGGAACCGGCTGGTCCGTTTCTGCGATCGGGACCACGGGTGAGCTGGTTTTCAGTTGGCGGATTTCATCGCGCAATTGGTCGGTTTCGCGGCGCAGACGCGCCAGTTCCAAGGTCTGGCTTTCCGCCTGTTGTTGAACGACAGTTTTCTCCTCCGCCAGTTCGGACCGGACTTTTTCCTGCGCCATGATTTTACCGGCCTGATGCTTCAGAATGCCTTCGAGTTCAGCGAGCTTTTCCTTCAGCCCCACATTCTCTTGCTCTCTAGCGGCGGCCTGGCGGTTTAGTTGTTCGAGTTGTTTGGTTTGCTGCTCCTGCGCGGTTCCCAGCGCGCTGATTTTCTGTTGGAGTTCGGTGTTTCTGTTTTCTACGCTTTGATTTTTAAGCGTCAAATTCACAATCTGCGCGGCTTGCTGCTGCTGCGCCCGCGCGCCGGCGGCGACTTCTTCATTCAAGCGGACGATTTC
>CAZMXS010000013.1:0-53927 GCA_964570325.1 uncultured Verrucomicrobiota bacterium | reverse complement strand
CTGCCGCTGCTCGCGCAGTTGGGTTTGCGCTTCGGCCAGTTCCCGGCGGGCGTCGGCGAGGTCTTTTTCCAGTTGGGCGCGGCCGGTGTCCGCCAAATCCCGCGCGGTTTGGGCATCGGCCAGGCGGGCGTTCAGCGCGGCGATTTCCTTTGCCGCCGCTTCGGCTTGTTGCGTCATTTTATCTATCTGCGCGGCTAGCTGCTGCTGCGCCCGCGCGCCGGCGGCGACTTCTTCATTCAAGCGGACGATTTCCGCGTCGGCGCGTTGGCGGGTGTTTTGCTCGGTTTGCAGCGCGGCGGCCTGCGCCTTGATCTCTTCTTCCAACGCGGCATTCTTTTCGGCGGCGGTCCGGGCTTGTGCCTCGGCTTGCTGCCGCTGCTCGCGCAGTTGGGTTTGCGCTTCGGCCAGTTCCCGGCGGGCGTCGATGAGGTCTTTTTCCAGTCGCCGCTTATCCTCGCGGAGCTGTTTTTCCTCGGGTCGGGGCGCGGGGTTTTCACGCAATTGCTTGATTTCCGCCACAAGTTGTTCGTGCTCAGCCTTGAGGCGCGTGTTCTCCGCCAGCGCCGCGGCGGCTGGCCGGGCGACCGCCGCTTCTTTTTCCAGTTCCTGCACGCGTTTCTTGAAGTATTGATTCTCCTGGAGCAGCGCGGAGTATTTCTCGCGGTAATGTCCATCGTCCGCGGCCTCATCGGGGGGCGCGGCCAGCCAATCGCTTTCTGATTTGCCGCTTCGCCGCACGATTGCCTCGATCTGGTTGGCGCAATAGGCCAGGCGGTATTGGACAATGTCCGCCTCCCAGCCCGGGAAACGGGCCGAGAGCCGGTTATACCGGTCGAGGGCGTCGCGGTAGTTGAGCACGGCTGCCCGGTAGTCTTTCAGATCGCGCGCCTGGTCGGCCCGGATGAGCGCGACGTAGGCGCTGGACTGTTCCTTGGCGGGGTCTTCGGCTGGTTGTTCGGCGGCGCCTGTGAATTGCGCCAGTCCCAGCAGGAGACTGAAATATAGAATGGGGAATGCCGGTCGCCGCAAACTGAATGAAAGTTGCCGTTGCGCTTGCATCCTTGAATCCTAACGATGCATCAAGTCAGGTCTCGGTTCGCATGCTTTGGATTTGGCTTCTATTTTCCCGCCAGCAGGTTTTCCAGTTGCGGGTCGCGAGCCGCGCCCAGCCGCGTGGCGGTGGAATACTCCTTGCGTGCCGCTTCGATTTGCGGCGGCTTGACCTGGGTCAGCGCGACAGCCAGGTTGTAGAACGCCTCGGCCAGTTGTGGATTGAGCTGGGTGGCCGCCCGGAAAGAAGCGACGGCCGCCTCGACCTTGCCTTGGGTGTGCAGGATGATTCCGAGATAATTGTGCAACTGCGCGTCGGCGTTGTCGTTCTGCACCGCCTTGCGCAGGGCTTGCTCGGCGGCCAGGGTGTTGCCCTCGCGCCAGGCGATCAGGCCGAAGAGCCCCAAAGCCTGCGCATGGTTTGGGTCCGCCGTCAGGATTTCCTTGAGCGATTGCTTGGCCGCCATCAGGTTATTCTGGGAATAGGCGCACGCCGCCAGGCCGATGCGCGCGGTGGTCAGCGTGGAATTCTTTGCCAGCGCGCTCGTGAACAAGGCCTCTGCCTCCGCCACTTGGCCGTCTTTCAGTTTCTGGTTGCCCTCGGCCACCAGCCGGATGGCCGCATCATCGGCCGGCTTGACCGGGGCGTTGGTCAGCGGTCCCGGTGCTGGAGCCACGGCCCCAGCGATCGCCGGCGGCGCCTTGGCCACTGCGACCGCGGCGGTGCCGGCGGGAGCGGGCGCCGGAACAGCGGGCGGTGGGACGGCGGGCGATGTGGCGGTCGCGCCGGAGGGGCGGCGCAGTAACTCGTCCTTTTCCGCCATCGTTCGACGCAAATCCTTGATTTCCAGGTCGCGTTGTTGGATTACCGTCTCGCGGTCTTGGACTCTTTTCTGTTCCTGGGCCAGCTTTTCTTCCATGCGCGCGATCGTCGGCTGGGCGCCGGCCAACTCGCGCAGTAGTTTGTCCTGACGCTGCAAATCGGTTCTGACGACCGCCAGCTGGGCCTCCGTATTGGCTACCTGCTGCGCGGCGGCGCCCACCACTTTTTTGAGTTCCGCCACCACTTTCGCTAAATCCGCCGCATCCTCGTTGGCGTCCTGCAGATCATCCTCGATTCGCGCCAGGCTCTTGCGCGCGGCCGCCGCTTGATCCGCGACCGCCTCAATTCGGTCCGCGAGCCGGTCCTGTTCGGCGCGCAAGCGTTTGACATCGGCGGGTGGCGCCACCGGAGGGGGCGCCGCCGGTGAACTCCCGGCGGGGGGCGTGGTTTGGGCGCCGGCCGCAACGGCCAGGCCGAATGCCAGCGCGGATAATCCGGCCAAGATTTTGCTCATCGTTGATCTCCTCACAGGTTGGTTGAAACCCCGGCATGATAGCGGAAGCAGGTCCGAGCGCAAACTCTTATGCGGCTGCTCTTTTTTTATGGCGCGCGGCGGGCGCTTTCAGCATATTGGCGCCCGTGCAAACACTGTCCAGCGATCGTTACCGGAAATCCCGGGAACACCGTTACCACGTGCGGCGTCGGGCGCTCAAGAAGAGCCGCTTGGTGCTGCTCATTCTAGCTGCGCTTTGTCCCTTCAGCGGCCTGTTCATTCTGGCCTTCGGGTTCTGGAAATCGGATCTCAACCAGCGCAGTGTCGTGTTGTTGGGCGCGATTTTTTTCGGAGCCGGCCTGGCGGCGCTCGCATTGCGTTGGATTCTCGGCTTTTTCCAGGAGAAGCACACGCATTACCATGCCTCGGACCGGATGGTGGCGTCCGGCAAATCCGGGGCCGTTCTGGTGTTGGTGTTGATTCTGCTCGGCTTGGTCGCCGCGTTGGTCGCCCAGGTGCAATTTGCCGCGCGCGCGGCGCTCGGCCGGGAACGGGTGGCCTTGCAGATCGGGCAACTGCGGCAGGCGGCCGCCGATGCCGCGCGCGGCGCGTTGCAGGTTTTGGCGGATGACCCGGACCTGCGCGTGGATCATCTTGACGAGGACTGGGCCCGGCCGCGCGAAGTCGCCGATCCTTCCGGCGTGGCCACGGTTGTCCGAATCACCGATGAAAACCGTTTTTTTGATCTCAACAACCTGGATGACCGCTCCGCTGCCAATGCGCCGCGCCGCGCGGAAGACATGGTGATGGACCTGTTGACCGCCTGCGGTGATTTTGCCCCGGTTGACAAGACGACGGCGCTGGCTGATTGGATGGATGAGGACGACGCCGGGCTGGTTGAAACGCCCTATTATCTGAAACAAAACCCGCCAGCGGCCGCCGCCAACCGCCCGCTCTGGTGCCTGCGTGAAATCCTGGCTGTCAAAGGCTGGACCCGCGCGCTCTTCGACCGGCGCGATCGCGAGCGCCTGGACGAATCGTTCCGCGCGAATCTGCTCGAGCTGGTCACGGTCAATCCGATCAAGGAGAATCGGCCGACTCCGCTCAATGTCAATACAGCGCCCGCCGCGGTGCTCTACGGCCTGTTTGGACCGGGTCGCGAGGAGGCGGCGCGTCTGCTTCTGGGCGCGCGCAAACTCATGCCGATCCGTTCGGTGGATTTCATGCCTCCGGGCATTGACCCGGAACTGGTGCGCAGCGTGCGCCCTTATTTGTCGGTCAAAAGCAGCCTCTTTCGAATCGAGGTCCGCGCCTATGCGGAGGGCCGCTATGCCGATCTGCGCGTGCTGGCCCGGCGCAATGATCAGGGAACGGTGGAGGTGGTGCAGTGGGTATTTTAAGTCCGGGCGCCCGCGAGCCGGATGGCGCGGTGTTTCAATGGCCCTGCCGGGAGCGGGGAATGTGATCTGTGGATGCATATACCGCCAGAACCGCCTACGGAATTGATTGGTCTGACGATTGCCTGACCATTGTCCGGCAGTCCCGCGGCGCGCCGCCGGAGACGCTTTTTGCGCGCCCGCCGGATGCGGATCCTGCGGCGTTGGCGGATTTGGCCGGACAGATCACGGCGGAGGTGGCCCGTGGCCGGGCCGTATCGGCCGCGGCCATGCCGGCCGCCGAGAGCTTCACCCGCTGGCTCCAGACGCCGCTCCGGTCCGTGGCCAAGGCGCGCAAGGTCTTGCCGTCGTTACTGGACATCCAACTCCCGTTTCCGCTGGAATCGTGTGTCTGCCAGTTTCTGGAATGCCGCCCATCCGCCGCCGGCGGCGCGATTGAGGCGCTTGCGGTCGCGGCGCGCGGCGCGCATCTGGAGGCATGGCTGGATCGTCTGCGTGCCCTGGGCCTGGATCCGGTCGTGCTGGATCACGAGGCGCTCGCCCTGTGGACGCAGAGCCGCGCGGAAGCGCCAGGCGAGGCCGGCGTACCGCGCATTGTGGCGCTGCTGGCCGGGCGGCATGCGGTATTAGCGGTGGGTCAGGGTGATGATTATCGAGGCGCGCTGGGGGTCCGGCTGGAATCGGGTGCGGCCGGTCCGCGCCAACTGGCCGGACGCGTCAGTCAATTCCTCCGGGCGCAACTGCCTCCGGCGGATGAACGTCCGTTTGAGTGGTACTGGGTCGGCGCCGGCGCGGAGGACAAGACTGTATTGGCCGCCTGGCAGGCGGCGTTGGATGAGCCCGGTCGTTATGCCTTTGCGCGGCACGCTCAGCCGGCTGCATTTTTAGCCCGCGCCTTGGCCGCGCGGGCCCTCGAGCCGGGCTTGTTTCGTTGCAATCTACGGGCAGGCGGCGCGGCAGAACACCCGCAGACGCGCCGGCGGGATGCGCGCCGGCAAATACGGGCCGCTGTTTCCGCTCTGTTGGCTGGGCTTTTCCTATGTGCGATCAGCGTGGGCTGGCGGGCTTGGCTGGCGTGGCGGACCGATGCCGCCCAGGCGCAGTTGAGCGGGTTGGCGGCGCGGTTGACCGGGATGCCGCGTGTGCCCCGGGGCCAGGAGGTTATGCTGGTCGGCCGCGCGCTGGATGAAAACGCCACTCGGCTGCAACCGTTTTTGGATGCACTCCGTCCCGGCGCCGAGGAACTGCTCTACGCGCTGGCCGGAGCCGCCGCTTCAAACCGCCTGTTCGTTGAAGAGCTGGCGTTGCTGGGCGGGCGGTTGACCGTTCGCGGCTCGGCGCCGGATTGGGAGCGCGCCGAAGCGCTGGTCGCCTGCGCGCGTGAACAGGGTTGGCGCGTGGAATTGGAACGGCAGGAGGCCGGGGCGGATGAACGAGTGCCGTTTGTCGTCAAGGGAGAGGGTGGATGGCGGCCATGAACCGCTTGCGGATATTGCGCGGGTTGGCCGTCGCGGCCGCCGTGGCGGGGATTTTACTGGCGATCTATGCCGTGCGCGGGACGCCGGAATGGCTTAGGCGGCTGGCGGCGAAACGAGCGGACCTGGCGGCCCTGCGCCGGTTGGAGTCGGTGGCGGCCGATCAGGCCGCGGTGGTGCGGCTGTTTGACGCGCTGCCGGAATCCCGGCCGGCGCCATTACGTGAACTGATTGACCGGCAGATGCCGGGCGTGACGGCGGATGTGCGCCCGCGGGAGTCTGTGCCGGTGGCCGCAGGTTGGTCGGCGCGAACAGTGGATGTGGTTTTTGAAAACGCGGCGCTGGCGGATATCGCGCGGTTTATTGGCGTGGCGGCGGACGGCCGGCCGCCCTGGCGCGTGCGCGAGTTCAGCATTTCGTCGTCCGCCCAGAAACCCGGCGCCGGCCGCGTCAGCTTGCTGCTGGAGGCCATGGAGAAGACGGGCGGGGGAAAATAGAGATTCGTGATCAGTAGCCGGTAAACAGTGACCCAGGACTGGCGCGGCGGATAAGTTGCCGCATCCGCCCGTTGCGAATGGGCGGTTTTGGAATGACCGAATGCAGTGTTTCAGGTCCGTATCGTGTAGTTATGGATAACGGATTACTTGTGACTGATGACTGATTGCGGACTATGATTATAGACAACCAATAAAATGCGCATTCTGGACACATTCCGCGGCCGCAGCGATCTGGTTTCAAATCTGGTTCAGCGCGAGTTGAAGCAGCGCTACAAGGGTTCTGCCTTGGGTTTTTTGTGGAGCCTGCTCACGCCGCTGTTTATGGCGCTGATCTACGTGGTCTTTCTGCGCATTCTCGCGGGCCGGGGGGTGCCGGTCGAGGAAATCATCATCGGCGTCTTTGCTTGGCAGTTTACGGCGCAGTCGGTGACGGGCGGGTTGACCTGCATCACCGGCAACGCGAACTTGGTGAAGAAGGTTGCCTTTCCGCGCGCGATCCTGCCGGTGGCGTGCGTATTGGCCAATTTGGTTGGTTTCCTGCTTTCACTGGTGGTGCAATTTGCGATTGTGATCGCGCTGCTGGCGCTGCGCGGCGAAAGCCTGAGCCTGGCCGTCGCGTTGCTACCGGCGGCGATCGGCTACCAGTTTCTCGTTAACCTGGCTCTGGCGCTGCTGGTGGCGGCGTTGAATGTGTATTACCGCGATACCCAGCATCTGGTTGGGGTGCTGATGAGCGCGTGGTTTTTTTTGAGCCCGGTGATGTATAATCTTTCATTTGTGGCGGCGCTGGCGGGTCGCGTTCCGGCCGCGACCGGCTTGTATATGCTTAATCCGCTCGCCGTTGTGATCACGGGATACCGCGCGCTGATCCTGCCCGGCGTGACATTCCCGTGGAACGTCTGGTCGGTTGCCGGCCTGCTTTGGCCGCTGGCCCTGTTGGCGGTTGCTTGGGCTTTGTTCCAGTGGATGCAGCGGGATTTCGCGGACATGCTTTAGTGAAAGCGGAACGGTGAGATTAAAAGGCGGAAGGATGCGGTTGGCGTTGGGGGGTGGCGGGCCGAAGGAGGGTTTGGCGGTCACGGTGGCGGGTTGTTGGCGGACTAATGTATGATGATTGCGATTGAGGCCAGAAATCTTGGGAAATCCTACCGCGTGCGCGGGGTCGGACCGCCGACATTATTTGGGGCGTTGACCGGCATCGCGCGGCGTCGTCCGATGGAGCCGTTCTGGGCTCTGCGTGAGGTCAGCTTTGACATTGCCCGCGGCCGGACGATTGGGGTCATCGGTCCGAATGGATCAGGAAAGAGTTCGTTGCTGGGGCTGACGGCCGGCACCATTGCGCCATCCACCGGCCATGTCCGCGCGACCGGTCGGATCGCGTCACTGTTGGAACTCGGCGCCGGCTTTCATCCCGATCTGACCGGTCGTGAGAACGTCTTTCTCAACGCGGCCCTGCTGGGCATCCCGCGCGAGGATGTCCGGCGCAAGTTCGATCCGATCGTTGAGTTCGCGGGGTTGCAGGATTTTATTGATCAGCCGGTGAAGCATTATTCCAGCGGCATGTATGTCCGGCTGGGTTTCGCGGTGGCGGTTGAGATGGATCCTGACATTCTGCTGATTGATGAGGTGTTGGCGGTCGGCGACATCGCGTTCCAACTCAAATGCCTTGACCGGATTCGCGATTTTCAGCGGCGCGGCAAGACCTTGTTGTTCGTCTCGCACGCGCTCCAGACGGTGGAGGAATTCTGCGATGAAGCATTCCTGATTCATCACGGCCGGCTGGTCGCGCGCGGCGCGCCGGGCGACGTGATCCTGCAATACGTTAAGGCCTATATGGGGGAGGGCGGTCAGCTTTTCACGCAGGAATACGGCACACGCGAGGTTGAGTTCACGGGGGTGCGGCTGCTGGATGAGCACGGCGCCGAATCCGCCACGTTCACCACCGGTCGCCCCATGCTGGTCGAGATTGCCTACGTGGCGCACCGGCGGATCGAGCGGCCGGTGTTCGGTTACTCGATCAAGACCGGCAACGGCTTCTATGTGTACGGGTCGAACACGCAAATTGCCGGTGTGGCGCTGGAGGCTATCGCGGGCGCCGGCACACTGCGCTTACGACTAGACCCGCTGACGCTGATGCATGGCAATTTCTTTCTTTCGCTTTCGATCCACTCGTGGGACCACGCGCAGCAGTATCACCGCCGCGAGGACTGGTATCCATTCGCCGTCCGCAACCCCACCGGCGCGCTGGGCATTTTCCAGTTGCACGACCGCTGGGAAGTGTGAGCATCCGACGCTTATCGTCGCTAACATTCAGGAAACGAAACGGTTACGCAAAAAACAGGGCTTTTTTACTCGCTTAGAACCGTTTTTCGCCCCCCATTTTTCCCATTTTGTGACTGTACGGAGAGGAGTTATCTGATACCGTTCACACATGGCAAGAGCTTCCGAGTATTTAGTTGAGGGGTACACCTATCATCTCACGCATCGGTGCCACAATCGCAAGTTCCTGTTGCGTTTTGTGCGCGATCGGGAAGTCTACCGGGAATGGTTGCGGGAGGGTGTCAGGCGCTACAGAGTGCCGATCTACGGCTACTGTGTGACTTGCAATCATGTTCACTTGATTGTTCATGCAAGCAAAGCTGAAGCGGTTAGCGATCTGATGCATCTGGCTGCGGGCGCGACGGCCAAGCAATACAACAAACGTAAGGGACATCTGGGTTCACTTTGGGAGCACCCATATCAGTGTACCGTGATAGAAACTGGGCAACATTTGCTTAATTGTCTGTGCTATGTGGATTTGAATATGGTCCGCGCCGGCATGGTGCGACACCCGCGCGAATGGCGGTGGTGTGGATATGATGAGCTGACGGGTGCCCGCAAGAGGTACCGGTTAGTAGATCAGGAGCGTCTCTTGGAAAGCTTGGAGATTGGGGCGATCAGCGATTTTCGTGAGTATTATGAGGCCGAGATAGAGGAGCGAATAATCAAAAGCAGACTAACTCGGGAGCCGTGCTGGACTGAATCATTGGCGGTAGGATCTAAATCCTTTGTAAGCCGCATCAGCCAAAACTACGGACAACGACGGATTTTCGATTACATCGAGTTGCCCGGACTCCAATCAAAAACTTGGGTACTCAAAGAAGAAGCTGCCACAGCTTATAGCCCATTTTTCGGCGCTAAAAAGTGCCTGTAAGGGCAAAAAAGCGATCATTTTTAGACATAACACGCTGGCTTACATTATGTTGGCGACGATAAGCGTCGGATGCTTGAGGCATTCACCGGCACTTCACGCAACGGCCCAGCGGCAAAGAAAGTGACGATACCGGCTTGGCCATCACCGCGCTGACGCCGCTGGCCGATGCCACCGCCAATGCCCACCAGTTGCTGGAGATCGCGCGGGGACAATGGACGATCGAGGACGGCAATCACTACGTGCGCGATCGCACCTACGACGAGGACCGCTGCCAGGTCCGCGATCCCCACAGCGCACGGATTCTAACCACGCTACGTTCTTTGGCGCGGTTCATGGCCCGGCAGGGCTTCCATCAGCCGCGGTCCGAACATCAGCGGACCACGCCGGCCCTTAATCGCTTCTGTCAGGCACATCGGACGCGGGCGCTGCGTTGGTTGCTGACCTGATGGATGCGGCCAGACGGACCCGCCGGCCCGTCCCGGCCTGAACTTTGCTCAAAAACAGCCACGCTCGACTCCCGGCGCGCATCCACTCCGTTTGACGCGTCAACCTCGCTCCTTTTCAGCCGCCACCTACCTTCCGGAAAGCCGCTGCGATTCTCCGATCTCTTCCGTGACGCAGCCTTGCGGGCGGGTGGCCGAAGTCCAGAAGGGTGTTGACAAGATGAGCAATGCCGCTGCCAAGCCGGCTGCCAGCAACCGGGCTTCCGCGAGCCGCGCAGCGTGGACCTCGGTCAGCATGGCGTAGGCTGGCGCGCGAAGCATGAGCCGAAAGAACAGCATTGCGGACAATGCGGCAAAAACGGCGGAAAAGAGCACCAATTTGAAAAGGGGCGTGCCGGGCAGAGCCGCCATAAACAATCGAGCCGCTGTGAGATATAGATAATGCGTGACGACCGGCAGGTAGTAAGCCCCGGCAACAGCATTGGCGATCTGGGCCGGGAAACCTGGTGCAAGGTCCGGCGGATGCGTGCTGAGCGCCAGAACGAATATAAACAAGGCAAGCAGCCATGCCGTGCGGTTGGCGGCGGATCTGTACGCTGGCGAATTCCTTTTCATCGTGCGAGTCGGCGCCAAACCTTTTACACTATTATGGCGATGGGGCGACACTTGAAATGGCGCTGTGGCCAAGCGCAGAATCGGGATGATGAACGGTTCTGTTGAGCCCGAACGGGTGCATACGTTGAACACGCGGGATGTCGTGCAAAACCCGTACGTGCTCTATTGGATGCAGCAGTCCCAGCGCGCCGAATTCAATCCCGCGCTGGAATACGCCGTTGCTCAGGCCAATACGCTGGGCTTGCCGTTGATTGTCGGCTTTGGCTTGATGGACCGCTACCCCGAGGCCAATCTCCGCCACTACACCTTCATGCGCGAGGGCTTGCGGGAGACGGCCCGGACGCTGGCGGCGCGCGGCATCCAATTCGTGGTGCGTCGCGGCGACCCGCCGGAGGCGGCGCTGGCGCTGGCGCAGGCCGCTGCGCTGATTGTTTGCGACCGCGGCTATCTGCGCCATCAGCGCGCGTGGCGCCGGCAGGTCGCCGACCGCGCGGCGTGCCGGGTCGTCGAAGTCGAAGGCGACTTGATTGTCCCCGTGGAGGCCGCGACGAACAAACTGGAGGTCGCGGCTCGCACGCTCCGGCCGAAGCTGCTCCGGGCTTTGCCGCTTTATCTGAAAGACCTAAAGCCCATTCCGCTTGCCCGACCCTCGCTGGGATTGGGGATTCTGATGGATGATCATTGTGATGACGCGCCGTCCCAGTTCGCGGCCGACGCTTCCGTCCCGCCCGCGACGGCCTTTTTCCAAGGCGGCACGGCGGCGGCCAAGCGCGCCTTCCGAACTTTCCTGTCCCGTCGTTTCAGTCGCTATGCGGAGGATCGCAACCAGCCACAAACGGATGGCGTTTCGCGGATGAGCCCGTATCTTCACTTTGGCCAGATTTCGCCGGTGTGGCTGGCGCGGCAAGTTCAGGCGCGGAGCGCCGATGCGAATGTTACGGCTTTCATTGATGAATTGCTCGTCCAGCGCGAGTTGTCCTTCAATTATGTGTGGTTCAATCCCGCATACGATTCGTTCGCGGGACTGCCTGAATGGGCCCGGCAGACGCTCGCGCGGCATCAGGCTGACCCGCGCTCGCGCCAGTACCGGTTAGCCGATCTGGAGGCTGCGCGGACGCATGACGCGTATTGGAACGCGGCAATGATGGAGATGAAGGTCACCGGCTTCATGCACAATTACATGCGCATGTATTGGGGCAAGAAAATCCTCGAGTGGTCGCCCACGCCGCAGGCCGCTTTCGCGATCGCGTTGCGGCTGAATAACCGGTACTTTCTTGACGGCCGGGATGCGAACGCCTACGCCAACGTCGCGTGGATCTTCGGCGCGCATGATCGCCCCTGGCCGGAGCGGCCCATCTTCGGCACGGTGCGCACCATGACCGCAGGTGGTCTGGAGCGGAAGTGCGACATTGCCGGCTATGTCGCGCGGGTTGGGCGGCTGGCTTGAAGCGTCCGGCTCGCGATTTCAGGCTCGACAAGCTGCCTGCCCCGGCGCAACGTATCACCCGTCGGGTGAAACGGCTTGTGGTATGCAGCGTGGTTCATTCTACAAGGAGATATTATGTCTTCGATCAAAGCGATTCTTGCCAACAAAGGTTCGTCCGTCTGGTCCATCCGCCCCACCGATACGATTCAAGATGCCTTGCGGGAAATGACCAGCCATAATATCGGGGCGGTGCTGGTGCTGGATGGCGCCAAACTTGCGGGCGTCTTCTCCGAGCGCGACCTGGCGCGTTTGGCGGCCAAGTCGGGGACGCTGGACGTGAAACAACCCATCGCCAAGGTGATGACCAAGAAGGTTTTCTTCGCCGAGCCGGAGCATTCGGTCGAGGAATGCATGAAACTGATGACTTCCAAGCATATTCGTCACATGCCGGTTATGGAAAAAGGCCGGGTGGTGGGCGTTATCTCGATCAACGATCTCGTGCGGGAGATCATTGCCGATCGCGAGACCACCATTAAGAGCCTCGAAAATTACCTGATCGGCCAGTCGAATATCGGCTGAACGCATTTCGCGCCGGGAGATTTAACCGCGGGGCTTGCCGCCGCGGGCGGGTTCATGGCCAGCGCGCGGATTCACTCCGTCCAATACTTCGCTTTGTCAGGGATGATCCAGCGTATGCCGCCGCGCGGGTCGGGCACATCGCCGGGATATCGCGGAATGATATGAATGTGCGCGTGCGGGATGGTTTGGCCGGCCGCCGGGCCATCATTAACGCCGATGTTGAATCCGGCGGGATGAAAACGCGCGATCAGCATTTGCCGGACTTCGCGGACTGTATCCCAGATTTCCGCCTGTGCCGCGGCGTTGAGTTCAAACAGTGAGCGGACGGGTTCGGCGGGGACCACCAGCGTATGGCCCTCGCTGACCGGGTAGCGGTCGAAGAATGCCAGGCAGTTCGTGCGCTCTAAAACCACGCGACTCGACACGATCGGATAGAACGGAGAATCTTTCGACAGGCCCATCAACGTAACTCCCGCGGTATCGGACGCGATGCCCGCTTCAAATGTGGTGGCGGGAGCCGGAGTTGAACCGGCGACCCAGGGCTTATGAGTCCCTTGCTCTGCCAACTGAGCTATCCCGCCAATCAGATCAAGCAGGCGGCATTGTATGCCAGACCTTGCACCGTAGCGCAAGCGCGGAAACAAACAGGCAAGGCCGGCTCGTCGGCACGGGTGTGGCGGGAGGTATCCTTGGCGGACGTCATTCGATGCCGCGGGGATCATCCGGCGCTTGTCCGCCGCCGGCGAAATTGGTAAGGGACACGCGCAAACATGGGGAAAAGATGCTGGCCACACTTCGAGTTAAAAATCTGGCGCTGGCGGAAAACGTCCGTGTGGAGTTTCAGCCGGGGCTGAACGTCATCACCGGCGAAACCGGCGCGGGTAAGTCCATTCTCATCGGCGCGCTGGATCTGCTGGTCGGCGAGCGCGCCGATAAGAAACTCATCCGCGCCGGCGAGGAAGCCTGCGGGGCCGAGGCGCTCTTCCAGTTTTCCGATTCCTCCGCGGTGGATGCCGTGCTCGAGCAATTTGGACTAGAGCCCTGCGCCGACGGCCAGCTATTGATCCGCCGGATTGTCAAAGCCAATGGCACGAACCAGGTGCTGGTGAATGACAGCCCCGTGACGCTGCAGGTGCTCAAGCAACTGGGGGACATACTCGTGGATTTGCACGGCCCGCATGACCACCAGTCGCTGTTCAGTCCGGATTTTCAGCTCGATCTGCTCGACTCGTTCGGCCACCTCTGGGGCGGACGCGAAACTTACGAGGAAGTGTATCGCGTTTTGGCTGCGCTGGAGGAACGGCGGCAAACCCTTGCCGGCGGCGCCGTGGACGTGGCCGAACAAATGGATCGTCTGGCCTATCGGATCAAGGAGATTGAGGAGGCCGCGCCGGTCGAGGGCGAGGAGGAGAAGGTTCAACGCGAGCACGCGGTCGTCGGCAATGCGCAACGCGTGTTGGAGTTGGGCCAGGGCGCGCTGGCCGCCATGCTCGACGACGACGCTTCGGCTTTCAACCTGTTGGCCGGGGCGCAAAAACGACTTGAGGAATTGGCGCGGCTTCTGCCTGAGGCCGACGGCTGGCGCGAGGAAATCCGGCAGGCGGTCGTGCGGTTGCAGGAAACGGCGGCCGCGATGCACAGCCGGCTGGACCGGGTCGAGGCCGATCCGGCGCGGCTCGAATGGCTTGACCAGCGCCTGGCTGTTTACCAGAAGCTGAAACGCAAATATGGCGCCAGTGTGGCCGAAATGCTTGAATTACTGGAAACTTCGCGCGCGCAATTGAAGGATCTTCAGACGCGCGATGAGCAACTGGCGCAACTGGATCGGGAAATTGCGGCGCAGCGGGAGAAACTGGAGACGCTGGGTTTGAAACTGCGCCGACAGCGGGCGGACGTGGCCGGCCAGCTCGCGGCGGGGGTCACCGCCGAATTGCGCGCGTTGGGGTTTGCCCACGGCGCGTTTGCGGTTACGCTGCGGGATGCCGCGCCCCGCGCCTCCGGCATGGACACGGTTGAGTTTGGCTTTGCGCCGAACGCTGGCGAGCCAATGAAGCCGCTGCGCGATATCGCCTCCAGCGGCGAAATCTCCCGGGTGATGCTGGCGACCAAGGTTACGCTGGCCAACCACGACCGTATCCCGATTCTGGTCTTCGATGAGATTGACGCCAACGTGGGCGGCGAAATAGGCAATGCGATCGGCCGCAAGCTGGCCGAGGTCGCGCGGCGCCACCAGGTGATCTGCGTAACCCACCTGCCGCAGGTGGCCGCTTGCGGGGCGCATCATCTTGCCGTCAGCAAGTCGGTCCGCGACAACCGCACCTTCACCGAGGTCCGGGCGCTGGACGAAACGGGCCGGGTGGAGGAGCTCGCGCGGATGCTTGGCGGGCGCGACCTGACTTCCGTCACGCTCAAGCATGCGCGGGAAATGCTGCGTTAGCGCGGCGCAGGATCCAGGATCAGGCGGCCAAAAGGCATCACGGACTGGGGCCAATAGGTGGTAGGCGCGGCAGTTAGCGGACGGCTCACTTTGCGAGCAGTTCCTGGACGGTCCAGCGCAGCAGGTGCCAGTCATCGGCGGCGGCGCCACCGCCACGCTGCGCGGCCAGTAGCAGCCGGACATATTCGGCCAATTGGGCGCGGGACCATTTCATCCGGTCGGCCAGCAATTGCAGCAACTCAATATCCTGCTGGGCGCGGCGGAGGGCGCTCAAGCGTACGGAGGGGAATGGGGCATCCTTGCCAAACGGCGCGCCGCAATAGAACAATCCCCCGGGGCGTAATTGCATCCAATTTTCGGGGCGGCCGATTGTGTCGGCGATGCTCCAGCCGGCCGCGCCTTCGAGGAAGAAATGGACGGCCAGCGATTCAATCACCGCGGGCGTTTCGCCCTGCGGGACAGTCTCGCTCTGGAACCAGAGCGTTTCCCCGTTCAACGCGGCGCGGCGGCGCAGCGCCTGCCAGGCATAAGGATTGAGATCACCCACGGCCAGCAGGGAGAAACGGCGGGCGCCATAATCCGCCAGCCACATCGCGTCCGGCACACTCGCCCGGAACTGGAATTGTCCCGTTGGCCAGACACCGGCCGGATTTGCCGCGCCGGCGTAATTCTCCAAAGCGACGAAATCGCCGCGGAAGCGTGGTTCGCCCAGTGACCAGACCGGCGCACGGCCCTTGTAGTCGGCCAACGGACCATTGCGCAACCAAATCTGCGCGGTGGTCTGGCGCCAGCCCCGGTCATGGAAATGATCGCCGAACGTCCCGGCGGCCGCCTTGAACGCGCTCCAATAATCCGCGCCCAGACAGGCGGTGATGTTCGTGGCGCTCCCCGCGTATACCGGCAGACCCATCGGCGGCGCCGGCAGATCATCGTCCGCGCAGGTGTAAGCCTCGTTGAAAGGAATCGGCCAGCTTTCGAAGAGCGGCAGGATCACCTGCGGCACCGGCCGGTTGCCGCGCGCGGCGCCGGCCAGCGCTGACCCGTCCAGGTAGTGGCCCAGCCGGGCGTCCCAGTCAGTCCATCCGGCAACCGCCAGTTCGCCGCCCTTGCCGGTTACCGGCGGCGCAAACGGCGGATAAGCCTGCCCATTCGGGTTGTATGGCATCAGCGAGAGGCTGCCGCGGTGTTCGGCCGCCATCTGGAAATAACGCTCCTCGATCGGAAAGGCGTCGCTGGTGTTGGCGACATCCCGCTTGTAAGCCTGTGCCAGCGTTGCGGGGGCGACCAGTTCAAGGTTGAAGTTCAGCGGCGGCGGCAGGATCCCGTCCAGCACGGTTAGTCGGACATTGACTTCGTCGCGCGCGCTGCCTGCCGTGAAAACCAGCTTGCCCAAGTACACACCGGGCGCCGTACCCGGCAGGATGAACAACTGGGCGTACAGTGCCTGCCAGGCCTGATTGACCAGCTTGTTGGCCGCATGCGGCACCATGACCGGCTCATCGAGCGGCAGCAGGCCGTCGGGCAACGGCACCTTCGCGCCCGGTTGGAGTTCCGCTGCGCCGTACCAGGCGCGGAACAGGCGCAGGCCGTCGCCGGGTAATTCGCCTTTGGCATTCGCCAGCCGGACGGGCGCAACGGTTAACGCCGGGAATGGCTTTTCGGCGCGCCCCAGCGCCACTTGGAATCCGACTGTTTCGTTGGGATACGCGCGCAGATGGATCGTGCGCGATGAGCGATCCCAGACATACGAGTCCGAAACCACTGGCGCCGTGACGGCGCCGGGCCGGTCCACAATTGTGCCGTTGAGTGGATTGACGACCTTGAACTCGTCCAGCACCCGCAGCGTGACACTGTTGCCTGCGATCTGGATGCTGCCACCGTCGAAGGGCGCAGGCGGTTGCGGCGCGACGGGCCGGTTCAGCAGGGGACCGGTCTTCAGCGCCGCCTGACTGACCGGGCCGGCCTGACCGGCTTCATCCACCGCGGTGACGAAAAAGCGGTAACTGGTGTTGGGCTCCAATCCTTCGATGATGACGCGATCCGGCTGGCCGGCCGGTTGCGGCCAGGGCGTCAGGCACTGGGGCAGCACGGTGGCGGTTTCAAAGCGCGCATCGCCGCTGCCGTAGCGGATATCGTAGCGGAAGGTGTGGCCCTCATGCCCGTCATCCCCGGTGGCCGTCCAGGTCAGCACGGCGCCCACGCTATTCAGGCGGGCGAGGCTGGGATGGGTGGCGGCCTGCAAGTCCTTCACGGCGCCGGGTGGGGCGATATCGGTTAGTTCACCTTCGATTTCCAGGTAGGTTCCATCCGGCACGCTTTCCCGGCTGGCGAATGCAATTTCGCGCCCAAGCTGGCCTTGCTCATCGCTAATCGCCAGGCCGGATGCCGCGCCGGCGATCAACGCCTGGACCAACTGCGGATCCAGTTCATACACCACCCAGTCGTTCGACTGGTTCGCGGTCTTGTCGGGCAACGCGGTGCACATCAGTGATTGGCCATTGCCGCGGAAAAACCAGCCGGCGGGCGCCTTTTCCATGTTCCACGGCACGCGGCCCGCATCGGCCCAGAGCCAGGTCGCGCCGGCGGCGGCGCGTTCCTCCCGCCGGCCGCTGCCTTCCTGCCAGTCCGCCATGATGGTGCTGAAGCCCAGTTCACGGGCGCGACCCTGTTTGACCAAACCGTGCCAGCTTGCGCGAAACACGGTCCAGCCGCGCACGGGGGCCATGTCGTAGCGCGCGAAGAGGAAGCTGTCGTTGCCCTTGATGGGCAGGACGGGCGCGCCACCTCCATTGGCTGCTTGCGCCGCCGCTGGGGCGGCCATGATGCAGGTGTCTGCCAGCGGGCTGAGTTTCATCTTCTGGGTGTGCGCCATGCCCGCATAAAACGCGGGCCACGGCGCGCGCGGCAGCGGCGCCAGGGTTGCGGCATCGGCTGTGACCGCCGAAGGAGAGGGGGCGGGTGTCTCCACAGCCGTTGCGGCCGGGGAGGGCGAAGCCTCCATGTAACCGCTGGGCGCGGGGGGCGTGGGCTTGACCAGATCGGCAAACGGATCCTTGATGGGCGCTGGCGGGGCGGCCGCAGCATGCGTGGCATGAGCCGGCTGCGCGCGCCGTTCAGCAACGGCGCGGTCATTACGGACGATCACGGTGATCTTGCCGCCGGGCGGCAGCATGGGGGAAAGTGTGCTTTCAGAAAGCTGCTGGTTCTTCTTGGAGTCCTGAACGCTCTTGTAGAAAAAAGCGCCCATTGCCAATGACATAATCGCCGCCACCGCATAGATGAAGGCGGATGCGTAATTAAATGACTTGGGTGGCGGACGACGTCGCAGATGCCGGACCGGCTTTCTTCTCACCGTGACCATTAGATGCGCCCCATTCCCTTACCCTTACCGGCCGCGGCCGGAAACCGTAATAAGTTTTTTGAATTTAACCCAACGCGCAACGCGACACAAGCGGAACATTTATTTGACCTGCGCCCATTTTGCGAGTGCGGTGGTAAGAGGGCGCGCGACGCTTATCGTCGCTAATATATTACAGTGCAATGTGTTATGCTAAATCAGGGCCGTTTTTTTGCCCTTACGGGTACTTTTTACCGGTAAAAAACGAGCTATAATCGGCGGTGGTTCGCCACGGCCATTTCCGGGTGCAAACGTGTGGAATAGCCGATTTCCAGATTCCCGGCCGGCAGCCGTTCCGCTATAATTACACCAATCTGGAGGCTGCCATGGAATGCAATAAAAAGATCAACTTGTCGCACTGCAACTGTAGTTATTCGCCCTGTTCGCGCAAGGGGATCTGTTGCGAATGCCTGCGTTATCATCTTGCGTCACGCGAGTTGCCGGCCTGTGTGTTCCCAGCCGACATCGAGCAGACTTACGATCGCAGTTTCGAGCGATTCGCGGCTCTGGTTCAGGCGCACAAAGTTTAGCGGCGCTATTCTTCGCGGATGCGATAGAGCGCCGCCGGCCGGCCGATGTCTGTATCCGTCCAGTTGGTTCGCCCGCCGCGGCTTTCTGCAGCTCCTTTAACTGCAACAAAAAGCGCCGTTGTCCATCTACCGTCGCGGGATGACCGGGCAGCAGTTGGCCGGCCTCCCAGACAAAATTGGGCTCCGGGTCGTAATTATCCAGTGTCCACGGATAGCCGGTCTCAACCACGGCGATGTCCCGTCCGTAGCGCACGGCGAGATCATTGATATTACTGGCGAACGCCGCCAGGTTTCCATGCCACCACGGATAATAGGAAAGACCGATGATGTCGAATGGCACGGCGCGACAGAGCAGGTTGTCGAAGAACCAGCGGCAAGTGCCGTTGTTGGCCCCGGCGTCAATTTGGATCACGATGCGCGGCGCCGGATTTGTCCCGGCCCCGGTCCGCATGCCCGCCGCCGCTGCCTGCAGCAGCGCGCAGAACCCGCCCCATTTGGTCTCGGCATCGCCGCCCACCCGGCCCTCGTTCCACAAGAACCCATACGTGATCTCGTTGCCGAGTTGCACGGCATCCGGCGCAATGTCCGCGCCGATCAGGTTGGTGGTCACGGCGCGCGTGTAGTCAAAAAGGTTGCTCGCCAACTCGGCAAAGGTGTTGGTCCGCCAGGCGGCAGGCTTGGCCTGTTGCGCGGGGTCCGCCCAGGTATCCGAATAGTGAAAATCGAGCAGCAAGCCCAAACCCGCTGGTTCGGCGCGGGATCATAGAACAGCCCATTGTTCGTGCCGCCGATCACCCGCCAGCCCGCCGCTTCCAGCGTGTTGGATTGGAAGTGCTGCTCGCCGAGCGTTTCCGAGGCGGCCGCCGCGGTCGCCCATAACGCCGCGAGGATCAGGATGGCGCCGCTCACATGCCGCCCGGCGTTTGTTCGCCGGCGGCCCGCCGGCCTTCCGTGTGCGCGCGATCCTCGCTCAACACCCAGCGGTTGTTGAACCAGAAATATTGCTCGGGGTGTTCGCGAATGGCTTCTCCGAAATGATCCATCACCATCTGCGTCATCCGTTTCATGTCAGTTTCCCGGTCCAGCGCGGGGTTGGGGTGGATCGGCGGGAAGCCGTGCCAGCGGTGGTGCGTCCAGCCGATGCGCATCACGACCGCCGGTTGAATGATTACATTAGCCTCGCGCGCGAAAAGCGCCATGCCGGCCGGTATTTCCGTGTCCACGCCAAGGAACCGGGTCTGCATCTTGCCGGTCTTCGCCCGCACGTCCGGCAGGATGGCCAGCACCTGGCCCTGCTTCAGACGCCGGACGATGCCGGCCAGCGCGTTTGACTCCTTATGAAGCGCCACCACCCCGGTGTATTCGCGCATCTGGTTGAGCCACGCATCCACCAACGGGTTCTTCTGCCGGCGGCCGATGACGACCAGCGGGATGCCCAGGAGCGCGCAGCCCACGCCGGCCAGATCCCAGTTTCCCATGTGCGGCACCGCCAGCACCACCCCGCGCCCGGCTTGCAATTCGTCCATCAGCAAACGCGCTTCGGAGTGGTCAATGTGCGCGTTGATCCACTGGAGGTTGATTTTTGGCGTGCGCATGGATTCCACGATGTTGAAGACGAAATTCCGCCAGGCGATCCAAAGAATGGCCCGGACCTCCGCCTCGCTTTTGGCCGCGCCCATCACCTGGCGAACCCGTTGGCGGAAACGGTCCATGCGCACATGCAGCGCGAGGAAGGTCAGCCGGGCGATCAGCCAGCCGAGGACCAGGGCCGCCCGGTAGGGCAGGATGGCGATGAGCCCGGAGATGCCGCGCAGGGCGCCATACTCCAACAGATGGGAAAGACGATATTTCATGCAACCTGAAGGATGAAATCCGGCACTGGAGCGACGGAATAGTGAAGGTTGAAGGTGAAGATCGCGATCTGTCCTGAACCTTGCGCTTTGAACTCTGAGCTTGCCGTCATATTTTATCTTACAAATCCATTGCGATGCGAAAACCCACATCGGCGTCCCGGTAATCCCGCGGGAACCATGCGCGGTGGAACACCCGCAGCAGCCGCGGGTCGCGTTCCGCCCAACTGCCGCCGCGCGCCGGCGCCCGGTCCGGCGGGGCGTCGTCCGCCGGCCGGCACCACTCGAACACATTGCCGGCCATGTCGTAAAGCCCAAAGCCGTTCGGCGGAAAGCGACCGGCGCGCGCCGGTTCCCGCGTCGCGAGGACCGCGCGCCCGAACGGATCGCCCCAGCCCCACGGATAGCGCGCGCCATGTACTCCGCCCCGCGCCGCGTATTCCCATTCCGCCTCGGTCGGCAGGCGCAATCTCCGCCCGCAGATTGCGCCGCGCCAGCGGCAGTAAGCTTCCGCTTCGGCCAGGCTGACGCCTGTCACCGGCCGCCGGCCGCGCCCGAAGGCCGCCCGCCAGCGGCCCGGGCGGCCGACAATCCCGGCGCCGCGCGGCGCGTTGGCGGCGCCGGTTCGGTTGAGATAATCCGCGTATTCGGCTGCGGTGACCTCGCGGGCGCCGATCGCGAAAGCGGGCAGCGTGACAAAATGCGGCGGATTATCCGGGCCGGCTTCCGGGCTGCCCAGTCGGACCGGGCCGCCGGGCAGGCGGACCAGCCCTTCTTCCAATGGTTGGAAAAAGGGCCACCCGGATTTTCCAATCATTGGAAAACCCGCCGCCAGCCCCGCCGCCGCGACCGCCAGCCCCGCCGTGATGATCATTTTCCCGCGCATGACCGCGCGTTAATAGCCGAGGGCGCGAAAAAAGAAAAGGCCCTTTCTTGCGCCGCGGCTTTGACAAAAAAGGCCCGGGTGACGTAAGATAACCATTTAATAATTCAAGGATGGGACACACCACTATGACATCCAAGGGCGATTGGAAGCGTGGGCTTGCGAATCCCGGTCCGGGTTTGTTGCCGATTCTGGCGATCGGCGCGCTGTTGGGCTATCTCATTGCAGGCGACATTTTCCTCGCCTCGGTGCCCGTGCTGATCATCTCGTTTGTATGGGGTGTGGTAGCGGCCTATCTGTTTTTGCAGTGGGTGGAGCTGGCGCAACTGGCGCACTCGCTGACGGCCGATCCGATCCCGGAATCGCTGGCGGTGGCCGAGCGCGAAGCGGTGGGGGCGCGGCGGGCGGAATTGCACGGCGACCAACTTTTCATTGTGCGCGTCCGGCGTCTGCTGGAGGCGTGGTGCGCGGGCTGGGATCCGCGACAGGTGATGGACCTGGCCGCCTTCCAGAGCGAGCGCGCCAAGAGCTCGATGATGGCGGAAACCTTTTTCGCGCTGCTGTTGCTGATGGTGGCTTATGGGATGGGCGGCAATTACCTGTTGACCATCAGCGGCGTGGTGCTGCTGGGCATTACGCTCTACGCGCGGCAGAGCCTGCAGGGGAAGGCGGATGCTTATGTTGAGGGGCGCTTGCTGGCGCGCTTGCCGGGCAATATCCCGCAGACCGCGGTGACCGCGGCCGAGTTGGGCGGCATCCTTGGGCAGTCGGTCCGCGACGCATTCAAGGATTATATTCCCCAACCCGAGCGAATGGCGTCGGCCATTCAGCGCGCGATTGAGGAATCCAGCCGGCAAGTTGCGCGCGAAATGCAGGAATTGCACAAGACGCTGGTCGAGAGCCAGACCTCGCTGGTGAAAACCTGGAGCAACGCCGCCAAGACCACCACGGCGGACCTGCGCGATGTCGAGAAGGCTCTCTCCACAGTGGTCACGGACCTCACCGCCGGCCTGACCACCAACGCCGAGAGATTAAACCAATTGATGGTCAGCCATACCAAAGGTCTGGAGCAGGTGTTCGGTTCGGCCGGGACGCTCTTCCGCGACAGTCTGACGGGGACCAACTGGGCCGAACCGCTGCGCAAGCTGTTCGCCGACCACGAGACGGCGCTCAAGGACGCGAACAAGGCGGTTGCCGCCCAACTGGAACGGATTGTCCAGATGTCCGAAAACATCGAGAAGATCCTCCACATGCAAAAGGCGGTGGAAACTTCGCTGCGGTCGGTGAGCACCGCGGACGAGTTCCAGCAGACGCTCGCCGTGCTGCGCACGCACATTGAGAAATCCGACCGCCTGCTCGAAGAGGTCACTAAACCCCGCGTCATTCGCTTGATCGAATCTGAAGCGGGTGTCGCGGAAGGGTGATGGGTTCAGGCGGACGGGTGAAGGCGTAAAAATACAAAGCCGTCAACTGACCATTCCACATTCTTCTTTGCCTTGCGCCATCCCATCCTCACCCTTCGCCCGGCGCCGGCGGTTCGTCCGGCAGCGGGGTGCCCGGCGGCGGCTGGACGCGGTTGACGCGCAGCGGGTAGCGAATTTTCAGATCCCCATCCAGCAGGATTTCGATCCAGTACGCGCCTTCCTTTTCAAAGTTGAGGTTCATGAACACTTCCACATTCGTGGCGGTGGCTTCCGACGAGGGCAGATGCACGGGAATATCCTTGCCTTCCGCCAGCACGGTGTTTTGGTCCGGCTTGAGAATGCGCGTGCGCTGCTTGAATACTCCTTCGCCGCTGCACCAGCGGGTGACCATGAACAGGCGCGGGTAGCGCATGGGGAATTGCGGCGACCCGATGGCGTCAAACAGCCCAATCAGGATAAACTTGCCGTTCCGCTCCTGGCGGACATCGTCGCATAACACGCTCGATTGCAGATCAGGGGTCATAGTCGGCTCCATTAAAAGATGACGAACTTTAGCATCAATCGGCCGGCGTCAAATGCCAAGCGCCAAATTGCCGGAAATGATCCTTTATGACTGCGCTCGCGATCTTCTATAATCGGAACGACCGATGAAAAAAGCGCGCCGCATCCATTATGGGGAAATCGGGGTGGGACTACTGGTGCTGGCCCTGCTGGGGGCGCTGGGATTTCAAGTGTATCGGATGCAGCGCAATTTCAATCCGGCGCTGCTGGGCGCCGGGGTAGCCGCCCTGGCCGCGCCCTCCGCCGCTGCGGCGGAAGAATCGCCGCTGGCGCGCCTCGCGGCGGCGCCGCCGGTCGGTCTGGTGGTGATGAGCCCGGCGGAAAAGTTCGACGCGGCCACGTTGTCGGACAAGATTGACGGCAAGGCGGAGTTGTATCTCGCGTCCGGCTTTGACCGCCTGGAATGCCGCCGCTTCGCCTTGGAGCAGAATCCCGCCGAGTGGCTGGAGTTGTATCTGTATGAAATGGCCGCGCCGCGCAACGCCTTTGCGGTGTACAGCGCCCAGCGGCGCGCGGGGGCCGTGCCGTTGGAATTGCCGGCGACGGGCTATGCGGCGGGGAATGCGTTGTTTTTCATGCGCGGCCCTTATTATGCCGAATTGGTTGGTTCCTCGACCAACGCGGCGCTGTTGGCGGCTATGGCCGCGCTCGGGCGAGCGATGTGCGGCTACCTGCCGGACGCGGAGGCTTTGCCGGCCGAACTGAACCTCTTTCCAGCGGCGGGCCTGCGCGCGGAGAGTGTTACTTTGCAGATCAGCGATGGCTTTGGCTATGAACGGTTCGACCAGATCTTCATGGGCGCCTATGAACTGGGCGGTTGGGAGGCGACCGCCTTTATTTCGCGCCGACCGGATGCCGCTGAAGCGGCCGAATTGGCGGAAGCCTATCATCGCTATCTGCTGGAAAACGGCGCGGTGCGCCTGGCCGCGCCGACCAACGTGGCCGGCGCGCGATTCGCCGATTTGTTCGGCAGTCTCGAACTGGTGTTCAGCCGCGGTCCATGGTTGGCCGGCGTGCATGCCGGGGAGGACCGGATGATGGTGGAGCGCCTGGCCGCGGCGCTGGCGGAAAAGCTGAAGGAGGGGGCGCCGTGAGCGCGCCGCACCCGCAGGCAGCATCCGGCGCGCCGTCCACCCGGCGCGAGTTTCTCGCGCGCGCCGGGCTGGCGTGTCTATCGGCCGGCGCGGCCGGCTGGCTGGGCTGGCGCTTCCATGACCCGGATGGACCCGCCGCCGCGGAACTCGAGCCGCCGGCTCCGGCGCTCCCGGATTACTCGGTGCGCGAGCTGGCGCCGCGGATGTGCATCGCGCGCGGGCGCAACCGCGCTGTCCTGGTCCGCGCGGCATGCGCCGCGCTGGGCGGGCTGGGCGTCTACATTCATCGGGGCGATCGGGTGCTGCTGAAAGTCAACGCGGCGTTCGCCACCCCGCCGCTGATCGGCGCGACGACGCACCCGGAACTGCTGGCCGAAATGATCCGGCTGTGTTTCGCGGCCGGCGCGGAGCGCGTCGTTGTCGGCGACAACCCGATCAACGATCCGGCCAGTTGTTTCGATTTGACCGGCATCGGGCCGGCCGCGCGCGCCGCCGGGGCCGAGCTGGTGGCGCCGGCGGAGCGGCTGTTCCGGCCCGCCAGCGCGCCGGGCGGCGCGCTGATCCGCAACTGGCCGGTGCTTTGGGGCGCGCTCGACGGTATCAACAAGGTCATCGGTCTGGCGCCGGCCAAGGACCACCACCGCAGTGGCGCGAGCCTGACGATGAAGAACTGGTACGGCCTGCTGGGCGGCCGACGCAATGTGTTTCACCAGGACATCCACAATACGATCAAGGAATTGGCGCTGCTGGTGCGGCCGACGCTGGTGGTGTTGGATGGGGTGCAGACGATGATTACCAATGGCCCGACCGGCGGCGCGTTGGACGATCTGCGGGCGACGGACACGCTCGTCGTCGGCACGGACCCGGTGGCCGTGGATGCGTTTGGCGCCGGGCTGTTGGGGAAGACGCCGGCCGATTTGCCGTTCATCGGCCTCGCCGCCGCGGCCGGCGCGGGCACGGCGGATTACGAGGCGCTGCGGCCGATTCGGGTGGAGGCCTGACCGGGCGATGCGCATAACGTTTTTCAGAAGAATCAGCCAGGTTTTCTTCCTGCTGCTTTTTATTTGGTTGTGTGCGGTCAGCACGCTGGGAACGGAGTGGTGGCAATTGCGAGGCTGGCCGGTCAACGTTTTTTTGCAATTCGATCCGCTAACGGCCCTGGGCACGCTGATGAGCACCGGCCGGGTGTATGCCGGCCTGTGGCTGGCCGTGATCACCACCGTGTTGACGATATTTTTCGGTCGTTTCTTTTGCGGTTGGGTTTGCCCTTTCGGCAGTCTGCACCAGGCGGTGGGGTATTTAGGCAAACTGGGGCGAACCCACCATGAGTGGTTGGAACTGAATCGTTACCGGCGGGCGCAGGCCATCAAATATTATATCCTGATTTTCATGTTGGCGGCGGGCGCCGGTAACATGATGCGGCGTTTGATCGCGGCGGCGGCGGGCCAGCCGGGATTGCCGCTGCTGCTGGCGTGCGCCTGTTTGCTGGCCTTCATCGTAGCGGCGGTGCTGCGCGCGGCGCTGAAGTGGCGCGTGGCGTTCCTGCTGGCGGCGATCGCGCTGGTGGCGGGGGTCGGCTTGGGTTGGCTGGACCCGGCCGCCGGCCTGCCGGCGGCTTCCCTGCAGACGGGGCTGTTGGACCCGCTGCCCCTCATGCAGCGGGCGGTGAACCTGGCCCTGCTGCCGCTGGCGGAGCGAGCGGCGCCGGAATGGGGCGGAGCGCCCCGGCATTATCTGGGCGCCGGGTTGGTGGGCCTGGTCTTGCTGGCGGCGCTGGCCTTGAATTGGCTGATCCCGCGTTTTTACTGCCGCTTCATTTGCCCGCTGGGCGCGTTGCTGGGGGTGCTGGGTCGTTGGGCTCTCGGCCGGATCGGCAAGACGCATGCGGACTGTTCGCGTTGTGGCCGGTGCGAATGGCATTGCGAGGGCGCCTGCGCGCCGAACAGCATCATTCGGCCCGGCGAGTGTGTGCTGTGCCTGAACTGTGTTACGGCCTGCGATGAGGACGTGATGCGCTGGCGGGCCCGGCCATCGGCCTGGGGCGAAGCGCGCGCGCCGGATGTCCACCGGCGCGGTTTCCTGGTGGCGCTGGTGTCCGGCCTGGCCGCGGTCCCGCTGATTCGGTTGAATGGCCGGCTGGGCACGGCTTGGAGTCCGCGGCTGATCCGCCCGCCGGGTTCGCTGCCGGAGAAGGAGTTCCTCGCGCGCTGTATCAAGTGTGGACAGTGCATGCGGGTTTGCCCGACCAACATTGTCCAGCCGGCCGGCCTGGAGGCCAGCGTCGAGGGGATCTGGACTCCGGTGCTTAATTTCCGCATCGGCACCAGCGGCTGTCAGCCGGGTTGCATCGCCTGCGGCCGGCTTTGCCCGACCGCGGCGATTCGGCCGTTCACGCTGGACGAAAAACTCGGGCGCGGGGCGTTTGCCGCCGCCGGGCCGCTGCGCATGGGCACCGCTTTTATTGATCCGGGCCGCTGCCTGCCATGGGCGATGGATGTGCCGTGCATCGTCTGCCAGGAGAACTGCCCGGCCAGCCCGAAGGCGATCTATGTTCGCGAAATGGCCCAGACCATCCGCGACGGCGTCCGCCGGGTGGTGCGCCGCGAGGCCGATGCGCTTCAGGTGGAAGGCGCGCGTTGGCCGGCCGGCCGTTTTACAGGCGGCGATTTTCAATGTAAGTTTGGAGATGGTGTGGCGGGGCAGGTCCGGCGGATTGTAGACAACACGGCGGACCGGCTGATCCTCGATTCGGCGCAGAGTTGGGAACTGCCGCCGACGCCCGGCGACAAGGTCGAGATCCAGATCCGGCTCCAGCGGCCGTATGTGGATCCGGCGCGTTGCACCGGTTGTGGCATTTGTGAGCATGAATGTCCGGTGGGCGGGCTGAAAGCCGTGCGGGTATCGGCGGAGGGCGAGAGTCGCCACGCCAAGCATGCAATGTTGGTTTAACCATCAAATCAGCGGGGCGTTATGAGTCACGAGCATCCGATTGATCGGCGCGTGTTTTTGAAAACCCTGGCGGCGGCCTCCGCGGGCGCCGCGCTGGCGCCGCCGGCGGCGTTGGCCACCGAGAATGCCCCGCCGCCGGATGGCCAGACCGGCGCGACATTGAAAACCCGGATGCCCAGCCGACCGTTTGGCAAGACGGGCGTGGAACTGCCGATTCTCACTTTCGGCGCGATGTTCAATGTCGGGGCCGCGCCGTTCCTGTTCAAGCAGGCGCTGGAATGGGGCCTGACCTGTTGGGACACGGCGGATTGCTATAATTTCAGCGGGTTCAGCGAAGACGCGATCGGCCGGTATTTTGAAAAAAACCCCGCCGCGCGCGACCAGGTGTTCCTGATCACCAAGTGTGACGAGCGCGAGCCGCGGGGAATGGACCGGCTGCTTCGGCGTTCGCTTGACCGGATGCACCGCACCCAGATTGATCTTTATCTGATTCACGGGGCCAGCGATTTCGACGAGATGAGCCCGGCGGTTTTCGATTGGGCCGCGCGCGCCAAGCAAGAGGGCCGGATTCGCTTCTTCGGCTTCAGCACCCACAAGAACATGGAGGAGTGCCTTTTCCGCGCGGCGCGGGCGGACGGGGTGGATGGCATCATGTTCACCTGCAATTACCGCCTGTTGCAATCCGACCGGATGCAAGCGGCGATCCAAGCCTGCGCGGACAAGGGCATCGGCCTGATTGCGATGAAGACCCAGGGCGGCGGGCAGGTCCAGACGGGCTCGCCGGCCGAACTGAAGCTGGCGGGTCGGTTCGTGGAGGCGGGATTTACCGATGCCCAGGCCAAGCTCAAGGCGGTTTGGGAGGACACGCGGATCACGACCATCACCTCGCTTTGCAAGACGACGACGATCCTGACGGCAAACGTCGCCGCGGCGTTGGGCCGCAAGACCCTGGCTCAGGCCGATCGCGAGCTGTTCCGCCAAGCAGCGCAGGAAACGTGCTCCGGCTACTGCGCCGGCTGTGCGCGGATTTGCGAGGAGGCGACCGCCGGCCGCCCGCCGATCAGCGACGCCATGCGCCATCTGATGTACTACCACAGCTACGGGGATCCCGACCTGGCGCGCCGCGAGTTCGCCGCCTTGCCCGCGGCAGCGCGCGCTTTGTTGGCGGGCGCCGACTACACGGCGGCCGAGGCGCGTTGCCCGCAGCGCATGCCGATTGCCCGCCTGATGCGGGAAGCTATTGAGCGGCTGGGCTGAGCCGGCCCCTCCACCAGCGACCGGTTGCGGCCGGCCGGCGACCGTGGCATGATGGCGGCATGACGGACGCCACACCCCCGACCTCGCCGCGCTGGGAGCCCATCGTCATGGGCTTGCTCCTGGTTGCCGCGTTGTTTGTGCAGCTATCCGCGACCAAGCGGGGCATGCTCGCGCGGATGGGGAACTTCTGTCCGACTAACGCGGTGGGTCTTTTTTGGACGGAGAGCGCCTTTCATTACCATTACGCCCAACTGGCGGCGACGGGCGCCGGCATCCCGGAATGCGACCGGCGGATGCAATATCCGGAGGGCATCCGGCCGGATCGCGACGAGACGCCGATGATGGAACGCTTTGCCGGTTGGATGTACCGACGCCAGTCCGGTCCCGCCGCGCCGTTTCATGTTTATCTCATGTCCCTGGTCTGCGCCTACTCGACCCTGGTGCTGTTCCCCGCGTTTTTCTTTTCGCTCTACCTGTGGCGCAGCGCGTTGGCCGGAGTGGTCTCGGCGTTGTTTTACGCGTTGACCTACACGCTTATCGGAGACGTGGTGCTGGGCGCATACGTGCGCCAGGACTTCATTCTGCCGTTTTTGTTCGGGGGAACTTGGCTGCTGGCTATGGCGGCGGATAGCGGGCGCCGTTGGCTCGCGGCCGGCGCCGCGGTGCTGCTGGCTTTTTCCTGCGCCGCCTGGCACCTCGCCCAGTTTTACTACCTGGTCCTGCTGACCGGCCTTGCCGGGCTGTATTTCGCGCGGTCTGCCGCGCGGGAGCGTATCGCGCGCGCGCTGACGGTGGTCACGTTGGGCGTGCTGGCGCTCTCGCTGCTGTCGCCGGCGCTGCGCCACGGACGCTTCCCGCTTTCCGGGGCCATGCTGGTAGCCTACGCGTTGCTGATCCAGCACGGGATACTGCGGCGCCGGACGGCGTCAGTCGGCTGGCGGTTTTTGTTGTTTGGCATTCTGTTGAGCGGGGGGCTCGGCGCGGCGCTGCTGCTGGCGGGCGACCATTATGCCCAGTATTCGCATGTTTATCGGCTGGTCCTTGATAAAATCCGGTTCCTCGGGATCAAGCCGGCGGACCCGGCGCAATTGAGTTTCGAGTCGCGCGTGATGTGGACGTCCTCGTTTCTCAGTCCCTCGCCGGCCACCATGTTCCGCGCGTTGGGCGGCGCCTGGCCGGCGGCGCTGGCCGGCGGAATTTTGCTGGCGCGCGACTTTATCCGGGACCGGCGGCGCCCGCCGGGGGCGGACGCCGAGCGTCCGATTTCCCGCGGGCTGTTGCTATGGCTGACGGGCGTGTTCATCATCCTTTTCGCGCTGATCCAGCGGATGGAAGTGTTCGCGGCCTTTTTTGTGTGCGTGCTGGCGGGCAACATGGTCCCGGCTCAGCCGTTCACGCGGCGCGGCGCATTCAGGTTGGCGGTCGTCGCGGCCCTGGTCGCCTTCAGTTTCTGGAATATCCAGCGCCTGCGGATTGTCAGCCATGCGCCGCCGGCGGACCAACTGCGGCCATTGATTGCGGCACTTGGCCGGCACACGCGGGCGGATGAGCCGATCCTGGCGGCGTTTCCGTTGAGCCCCGTGATCTGCGCGCACCTGGGCCGGCCGGTCATGGTGCATTCCAAGTTCGAGAACCGCCGGGTGCGCGAAAAGGTGGAGGAGTTTTATACCGCCCTTTTCCAGGACGAGGACGTCTTTTACCGTTTCTGCCGGCGTTACAACGCGGCCTATTTTATCTTTGAGCCGGCCATGTGGCGCGACACCTCGCCGGAATCGCTGCGGTATTTTACCGACCGGCTCGGGCCCGCGCCGGACAGCGCCGCCGAGCGCATGTTCAATCAACCGCTATCATTGAAAAACTTTGAACTGGTGTACGCGGCCGATGCCTATCGCGTGTTCCGTGTGAAGTAAGGCGCGGGCGCCGGTCTTATGGCCGCCGGTCGCGCGGATTCGTCTGCCGGGGGATGCGGGCGCCATTTGCCATCGCCCGGAATAGCCGCATGACGCTCCCCGTTCTTAAACTCTTCCATTTTCGCAGACCGGCCGCCGCGCCCCAAGGGAAAGCCGGATCGCGTCTGAACTCAAAACATCAGGTTGCAAATCGGCAGAACCGGCACCGGGCTCTCGGCGATGACGTTCACCAGGCCGATCTGCACCCCGTGGAGGGTCCGGGCGTAATTCACCAGGCCGACCTGCACCCCGCGCATGTCGCCGGCGCCATTGTAGACGATGGCGGCTTGGATGCCGCGCATCTCCAAAACCCGCCACGGGCCGGTTTGCAGCGGCACGCCGTTGGCCAGCCCGCCAACCTGGATGCCTTGCAGCCGGGTGGCGTAGTTGAGCAGCGCCAGTTGGATGCCGCTCATTTCATACGCATTGTTGGCGCCGAACAACCCGCTGATCTGCACGCCCTCGAACCGTCCGCCGCAGACATTATAGGTCAACACGCCCAGCGCGGCCTGCACGCCGAAACCGTCCACGGCCTCGCCGCCGCCCAGCATGACGCCGCCGCACTCGTTCCAGGCGAACAGGCCGTACGCCAGTTGGACGCCGAACAGACGGTTGGCGCAGGCGTTGACGCCGAGCACCGTTCCGCTCAACTGGACGCCGCGGACGTTGTCCGCCAGGTTGCCGATGAAGCCCGCCTGGATGCCGTGCATGCCGACGCTGCTGCGCGAGGAGTTAACGACGCCGATTTGCGCGCCGTGCATGCGCGCGGCGGCCGCGTAATTGAAGAAACCGGCCTGCAGGCCGAGCAGGGTGTCGCCCTCGGACTTGAATTGTTCGGAGTTGAAATCCGTGAGCGGCGGCCGGAAGTAATTGATCAGCCCGACCTGCAAACCGAGCAGGCGCTCTCGCGCATAGTTCAGCCCCGGCGAAATCTGGAGCCCGCCCAACCGCCCCGCGCCGTTCCACAGGGCCGCCGCCTGCACGCCCACCACGTCGCCCGTGGCGCGGTTGATGCCGCCCACATCGAGTCCGTAAAGATCACGGTTCAACCCATACGCCAGATTCAGGCGCAATCCATAAACATTGGCGGATGCAGGGAAAAGTTGGTTGGGATGAAAGAGCGACAACTGCAAGGGGGTGGCGCGCACGGCCGCCCCGGCGGATCCGGCTCCGGCCAGCAGCGTCAGCAGCCCCGTGATAATGTATTTCCGCCTCATGGCGCCTCCATCAATTGCAGCAGTTTCCGCAGATGGTGTTCGGCGTCAAAGCGCGCCGCCGTCTTGGCGCGCGCCTCCTCGCCCAGCCGGCGTTGCTCCGCCGGATCGCCGGTCAGTTCCTCGATGTGGCGGCGCAATTCCGCCCAGTTGCCGGTCTGCGCCAGTCGGCCGGTCTGTCCGTCCGCCAGCCACTCCGGGATGCCTCCGGAAGCGAACGCGACTGCCGGCCGGTTGAGCATCGCCGCTTCGAGGCCGACCATGCCGAATGGCTCGGGCCAAAGCGATGGCGCCACCAACACGGCGTTATCGCGGTACAGCCGTTGCAACGGCTCGCCGTCAAGCCAGCCGTGGAACCGGATGCGCCCCGCGAGCCCCGGCCGTTCCGCCGCCAGCCGCTCCGTTGCCGCGCGATCCGGACCGTCGCCGACCACGTCCAGGGTATAGGCCGCATCCATCGCCGCGACCGTCCGGACCAAGCCCGCGATGCCCTTGGCGGCGACCAGGCGGCCGGCAAAAAGCAGGCCGCGCGGGCGCGCCGGCGGCGTCCACGCTTCGGGCGCCCACGCGGGGAAATACGGCAGGACGGTGATGCGTTCCGCCGGCACGCCGCACCATTGCAGCGTGGTTTGCATGTAGCGTGACGCCACCAGGAGCGCCGCCAGATCGCGCGCCGCCGCCCGCGCGCCGTTGACGCGGCGCAGGGCGCGCCAGGCTTTGCGCGGGTCGCGCGGGCAACAGCGGCGCGTGTGCGCGCGCCACAGGCATGCCAGCCCCGCCGGGAACCGGCAGTCCGCGTCCGGGCCGCGCAGCATCCGTTTGCCGTCCGGGCAGGTCAGGCAGTGGTCATGCACGTAGCGCAGGGTCCGGTATTGGCGCGCGATGAAGGCCGCGGCCGGCGCGTTGTCCAAGCTGTGCAGAAAGACAATGTCGGGGCGCAAGCCGGCGAGCATTTTTCCAATCATTGGAAAATCCGCGTACCCGGTTTTCCAGAGATTGGAAAACTCCGCCAGCCGCGCGGCCGCTCCGAATGCCGGGTCCGCGCCCCCCCCGCCGTGCAGGAAGGCCACCGTGTGGCCTGCCGCCGCGAGTCGGCGGCTGATGCCGAGGAGATAGCGCTCAATGCCGCCGACCAGTCGGGCGAAGCGGTTGACAATGAGAATTCTCATCCGGCGGCGTCCTTCCGGCAGAAGGGCGCCAGCCAGCCGGCGAGCCGCGCATTCAACTGGCCCAGCGCCGCGACATCGTCCGCCGCCAGCGGCCGGGCGAAGCGCGCGACAAGCGCGTAGCCGGCGAGGAACGCCAGGCCTTTCAGCAACAAGCCGGGCAGGCCGCCGACGGGCACGAGCACCGCCGCGGCCCCGGCGCCGCTCAGGCACAGGCCATTGAGCGCGGCGAACCGGACCGGATATTGCACCGCGATTTTCCGGCGGACGATCCAGAGTTCCAACCCGCGGACGGTGATCCCGGCCGTGCCGGTGGCGAGCAGCGCGCCCAGCGCGCCGAGGTAATGAATCAAGATCAGGTCCAACCCGAGGTTCATTGCGCCGGCGACCAGCGAGATGTAGAGCACCAGCCGCTCCATCTGCAGCGTGTAGAAGACCGTGATGTGCGTCCCCCCGCCGAGGAACGTGACCATGAGGATCAGCAGGCCGTAAACCCGCAGCAGCGGCGCGGCCCCCAGGTATTTCGGCAGGATCGCGGCGAAGAGCGGCTCGGCGAAGAGCACGAGGAACAGCACCGGCGGCGCGCAGGCGAGGATGTGAAACTTCATGATGCTGTTCCAGCCGCGGGCGAGGCTGCGCGCGCCGCCGGCGTGATGCGCGTGGGCGAAAGCCGATTGCAGCACGCCACTCATGCCGCGCGTCGCGGCGACGTAGGCATAGTCGGTCAGGACGTAGACGATCTGGTAGAAGCCGATTTGCGCGGCGGCCACGCCGTAAAACGTCATGATGATCACGTCCATGTTTTTGCCCAGCGCGTAGGTGACCATGCCGGTCAGCCACATCGTCCGGCCGAAGCGGTAGATGTCGGCGGTTGGGAAGGGGGTGACGGGGCCGAGGATGAAGTCGCGGCACATCCAGAGGTAGCCGGCGAGGGCCAGCCCGGAGACGCCGACCGCGATCCACAGCACGGCGGCCACGCCGTAGCCGGCGGTCAGCGCGGCCGCGTAAGCCCCGAGCGCGAGCAGCAGCGTGGCGGTGCGGATAAGGGTCAGCGCTTTGACGCGGAAGAGCGTTTCCATGATCCGCACCAGCAGGCCGGAGATCAGCGTCAGCGCCGCGGCCAGGACGGCCAGCGGGAAGTAGGGGCCAATGGCCTGCAGGTTGGCCCAGCGAAAACCGCCGCCCCAGCGGTCCCAGAGGGCGATCGCCGCGCAGGCCGCCACGAGCAGCAGCGCGCGCCAGCCCAGCATCCGCCGGATCAGGAAGCGCGCGCGCGGCGACTGGTCGCGCAGGCGCGGCAGGTGCACGTTCAGCGCTCCCTCGAAACCGAGCGCGGTCAGCCATTGGACCAGCGCGGCGAACGCCATGACCGAGGTGTAGATGCCGTAGCGCTCCGGCTCGAGCCAGCGGGCCAGCACCCAGGTCGTCAGCGCGAGGATGACGGTGCTCAACAGAAACGCCGCATGATTCCAGAGAAACGCGATGGACGCGGTGCGCGCGAGTTGGCTGTGTTCGCTCATCGGTGGCGAGTCCGGCGCTGGTTCAACAAGGGGGTCATGGGTTTATGCCGGCGAGCCCGCCGCTGCGCCCTTCCGCCCCCGCATCAATATTCCCAGGTGGAAGAACTCGCGGTCGGCGTTCGGTTCCCAGACCCGGCTGAGCCGGCGAAACAGCCGGATTTTCCATGAGTCGTAAAGCCGGCGCGCGATGCCGGTCTGCTCGGTCACCTCCAGTCCGGCCGCGCGGAACAGCCCGGCCAGCTCGGCAAAGGTAAAGTAGTGCAGGTGCCCGCCGTCGTAGCCTTCGGTCTCCAGGCTGGTGTGCGGCGCGCGGCCCGCGAACAACAGGCCGGCGACATGGGCGATGAAGCGCAGATTGGGGGTGGTGACGATCAGCTCGCCGCCGGGTTTGAGGATGCGCGCCATTTCGGTCAGCAACCGCCGTGGGTCCAGGATGTGTTCGATCACATCCACGCAGGTCACGGCGTCCGCATCGTTGTCCGCCAGCGGCAGGCGTCCGTTCAGGTCGGCGGCCCGCGCGACGAACCCCTTTGCCCGGCAGGCGGCCAGGCCGACTTCCGAGAAATCCAGGCAGACAATCCGTTGGAAATGCGGCTGGGCCAGCTCGGCCAGGCGGCCGTCGCCGGCGCCGACGTCCACCAGAACGCCGCCCGGGCGCAGCCGGCGCGCGGTCTCCGCGATGCGGTCCGGGATGGCCGCGTCGTCCGCGCGGCGCCGCCAGAGCATGTCGTAGATCGCGGCGTCCGGCGCGGGGGCTGCGTTGGCCTGCCCGGTATCGTTCATGCTTTCACCGCCCGGTAGTACGGATGCCGGCTCCAAATGTATCGCAGGCCGCGCGGGCAAAAGGGGTCAATCAGGCGCGCGCCGGCGAAACCCAGGCGGCGCAGGTCGCGGAGCTGGCGCGGCGGCGCGATGACGGCGAAATAGAATTCCTGGCCGCCCGCATGCCGCTCATAGCGGAAATCGCGCCAGAGGAAGCCGCGCAGGAGGTTGTCGCGCAGGGTGCCGGCGCGAAAGCGGTTGGTCGGCAGATAGGCGCCGGGCCACCACTTATTGTGACTGCTGAACAACAGCGTTCCGCCCGGCTTGAGCGCGCGGCGCATCTCCCGCAGACACTGTTCGCGGCGGGCGAAAGGCAGCAGGCAGTCCAGCCCGTTGAAGCCGAAGAAAACGGCGTCAAACTCGGCGTCGGCAAACGGCAGTTGCGCGGCATCGCAGCATTCAAAGTGGACATCGGGGAACCGCGCGCGGGCGCGGGCGAGCATGTTGGGGGCGATGTCGCACGCGACCAGCTCGCGGCCGGGTTGGCGCAGGCGGCCGGTCAGCCGGCCGGCCCCGCAACCCAGTTCAAGCAGGCGTCCGCCCGGCGGCAGTTCGCGCGCGATGACATATTCTTCCAGCGGGGCAAGTTGGTCGTGGGTGTAGCTTTCGACGGCGACGGGCAGGTCGTAGCTGCGCTGCGTGATCCGCTCCATGTGGTTGTCACCAACGTCCTTCATGACTTTTTCCCGCCAACGGCCAACGCCGCGCGCAATATCCGCGACCAGACGCCGCGCCGGCCGCGGCGATAGCCCTCCACGCGCGCGCGGGGCTGAAGCGCCGCGGGATAATCCCGCTTATACCCCATGTCGCCCCGCAGGAAATCAAAATAATCGCATTCGGCGGCGGCCAGGCGGCGGATCACGCGGTGCAACAGCAGTTGTCCCGGCGAGTAGTACGCGAATGCCCGGTCGTAAGTCGGCGTGTAGTAATAATAACGGCGGCGGTGTTGGAAGCCGAACAACATGGCGATGGGGCGTCCGCCGGCCAGCAGGCGGTCGAGCACGGCCAGCGTACCGAGCGCCGCCAGCGCGATGAAGAAATCGCGCTGCGCCGCCAGGCGGAAACGCGAACGGCGGTTGCCCCACTCGCGCCGGTGCATCAGGAAGAAGGCATTGAGTTCGGCGCCCGAAGGGTGGGTCGTGGTGGCGAACTCCACGGTTCCGTGGTCGCGCACCAGGCGGCGCTCACGCACCTGCATGTTTTTCAGTGAACTGCGGCCGCGCACCCGGCCCAGCAGCGATTCCGCGTCGGCCGCCAGCGGGCAGCCGCTGACCGGCGCGTCGGCGCGGACGCGCAGGCGTGCGCATAGCGGCGCGAGGACTTGTTGGAAGAACTCGGCCTCGTCCGCCCCGAGCGCGTCCAGGATCACGCGGTCCCATTCCAACCGGCCGAGCGCCGAGGTGAGCGTTGCCGGGTTGGGTTGATAGTCGCCGCGGCGGAGCGCGCCGCCGTAGTCGCGATGCGGCGCGCCGCCGAAGTAGAGGGTGCGTTCGCGCAACGGACCGGCGCCGATGGTCTTCACCGCAAAAGGGCAAAGCCAGGCCAGGCGGCCGTCACCCGCGGCGGCGGTGACGCGCCAGGTGGTCCATTTCGGCGCGCCGGCCAGCACGTTGGCCCAGAACGGGCGGAACCAGTCGCAGGTATGAAACACGCTGGCGGCTGGAGCGGCCGCCTCCAACTCGCGCCAGGGGTCGGCCAGTTCGCGCCAATCCTGTTCGTCGCGGATCGGGCGCAATTCCAGGATGGGGGTGGCGGAGTTCATGCGGAGCGGCGGCGCAATAGCTCCTGGTAGAAGTCTTCGAGTTCGTTCACGCGTTTTTCCCAGTCGTATTGCGCGCAGGCGATCTGCCGCGCCGCGCGGCCGCGCTCAACGAGTTCGGCCGGCGCCCGCAGCGCGGCCCCAATCTGCGCGCCCATCGTGGCGGCCGTGGCGTCCCGGAAAAGAAAGCGATCCGCATAAGGCCCGAGGATTTCGCGCGTGCCGCCGTTGGGCGTGGCGAGCACGGCGGCGCCGCAGGCCATGGCCTCCAGCGTAACCAGGCCGAACCCCTCCAGCGTCTGGGTCGGCAGGACGAACAAGTCGGCGGCCTGGTAATAGGCGGGCAACTGCTCGTCCGGTATGCGGCCCGCCAGCCGGACCTGCTCCGCGAGCCCGAGACGGGCGGCCTGCGCGGTCAGCGCCGCGCGCTGCGGGCCTTCGCCGCCGATGACCAGGAGCAGTTCCGGGGCGTCGCGCCGGGCGATTGCCGTCGCTTCGATCAGCACATCCAGCCCCATCCGCGGAGTCAGGTTGCGGACCGTGAAAACGAGCGGCCGTTCGGCGGGCAGGCCTAGGGCGCGGCGCGCGGCGGCGCGATCGGCGGCGGGCCGGAAGCGCTCCGTGTCCACGCCGGCCGGGATAAGCCGGATGCGGTCGGCGGCGGCGGGGCAGATCGCCCGAACCATGGCGGCCGTATATTCACTGAGCACGCGCACGGCATTCGCGCGGCCGAGCACATAGCGGTCCATCCGGCGACGGACCAGCATGCCCAGCCGGATGGCGAGTGGGAGGCGGCGGACCGCGCGCCCGGCGGCGCGGACCCGGTATTCGTCATCCCACGGGCCATAGAAATCGCGGACGACGGGGGCGGCGCGGCGGCGGCGCCCGCCCAGGAATGCGCAGCCGGGCAGGGGCTGGCAGATGACCAGGACATCGGCCGGCGCTTGTTCGAGTTGGCGGCGCATGAGTTGCCGGATGGCGGCCACGCCGGCGAGCGCGCCGCCGGCCGGGTAACGCGCGATGGCGATCCCGGCGCGAGTCTCGGTTGCCGCCGTGTCCGCCACGCGGCGCGTCACGATGCGCAGGTCGTGCCCGCGCGCGGCGAGACGCTGAGCCGTCTCGGCGACGACGCGCCCGCTGCCGCCCATGACATCGGGAAACAGGTTTTCGGTCAGGAACAGGATGCGCATGGGTTGGTTGACGCCCCGCCCGGGCCCGTTTTCGGGCGGACGGCGTGCGGGGCTTGTTGTCCGTTTGTTTTCATCGGCGTTGAACCGCGCTTCCGATTAAACCATACTACCGCCGGCGAATCGGAATGGCGACCATGAAAGTGTGCATTGACGGCCGGGAATATGTGCCGGGCCGGATGACCGGCATCCGGCGCTATTTAACCAACCTGTTGCGGCCGCTGACCGGCCGGGCCGACCTGGAACTGGCCGTTTGCGCCCGGTATCCCGATGAAGTACGGCGCGACCTGCCGGTGAACACGCCGCGCGTGATTCCGTTGCCGGCGGGCAATACGCAATGGGTGGACCAGGCCATCCTGCCGCGCGCCGCGCGCGCGCTCGGCGCCGACTTTTTTTTCAGCCCTTACTACAAATTGCCGCTGGCCGGCCGATTCCGGCGGGTGATGACGGTGCATGATATCCTGTTCCTGCGCCGGCCGGGATTGCCTCCGCTGCGCAAATGGATGGTGCGCCTGCAATTGCGGGTGGCGATTGGCCGCGCGAATCTGGTGCTGGCGGATTCCGACTTCACGCGCGCGGATGTCATTCGGGCGGCGCCCGGCGCGCGGCGCAAAATGCGCACGCTTTACCCGAGCCTGGACGAAGCGTGGTACGCGCCGGTGGCGGAGCCGGAGCGTCGGATGGCGGCGGAGCGGTGGGCCGGTGGCCGGAAGTATTTCCTCTATGTCGGCAACTTCAAACCGCACAAGAATGTGGAGTTGCTGGTGGCGGCATTCCAGGAAGGCGCGCGGCGCGGATGGTTGCCGGAGCATGATTTGTTGCTCGTCGGCGGCGATGCCGGCCGGGCGCCGCGCATGCGGGAACTGATCGGCGGCGGCGCGGGCGCGGCGCGGATTCGTTTGCTCGAGGATTTCCCGGATGAGCCACTACGCGCGTTGTATGCGGCCGCGGATTGGCTGGTTACCGCCTCGGCTTATGAGGGCTTCGGTTATCCCGTGGTTGAGGCGATGGCCGTCGGGTGTCCCGTGGTTTGCCCCATGCTCACTTCGCTGGGCGAAGTCACGGGTGGAGCGGCGCTGCCCATCCCGGAGTTGAATGCGCCGGCGGTGGCGGATGTCCTGCGCCGCGCCGCGGCCATGCCGCCCGCGGACCGGCAAAGGTTGATTGCCGGCGGCCGCGATCGCGCCCGGTCATTCGCGCCACAACCGACGGCTGAAGCGTTTCTGGCTCACTTGCGGACTGTCTTGCCCGCCGGTTGAAGCGCCGCCCCCTCCCTCCGCAGCGGAAGGAATGGCCGGCGATGATTTCGGCTTCGCGCTTGTTTTGCCTTTGTTCTTCTGGCACGGTCGCTGGCCGTTATGGCAACGAAGAAACCGTTGAGGAAAAAGGCCGCGAAACCGGCGCCGCGCGCGACCCCTGCCGCGCGCAAGACCAAGACGGCTGTCAAGCGACCGGCCGCGAAGCAGAAAGCTGCTCCGGCGCCGCGGAGGCGCGCGAGGCGCAAAACTACGGCTGAGATTCCGCTGCCGCCCCAACCGGCGGCGCCGCGGGTTCGGACCGTCTGCGTATATTACGATTTTCAGAATGTGTTCGAGGAATTTGCCGGTAATGTCGCGCCGGAACAGAATGCCGGCTATCGCGCTACGCTCGATTTCATTGAGCGCCACGTGCAGTCGCTGGGCGAATGCCGCGCCCGGAACCTGTATTTGCGGCGCGATAAATATCGCCACCAGGCGGAAATTGTCGCCTTCCACGAAACGCACGGATATGCGGTCAAATGGGGACCATTTCAGAAGGATATTGACACCACGCTGGCGGCGGATTTGCAGGATGATGCGGCGCGGGATGCCTTTGACGTGTGCGTGGTCATCACCGGTGACGCGGACTTCATCGCGCCGCTGGCCAAGGTTCGGGAACGGGGCAAGGAGATCCATGTCCTGTCCATGAAGGGGACCTACCGGCGGGGCGGCATTGAATTAAGCGCGGATGTTTTCATCACGCTGCCGGAGATCTGCCGCCAGTGTCGGGGTCAGGGGACGGCCACGCAAAAATGTCGGAAGTGCGGCGGGACGGGCCGTTATATTCTGGTGTGTCGGCAATGCAATGGGCATGGCCAGCGTCGCCTCTGGTGCGCGCATTGCAAAGGCAGCGGCCGATTGGCCCACGGATGTTGCCGCGACTGCGAGGGGCATGGGGTTACGCGCGCAGTGGCCTGCGCGGCGTGCGGCGGCAAGGGGGAGCAGGATGGAAAGTCGTGCGTGGTGTGCCAAGGCGCGGGGCGGCGGCTGGCGCCTTGTGAAAAATGCAAGGGCACGGGGATGTTTCCGTTCGAGCAATGCCCCGTCTGCCAGGGGCGCGGGCGTCTGGATCCGGCGATCTGTCCGCAATGCCACGGCAGAGGAGAAAGCGACAAGGGGGAGTGCTGGGACTGCAAAGGGAAGGGTGTCCGGGAATTTTCCTGCCAGGCTTGCCGTGGTTCGGGCCTTCGTGTTCCGCCCGCCGCCATCGGTTGAAGAGGGCGCGCCTCCAGCCGGGGCCGGCGGCCCGCGCGGCGGACTTCATTTCCGCGTGTCTTGTGGTTCGGCTTGGTCTATAAAAGCGGCATGGAATCGGCGGCGACAGTTGGGATCAGCCGGATTGCCACCTACGACGAAGCGCGGGTGTTGGATGCCGTGCGCCGCTGCCTGGCGCCGCTAGGCGGCATGGGCGCGTTCGTCAAGCCGGGCCAGCGGGTGCTGCTCAAGCCCAACTTGTTGTTCGGCGCGCCGCCGGAAAAGGCGATCACCACCCATCCGGCCGTTGTCAAAGCGGCGGCCGCGCTGGTGATCGAGGCGGGTGGGCGGCCGGTGGTGGGTGACAGCCCGGGGGTTGGCGACCTGGCGGCGACCGTCCGCAAATGCGGGTTGGAGGCGGCGCTCAAGCCGTTGGGGGTCGGCCTGGCCAATTTTCAAGATACGGCGGATTTCGAGCGGGCCGACAACCGGGTGGCGCGCAAGATCGCGCTGGCGCGGGCGGTCGGGGAGGCGGACGTGATCATCACGCTGCCGAAGCTTAAGACCCACTCGCAGATGAATTTCACCGGGGCGCTGAAAAACCAGTTTGGCCTGGTATTAGGCGCGCGCAAGGCGCACTACCATTACCGGTTGCAGGACCGCGACTGGCTGGCGGTGCTGATGGTGGACATCAACCGGATCGCGCGACCGGCGCTGGCCATCATGGATGCGATCATCGGCATGGAGGGCGAGGGGCCCAGCGGCGGCAGCCCGCGCGCGGTGGGGGCGATCGTGGCCGGCGCGGATCTGGCGGCGGTGGACACCGTCTGTTGCCACCTGATCGGGCTGGATCCGCGCGTCGTGCCGCTCCTGGCCGCGGCCGAACGAACGGGTTACGGCCGCACCCGGTTGGAGCAGATCAACATCGTTGGCGATGAGCGGTGGCGCGAACTGATCGTCAAGGATTTCCGGCAGGCGCCGGAAATAGTGCATATTCTGCGGGTTATTCCGCTGCCGCGCATCCTGCTGAATTGGATTCGCCGGCAGTGGGCGCCGCGCCCGCGGATCATGACCGCGGTATGTATTCGTTGCGGCGCCTGCCAGCGGGGCTGTCCGGTCCAGCCGCCAGCGATTGATCCGTTCACCGACGCGGCGGAGCGGGTGAACGACGCCACCTGTATTCGATGCTACTGCTGCCATGAATTTTGCCCGGTCAAGGCCATCCGGCTGCAGCCATCCTGGATTGGCCGGGTGTTGGGAACCTGAAGGGAATGGTGCAAGGCGAATGAGGAAGGACGAAGGAATGCCAAGCCTTCGCCGGCCATCGTTTTCGCGCTGAATAGACGGTATTTGGCATGGGGAGGAACGTATGTCCAGTCTAAGCAAAGCCATTCAACTGGCGGCGCAGGTTCATGCGGATCAGGCGGATCGGTACGGCCAGCCGTATATCCTGCACCCGCTGCGGGTTATGTTTCGGGTTGAAGGGGACGCGGCCCGGATCGCGGCGGTGTTGCACGATATCATTGAGGATTCGCCATTCACGCTTGACGATCTGCGCCATGAGGGATTCAGCGAAGAGGTTGTGACGCTGGTGGACCATCTTACCCGGCGCGAGGAGGAAACCTACGAGGATTACATCGCTCGGGCGGCGTCCCACCCGGTGGCCCGGCTGATCAAGCGGGCGGATTTGGAAGACAACATGGACCTGCGCCGGATGGGCAGCGTCTCCGAGGAGGATCTGGAGCGTCTGCAGCGTTATTTCAAGGCTTGGATTCGGCTGCAGGGTTGAAGACCGGAAAAGGCGCCTTGTGTCCCGCACTTGCCGCTTGAAAACGAAGCGCGATTCGCCATAATACGCGCCAATTCGTGGAGGGCGGAAGCGCGATTTGACATTGAATGAAAGTAAATCCTGACCTTGAGAAGATGCGCCATAGCGCGGCGCACGTGATGGCGGCGGCGGTTTGCCGCCTGTTTGAAAATGTCCAGCTCGACATCGGGCCCTCCACCGAAGACGGTTTCTACTACGATTTTGATCTGCCCCACCGCCTGGCGCCCGAGGATTTTGTCCGCATCGAGGCGGAGATGGCCCGGATCATCGCCGCGGACATGCCTTTTGAGCGCTTCGAGCTGCCGCGCGCTGAGGCGGAGAAATTGCTGAGCGAGCGCGGCCAGAAGTTCAAGCTGGAGCGGCTGGCGGACATTCCCGCCGGTGAAGCCATCAGTTTCTACAAGTGTGGCGAGTTTGTGGATCTCTGCCGCGGCCCGCATCTGGAGCGCACCGGCGGGATCAAGGCGGTCAAGCTGCTCTCCGTGGCCGGATCCTATTATCGCGGCCGTGAGACCAACCCGATGCTTCAGCGGCTGTATGGCACGGCTTTTCAAACCGACAAGGATTTGGCCTTTTTTCTCAAGCAATTGGAGGAGGCCAAGCTTCGCGACCACCGCAAGCTTGGGCGCGAGCTGGACCTGTTCAGCACTTCCGAAGCGATCGGCCCGGGGTTGATTCTCTGGCACCCGAAGGGCGCGCGTGTGCGGTTGGCGATTGAGGATTTCTGGCGGCGGCAGCATCTGGCCAGCGGTTACGAGCTGGTTTTTTCGCCGCATATCGGCCGCAGCGGCCTGTGGGAGACGTCCGGCCATCTGGGCTTCTACCGCGAGAGCATGTATGCGCCAATGGCGATTGACGAGATCGAGTATTTCATCAAGCCGATGAACTGCCCGTTCCACATCCAGATTTACAAGTCGCAGAAACGTTCCTACCGCGACCTGCCCTTGCGGTGGGCGGAACTGGGCACGGTCTATCGTTACGAGAAGGCCGGAGTGCTGGCCGGCCTGTTCCGGGTGCGCGGCTTCACCCAGGATGACGCGCATATCTACTGCACCCCCGAGCAGATTGCGGACGAGATCAAGACGGTGATGCGCTTCGCGATCAACATGTGGCAGCAGTTTGGATTCAAGGAAATCTCCGCGTATCTGTCCACGCGGCCGGAAAAGGCAGTGGGCGAGCCGGCGCGCTGGCAACAGGCGACCGATGCGCTCGAGGCGGCGCTGCGGGCCGAGGGGCTGCCCTACGAGGTGGATCCCGGCGGCGGCGCCTTTTATGGCCCGAAGATTGATATGCGCGTCAAGGATGCCATCGGCCGCGAGTGGCAGATGAGCACGTTCCAGTTCGACTTTAACCTGCCGGAGCGTTTTGATCTGACATACATCGGCGCGGATGGCCAGGAGCACCGTCCCTATATGGTGCACCGGGCCTTGCTCGGCAGCATCGAGCGGTTTTTCGGCATCCTGGTCGAACATTACGCCGGCGCGTTTCCATTGTGGCTCGCGCCCGAACAGGTCCGGGTGCTGCCGTTGACGGAGAAACAGTTGGATGCCGCCAAGGCGGTGGCGGACCAGTTGCGCGCGGCGGGTTTTCGGACCGCGGTGGATGCGCATGCCGACAAGGTCGGCGCGAAGATTCGCAACGCGCAAATGCAGAAGATACCTTACATGCTCGTGTTGGGGCCCAAGGAAATCGAGCAGTCCATGGTGGCGGTGCGCAGCCGTACCGCGGGCGATCTCGGGGGCATGAGCCTCTCCGCTCTGATCGAAAAGCTCCGGGCGGAAGAAGCATCCAAGGGCTTGGCATGATCCGGCGATAAACCAAGGGGATCCATCTGCGATCCCGTCATCAGGGGAGGCTACCATTCAAACATTTGTGCGAGTCAATCAGCGTATCCGAGTGCCCGAGGTGCGGTGCATAGACGAGAACGGCAACCAGATCGGCGTGATTCCGACACGGGATGCGCTGGCCCGCGCGCAGCAGGCGGGATGCGACCTGGTTGAGATCTCCCCCAACGCCAGTCCGCCGGTATGCCGGATCATGGACTTCGGCAAGTTCAAATACGAACAGAGTAAGAAGGACAAGCTGTCCAAACGGCATCAGTCGGCCACCCGCGTGAAGGAAATTCAATTTCATCCGAATGTGGGCGACCACGACTATGAGACCAAGATCCGCCATGCACGCGAGTTCATCGAAGATGGACACCGGGTCAAGATTTCCTTGTTCTTCCGAGGCCGCGAGAGCGCGCACCAGGAACTGGGATTTGCGGTTATGAACCGCGTAATCAAGGATGTGCAGGATATCGCCGTGGCCGAACAGACGCCCAAGCTGCTCGGCCGCAATATCATTATGCTGATCAGTCCCCGACCCGGCCTGAAACAGCGGCAGAAGCAGGCTCAGGCGGCAGCGAGCGAGGAAGATCAACCCCCCGCGGCGGTGCCGGACAACTCGTCGGCGCCACGGCCCGGCTGATGACGTCAACGGTGTTGCTGGCGATCCGGCCGGCGCCGTATTCGTGGCCGGGCGTCGCGCGTGACGTTGGCTGCTGCGCTCGCAAATTCCTTTTCAAAAGGCTGGACGTTACACGGATTCTAACGTAGAAGTACACGTTTTCCTGCCCCGATGGCAGGTTTTTCGCGTGCCCGCTGTTTTTCCAGCGCGGCGGGAAGGACAGGCAAATATGGCAAAATACAAGCAGAAGACGAAGAAAGCGGTGGCCAAGCGGTTCAAGAAGACCGCGACGGGCAAGATTCTGCGCTCCAAGGCGGGGCGCGGGCATCTGTTTGCGAGCAAGACCAGCAAACGGAAACGCCAGTTGCGCATCGAGGCGTTGGTCACTGGCGGCAATGCCGCCCGGCTCAAGACCTGTTTCCCGGGCTGATCCCGGTTTTCATTTTTTAGGAGGTTCACCATGCCCAGAGCAACCAATGCGCCGGCTTCACGGCGTCGCAGAAAACGTCGTTTGCAACAAGCCCGTGGCTTCTATGGCGCCCGCTCCAAGCGTTTCCGTCTGGCGACCGAGGCCGTTGATCGGGCGATGTCGTTCGCCTACAAGCACCGCAAACTCCGGAAGCGCGATTACCGCAGCCTGTGGATTAACCGTCTGACCGCGGCCTGCCGCGCGGCTGGAATCACCTACAGTCGTTTTATCGAAGGCGCCCATAAAGCGGGAATCGCGCTCAATCGCAAGATGCTGTCGGAGATCGCCATTCACGATCCCGCCGGCTTTACCCGGATTGTCGGCCTGGCCAAGGCTGCGGCCGGCAAATAGCTGTTTCGGAGTTCCCGGCGGTTCGTCGTGGCGCCCCAATCCGTTGGGCGTGGCCGGGCTTGCGTTTTTGCGCCATTCCCCATACTTCTAATGCTGCGCGGGCGTGGCGCCCGCGTTTTGATGACACCGCGGGCTTACATTCGCGCGCAACTGCGTCTGTTCGCGGCTGGCCGTCAGTTGGCCGTTCAAAAAGCCAGCCGGCGGCGCAGCCGCTCGACGCCCGCCTCGGAAGCGCCCGTGGCGTTGCTTTTTTCCCCGCATCCGGATGACGAATGTTTGACCGGTGCGTTGGCCCTGAATCTGAAGCGGATGCACGGGTGGCGCGTAGTCAATGTCGCGGTCACCTTGGGCAGTCGCGCAGCGCGGCGCAGGGCCCGACTAACTGAGCTGCGTGCCGCCTGTGCGCGCCTTGCGTTCGAGCTGATACTGCCGGCGCCGGGCGGGTTGACGGGCATTCATCCGGCCGCGCGCCGCGAGCGGCCAGCAGCTTGGGCGCGGGCCGTGGCGCGCATGGGGTCTATTTTACGCCGCTGCCGGCCGATGCTGGTTTGTCTGCCGCATGCGGCGGACGGCCATCCGACTCATGCGGGTGTGCATTGGCTGGTCATGGATGCCTTGCGCAGCATGCCGGCCGAGTTTGCCTGCCGCCTGGCCGAGACCGAATTCTGGCGTCCGATGCGTCGTCCCAACCTGATGTTGCCGGTGGGGGAAACGGATGCAGCCGATTTGCTGGCGGCGTTGTTGGCACACCGCGGCGAACTCCGGCGCAATCCCTATCATCGGCGCTGGCCGGCATGGCTGTTGGATAACGCGCGGCGCGGTGCGGAGCTGGTTGGGGGGGCCGGCGCGGCGGCGCCGGAAATTCCGTTTGCCGTGCTGTACCGGATCGGGGAATGGCGGCGTGGGCGCTATCGGGTCGCGGCGCGCCCGGAGAATTATATCCAGCCCTTCCAGCGATAGTAGGCCAGCGCTACCAATTCCTGCAGACAACGCAGCCCAGTGCCGAGGTTGTTCCAGAACTGGTAACGCAGGAAGAGATTGCCCTCGATTGCCGGCAGCGTCACCCCATTGGTGCGGCCGCCGAGTTCGCGGGCGTCGTAAGTCAGGTTCAACTCAATGTCCTGGCCGAAAGTGCTCAAGCCCGCAAGCCGGTTAAAACCCGCCTTGCCGAATGTCTTTACCGCCCGGCGCATGTGATTGGGCGAGGTCACGATCAGCACCGCTCCGGTTCGGCCGGCGGACCCCAGCATGTCTCTGATTTTAATGACCTGTTCGCGGGTGTTGCGGCCTGCTGATTCCATCCGGATGCGCTCCGGCGCGATACCGCGCAGGATCAGTTCAGTTCGCATCTTCCCGGCCGCGCTGCCTTCCAGCTCGCCTTCATAGGGGACGGCCAGGATGAGCGGCGTGCTGGGATACCGCCGGCCGGCCTGGGCCCCGTAATAGGCGCGCATCAAGCCCGACTCGCTGGGCACGCCTCCGCCGCCGAGCACCACGATGAAATCCGGCGCGCCGCCAAACCCGGCCGGATCGGCGCCCAGCCAACAGTAAACCCGGTAGGGAATATTGGTGCAGGCCAGCCCCAACAGGCCCAGCGCCCCCGCGCCGGCCAACATGAACAGCGCGGCAACGAACCGCGACAACGCGCGCAACGGACGGTATAGTGGACGTGACATGGATCAAATGCGATTTGGGCTTGCGATTGGGAACATGGCGCGGTGCATGAGCGAGAATGGAACGATGTCGTTTTACTCCTCCGTCAAATCCGGCGAACGGTCGCGCTTGATCCGGTAGGTTTCCATGAGTGGGGCGGCGCTCGCCGTTGCCTTGGCGCGGTCCAGCACGATTCGATCGCCGAACTTGTCCTGGAAAACAACATACGGGCCGGCGTTGGTGTCCGCCACCGCCGCGATGAGATCCCGCAGGTGGCGAATCCGACGGCCGTTCACCTCGGATACGATCCAGGCGAAGTAATCATCATACCCCTCGTTGATGTCGGCGGCCAGGACTTTCAGCAGCACCACCACTTCGTCCCGTTCATCCGTGATGTAATTGAACTGCAGCAGCGCCACCAAACTTTCGGGTGCGGCATCGGCCCAGTTGGGACCCCATGATTCAAGGAGGTTTTTGGTCAGGGGGCAGAATACCAGCCCGCCGAAGATGTAATAGGTGGGCAGCACGTCATAGCGCTCATTCGGCACGAGGCAGTCTTTTTCGAGCGGGCGGTTCAACTGGACCCGCAGGGGCTGCACCGCGCCGTCGCGCAGAATGTCCAAGTTCAGATAGTCGCCAATCTGCCGCTCCTGGATGTAGTAGGCCAGGCTGGTTCGTTCCCGGGGCCTGAACTCCACCGTGCCATCGTCCGCGACCGGGTGGCCGGCGATCCGCAGAATGGCGTCGCCCTCGCGCAGCACGCCGTCGGCGGGCGAGCCGCGGACGGTTCGGATGACCAGCGCGCCGGTGGCGTTGGTGGGCATTTGGTACATGCGCCGCAAATCGGGATTGCGCATTTCAGTCAAGGCTACGCCGAGACTGGGGATGCCGTCCCACTGGCCGTCCGCGATGTCCTCGAGAAAGTGGGCAATGATCGGGGCCGGGACAATATAACCGATGTTGTCGGCCTGGCTGATGCCCTGCATGGCTACGCCGACAATCCGGTTGCTGACCAAGGCCGGCCCGCCGCTGTTGCCGGGATTGATTGCCGCGTCAATCTGGACGGCCAGCAGATAGGCCGAGCTGTGCGCGTAGGTTTGATGCTCGACGCGCGAGACGACTCCCTTGGTGATGCTGAGCGTGTCGCCGCCAAGAGGAAAGCCATAGACCAGCACCTCCTGCTGCGCCTGCGGCAGGTCGCCGAGTTCGAGCGGCTCGATATTTTCGAAGAATGCCGGATCGTCCACCGTCAGCAGCGCGAGGTCCGCGGTGTGCGCGACGTTGAGCACGCGGGCCTTGTAGCGCCGGGCCGATCCGTTGCGCCGGACCTGGATGAACGTCTGGTCGCTGACGATGTGGGCATTAGTCAGAATGCGCCGCCCCTTGATGACACAGCCGGAACCGGTGGACTGAAAGGTGCCGCGCATGCTCCACGGATTCTGGTAGTCCGGGATATTGTGCGACGTATAGATTTTGACGATGGCATCCTTTACGTCCGCCGCTCCCGCCGCGGCGGAGCAGAGGAGCGCCCCCAGCATGATGGGGATGATGGTGTTGATGCGTGTATTCATTGAATGTCGGGCACTATAGGCGCTACGCCGGCCCGTCGAAAGAAAAAACACGGGAGAATGGCGGTGGTACGCTGGTTCTTGCCGGTCGCGCGCGGTTGGCCGGGCATGTGGACCGCCCGGCGGTCTGTCCCGCCCCACGGCCGGTCGGTCGGCGCGACCGCGGGACGCGCCGTGATCCCCATGGCTTATGGGGCGAGGCGGACGCCAACGCGGTAATAACGCGCGGCGCCAGGCGGGTTGGGATCAGGGATGGCCACCGGGCTGCCGGTGCCGGGGATATTGTTGGACAAGACCGGCCAGGTCGCGCCGAGCAGGTTGGTTGCGTACTCCACGCGGTAGAGGCGGCCGGTGATTGTGTTGAACCGGAGGCTGAGCGCGGCCGGATCGTCCGGCGCCGTGCAGGTGAACTGAGAAGTCGGATTCCAGGGGTCCAGCCCCGCGATATAGGAGTGCCAGACCGGGCAGCCGTTGCTGCCGATACTCAACGCGGCCTGATCGAACTGGCTTGTCCAGCCGCATTGAATCAGCCAGACGTGCGGCACGTTGTGGGTTGCCGTGTTGGGCGCGAATACCGCAGCGATACTGCCGGTCGAGGCGACGTTGCTCCAGACGAAGGTCCAGGCGTACGTGTGGTTGCTGAATATGCGCGCGACCGCGCCGCCATTGGTGTACACGGCGCTGAGGTGGTAGAAATTCGACGGTGTCAGCGTGAAGGCGACGCTGGCGCCGGCCGCGGCGCTGGTGGCCATCGGCGTCACGCTGCCGAACGGGCTGCACGTCGCGCTGAAGGTGTAAGCCGGCGCGCCGGCAACTCCCGCCGTCACCTGGACGTCATCCACGCATACGCCATAGCCGTATTTGGCGATGCCCTCGAATGCAAGGTAATACGACGCGCTCGGGTTGGGCAGAGACATGACCCGTTGAGTCCAGGCCGCGACGTTGGTCGTGTAATTCGCCAGTTGCACCCACGCGGCGGTGATGTTGGTGCGGTAGTACACGCGCAATTCGTCCTGGTCGGGTCCCCAGAGCGCCTGGCAGTGCCAGAAGGTCAGTTCGGGATTGGCGCGTCCCGTGAGATTCATGGCCGGGGTGACCAGCCGGGTAACCTGCGGGTTGTAGTCGCCGTAATAAAGGCAGGCGTTGTAAATGCCGCCGTGGGCCGCGGCGGGGTAGGCCCCGCCGGTGTAGCCGCCGGACTGGAACATCCAAGCGGTCGCGTTGGTCACGTAGATCTGCGTCCAACCCAGCGGTAGGATCCCGGATTCGAAGTCTTCGGATAGCATGAGCAAGCCGTCCAGCACGGTGACGACCGCGGAAGTCGGCGCGGCGAGTGCCGCGCCGGAAGCGTTGCGGAGGCGCACGCTGAAAGTCTCGTTTGTGGTGCCGTCCGCGTCGTCCGCGATGGCGATGTCGAAGCTGTTGCTCAACACACCCGGCCCGAGGCTCAACATGCCGGCGGCCGCCGTGTAGTCCGCCCCGGCGACCGCGGTGCCGTTGCTGGTGAAATACTCCACGGTGGCCGTGCCGTCGCTGCCGCCGGATCGGATCACCCAGATCCGCAGACTGCCGGCGGACTCTGAAGTGACATAGCCGGCGGCGCCGAGCGCCAGCGTCCCGCCGTGGTCATCGTCCAGGATCGTCAACGTCGCATTGCTGGGCGCCTGCAGCGTCGCGCCACCGACCGGGTTGCGCAAAAGCAGCGCCACGGTTTCATCGCTCTCATCCTGCGGGTCGCCGAGCAGCGGCACGACGAAGGCGCAGCGGACTTCGCCCTCCGCGAAATTCAGCGTCCCGCTTGCGGTGATGTAATCGGCGTCGGCCGTCGCCGTGCCGTCGGCCGTGGCGTAGTTCACGCTGATTGCGCCGGCGACGCCGTTGCAGCGCCGCACGGTGATGGTGGCCGCCGCGGCGGCCTCGCTGACGGTGAACGCCCCCGCCGCGAAGCCCAGTTGCCCGGCGCCATCGTCGTCCTCGATCCGGATCACCGCGTTGCTGAACGCGCCGACAATTGTGTCGGGCGACGGATTGCTCAAAACCAGCGTCAGCGTCTCGAAGTCTTCGTCGGCATAATCCTGCAGGATGGGGATGGCGATGGCCGCCGCGGTCTGGCCGGCGGCGAAGGTCAGCGTGCCATTGGTTGGGAGATAATCCGCGCCCGCCGTAGCCGTGCCCGCGAGCGTGGCGAAGGCAACCGACACGGCCAGGTTGGTGTTGCCGGTGCGGTTCACCGCGACCCAGACGACGCCAGTGTTCTCGGAAACCTCATACTGCGCGGCGTCGAGCGCGATAATGTTGCCCTGCACGGTGATCGGGGCGCTGTAAGGACGTGTGGCGTAGCGGGTGACGGTGACCCAGAGCGTGCCGGTAGTCATGGGCGTGACGTCCAATGAGACGGAGGCGCCAGCGGCGTTGGTGACCTGCTGGATGCCAAGCGCGCTGCTGTAGAGGCAGACCTGTGAATCGCTCAACAGGTTTGAAATGACCACCCGGGTGGTGACGCCGAGATTGACCGCCGCTGGATGGGTGATGGCCGGGGTGGCCGGGGTAATCAATTGAATGTAGCTCTCAGGGTCGCCGAACAGGTGAAACAGGCGGAAAGTGGTCAAATCGTCGCTGTACTTCTCCCGCAAATACAGCTTGCCGAAGTTCAGAATCTGGCCGAGCCGCCGGGCGGTTCCGGCTGCGCCGTAGCTGCCGCCGGGGGCGGGCAGGTTCTTCGGCCAGTTTGGCTCGGTCGAATTATTCTGGAAGGACACATAATTTGAGAGGAAGGCCGTATAGAAACCATGGGTGAGCCAGTCGTTGTACCACGAATAGCTAATGTCCACCGGCGCGAAAACCGCGTAGGCGCCGCCGTTGGTGTTCTGCAGCCACGCGCGGAGAAAACGATCGTGCTGGTAGGCGCCGCTGGCGCAGTTGATCGAGAAGACGGCCGGACGCCGGCAGCCGTTGGTGAGGGAGCGCACCCGGGCGGATTGGTAGTCGGGATCGGCCCAGCCATAGCCGCCGGAATAACCATGGTCGCGGTGTTGGAGCAGGGCGAGGCCGCGGTTGATATTCTGCGAGATGCGGTCCGAGGCGGTGGCCGCCGGAATGAAATGCTGCCAGACCCGGTAGCCGATCCGGTCGGAGGAGTTCCAGAGGATGGAACCCGGATTCCATAGGCAATTGGTTGTGACGGCGCTGGGGTTGACGATTGCGCGCTCGCAGATGTAGTCCACGCCGCCCGCGTCCTGCTCAAAATAGCAGGCGACCAAGTCGGCCGTCTCGCAGAAAAGCCGGTCGGCCACATTGTTGCCGTCATCCGAATCCTGAATCATGCCGGCGACGCAGACCTTCTGATGCATGCCGTTGGTGGGCGGGTTGCGGTCCATATCGAGCACGCCCTGGAGCATCACCGAAAGCCGCATGTTGTTGGTGGCGGGTATCCGGCCGTAATACAGATCGGGGTAGTGATCCGTGCTGGTGCGGCAGGCGATGGGCAGGTCGCTCCAGCCGCCGTCGCTCGTGATGAAGTAGTAGCCCTCAACGCCGTTGGCGGGGGTGTGGTCGCCGATGATTAAAAGATATTCGGGATAACTGGCGGCGGGCAGGCCGCGCAGGTAGCTGACGATCTGTCCGTTGGTCGGCGCGCCGGCCGGATCAATCTGTGAGGTGGTGACGATGGTGACTTGGTAACCCTTGCGCCGCTTCCATTCCACGAACTCCGCCAGCACGGCGTTGTTGGTGAACTGGTCGTCCATCAGGATCATGTATTGCGCCGGCGCGCCGTTGGTAAAGCCTTCCGGCAGCCGTTCCACCGGATCGGGCGCGTCCGGCGCGCGGCCGATTTCCGGACTGCCCGACGGCCGTTTCTCGAACGCGACAGTCAACTCCAAGTCCGTTGCGGCTACCGCCTCCCGGCTGAGCGGCCGCGCCTGGATCGGCGCCACCTCGATTTCCAAGATGCGCCGGTTCCGCACTTGCGCCACTGACCAGCCAATCAAATTGCCGGGCGGATACAAATCGTCGGAGGCGTATATGCCGGCATTCTTCTGGAACGGCGCGGCCGGCGGGTCGGGTCGGACGTCTGGGGGCGGCGGCTGGGCGGGCGCGATGTCGAGGTTGGCGAGCGGGACCGCGGCGCCGACGGCGCAGGCAACCACTGGATTCAGACCGGGTGGGATTTCGAGCATGATGGTTTTGCGCGGCACAGCCGGTTCACCCGGTGTCACCACCCGGCTCCAGCCGGGGATGTCGAGCGCGAGATATTGACCATCGGCCCCGGCACTGGAGCGGATAGTCAGTCCCGGAACCTGAATGCGTATCCGGTATCCGGCCCCATCCGGCTGAATGGAAGGCTCAATTGCTTCCATTAGTCTCGTACCCGTCTTTAACGGAATCCAGCCCGTCGCCAGATATTTCTCACAATTGATAATGTTGGAACCGGCAGGTGTTGTGGATCCGGTGGCCCAGAGGGGAAGCGCGAGCCCGATGACAACAACGGCTATCCCTCCTATCAGTCGCGCATTCATTTTGGTTGCAAGCTACAGCAGACCCGATGTTCTGTTGAGCATTTAGTGTGCCGAATTACTTGCATGCGGATGTCGCTTAAGGCTATAATTAACTTGTCCAAAAGAAGGGGCGCTACGCATGATTTATCAGACTGCGCGAAACATTACTTTCTGGTTTTGGGTCGTTGGGCTGGTATCCGGCTTGGGCCTGCTGTCTGGTTGTGAGAGTGGCGGGAGTGGAGGCGGGGGCGCCTTTCAGGGCACGTATGCCGGAAGTTACAGCGGCAGTTTTGGCGGCACATGGCAGATCACGGTGGACAGTGGCGGCACGGCCGCCGGCGCCGCGATCTCGGTGTCCGAAGATGTGGCGTATGAAATATCCGGCAGCGTAGACGACGGGGGTCAATTGGAAGCCGGGATGTATCGCGAAAGCTTGTATTTCGGAACTTTCAATGGGGTTTTGGTAACCAACGGTACTTGCCGGGGAACATGGTTGTCTTCCGACGGCGCTTATGGCGGACGCTTTGTTGGTGAGAAGCTGAAGGTGGTTATCCAAGCGAACGAGTGACGGAGGGGCGCATGAGCAAGAATAGCTGGTGGGCAGGTTGGGGAGTGCGGGTATTGGGCCTGTG
>CAZMXS010000012.1:0-83705 GCA_964570325.1 uncultured Verrucomicrobiota bacterium | reverse complement strand
GCCGCCACGGTTTCAGCCATCACCCCCTTGCGGTTTTCCGAAACTTGCGCAGCATCGCCGCAAAGACCAGGAACAGCGGACCGACCGGGCCGGTGCCCAGCCCGATGTCGAGACTGCGGCCGTTGCTCACCGGCGCGCGGGTTGCCGGCGCGTTCGGCTGCGAGTTCAACGGGCCGGGATTTGCGCCCGCCGGAACCGGAGCCGCCGCGGTCGGAGCCGCGGCCGGCCGAGCCTCTTGGGGCCCCAGCGCCGCCGTCGCCTGGGTGCGCAGCTCGTCCATCCGCGCCCGGACCGCGGCCTGCGCCTTGCGGTCGCGTTCGATGCGCAGGGCATTGCGCCGGTCAATCTTCCAACGCTGATACTCGCCATCGTTTTCCAGCACCAGGAACGAGGTGTATTCGGAAACGATCGAGTAGCCCTCTCCGAGCCGGACGATCTCGTCAATCGTGGCCGTGTCCCGCGCGCCGTTGCGGTCGGCGTCCTTCAGCAGGCGATCCATTTTGCGCCAGGCCCACATGCGTTCGATTTCGGGATTGTTCGGATCCTCCGCCGGGAAATCGAGCTTGGCCGACTGCTTGTATTCCTGGCCTTTGATCTCGGCCTTGAGCTGAATCTCCGCCGTGCCGCTGCCGCGGTAACGGCCGTATAGCCGAACCGGAGCGCCGTGATAAAGATTGGGAAGTGTCCGCGGCTCCAAGTCGTACACCTGCAGGCCGCTGAAATCAATCTGCAGCCCCGTCGCGACCGGCGTCATTAGTTTGCGGCGGAAAGCCTTCGCCTGCCGCTGGAAATTGTCCCCCTGCGACAGAAACGCCGCGAGGCCGCCGGAATCCTCGGCCAACTGCTCCAACAGCGGGCGGTTGACCTCGTTGCCGACGCCGACACAGAACACGCGGACATTGCGCGGCCGTTGCTGGATCAGTTGCAGCAGGGTCTGCCGCTCGCGCTGCTCGGTCAGGCCGTCGCTGAGCAGGATGACATTCAGCGTGCGGTCAGGATCGGCATATTTATAGGCAGTGGTCAGCGCGGGGTTGAGCACCGTGCCGCCGCTGGCGGACTGGGCGGCCATGAAAGATACGGCCTGCGCCTGCGTTTCGGGGGTCACGTCCTTCAGGCGGTTGAACAACGTCTTCGGCTGGAGGTTGAAAGCCATCAGCTCAAACCGGTCGCCGGCCTGCAATTCCTCGACAAACGCGGTCACCGACCCGCGCGACAAACCCAGCTTGCCGTCGTCGCTCATGCTGCCGGACACATCGAGGATAAAGACATAATCCATGCCATCATCCGTCTTCTTCAAATCCTCACCGGCCGTCAGCGACAGGCAGAAGTAGCCGTCCTCGCCGCCGGTGCGCGAGGTGATCACGTCCAGCCCCGTGCGCGGCCGCGCCGCGTGAAACGCCACCACGACATCGCGCGCCAGGCTGCCGCCGCTGGTTTCGAGCGCCGCCTGGAAATACTCCGGCGTGTGTTGCGCCACCGCAAAGGCGTTCCCATGGCTGGGGCTCTCGACCTCGACCAGCGGAATGGCGGACTTGATCTCGATATTGATGCCGAACTTGCCGGCGACCTGCGCCTGCACATCCTTGCGCGTGACCGTGGCCAGCGGATAGACATAGGTGGACCAGTCGTGGTCGTGCTCCAGTTCTTGGTAGTACGTGATCTCCACCTTCTGCTCGGCGCGCGCGTTGATCGGGAAAATCCGCATCTCGAACGTTTTGTAATCGGTTTGTTCGAGCAACCCCGGATCGCGCCGCACCTGCTTATAGCTGTTGTAGATTTCTCGGGCGCGCTTCTTCTCCAGCACTTCGCCCACCATCTCCTTGCCGTTGATCCACATACTGAAGTTGGCGACTGACGCCCCCTTCGGCACGGGGAACGTGTATAACGCTTCGACCTGCCGGTTCTCGGCGTTGCTGAACACCTGCGTCACTCGCGTAACCGCGATCCCATTATTGATCATGACCTGGACGTTGTGTTCCTTGATCTCCAGCACCCCGCCCAGGCCCCCGTCCGCAATTAACAGGCCGGCCGCCTCTGCCCGAACCAAACCAAGGCCCGACAGCACCGCGACTGCCACCACCCGCCGCCTCCCCTTTCCGATTGTCTTCATTGTCATACTCCCTTGTTTGACTACGTTCAGGTTACTTCGCCACTCACCACTCGATCCGGTTCAGCGCAATGTGCGGGTAATCTGCCGGGTTAACCATGGCGTGCAGATCCCGTTCCACGCGATTGACGGACGCTTGGATCTTTAAGGACTTCCACGCTGCCACCGCCCCCGTCCACACACACCCAACCAACGCCAGCACCACCATCAGCCCCAGCACCACCCGCTTTGCTTCAGCCTTCGTCTTCATTTTTGCGCTCCTTTCCTTCTGCTTCTCGCCGGTCCCTCACCATTCCGGCTGAAACATGCTATACGCAGGAAAAGGGCCAAGTTATTCAAAATATATACTATTATTTGATTCACAATTAGATATAAGATATTTATTGACACGTTATTTATTTATGTGGTACTATTTGCTATACATTTTATGAATACTTTGTGTACTTTTTATGTACATATGTCATTCACACTCTCACCAGCGGACCGACAGATGTTTGCTTTGGCGGCGCGGGCGGCGTTTTCGAATCCGTTCAGCGCGGACCGCGAAGAAATTGACCGGCAATTGGCCCAGGCGCCGGCGGGGGCGACGGCACTGGAGCGGTTGGACTTGGCGATCGCTAATGTGCGGCGGCGGTTTGCGGAGTTAATCGCCGCGGATCAAGCGGATATCCGCCGTTACCGTGGCGCGGACCGGCGGGTGCTGGAGGATGCCGCGCTGTTCGATGTCTATCATCATTTCGCGCCGGCGTTTGACGAGTTGATCCAGAAACAGATTCGCGTGGGCGATACGCCCTGCGCGGCGCCGTTTGCCCGCGAGGCGCTCGCGCGGTTGACGGGGCACGGATTCAGTCTCGACGAATCGGTCCGCTTTTTTTCGATGTTCTACCAATTGCGCCGCGCTTTCTATTTCATCGTCCACGGCCTAACCGGCGAGTGCCCCTGCATGCGCGAGTTGCGCCTGCGTTTATGGAACAATGTCTTCACCTCCAACATCCGTCTTTACGCGGATTTTCTGTGGGATCGGATGGAGGATTTTTCAACCCTGCTGCTGGGGGAAACCGGCACCGGCAAGGGCGCGGCGGCGGCGGCGGTCGGGCGCTCGGGCCACATCCCCTTCAATGAACGTACGCACCGTTTCGCGGAGAGCTTCACCCGCAGTTTCATTGCGCTGAATCTTTCGCAATTTCCGGCCACGTTGATCGAATCGGAGCTGTTCGGCCACGAAAAAGGGGCATTCACCGGGGCCATTCAGGCTTATGCGGGTGTATTCCAGCGCTGCAGCCCGCACGGAGCCATCTTTCTCGACGAGATCGGCGATCTTTCCATCCCCGTGCAGATCAAGCTGCTGCAAGTTTTGCAGGAGCGCGTATTTGCACCGGTCGGCAGCCACGCGAAGCTGCGGTTCTCCGGCCGGGTCATCGCCGCGACCAACCGCCCGCTGGACGAACTGCGCCACCGCGGCGAGTTCCGTGACGACTTTTACTATCGCCTCTGCTCCGATGTCATCACCGTCCCGCCGCTCCGCCAGCGGCTCGCCGAGAATCCCGCGGAACTGAATTTGCTGGTACAACGGCTGGTTGAACGCCTGGCCGGCGCACATGCCCCGGAGCTGGTTCAGATCGTGGTGGCGGCCCTGGAAAAGAGTCCGGGACCCGCCTATGCCTGGCCCGGCAATGTCCGCGAACTCGAACAGGCCGTCCGGCGGGTGCTGCTCAAGCGGGAATACATTGGCGATCTCCGGCCGGCCGCCCCGGATCTGCGGTCGGAACTGGGCGCCGGGCTCGATGCCGGCAGCCTGACCGCGGACGAGTTACTTGCCGGCTATTGCCGCCTGCTGCATACCCGGCTCGGCACTTACGAGGCGGTCGCCCGCCGAACTGGACTGGATCGCCGCACGGTGAAGAAGTACGTGCAGGCGGAACCCGGCACGGGATAAATTGATGCGTTAAGCGAGCCGGCCACCCGCGCGCCCCTCCCCGTGGCACGCCGTTCCGGCCGCATACCGGGGGGCGGCCCCGCTCTCCGCTTTCATTCATCGGATCGGACTAACCGCGCGGGATCCCGCCTTGCGCGGTTCCGCGCATTGCGCTACCTTCCCGCCCATGGTGGAACCACCCAAAGTTTTGTTCGTTTTCGTGGACGGCCTGGGGCTCGGCGCCGCCGACCCGCGCCGAAACCCGCTTTTGAGCGGGGCCTGCCCGTTTCTCGCGGGCCTGTTGGAAAGGACCGCCATCCCGCTGGACGCCACGCTCGGGGTGCCTGGTTTGCCGCAGAGCGCCACCGGTCAGGCCGCACTGCTCACCGGCGTCAACGCGGCGCGGCTGATGGGCCGCCATGTTGAAGGCTTCCCCGGCCCGCGCCTCAAGGCGCTGGTCCGCGAACACAATATTTTCAGCCGGCTGCGCGACCGCGGCTACACCGCCACCTTTGCCAACGCCTATTACCTGCGCGACCTCACCGAAGTCCAGAAGCGCCGCCGGCAGTCCGTCACCACCGTGGCCGCGCTCGCCGCTTTTGGCCAGGTGCGGGATGCCGCGATGATGCTCAACGGCGACGCCGTTTACCAGGACCTCACACGGCGCCTGTTGCGCGACCGCGGTTACACGGGGCCCTTCATCACGCCCCGCACCGCCGCCCGCCACTTGATGCGCATCGCGGTCCGCCATCATTTCACGCTGTTCGAGTACTTCCTGACCGACATCTTCGCGCACAAAGGCGATGCGAACGATGTCCGGCGCGTCCTGCGCGAACTTGACCAATTCCTTGAGCGGGCCGCTGTCTTCGCCCGCAAACCGGGCCATTACTTCATTCTGACCAGCGACCACGGCAACCTGGAGGATTCCGCGACAACCCGGCACACCCTGAATCCCGTTCCCTTTGTCGCGCTTGGATTTAACGCGCGCGCGCCATTTCGCCGGCTGCGCAGCATCGCCGACGTGGCCCCGGCCATTTTACGTTTGTTTCCAAAGAGGGATTCCTAGTTGAAGAGGATCGAACGAGCCATCAGCAAGCGTAGATCAGGACCCAGGCGCGGCGGGAGCCAGCCAGTTGAACGCGATCCGCGGCGGCCGGATTGGGACACGTATTTCATGGATATCGCGCACGTGGTGGCGCGGCGCAGCAACTGCCGGAGGCGGCAGGTCGCGGCGCTGATCGTGCTGGAGCGGCGCATCATCTCCACCGGTTACAATGGCACGCCCAAGGGCATCCGCAACTGTTTCGACGGCGGCTGTCCGCGCTGCGCCGGCGATGCCGCCTCGGGGGCGCGCCTCGGCGACTGCATCTGCGCGCACGCGGAGGAAAACGCCATTGTGCAAGCCGCCTACCACGGCATCGCGGTGCGGGGCGGCACGCTGTATTGCACAATCAGTCCCTGCCTGTTGTGCGCGAAAATGATTATCAACGCGGGGTTGCGCGAAGTGGTTTACGAACACGCGTATCATTTCTCGGCGCAGGCCCGGCGCCTGTTCCGCGCCGCCGGCGTTTGCTGCCGACAGTTCCGGCGCCCCGCGGCGGCTTCGGCTTCCCGGAAGGAAACGCGGTAATGGCCACAGTCGAAAACAAAAACGGATTCGAGGTGTGGACGATCATGGCGGCGGACGGGATGACCCGCGCCGCCTTTGTGCCGGGAAAAGGCGGAGTCGGGGCCTCGCTGGTCATGCCGGTTGGCGATCAACCGCGCGAACTGCTGTTCCAGCACCCGTTCTTCTGGGAACCCAATCGCGCGGGCATCATCCCGGGCGGCTGGCCTTTCCTTTTCCCCATCTGTGGCCGGCTCGCCCGCGGCGGCGCGGAGGGCGCCTATCTGTATAACGGCCGCCGGTACCAATTGCCGATTCACGGGTTTGCGCCCTATCTGCCTTGGGACGTGCTGGAAAACGAGCGCGCCGATGAAATTGTCCTGGGGCTGTCGGACACGGAAGAGACACGGGCAAACTACCCCTTTCCGTTTGAGATCCAACTCCGCTATCGCGTCGAGCCCGGCGCGCTGTTCGGCGAGTTGTGCGTGCTCAACAAGGGCGCCCGCCCGATGCCCTACTACGCCGGATTCCATCCCTACTTCCGGACCCCGCCGCGGGGCCGCGGCAAGGAGGAGGTGCGCTTGGATTACAAACCGGCGCGCCGGTTTGTCTACAACCGCGATTACACCGACCTGATCGGCGAACGGGAACCGCCCCGCCCGCCCGTAAGCGTCGGCGACCCGGACCTCAACGAGCAACTCACCACTGTGGCGACGGACCGGGAAATCGCGCTGCGTTTCCCGGACGGCTGGTCGCTGCACTTGACGGCCGAGGGCGTTGAAGATCCCAATCTGTTCAAGTATATCCAGTTGTACACCATGCCCGACCAGGCGTTTTTCTGCGTTGAACCCTGGATGGGATTCCCGAACGCGCTCAACACCGTTCTGGGCGCGCGGGTGCTTGCGCCCGGCGCCGAGGAGCATGGAGTCATCCGCCTCTGGACCCGCTTTTCCGCATAGACAATACGATAGCCGGTCATTTACAATTGGGGCAACCGGGGGGATCCTACCATGACATCAGCCAACACGGTCACCGCCACAGTTGTGTGCCGCGCCAAGTCCGGGCAAGAAGCCGGCCTCGAAACCAGCCTGCGCCAGTTGATCACGCAGTCCCGCCAGGAAGACGGTTGCCTGCTGTACGAGATACTCAAGTCCAAGCGCAACCCGGGCGAATACCTCCTTCTAATGAAATGGCGCGATCGGCCGGCGTGCGAACAACATCTGCACCAATCCCATGTGCGGAATTTCTCCCAGGTGGTCGCGCCCAAATATCTGGCTGAACCGTTCAACCTGGACTTCTGGATTAGCGTGTGACGGCGGCCGGCAACTGCCGCGTCCCGGTCAACCCTTTGCAGGTCGGCCAACCCCAGCGTCGCGCGCCGGCGCGCAATTCGACCTGACCCGCGCGCGACTCGATCTCGAGAGCCTCCTCCGGGCGCCGCGCCCGCCAGATATTCGCCAGGCACAGCGCGCGCTCAAACCCGTCGCCGCGTCCGAAGTTCCAGACCTCGTCCGGCTGGGCCATACGCGCGCCGTCATAGATGGACTCGTTCGGCAGACCGGCCAACCGTTCCGCCACCTGGTCATCCGTCAAATCCCGCGCGCCGTTGATGGACACGGGATTGCGCTCCAAGGCAGCCTTGATGAACGGCGCCCAGTCCGTCCGCGCGAAATCCCTTAGCGCGTAAAAGGCCAGATCGGCCGTCGGCAAGCGGCCGCGCAATGTTTCGAGGTATTGCACAATATCCTCGCGCGACATCGCCGGGGTGATTTCGATCGGCGGCGCCGCGACATAATTCAGCTCGCGGCCGGCGTCCGGCAGGCGCGGTTCGAGCCGCAGGAAGCGGGTTAGGTCGGCGACAATGTTCCGGGCGTGCGCGTTGTAGCAGGTGAACTCGCGGGCCAGGCGCTCGACATCCGCCGGATTATCCAGATCAATGCGGTTCAGCCGGAAAAAATCCTCGAACTTGTTCAACGGGATGCGCCCGTCAATCATCTGCGGATAGAACTCATCTTCATCAATCTCCTCCAGCAACTTGTCGCGCGTGGCGTCGCTGACGCGGTAGGAACTGGAGTGCTCATAGCTGTACACCCGTTCCGCCTGGATATAGCGCGGTTTGCCGCCATAGATGTGCATGATCTGGAAACAGCGTTGCAGCTTCGAGTTCTGCCGCAGGTAGTTGGCCAGCCGTTCCATGTTCAAATCCTGCCGCAGAAAAGCGCGCAACCGGTGGCGGAACCGCTCGTAGGCGGCGGGTTGGATCGTGGCGTCAGGATAGACAAGATGGATGTAGCCGGTGTGGTGCGCCACGATCGTCACCTGTTCGTGCCGCAGGGCGCGCTGGGCCTTATCGGTCAGTTCCGTGCCGTTGAACCACATGGCCTTTGTCACCACCCGGCGATTGTTGGTCAGGATGCCGTCCTCCACATCAATGAAGTTCTGCGAGTGCAGCGGCGTCGCCATCAGGAAGATGTCCGTCAGCGGCACGCCGCAGACCACAAAGAGCGCCGCGGCGTAAAGCGTGGCGAGCGAGACGCACTCCCCCGCCCCGGTCGAGTAGCCCGGCCGGAAGCGAAAGGCGTCCATCGCCTCGACCGTTTCGGTCTTCCAGTACGGGATGACGTTTCGATCGTATCGGTCCAGGCCGAAATGCCGCCGGATATCGAGTTCGAAATAGTACCGGTCCCCCTCGTACCCAAACAGCGCATTGCTCTGCGCGATCTGCGCCGCGCTCAACTGCGACTGGAATCGCGCCAGTTCGCGCTCCTGCGTCGTCAGGCCCCACGTATCGAGGTCCAGGTTGAACTCGTAGTGGTCAATGATGTATTGCTTGAGGCGCAGCACACGGCGATAGGGCGTCATCCGGTCCAGTTTCCGGAACCAATCGTCCTGCCGCCATGCCCAGATCCGCGGCGACATGATATTCGCCAGCACCAGGCTGTAGAGCAATTCGGGATAGATGAAAATCTCCATATCCGACAGCGTGACCGCAGACGAATATTTCTCCAAGTCACGCGCGTCAATGGGCGGATAAGCGATAGCCGTCATCAAATGCTCCGGTCTCTACAATAACCGGCTTCCGCGCGGCGTCAAGAACCCGCGGCCGGGCTGACCCGATCCGATGCTCGGCGGCGATGCCCTACCGCCAATCGAACCCACGCGCGTGCGCCGGCGGCCTAATGGCCAGGCCGCCGGCGATGCGGCCTTTCGGTAATCCGATAGGCGTGCGCGTACCATAACGGCTGCGCGGCGCGCCGTGATCCAGCAGTATGCAACCATGACCCGGCGCGGGAATCGCCGCCCCGCGTCAGATTCCGGACGGCACTCCCGCCAGCGACCCGCTCCATCAAGCCAATTTATTTACTTGCCTTTGAGCACACGTGTGCTCATTATGACCGGCATGCTGCACAAGTCATTCGTTTGTCTGCGGATCGCCGCGCTGGCGGCGGTCGGTCAATGGACCGCGCGCGCGGCCGCCGTGCAACCGTCCGCGAGCCTGATCGGCGCGCCGGCGGATTGGACGATCATTCAGCCGGCGGGCACCGCGCTGCGCGTCAGGGCGCCGACCGACGGAACGCCCGGCGTGCGCTTGGAATACGACCTGGGGCCCCAAAAACTGTATGTGGTCGCCCGTCGCGACCTCGATTTCCCGTTGCCGGATAATTATGAATTACGCCTGGAATGGCGCGGCGCCGGCCCCCGCAACAACCTGGAACTCAAGCTGCTGGACGCGGCGGGCAACACGCACTTGCGGGAATGGCGCAGCCGGGCGCTGACCACGAACTGGACGACCGCCGTGGCCGCGCGGCGGGATTTCCGATTCGGCTGGGGCCCCGCGCCGGACCACCCGTTGAAGCAGCTGCGCGGTCTTGAACTGGCCGTCGCCGCCGGATCGGGCGGGACCGGCGTCGTGGAAATCAGCCGCCTGGATCTCGTGCCGCTCCCCGCGCGGACGCCACAACCGCGAATGACGGCGACCGCCTCTTCGATGCGCGCGACCAATCATCCGCCGGCGGCCGCTGTGGACGGCAACCCGGCGACGAAATGGTGGAGCCAGTCCCGCGACGGCGAATGGCTGGCGGTGCGATTTGACGCCCCCACCCCGCTTGCGGGTCTGAATCTGAACTGGGAATTCCACGGCGATTACGACATCGCGGTCTCGCCCGACGGCGCGACCTGGCGCACGGTCCGCGCCGTGCGCGACCGGGAAAGCGGGCGGCAGGAAATCAATTTCGCCGCGCAAACCGCCCGCGCCGTGCGCATCCAGGGCGTCGCCCAAGCCACCCGCGAGGGCTATGCCCTCGCGGAACTGGAAATCCGCCACCCCGACGAAGCGTTTGTCGCCACCGCCTCATCCGCCACCCCCGCCGGTCAACCCGCCAACAGCATGGATGGAGATATGCAAACTTACTGGCAATCGAGCGCAAACGATCCGGCCTGGGTCCAATTGGACCTGCGCGGACAGAAAGCCTGCGGCGGGCTGCGTATTGTCTGGGGCGATGACTACGCCGCCGCCTACGCCGTCGAACTTTCGGCCAACGGCCTGAACTGGTACCCGGTGTTCACGTCCGAACAGGGCCGCGGAGGTGAGGAACGAATCCTGCTGGAGGAATCCGAGGCCCGCTTTCTGCGTGTGCATTGCCGCGCCAGCGCCACCGGCCGCGGATTCAGCATCCGCGAACTGGAACTGCTCGCGCCGGACGAGGCCATGACGCCGACCCGCTTTTACCAGCTCGCGGCGCGCGCCCGGCCCGGATGCTATCCGCGCTGGCTGTCCAACGAACAGGCCTACTGGACCATCACCGGCACGCCGGAGGATACGCGCGAGGCGGCACTCGGCGAGGATGGAACCTTGGAACCGCACAAACGCGGCTTCACCCTGATGCCGCTGCTGCGCCTCGGCGACCGGCTGATCACCCGCCAGGAAGCGGACATCACCCAGACGCTCAAGGACCGTTGTTTGCCGGTGCCGGAAGTCCGCTGGCGCATCCTCGGCCTGCAACTGGACATCCAGTTGCTCGCGCATGGCGGTTCAAACTCAACCGCCTATGCCGCCTACACGCTCACCAATACGGGCGCGGAAACCATCACCGGCCGCCTGTATCTCGTGCTCCACCCGATGCAGTTCTATCCCCCCTGGCAAATGGGCACGGACGGTTTTGCGCCGCTGCATTCCATCCGCTACCGCGACGGCGTCGCGGAGCTCGACGGTGAACACCGCGTCATCTTCGCGACGCGGCCGGACCGGTTCGGAGCCAGGGGCGGCACCTACCAGATCGGCGCGCCGGTCGAGGGCGACATCGCCGACGACGTCGCGCGCGGCCGGTTGCCGGAGGCGCAGACAGCCGACGACGCGGCCGGTTTCGCTTCCGCGGCAGCGGAGTACGTTTTCAACCTGACCCCCGGAGCGGTCCGCACGATCTACATCGCAACGCCATTGCATCCCGACAGCGCCTGCGCGCTGCAACCGGACATGCCGGCGGCGGCGGCAGACACCGCCTACGCCGGAATGCTGCGCGACGTGTGCGCTTATTGGACCGAGCGGCTGGCCGGCATCCGTATTTCCATTCCCGACCCGGACCTGATCGACACGCTCAAGGCCAACGTGGCGTACAATCTGATCACCAAGGACGGCCCGGGCTTCCAGCCGGGCTCGCGCAGTTACGACAAGGCCTGGATGCGCGACGGCGGGGTCGCGGCGCTCGCCCTGTTGGAGATGGGTCTGCAGGATGAAATCCGCGATTTTTTGCAATGGATGGGCTCGTTCCAGTTCGACTCGGGTGAGATCCCGCCCATTATTGATAACAAGGCGGAAGATCCGCTCTGGGAGGAAAAGCAGGGCCTGCATGAATACGACAGTCAGGGCGAATTCATCCACACCCTGCTGGCCTATTACCATTTCACGCGCGATGCGGCATTCCTGCGGCGAATGTATCCGCGCGTGCTGCGCGCGCTGATGTTCCTGCAGCAACTCCGCGAACAGCGCGCCACGCCCGAATACCGCGACGATCCGGCGCGGCGCGTGTTCTACAACATCCTGCCCGAGTCCCGCAGCCACGAAGGCTATTGGCTGGCCCACTCGTACTGGGACGACTTCTGGGCCCTGGCGGGCTGGCGCGCCGGCGCGGAAATTGCCCGCATCCTCGACGACTCCGAAAGCGTGGACTGGATGCAGCGGCAGTACGACATCTTGAAAAGCGGGGTGTACGATTCGATCACCCTGGCCATGCAACAGCACGGCGTGGATTACGTGCCCGGTTGCGCGGAAAAAGGCGACTACGACCCCACTTCCACGGCGGCCGGAATCGTTTATTGCGGGGAAAAGGACAATATGCCCCAACCTGCCACTACCCGCACCTTTGATCTGTTCTACCAGGATTTATCGAAACGCTTCGCGCCAGGCGCGGAGTTCGTCTTCACACCCTATGAAATCCGAACCGTGCTGGCCTATTTGTATCTCGGCCAGGCAGAACGGGCCCTGCGGCTGCTCGATTTTATGCTCGCCTGCCGCCGGCCTGCCGGCTGGCGGCACCTGGCCGAAGTGGTTCACAGCCAGCCGCGGTTTCCCTGCTACATTGGCGACATGCCGCATACCTGGGTCGGCGCCGACTTGATCAACAGCATTCGCGGGTTGTTTGTTTATGAGGAGGATGGCGGCTTGGTCATCGGGGCGGGCATCAAACCGGAATGGCTGGATGGCGCGGGCGTCCGGGTGCTGGATTTACCGACCCGCTACGGGCCGATCTCATTCACCATGCAACGCGCCGCGCAAGAGGTAACCATTGAGGTGACCGGCGACTGCGCGCCGCCGGCGGGCTTCCACCTGCGGCTGCCGCCGGACGCGGCCGAAGCGCGCGCGCTCCAGCTCAACGGCGCGCCCGTGGCGTCAACCCATCACACGCTCATGTTCCCGAGCCTGCCCGTGACCGTCCGGGCCGCCCCGTGAAACGGGCCGGGCATGGACCCGTCGAATCGCGCACAATCAGCTTGGCCGCCAGCGCCGTCTGCTCCGGTCGCCGCGCCGGTTCCCGAATCCGGGCCACCAGCAACTCCAATGCGCGGCGGCCAAGATCGCGCAACGGCGGGCGCAAGGTCGTGATGGCCGGCCGGTGAAACTGGCCGGCCTCGATATCGTCAAACCCCACCAGGGAGAGATCGCGCGGCACGGCCAAACCCGCGGCCGCGGCGGCCCGACAGGCGCCGATCGCCATCAGGTCGTTTGCGCAGAACAGCGCCGTCGGCGGACGGCGCGCGCGCAGGATGCGGCGCATCTCTTCGAACGCCTCCGTGTCGGAGAAGTTGGCGTCGCCGCAAATGGACGGATCAAACACCAATCCTTGCGCCGCCAGGGCCCGGCGAAACCCGTCCAACCGTTCCACGCCATCCACCGCCAGCCGACTGCCGTTGAGGATACCGATGCGGCGGTGGCCCAGTTCCACGAGATGGTCCACGGCCAGGCGGACGGCGGCCGCGTTATCCACACTAACCGAATCCACTGCGCGCGCGCGCAGATATTTGTTGATAAAAACGCAGGGGATACCCTGTTTGAGAATGGCCAATTCGGCCGCGGACGGCGCGGGACGATAGACCACGTTGTAGAGAATGACGCCGTCCACCCGCCAATTATCCGCGACCGCCTGGTAAGCGGCTAGTTCGTCCGTCCAATACTCCGTGGAGGAAACCATGAGGGCATATTCATTGCGCCGACATTCATCGGCGATACCCCGCAGGATCGGCAGGACGTGCGGGTTGAGATCGGGCACGATCGCCGCCATCACGCGGGTTTCATTCAATACCAGTCCGCGCGCCAGCAGATTGGGCCGATACCCCAACCGCGCCATCACGGCCCGCACCCGCGCGCGCGTCCGCGGGGCCATGCGTCCCGTCCCGTGAATGACCCGCGACACCGTCGGATGCGACACACCGGCGGCGCGGGCAACATCTTTAATGGTCACTGGACGGGGCATGCAAGCAGCCGAAATCCGGCTTGCAACGGACATATTTATGCGCTTCCCGCACGGGGGTCAACTTCGATACGATGACATCGCATGAACCATCCTGAACCGGTCTGGATAACTGCTTGCGGTCTGATCACTGCGCTCGGCGCCGGCGTCGCGGAGAACTGGCGCCGTCTCTGCGCCGGCCACTCGGGCCAAGGCGAGGCGCAGCGCTTCAACGCGGCGCGCTTCAAGCATCGCGCAGTTTGTCCGGTCGGCCCCCTGCCCGAGCCCGGCCTGCCCATGCCCGATTCGCTGGACGCGGCCACGCGGCTGCTGCTGGCTGCCGCGGCGGAGGCGTTGGCTGGAACCGGCGCCGATTTTCTCGATGCGCCGATTTTTGTCGCCTCCACCCTCGGCGGCATGGACAACGGTTGCCGTTTTTATCGCCAATTTTTAGCCGGCGGACTCGATCGCGCCGACGCCCGCCTGCTCAAGGATTACATCCCCTTCATGCAGTGCTGCCGCTTGCGCGAACGGTTTGGTTTCCGGCGCACACCCTTGCTGGTCACCAATGCCTGCTCTTCTGGCGCAAACGCCGTCGGGCTGGCCCTGGCGGCCATTCGCGACGGCGCCGGCAATCGCGCCGTCGCCGCCGGCTACGACATCATTTCCGAGTTTGTCTTTGGTGGCTTTCAGGCGCTCCGGCTGGTCGCGCCGGACGCCTGCCGACCGTTCGACCCGGAGCGCCAGGGCCTGGTGCTCGGGGAGGGCGCCGGGGTCATGCTGCTCGAGACTGCCGGCGCGGCGCGCGCCGCCGGCCGCCGGCCGCTGGCGGAACTGCGCGCCTACGCCGCCCACACGGAAGCCTATCACGTGACCAAGCCACAACCAAGCGGCGCGGGCGCGGAACACGTGATGCGCGCGTGTCTGGCCGCCGGGGGCGTGGACCCCGCGGCAGTGGACTCCGTCAACGCGCACGGAACGGGCACGGTTAACAACGATTTGATGGAAGCCAGCGCCATCACGCGCGTGTTCGCAGCCGGCGCGGGCCCGGCCGTGACCGCCAATAAAGGCGCCATCGGACATACGCTGGGCGCGGCCGGCATCATCGAGGCCATTTTTTCCGCGCTCTCCATCCGCGATCAGGTGGTGCCGCCAACCATCAACACGCGGCGGGCGATTCCCGAACTCGCGACGGGCCGGCTGATTCTCGGCGCCGCCGCGCCGATGCGGGTCCGGCATGTGCTTTCCACGTCCTACGGTTTCGGCGGCACCGACGCGGCGTTGCTGTTCGCGGAGGCCACGCCATGAGCGCCGTCTCCGTTCTCTACCTGCGCGCCCATGCATATCACGGCGACCCCTGTTCCTGGTCCGCGCAGCTCAACGCTGACGAACCGGCAACCGACCCGGCTGAACCCGTCATCCAGTATGACACGCGCCGTCTGGACCGTATGGTGGCTTGCGCAATCGAGGCGTTGCGCGCGGCGCTCGCCCGCGCCGGTGCCAGCCGTGATGAATCGGCGCAAATGGGCGTGGTCGGACTATCGCACAACGGACCGTGTATTTATTCGGAGGATTTCTGCCGCCAGTTGATGACGGAGCCGGACCCGCAACTGGTCAGCCCCATGCTGTTCGCCGAATCCGTGTTGAACATCGTGCCCACCCACATTTCGCTGGCGCTAAAAACCAACCGGCCCATGTACGCGCTCAACCCGGGCCTGGCGCATTTCTACGAGGCGCTGGACCTGCTTTACCTGCTGGCGGGCAGCGGCGCCTGGACGCAAGCCGTTTGTTGCGTCAGTGAGGAATTCTCCAACCTGGCCGACGCGCTTCTGGCGCGCTGTCCCGATATACCCGGCCAACATTTTCGCAACGGGGCAATCGCGACGGTGTGGTCCATCGCACCCCCTTCCGGCCCGCATGCGGTGGCGATCGAACGCCCGGTATTCTGCGCGGCAGCGGCGGCGCCGGCGGCGTTGGCCGCTGCGCGCGCGGCCGGCGTGCGGCGCATCGTCCGCAGCGCCTACTCAACCGCCCCGGCGGCCGGGCTGGACCTGGAACCCTCTCCGATCGGCGACGACGTCATGCAGAACGAACAGGGATTCATGGTAACCCGGATGGCCGAACTGCTGGACTGCGCCCGGCTGGCGGCATCCGGAACGTCCACCGCGCTGGTCCAGACCGCAGCCGACGCCTGGCGCTGGCTGGTGGCGCGTCCCGCCTGAACACCGCCGCGCGACGGAATATGGCATTCGCGGGCGCGTTTTTTTCCGCTCTTTGTCGGCTGCGCGCCATTCTGCTAACATACCTGGCGCATGGAAACTTACATCCGTTTTCTGCGGCGCCACCGCCTGGCTCTGGCCGCGCTGGCCGTGCTGGTCATTGCCGGCGGCCTCCGCCTCGCCTCGCGCCTGGAGGTAGAGACGGATTGGCGCCGGCTTTTCCCCTATGCCGATCCTGAGTTCCGCCAATCGCTGGACCTGATTGACCAACTGGGTCGGGCCATGGGATTGACCTTCCTGTTCACGCCGGCCGATGGTGAACCGGCGCGAACCCGATCCGCCGCAATCGCCGAATTGCTCGAAACCATCCGCGCCTCAGGTCTGTTTGCCGAGGTTATCGCGGGTCTGGACCAGCCGGGGCGAGCGGCGGAACCGGCCATGCTGCTGGCCTTCGCCGGCGAAACGGGCGCGGTGGAAATGGCGCGCCGCCTGACGCCGGCGGGCATGCGGGAGATGCTGCGCGCGGATGAACGACTGTTATTCACGCCGGCCGGCGGCATGCTGGCCGACAGCATCCGGGCCGATCCGCTGCAGGCGGGGCAACTGGCCCTGCCCGCGCTGGCCTGGCACGCGGGATTCGCGCTCCAGGATGGCGCGATTGTTTCCGCCGACCAGCGCACGCAATTGGTAATTGCCATACCCCGTGAGCGGGATTTGGGCGCGGGCGGCCTGCGCCGGCTGGCCGACCTGATGCAACGGCTGCGAACCGATGCGGCGGCGCACGGCCTGGTCTGCCGCATGCCGGGCAGCGCATTCCTGCGCGCGGAGTTGCTGGTTGCGGTCCAGCGCGACATCGTCCTCTCGGTGGTCTTGTCCGCTGTCGCGATCCTGGCCGCCTTTCTGCTGGTTTATCGCGGCAGCGTGCGCGCTTTGCTGTGCGTCCTGCTGCCGGTATTATTCGCGCTCGCGTTGACCTTCGGCGCATACGCGTTGGCCTGCCGCACCATTGACCTGATTGCCGCGATGTCCGTCGCCATGCTGGTCGGGCTGGGCGTGGATTTCGGCATCCATTTCATGGCCCGCTACCGGCTGGAAGCCGGAACGGAAGTCGAACGGCTGGCCCGCGTCCTGCAAACGACCGGCCGCGGCGTCATCAGCGGCGCGCTGACCACCGTGGCGGCCTTTCTGTCCATCCTCTTCACCGGCATGAAATCATTCCACCTGTTGGGAGTGATCGCGGGCGGAGGCATCCTGCTGGCCCTCCTCGCCGCCTGGTTTGTGTTCCCGCTTGCCGTCCTGCTGCTGCGCCCGGACCTGCCCCCTGCCGCGGCCGAAACGCCCCTGCGCCGGGGTTTGTACCGGCTGGGCGCGCGCGTCTTCTGGCCGGCACTGATTCTGCCGTTGCTGATGCTCCCGCTGGCCGCGCGACGCTTTTACTTCGAGTCCGACTTCCGTATGTTCCTACCCCGCGCCAGCCAAGTGTTGCAGGACATGGCCGCCGCGCCCGGCGCCGACAACCTGGCGGACGGCCTGATCCTCGAGGTCGCGTCACGTGGCTATGCCGCCGACTCAGCTTTGCAGGACGCGCTTGAACCGCTGCTGGCCGGCGCACAGTGGAAATCGCCCTTCATGCTGCTGCCCGCCGCCCGTCAACTGGACCGCCAGCGGGCGGCGTTCCGCGTGGCCAGCCGCGCGCAAGGCCTAAGCCCGGCGCGCGCGGTGCGCGAATTCGCGCGCGCGCTGGCGGAGAACGAGTGGCGCGCGCAAGCGGAATATGACGATTATATCCAAGCGCTCTTCCGGGCTTATCAGCCGGGCTTCTGGGAAACCAACTTGTACCATCTGCCTCTCGTGCGCCCGTTCTTTTCCGACGATCGCGGCCGTTTTTTTATCATGGCCACCCAGACCAATGGCCGGCCCTGGACGGCGCGACAGGCCACGGATCTGGCACGCGCAGCCGAGCAACGCGGCGCCGCCGCGCAAGCCATCTCGGGCAATCTGCTGGTGGCGCGCATCCGCGCCCGCGTCATCCCCGACAGCCTGCGCGCCGCGGTGGTCTCCCTGTTGCTGGTATTCGGCATCTTGTGGCTGCACATGCGCGACGCGGTGCGCACGCTGCTGGTGCTGACGCCGCTGGTTTTCGGCCTGCTGATCACCTTCACCATCCTCGGTCTGGCCGGCCTTTCGTTCAACTTCTTCAACCTGCCGGTCATCGGGTTGCTCTTCGGCCTGGGCATTGACGATGGCGTGCATTTCATGCAGGCCTTCCGCGAGACCCGCGCCACCCGCACCGCCTTTCTGCGCACCGTCGCCCCGATCGGCCTGACCACACTGACCACCTGCCTGGGCTTCGGCTCGCTGCTGACGGTGTCGTTTCGCGGCGTTGCGCTGATGGGGTTGTTTGTTACGATAGGCATGACGGCCTGTCTGTTGGCCACGCTGGTGATTCTGCCGGGGTTCACCCGGCGGCTGGAAGGGAAACGAATGCATGCCGATGTATGACGACCAACTGGAGTTCCGCCCGCGCGCCGAGCAGCAAGCGTTCACCCGCGCCCGGTTGCTCGAACAGGCGCGCTACACGGTGGAGCGCTCGCCGTTCTACCGCCGGCGCCTGGCCGGCCGGCCGCCGCCGGCCGATCCGGCGGACCTGGCGCGCTGGCTGCGCGACATCGCGTTGACTACCCGCGCCGACCTGGAGCGTGAAAACGATGCCTTCCGGGCCTGCCCGCCCGCGGAATTGCGCGAGATCGTCGCCACCTCCGGCACCTCGGGCGCGCCGATCAATCTGTATCTCACGCGCGGCGATCTGGAAAAGCTGGCCATCTGCGAAGCATACGCCTTCCGCGCCGCCGGCTTCGCACCCGGGGACACGGTGCAACTGGCCGTGACCATGGACACGCTCTTCATGGCCGGCCTGGCCTACTACCTGGGGCTGCAACGCATCGGCTGCGCGGTCCTGCGCCAGGGACCGGCCAACCCGGCGCGCCAGCTCGAGATCATGCGGCGCAACCGTGTGACCGGCATCGTCACGGTCCCCTCGTTCCTGCTGGCGCTGGCCCGCGAATGGGCGCGCGAGGGCCGGCCGCGCGCGGAGCTCGAACTGCGCCGAGCCGTGCTGGTCGGCGAAAATCTGCGCACGGCGCAACTCGAACCCAACGCGGTCGCGCGACGCATCCGGGAAATCTGGGACATTGAACTATACGGCTCATACGGCAACAGCGAGATGACCGGCTCAATGAGCGAATGCGCCCACGGTTGCGGAACGCATATTCACCCCGACATGGTGTATGTGGAAATCCTTGACGAACACGGCGCGCCTTGCCCGCCCGGAGAACCGGGCGCGCTCGTCGTCACGCCGCTGAACGCCGAGGGAACACCATTGCTTCGCTACCGAACCGGCGACATCGCGTTTGTCGTGGACGCGCCCTGCCGCTGCGGTCGGCACTCGCCACGCCTCGGCCCCGTGCTGGCGCGCGAGGGGCAGATGCTCAAGATCAAGGGCACCAAGGTCTATCCCGCCGCCATCAGCGAGGCGTTGTCCGGCATCCCGGAAATCGAGAGTTTCGTCATCATCGCCGAATCCGACGAGCATCACGGCGACCGGGTGCGGATCGTGGCGGCCACGACCCTGGATCCCGACCCGCTCGCCGAGCGGCTGGCGGCCACCCTGCGTTTCCGGCCGCGGATCGAATGCGACACGCGCGAGAACATCCAGCGGCTGGCGCATCCGCCGGGTTACCGCAAGAAACTTGTGTTCATTGACCGGCGCCACCAGGGAACCGACCGCCGGCTGGTTCGCGACGGGGATTAGCCGAATGCATATTCACTTCATCTTCCCGCGCTGGCGCAAATTGCTGGAGGACTACCCGGAGCTGCGGGCAACGCTCGCCGGGTATGAGATCGGCAGTTTTCGGATGGCCGGCCTCGGCATTCCGGCGGCGGCCGCCGCGGTGCCGGACGGGATAGAGGTCACCCTGACGGACGAACATGTCACGGCGGTGGACTTCGACGCGCGCCCCGACCTGGTTGCCTTAAGCTATTTTACGCCGCAAGCCGCGCGCGCGCATGCAATCGCCGACCATTTCCGGGCGGCCGGAGTGCCGGTGATCGCCGGCGGCATTCACCCATCCGTGGCGCCCGACGACGCGCGGCCGCACGTGGACACCCTGGTGCGCGGCCCGGTGGAGGAACTGTGGCCGACCATCCTGGACGATTTCCGGCAGGGGCGGCTGGCGCGCATCTATGACGGCGTTCCGGACGCGCCGTTTGTTCAACCCCGCCGCGAATTGTTCGCCGCGTCGGGCTATCTGAAGGCCGGCATCGTGCAGACCGCGCGCGGCTGCCCGTGCGACTGCCCGTTTTGCGTGTTGCCCGGCATGCACGGCGCGGCGCTCTGGTTCAAACCGATCCCGGCGGTGCTCGAGGATATCCGGGCCCTGCCCGAAGCCTGCTTCTACTTCGCGGACGAAAACCTGCTCTTTCACGACCCGGTCAATCGTCGCTACACCCTCTCGATGCTGGAGCAACTGGCGGCGCAGCGGCCGCGCAAATTGTTTTTCCTGGCCGCCTACCCGTTCATGGTGACGCCGCTGACGGAGCCGTTCGCGCGCCTGCTGCGCCAGGCCGGATGCGCCCAAATTTATCTTGTGCTCGGTCTGCGGTGTCCGTTGAAGGACGAATTGATCCAGCCGCAACTGATCGAAAAGCTGCGCATGCTCAAAGAGCTGGGGATCGAGACCATGAGCACCTTCACGCTCGGCCACGATGACGACCCGGCGGATGTCGAGCCGTTAATCCATGATTTCTGCGGGCGCATCCGCGCCAACCTGGCGGAGTTCACGATCCACACGCCATTCCCGGGCACGCGCCGCTTCGCGGAATTGCGGGCCGCCGGCCGCCTGCTCACCACCGATTGGGAGCGGTACAACGGCGCGCATCCGGTCTTTCAGCCCCGGCAACTTGGCCCCGATGAATTACAAGCGAAATATATTGCGCTATGGACGTCGTTTTATGGCAAAATAAACCGTTTTGAAATGAACCAGCGCTACGCGCGCGGTTTTGGAACGACGATCTTTGAAGCGCATGGCCAATCAACTTAAATCGCCGGAAAAAATTTACGGACTGCACTTCACCCGCGCGGAAATCCGCGACGCCGTGCGCCATAACCGCCTGCTGACACTCGACCTGGAAACCAGCCGCGCCTGCAATCTGCGTTGTATCTATTGCTACGCGAACTCGGGCCGGAAACGGGAAAATGAGCTTTCGCTGACCGAGCTGCGCGGCGTGGTGGACCAGGCCATCCGCCTCGGCGCGCGAGTCGTCACCGTCATCGGGGGGGGCGAACCGCTGTTGTACCCGCGCATCCGGGAATTACTGGATTACATCAGCCGCCGGCCGGTCCAGCAGAATCTGTTCACCAACGGCACGCTAATCACACCGGCCGTCGCCCGCTTCCTGGCCCGCCGGCGGATTTCGGTCGTGGTCAAGTTCAACAGTCTGCGGCCGGCGGTGCAGGACCGGCTGGCGGGCGCGCGCGGCACATTCCGGCGCATCCATCGCGGCATCGCGGCGCTGATCGCCGCGGGCTATACGCGCAATCCGGAGCTGGCGCTCGGGCTGGAAACCATCATCTGCAAGCAGAACTACGGAGAACTCGAGTCCATGTGGCGCTATGCCCGCGACCGGGGGATGCGTCCGTACTTCGAGGTAATCACCTTTCAGGGACGCGCCAAACAGCGCCGCCTGAACGTCACGCGCCCGCAATTGCGGCAGATATTCAACCGTTTGCTGGCAATTGACCAGCGGGAGTACGGCTTCACATGGAACCCGCACCCGCCGATCGCGGGGCTTTCATGCCAGCGCCATTTTTACAATCTGCTGGTCACCTCAAACGGATTTGTGCACCCCTGCACCGGCGTGGACATCAGCGTCGGCAACATCCGCCACCAGACACTGGCGGAGATCATCGCCTTCTCGCCCGTGATTCGCGCGCTACGGCAGGTGGACCGACTGATCAAAGAGCCCTGCCGGAGCTGCGGCTATCACGATGAATGCTACGGCTGCCGTGGCTTTGCTTATCATTATTGCGGCGACTTCCTGGCCGCCGATCCGACCTGCTGGATCGGACGCGGCCGGCCGGCGTAGCCGGCCAGGAAAGCGCGAACACCACCATGCGGACGAGGAAGGCCACGAATGACAATCCGCAACGCCGGCCGACTGGCGGCGGATGCCGCTTGTTGCCGCAACCGATCGGAATCGGCCTGCTCTTGGCGCTGGGGTGTCTTTTAGCGCCGCTGCAGGGCAACGCGCAGGAGAGTGAAGGCCGCGCCAACCAGCCCAAGGCGCTCTGGGAGTTCGGGCTTTTCAATGTCGCCGGCCGACTGCCCTACTACCGCGGCTCGGACCAGTACCGCTGGTGGATTTTGCCGTTGCCGTATTTCATCTATCGGGGCCAATTTTTCAAATCGGATCGCGAAGGACTGCGCAGCCGGTTTCTGCGGCGCGAGCAATGGGAAGTGTCCCTCTCGGCCTTCGGCAATCCGCCGGTTCGCAATGACGGCGCGCGCGAAGGCATGCCCAGCCGCGATCCCATCCTGGAACTGGGCCCGGCGCTGAAAGTCTATTTTACCCCGCGCGCCGCCGTGCAGAAAGTATTCTCCCAACTCGCGGTCCGGGGCGTCGCGTCCGCCGGCTGGGACGATAGCGCCCAATTGGGCTACCAAGGCTGGCACAGCAGTCTCAGCCTGAACTACATCAACCGCATGTTATTCGGACACGATAAATGGACGGCGGGAATGCGTGCCGGCGTGGATTTCACGGACCAGCGCTATAACCGCTACTTCTACGATGTGGACGAGGAATATGCCCGCCCCGACCGCCCAGCTTATGCCAGCCGCGGCGGATACTACGGCACAACCCTCTCGATTTTCATCGGACGCGATCTTTCGGAACGGCTGTTCTTTGGGGTATATTCGAGTTGGACCACGATTGCCGGCGCGGCAATCGAGGACAGTCCGCTGGCAACGACTCGAAACAATTATTCGGTCGGTTGCGCGCTGGCCTGGATGCTGGGCGAGTCCAAGCAACCGCAATATCAACAGCATGACGATTGAGTGAGGCAGGGACGGCGCATGAGTAATGCAAGCAAAGAAATGACAAGCGGCACCCTGCGCGAGCGCGCAGGGTGGCAACGGTTGATGGGTATGGTCTGGCTGGGCAGCGCACTGATGCTGGGCGCCGGCTGCGCCTCGCTGCCCTACAAATACGGCAAGAATATCGAGACGCCCAACACCTACAAACTGCCCCCGGGCGAGCCGCAGATTGTGCGCGGCCGGCCCTATGCGTTCCTCGATGCGTCCGACTGGATCTGGCCCGGCAGCCTGCTGACCAAGCTCGTGTTGTTGAATTGGAAGATGGACCGCCACTATATCTCGCCGGAAACCGAACAGGCGCTCCGGGAATATTTGGAGGCCAACGATCTCCAAAACGTGAAGGTGTACTTGAACACCTACAGCGTCGCCAACGAATGGCGGCGGCTCGTCCGCAACAAGGCCGTCGGCGCGGGTTGGCGATATACGCTCGGCGTATTGAGTCTGGTCTATTACACGATCCTGCCCGGCCGCTTCTTCGGCGGCGACGCCTACAATCCGTACAGCAATTCGATTTACATCTACTCCGATCTCCCCGCCGTCTTGCTGCACGAAGGCGGCCATGCCAAGGACTTTGCTCCGCGCAAATGGAAAGGCTCTTACGCCTTTGCGTATGCCATCCCCTTCTTCTCGCTCTACGTGGAGGCGCAAGCCACATCCGACGCGCTCGGTTATCTGCGCACGAATGGCAGCCTCGAGTACCAGAAAGCCGGCTACCGGCAGTTATATCCCGCATTCGGGACTTATGTGGGCGGAAATTTCGGCCAATTTCTGGCATTCCCCTGGTACTATGTGGCCTATGCGGCCGGCGTTATCCCCGGCCATGTGATCGGCCAAATCAAGGCGTTAACCTTGGACGACGTGCGCTATCCCGCCTCCACTGAGATCATCCACAACAACATGGAGCCCAATCCGGATGAGCCGGTGAAACCATAGCGGCTTCACCCGAACTGCCACGTCCCATACCCACGAGCGTGAGCGGACATCTCAGCGCCATGTGCACCGCTGGCTGGCGCTGTGCGGTCTGAAAAAGGAAGCCTGCTCCCCCCTAGGAACATCGCCCCGGGGGAAGATATGGCGCGCGAAGGCGACGACGCTGTCGGCAACAAACACATTGCACCCACCGTCCAATCTCTTTAATTTCCTGCGACAACGAATGAAGATCCTGCTGGCAACCAATTACCAGCCGCCGCGCCCGGAATCCGGGGGCATCGAGTTTGCGGCCCTTGAACTCCGGCGCTGCTGGGAGGAGGCGGGTCACGAGACCACGTGGCTCACGTCCGACATCCCCCCCACCCAGCCGGCGCCCCAGCCCCGCTCGATCCGGATTCCGGCCGGCAACACGTTCCAGAAAAAATGGGGCATCGACATCCCGCTGTTCAACCCGCTGGCGCTGCCGGCCATTTCGCGCACGATCCGCGAGCACGATGTCGTCAACACCCACAGCCTCACGCCGGGCCTGACCGTGGCCGCCCTGCACCTCGCGCTGCGCCAGCGGAAGCCGGTCGTCGTCACGCAGCACGTCCCGGTAATCAAGCTCTCATCCGCCCTGCTCAATCGCTTTCAAAAATGGGTGCTCTGCTGGAACGCACGTTGGGCCACCCGGCGCGGTGCGACGCTTACCTTCGTCAGCGAACGCGTGCGCGATTGGTTCATGGAAAACGCGCGGCTGGATGCCGCCCGGATCCGCATGACGCCGGTCGGCATCAACCAGCGGGACTTCCGGTTTGTTGATGCGGAGGAGCGCACCCGGTTCCAGGAAAAATGGCAGCTCCCGGCCGCCGGGCTGCGGGCGCTGTTTGTCGGGCGCTATGAGGACAAAAAAGGCATCCATCTTGTGCGCGAGTTGGCCGAGCGGCTGCCGCAGGTTCATTTCACCCTGCGCGGGCACGGCTCGATTGACGTCAAGGCGTGGGGCCGACCCAACGTCATGACCGTCGGGTACCTCTCTCCCGCCGAGCTGCGCGAACTCTACGGCGCGCATGACCTGCTGATCCTGCCATCCTTCGGGGAAGGCTGGCCGGCCGTCGTGCCGCAGGCGATGGCCTGCGGCCTGGCCTGCCTGATCTCCGAAGAGGCGTTCGCGGGCTACGGCAAGGATCGCGACATGTTCCTCGTGCGGCCGCGCGAAGCGGACGCGTGGGTCCGCGCCATGGAGGAAGCCGCCGCCGGCCGCATCGCGCTCCTGCGCGAACGCGAACAGGTGGCCGCCTATTCGCGAGCCGCGTGGGATTGGGAAAAGACCGCGCGCATCTACCTCGACCTGTTCGCCGCGGGGCTGCAGCAGGCCGGCCGATAGTCAGCCGTCGGCGGCCGCTCCACGCCGGATGATCTCCAGCGCCTGCGCCAAATCTTTCACAATAAAGTCCGGTTCACCCGCCTCGATATTCAGGAACCGCTGAATCTGTTCGATCTTCAGGCTGGTCACCAGGATGGTCCGGCAACCGGCGGCGCGGCCGGCCTGAACATCGTTTAGGCCATCCCCGACCATCCAGCTCGCACACAAAGCAATCCCGTTCGCCTTGGCGGACTCCAATAGCATCCCCGGCTTTGGCTTGCGACACGCGCAATCCTTAATAAACGCCGGATTCCCAAGCGGGCCCGGCTTGGGATGGTGCGGACAAAACCGCAATTCATCCCATGCCGCGCCCTCGTTTGCCAGTTGGCGGGCCAGATCCTTATTCACCGCATCCAGCTCGGCCAGCGTCATGGTTCCCTTCGCCACGCCCGGCTGGTTGGTCACGATGCTGACGAAAAAGCCCGCATCCTTCAGCCCACGCAGGAAAGCTCCGGCCCCATTGATCACGCGCAACTGGTGAACGCGCCGCGGCGAATCCATCAAGCCGTGAGTCTCGTCATAGACCATTTCATTTAACGTGCCATCCCGATCCACGAAAACCGCTTTTTTCATCGGTTAATGAACTCCACTTTTCACGTCTGCGCCACGCTGATCGGGCAAGAATATGAGCATTATTATCCGGATCAATAAAGGATTATCCTGCGGCTGGCGGCGGACCGGACTGGTCGGCGGCAGCCCCCTGATTCTGCTTCCCAATCGGCTCCGCGCGGACGCGTCGCCCTACCCGTGACGCCGGCGATCTTTACCGGCAAAACACCGCGTCCCCGGCGAGTCGCGAGAATAATGCCCATCGGACGGAACCCCCGAGCATTATCCCTTATGCGCCAGCAAGCGATCCAATTCCGCCAGGCCTTCCGGTTTGCCGATTTCGTAGAAACGCTCGTGGACGATACAGGCCGCCATTTGTCCCTCGCGGACCAGCCGCTCCTGGACCAATCCGAGATCCAGCGGCATCGGGGCGTTGCGATAGCCTTCAAACACCGTGCGCGAAAACGCGGACAGGCCGTAATCAATGTAGTCGGCCTCGCCAGGTTGGGCTGATTTGGAATAGAACACCAATTGTCCACCCTCGACGCGCGCATTGCTTTTGTCCCACTGGCCATCGTTCTTGAATACCGACATCAGCGCGGGCCGGCCGCTTTCGCGGAACATACGCACGATTCGCTGGTAGTCGGTGGGCAGGTACGAATCGCCATAGAGAGTAAGGAATTCCGCCTGCAACTGCGGCAGGGCATTTACCAGCGCGCCGCCGGTGCCCATCAACCGGGCCGGGTCTTCATACGCAAAACTCACGCGCACACCGAAGCGAGCGCCGTCGCCCACATGCCGCACGATTTTCTCGCCGAAATGGCCGACGCACACGAGCACGTCGCGCAAACCGTTGCGCTTGAGCAATTCGAACTGCTGCTCAATGAACGGCCGGCCGGCGACCGGCACCAGCGCCTTGGGGGTATCCGGCGCCACCGCGCGCAGGCGCGTGCCCAATCCGCCCGCTAAAATGACCACTTGCATTTCCGGCATGGCTTTCCCCCGCATCAGGGCTCGTTGGCCCGCCAGTATTCCAGGATGTCCCGCAGACTCTGCTCCAGTGAGAAACGCGGCGCCCAACCGAGCGCTTTCAGCCGGGTGGCATCGCCAATCCGGACCATTTCGTCGAGCGGCCGGATGCGCGCGGGATCTACTTCGACACGCACCGGCTTGAGCGCCAGCCGGGTGTAGACCTCCAACACCTGGCGCAACCGGCAGCCACTACCCGTGCAGATGTTATAGGCGGCGCCCGCCTGGCCGCGCTCCGCCACCAGGCGGAAAGCCGCCACACCATCCCGCACATCCAGCATATCCCGCACGACATCCAGGTTGCCCACCTTCAAACAATCCGCGCGGCCGCGCTCAATCGCAACAATACCCCGGGCAAAGTCGGAGCTGACATCGCCCTTTTTCCGGGTGCCCACCAGGAAAAACGGGCGGATGCGCATGGCCTTCATCCCGTAGCGCTCCGCGTACAGGCGCGTCACATGGTCCTGCGCGAGCTTGCTGATCCCGTAGGGATTGGACGGCAACTGCGGGGCGTCCTCGGCAATCGGAGCGCCCGCCGAGTCAGACGCATACAAAGCGCTGGAGCACACCACGACCAGCACGGTATTCAGCCCCAACTCGCGCACGCCTTCGAGCAGGTTCACCGTGCCGTTGACATTGACCTCGAACGTCAACGCCGGCTTTTCCCACGACACGCCCGGATAGCTTTGCGCAGCCAAGTGGAACAACACATCCGGCCGGCAATATTCCAAGCACTGCCGCACCGCCCGCCGGTCCAGGATATCAAGCGTCGCAAACTCATAAGGGGCCTGTACCGGCGCCGACCCAGCCGCCGCGACGGTGTCCGTGGCGTGGACGGCATACCCGGCGGCCAGCAGATGCTCCACCAAATGTCCGCCGATAAACCCGCCGGAGCCTGTGATGAGGGCCTTCATGCGAATGGTGGAGGATAAAGCGTGAAGCGTGAAAACGCCGCAGGAAAAAGTGAACCCGACCTATTCCGCAAATAAACCGCAGCCCGGCTCATGCTCCTATTCACCATTCATCTTTCGCCATTCCGCATTCAACACTCGACAAATCGCCGCTGCTTTTCCGATTCGTAGGCGGCAAGCGCCATGCGCATCGCCGCCAGGCCATCGCGCCCGTCGCCGAGTGGCGCGCGCTTTTCCTCGATCGCGCGCATGAACTCCCGCCACTCTTCCTTCCAGGAGATATCGCCGCCGCGGAACTCGGTCACCGTGTCCTTGAAGGGGCCGTCCCAGTCGCGGCGGCCGTGGATCAGTTTCTCGGTGCCGTAGCTCGCGCCGAGCCCTTCGGCCAGCGCGTAGCCGTCCGCTCCGAAGACTTCAAACGAGAACAGGTTTTTCCACTGCGTCATGCTGGTGTGCAGGCTGGCCGTCGCGCCGGATTTCATCCGGAATACCGCCATGCCGGCCTCGTCCAGCGGCTGCTGGGTAAAGAAGAGACGCGACGTCATGCAAACCGCCTCGGCGGCGTCGCCGAGAAACCAGCGGAAGAGGTCCATGGCGTGCGTGCCCTGCTCAATGAACTGGCCGCCCGCCGCCTGCTGCGGATCGGCGCGCCATTCCTTTTCATAACCGGGCCGCCCACAGATGCCATACCGGCAGCGCGCAAAGAGCGGCTTGCCGATTCCACCCTGTTCCACAATCTTGCGGGCCTCCCACACCGCCGGGTGGTGCCGGTGGTTGAAGCCGCACTTGAGCACGCGACCGGATTCCGCGGCCGCGCCGAGCATCTCCTCGGCCTCGGCAACCGTGCGGCAGAGCGGCTTCTCACACAGCACGTGCTTGCCGGCGCGCAGCGCGGCGATGCTGATTTCCGCATGGATATGCGGCGGCGTGCAGACCAGCACAATATCCACCTCCGGCCGGCCGACGACGGATCGCCAGTCGTCCGAAGCCGCGCAATCCATCTGCCGGGCCATCTTCGACGCTCGGTCGAGGTGCTTGCTGGCGATGACCGCCAGTTCCGCGCCCGGCCATTCCTTCACAACCGGCGCCCGCCGCCGGCACTGCAAACCGGAACCGATAATCGCCACTTTCATTGCTTCCCTCCGACCACATGCCCGCGGCCCACATCCAGATAGACGAAGCCCAATGCGCCCAGCTTGTCGGCGTCGAGCATGTTTTGCGTATCGAGCAAAACCGCGCCGCGCATATTCTTGCGGATTCGCGCGTAATCCAGTGTCTTGTAGTCCGTCCAGCCGGTAATCAACACGACCGCGTCGGCCTCGCGCGCGGCCTCGTATGGATCTTCGTTAAAAGTGAATTCCTTATGTTGAGCCAGTTCCGCGCGATCCGCCTTGGGATCGTGGCCGCACACCACCATTCCCTCCCGCACCAGATCGCCGATAATCTCCAGCGACGCTGAGCGGCGCAGGGTGCTGGTGTCCGGCTTGTAGGTCAGACCGAACACGGCCGCTTTTTTGCCGGCTAGCGCGCCCAGCGCCTGCTTCAGTTTCCGCCGCACAAGCTGGTTCTGGTTCCGGTTCGATTCCCAGGCGCCATCCAGCAATTTCGTATCGAAACCGGCGCGGTCACCCAGCCCGCGCAGGGTCTGCATGTCGCGCGCCAGCGTGCCGCCGGAAAAGCCCAGCCCGGGAAAGAGCATCGCCTTGGCGCCGATCCGGGGCTCCAGCCGCAAGACCTCCGCCAAACGAAAGCCGTTGGCGCCCACTTCGTCGCAGAGATTGCCGAGTTCGTTCGCGAAGCAGATCGAAACCGCGAGAAAGGAATTGAGCGCATGCTTCGTCATCTCCGCCGTGCGCAAGTTGACGCGCTCCCAGCGGACGCCCATCGGCGCCAGCAGTTGCTCAAGCCGGTCGAGCGCCGCCGGATCGTCGGAGCCCAGCACCGGCAGCGGCGGCTTACGGAAGCGTTCGATGGCCTGCCCCAAGCGCAGATTTTCCGGACTGTAAGCGATCGCGAATTTAAGGCCGGGTCGTTTCTGCCGGATGATTTCCCGAATGCGGTCGCAGGAGCCGACCGGCACCTGGGCGGTGACATACAGCACCATATCATCCGCCAGCACGGGCGCAATTTCGGCGGCGGTCTCGAAGACAATCGTCAAATCCACCTGGTCATTCTGATCCACCGGCGTGTCGAACATCAGGAATACAAACTCGCGCCCGCGCGCCGCCTCCGCGACATCGGCGGTGAACCGCAGCCGCCGCGCATCGAGTCCCTTGCGAATCAGGTCGTCCAATCCCGGTTCATAGAGCGGGGACTTCCCCGACTGAAACACAGCAATCCGGGCCGCGTCGCGGTCGGCTGCGAGCACATTGAAGCCCATGTCCGCCAGGCAGGCGGCGCCGACCACGCCCTGATGCCAGCAACCGATCACGCCAATATCCTTCATCGCCATGATTCCTTGTAATACCTGGTTGGACGCCCCCAACAAACCCGGGCACCGATTCGCGCGAAACAGCGCCCGGAATGACCCGCATGATAATTCATGCCGCGGAACGATTCTAGAACAGCGTATAGATGAACGGCGCCACGGAAGTGCCGGTCACGATGAAGAGCATAAGCAGCAGCAGAACCAGCACAATCGGCACAATCCACCAAGCCTTGTTCTGCCATGCAAACTGTCCGAACTCCGCCAGCAGACGGCCCAGATGTTTGATAAAACGCATGATCACTCCTCTTGATGCTCAATCCAGCACATAGTCCTGGCGCCAATTGGCCTTTTCCTTCCACTCCGGCTGGTTCTTCTTATCCAACAAATATGAACCCAGCACCAGGTAGTCCATTTCCGTGCGCATGAAACAGCGGTAAGCGTCCTCCGGCGTGCAGACGATCGGCTCGCCGCGCACATTGAACGACGTATTGATGACAATCCCATAACCGGTCAGCGACTCGAACGCCTTGATCAGCGAATGAAAGCGCGGGTTGGTCTCCGCACTGACCGTCTGCACGCGCGCCGAATAATCCACGTGTGTAATCGCCGGCACATCCGATCGGACCTGGTTGATTCGTTCCCGAATCGAAAGTTTGCCGACGTCCTCAAGGCCTTTGCACCGCTCCTTTTTGACCTGCGCCACCAGCAACATGTAAGGCGAGGGCCGGTCCAGTTCAAAAAAGTCCGAGACGCGCTCGACCAGCGCGGCCGGCGCGAACGGGCGGAATGATTCGCGGTACTTGATCTTCAGGTTCATGATGGACTGCATCTTCGACGACCGCGCGTCGCCGATGATCGAGCGCCCCCCCAGCGCCCGCGGCCCAAATTCCATCCGCCCCTGCACCAGGCCGATCACGTTCTCCTCGGCCATCAACTTCGCGATTACCGGCGCCCACTCGTCGGCGCCCAGCTTGCGGGCAGGATAGCCCTTCGCCTCGAGAAATGCGCCGATCTCATCATCGTCGAAGTTCGGGCCCAGATAGGCGCCCTGCATGGAGTCGTGCACATTATCGGCCTGGCGCGGGTTGCCCTTCACCTGGTGCCATACCAGAAGCGCCGCGCCAAGCGCCCCGCCCGCGTCGCCGGCGGCCGGCTGGATCCAAATATCCTTGAATGGTCCCTCGCGCAGAAGGCGGCCGTTGGCCACGCAATTAAGGGCGACGCCGCCGGCCATACACAGGTAAGGTTCGCCGGTGATCTTGTGCAAATGGCGCGCCATGCGCAGGACGATCTCCTCGGTAAGCACCTGGATGGAGCGTGCGATGTCCATCTCGCGCTGGGAAATCTCGGATTCCGCCTTGCGCGGCGGGCCGCCGAACAGCGCGGCGAATTTGTCGTTGGTCATCGTCAAACCGTCAATATATCCGAAGTACTCCTGGTTCATCCGGAACGAACCGTCTTCGCGCAGGTCGAGCAGTTTGTCGCGGATCAGGTCCACATATTTCGGCTCGCCGTACGGAGCCAGGCCCATCAGCTTGTACTCGCCGGAATTGACGCGAAAACCGGTGAAATAGGTAAAGGCCGAATAGAGCAGACCGAGCGAGTGCGGGAACTCGAGATCGCTCATGATTTCCACCCGCGCGCCGTCGCCGCGCCCCAACGTGCTGGTGGCCCACTCACCAACGCCGTCCACCGTCAGGATGGCCGCGCGCTGGAACGGCGAAGGATAGAATGCGCTGGCGGCGTGCGACTCATGGTGTTCGGGAAAGAAAACCTCCGTCGGCATTCGGATGCCGCATTTTTCCAAGGCCAGTTCGATCTCGTAGGGAATCCAAAGTTTCTGCTTGAGCCAGAGCGGGATCGCCATCATGAACGACTGCAGGCCGCGCGGGGCGACGGCCATATAGGTCTGCAGAATGCGCTCAAACTTGGTGATCGGCTTGTCATAGAACGCCACGGCATCGAGTTCCCCGGCCTTGAGGCCGCCCTCGGCAAGGCAATAGCCCACCGCGCGGAACGGGAAGCCGGCATCATGCTTCTTTCGGGTGAAGCGCTCCTCCTGCGCTGCCGCGATGATTTTCCCGTCGCGCACCAAGGCGGCCGCGGAATCGTGGTAAAAGGCGCTGATGCCGAGGATATTCATCAGAATTGTTTCCTGTATTGCGAGACATCGTGGACCGGCGGGCGCGGAATCCAATAAGTCGGTTCCGACGAAGGGAACCGGCGCTGCATCGGATCCTTGCCTTTCAAGCACAGGATCACGTGAGCGGGAACAAAACATAAATAGTAGAACGGCACCAGCAGGCCGTAGGTCAACCCGATGCCAACCCAGTGCGCGAATTTCCGGAAGAATGTTTCGATCGCCTTGAACAACGGCGGCACGAACAACCCGGCAAGCCAAATGAAAGCGCTAATACCCCAGACTACCGCGCCCATAACCGGCTTGTGAAAGAGCCAGTAAAGCAGCGCGCCAATCACAAATCCGACCGCGGCCTGAATCGTGGCGCGCATCCGCCGTTGTGACGCCTCCAAGGCGGGGTCAGCCGCGAGCTTCGGCTGACGCCAGGGCCAGACCGCCGCATTGACCATTTGCTGCGTTTCAATTGACATAGATGAACTCCTGCGCCGCTATCTTATGGAGCAAACGGCGAATGCCAAGCGCCAAATAGGGGATATGAATTGCCTGGGCGTAATACAGCATGCGGCTGGAACCAGACTGCATGGGGATGCCACTTGGGGGGGAAGGCAAGCAAGCGGTCGCGGCCGGCTGGAAGACAAATACGCAACGCCTTGCGTCCCGCTGACCGGTCAGCCAGAGCCTTTGGGCGCGTCGGGGTGGTCCATGCTCGCTTCAGGTAATCGCGCCAACCCGGAGTTGGGCGCCACAGGACAGGCTGAAGTCAACGGACTCAAATCACCGATTACTGGTCCGCCTTCCCCATCATCCGGCGCACCGCGATGCGGACGGCCTGATCGGATGAAAGCTTCGCCGTCCAGCCCAACTGGCGCATCCGGTCCACCGTGATATGCACCTTGGGCTGGTCACCGGGCCAGGCCCGCTTGGTGCCTTCAATGACAATTTTCGCGTTCGGCAAGTTCATTTCCGCCTTCACGATATTGGCGATATCCAGCACCTTGGTAATGGAATCCGTGCCGAGGTTGAAAATATCACACGGCTTGTCCTCGGTCATCGGGATCGTCCGAAAGGCATAGGCCATGCCGTCAATGCACTCCTCAGTTAAGAAATAATTTTTTTCCTGCTGCCCGTCGCCGCGGATCAGCAGCTCGTGCGGATTCTTCTTCAGCTTGTGGATGAAATCGAAGATCACGCCGTGGGTCATCCGCGCGCCAATTACATTACCGAACCGAAACATCCAGGCGCGCAACCCGTACAAGTGGCAAAACGCGGAAATGAATGCCTCGCTCCCGATTTTGCCGGCGGCGTAGGTCGAGACCGGCAGCAGCGGGCCGGCGTCCTCACCCGTCGCAACATCGTGGCACAGCTCGCCGTACACCGCGCCGGTCGAGGAAAAAAGCACGCGCGTGATCTTGTTCCGGCGCATGGCCTCGAGCACGTTGAAGGTGCCCATCACGCAGTCGCGCAGGTCGCGGCGCGGTTGCTCGGCGCCGCCGATGATGTCGGTGTTCGCCGCGAGGTGCCAGACCAGGTCGTGCCCTTTCATCGAATCGCCCAGCCGGTCCACGTCCAGGATATCCGCCTCGACAAAACGGAAATTGGGCTTTCCGAAATGCGGCTGGATGAACTCGCGGTGGCCATTGGACAGATTGTCATAAACAGTCAATTCGTAGCCATCCCGCATCAGCATGTCCGTCACGTGGCTGCCGATGAAGCCCGCGCCGCCCGTCAGGAACACTTTTTTAACCGAATCGCCCAGCAGCATAAATCACCTTTCCGATTCTGTTTATTCCCCCGGCTGGATATGGCCAGCCCGCACATCCGCCAGCATGGCGTCCACGGCTGCCGTCACCGCCGCCCGTGAATCACGCGCCGACCGCCAGCCCAAACCGCGAATCTTGTCCGTGTTCAGCCGGTACACCGGGACATCCGCCTTCCAGCCGCGGGAGCCGCCGGTAAAGTTATAGCGCACGTCCTTCAACCCCATACGTTCACAAACGATATCGGCAATCTCGCGAACGGTCAGGAAATCCTGCGTACCGACATTGAAATACTGGTAGCCCGACTGTTGTTCGCGCTCCAACAGGCGAAAGGCGGCCAGCACATCTTCAACATGGATATAGGGCTTGCTCTGCGTGCCATCCCCGAAAATCTTGAGTTGGGACGGATCGCGCGCGAGCCGCCGGATAAAGTCGTAAGCCACGCCATGCGTCTGGTGCGGACCGACCACATTAGCGAACCGAAAGACCGTGCCGGTCATGTCGAACATAAACGAGTAGGCGCTGATCAGCGCCTCGCAAGCCAGCTTGCACGCTCCGTAAGTCGAGACCGGCAGCATCCGGTCATAATCCTCCTTAACCGGCGTCGCGCCGACTTCGCCATAGACGCCGCTGCCGGAGGTGAACGTGATCCGCTTCACGCCGGTGAGCCGCATCGCTTCGAGCACATTATGGGTCGGCACGGTGCCGTTACAAAAATCAATCGCCGGTTCGCGTTGCGCCCGCGCGATATCCGAATTGGCGGCAAAGTGGTAAACCTGATCGTGGCCGCCGATGGTCTCCACCAGCCGCCGCTGGTCCTGGGCATCGGCTTCGATGATCCGCAGGCGCGGATTCCGAACGCGGTCGCCGAACGCCCAGCGGCGCCCCGTGCTGAAGTTGTCAAATACCGTGATCTCCGCGTCCGTCGTGTCCAGCAGCAGGTTGACCAGGTGCGCGCCAATAAAGCCTGCGCCGCCAGTGATAAAATAACGCTTGTGCAAGGGAAAACTCCGATCCGGTTACCGCAAACTGAAATCGTCGGCCGGCGTCATATCGCTGACGACCTTGGCGCCCTGCAAGGCCGGGAAATAATCCACGCGCGGCATGCCGTGCCCCGCCATGAACTCATCCAACTCACGCCCTCGCTGCGGGCAGTACAGCATGACGAATCCGCCGCCGCCGGCGCCGATGATCTTGCCCCCGAGTACGCCAAATTGTTTCTTGGTGTGGTCGTAAAGCTGATCGAGCACACTCAAGCTAATACTGGCGGACATGGCCTTCTTGTAAGTCCAATGCTCGTCCATCATCACGCCGAATGCATCCAGATCGCGCTTCTCGAAGACGTGTTTGATACGGTGGCCCAACTCCTTGATCTTCCGGAGGCTGTCCACGACACGGGCGTGATCCGGACGCTCCTTCTGACGGGCGGCCGCGTCCTGATTCTTCAACACGGCCGTTGCCGAACGCTGGACCCCCGTGTAGTACATGCGCGCCTTCATCACCAGTTCGTTAACCGTCATGAAATCCACATGCACCGTGCCGACCGACACCTTGCCGTCCGGCGCAATGTCCAGCGTGCGGAAGCCGCCGAACGCGGCCATGTACTGATCCTGTTTGCCGACCGGCTCCTTGAGAATGTTCATTTCAATGTGGCAGGCCTCATCGGCCGTCTGTTTGACCGACACCGACTCGCCCTTGTAAGCGCGAACCGCCGTCAACAGGCCGACGAGGTACGCGCCGGACGAACCCAGCCCCGAGCGCGCCGGCATGTCCGCAATGCTGGTCAGCTCGATATTTTCGTGAATGTCACAGAGCCGCAGCACTTCGCGCGCGAGGGGATGCTTGATCTCATCCACGCTGTCCACGGTCTCCTCCTGGCTGTACCGGATGACCATTTTACGGTCGGCGACCGAGCGCCGGTTGAGCATGATGTACATATACTTGTTGATGCACATCGAGAAGATGAACCCGCCGTTTTCCTCATAGAAAGATGGCAGATCGGTGCCTCCGCCGCCGAGCGTGATGCGAAACGGTGTGCGCGTGATAATCATGTCTGTTGTCTCCCTTTTCCGGTCATGGCGCCGCGACCGCCCCGCCGCGCGGGCGGACGGTGAACCCCCAACTAAACGGCTGGCCGAAGGCCGCCAGCCAGGCGACCGGCCAATACCACAAATACTTTTGCATGCACGGGTGCATGATCACCACGTGCCGCCCCAGGTCCGAGCGCACAACAAACCGCTCCGCAATATCCCGGAAAAACGCCACACAATGATCCCAGTTCCAGCCCAGCGCGTTAAACACCCAGTTCCCATTGTTCGGCACGGTGATGAACACCGTCGCCCCCCATCCGGCGACCGCGCCGGCCAACCGGTTCATCACCTCGAAATGGTAATTCAAATGTTCCAGTGTCTCCATGCACAGCACAACCTCGGGCCGATACTCATCCAGGATTCCGCCCAATTGCTCAACGTCCTCCCGACGATTAAGGTCCAGCACGTAATCCACGCCCGGCACACGCTGACAATCCACCACTTTATACGCCCGCGCCGCCTGCGCTATTCGCGCGTAGGCCCGGATAAAAGGGCTGCCGGGATCAAAACCCGGCATTTTCTGACCGCCAATATCGAGCACCCGTTTCCCGCGAGCCAATTCGGCGGCATATTCCAAGCGGTCCACCAAGCCGGTCATCGGCAGTCGGATTTCCGCGCGTTGTCCGCCGGCGTTCAGCTTACAGGCTCCCCCTTGCATCCGCGCTCAAGCGCGGCCACCTCACGACGCTTCGGATTCCGGCTTTCCATTTCCTTGTTTCCTAAATGCTGAACCCGCTCTTCTTCGCGTCGTTGTAGAACATCTTGACCGTCTCGAGTGAAAAATCGTCCAGGTCCTTGCCGAAGTTGGCGGATTTCGCAAGCAGCGCCGGGGTCACGGTAATGATATGGCAGCCCACGGCATCCGCCTGCACAATGTTGAGCGCCTCGCGCGGACTGGCCCAAAGCAGTTCCGCCTCGGGCAACGGCTTCAGAATCTCCAGCGATTCCTGCATGATCGGCAGCGGGTCGCGGCCGCTATCGGCGATCCGACCAGCGAAAACGGACACGATCGCCGGGACCCGGGGATTAAGCGCCGCCGCCACGTCGCGCACTTGGCGCGGCGTCATCAGGGCGGTGAGATTCAGCTTGAGTCCCTGCTGGCTCAAGTCCTTGATCAACGGACAGGCCGACTCGCGTTTCGTATTGGTGATGGGAATTTTAACATATACGTTGGCCGCCAACTCGGCCAGCTTGAGCGCCTGCTCCCGCATCCCGGCGAAATCGTCCGAAAATACCTCGAACGAAACGGGGAGATCTTTCACGACGCGCAGCACCTCGCTGGCAAAGGCCAGATAGTTGGTAATGCCCGCCTGAGCCATCAACGTCGGATTCGTGGTGAACCCCTTCACCACCCCTTTGTTGTAGGCCTCAATAATGGAATCGAGATCGGCTCCGTCGGAGAAAATCTTGATCTTCAGATCCTTCAATGCCGGTACTTTCTGGATATCAACCATGTGCGCGTCCCCGTGATGTTGGAATCTATTTGCCGCCCTTGGAAACCGACGATTCCCACTTGGTCGCTGCCGCCTTGAGTTTCGGATGCGTGACCAGCAGGTGGCCGATAACCGAGTGGAATGACTCGGTGTGCGGCGTAATATGGTCGGGATTAACCGTTGGCACGATGACACAGGCGTCCGCCACCTGGGCCGTGTAGCCGCCGTTCCGGCCGACCACACCGACCACGCCCGCGCCGACCTGCTTGGCATACTGAAGCGCTTTGACCAGGTTAGGACTGATATTGCGCTCGGCGTCGCCGCCGCCGACGGAAAGGATGAAGAGCAAGTCGCCCGCGCGCAGGCGGCTGACCTTGAGCCAACCCTCGAAACAACTGGCCCAACCCTCATCGTTGGTCCGCGCGGTCAGCTCCGACACATTATCGGTCGGGGCATAGGTCTCGATATTAGCCAGTTTGCGCAGGTCGTTAACCAGGTGCGAGCCCGAGGCTGCGCTGCCGCCCACGCCCAGCACAAACACGCGGCCGCCGGTCGCGCGCGCGCGCGCCAGGCAGTCCGCCATCTTTTCAATCGCCGCCCGATCCAGCCGGTTGAGAATTTCAATGCATTCGCCAATGAATTGGTCGTTGAATTCCATGTTGTTCATTTAATCATCACTTTCCCCGTTGTCAATCAATCGGCATCCGGCTCGGCCGTCACCGCATAAACCCATAACTGGCCGCGCTGCGCGCCCAGCGGCAGCACCTGCACCCGGAAAGTGCTCTCGCCCGGCGCCAATGTCAACCCCGGCACCGGCACCGTGCGAAACTCCGGCGGCACCTTAAGGTTATCCACCAGCCGCGCGCCGTCGGGCCCGATCACGGAAAAGCTCGCGCCGGCCGGCACGGCCACCAGCCTGAACAACAGGCGCGCCTTGACCGGCTGCCCCTTGATATTGCCGATAATGACCGTGCCGCCGCGTTCGGTCGTCATCCAATCGTTCATCTGCTGATCCTTGAGATATCCCCATTCCGGACCAAAATAGACATAGAACGAGCGGCCCTGTTTCGCCGCCAGCGCCGGCAGATCCTCGGGCAAGTTGTAGGAGAGCAGCACCTTGTCCATGCTGCCGGAAAACCATTGGACTTCCCCGATCGGCAAGGTGCGCAACGCGGCCAGGCCGCGCCAGGCGTTGTCCACCAGCCACTCCTGGCGCATGAAAAACCGATCGCGCGGGATGAATTCCTTGACCAGTTGCGGGGCCAGCACATCGGTCGGAATAACCTCCATGAACCGGATCAACGGGAACCGGGTAAACATCTCCTCGAATCGGCGCGGCACCTGGTTGCGCTGGTAATCCTCCTCGTTGCTCCAGGCGGCGACACAGGTGACGAAACGGCCCGGCGTCGGATAGACCGACGGCACCCCGCGCAATTCATAAACATTGTGAAAAGCGGCGATACCGTTGGTCGGCACATTGTCCATGATCCAGCGCGCAATGCCCTTGTAGTTGTAGCCGCGGCAATCCAGCCGAACCGTCATCCCCACCGAGGGGAGCAGCCACAGGATCAGCGGCGCGGCCAGGGCGGCGCGCAACATTGCCGGCTTCAGAGTGGCGCGCCGGACGCCAACCCAGCCCACGGCGTACTCCATTCCCGCCGCGACCAACACAATGAATAACGGGAAGATCGGACTGTAATAGCGGACCTCGAAGCGGCTGACTCGCAGAGTATAGCTTTGAACGGCAAAATACACGAGCAACTGCGCGCCCAGCAGGATAGCCGTCCGGCGGGCATCTCGATCCGGGTCGCGCAGGCCAAAAACCAAGCCCAGGCCCATGAATCCGGCGAACAGCAGAACCGTCAGCCACCATTCGCCCCAGCCCATCCGACCCAGCAAGCCGGGAAACACTTCGAATGTGAAGCGTTTCATCAACTCGTTTTCGGTTGATGTGAAACCGCCGCCCATCAATCTTAGCAGGAACGGCAGGAATGCCAGATAGGCCGCCCCCAGCGTCGCCGCAACGTATAATATCCGGTCGGACTTGAAAAAGCGTTTCCACCCGCCCTGCCGGATCAGCACCACCACCATCAAGGCATTCCACGGCGCGAGAAAAAGCAAACCACTCAAATGCGCCTGCAGCAGACCGGCGGAAAAAAAGATGTAGCCCAGCGTCACCGGCCAGCCGACCGGCTCATCGCGGACCAACCGGCCGATCATCTCCGCACCACCCCAGAGCGCGCCCACCGTGAAAAAGATCAGCATCGCGTAGTCGTAGGCTTCGCGCGAGTAAAAGATAAAGAAAACCGAGATCGCCGCCAGAAACATGCTCCAAAGGCCCACCACCGTGTTCTTCAGCGCGCGGCCGAGCAAATAGAAAAAAGGCAGCGCGCCAATACCGAACAGCGCAAAGGGCAACCGGGCCAGCCACTCCGGCGGGAATGACCCGACGGGAGCAAACGCCTTGAACATCGCATGCAGGATCAGCATCAGGAGCGGGAGGCGGTGCAGAAAACCGAACCGGTCCAGCTCGGTGTTGAAAACTTGCGTGAAAGTCGCCTGGGTTGCGGCATCGCGAACAACGTTTATTTCATCAATCATGTAGGACGCGCGGCCGAGCCACCAGAGCCGGACCACCGCGCCGAACAGCAGGATCAACCAGAAAAGCAGCCGGCCGGTTCGCGACAGGCCGGGCCGAGACACAGGCGGGGCGGGCGATTTAGCTGGCGCAGGCGGTATAACCGCTTGCTTTTTTGCCTCGTTTTTTTTCATTGTTCAACAAGAGTGGAACGCTCGCGCCCCCGTCATTCACCGATCCCGCGGCACCTGCTGCACAATCTTCAATGCCGCCCAAGCATCTTCCAGCGAGCCGCAGACCGTCGCCTTGCCGGCGATCGCATCCTCGAAGTTACGGAATTCCCGGTCCCATGATGTGTCCGGCCCGGGATATTCCCAGATGGTGGTTTCAGGCGGGCCCATCTGCGGCAGCATTTTGTAATAGGACAGCCGCTCGACGCCATAGCTGCCCCCGAGTCCATCCACCTGGATTTTGCCGACACGCCCGGACAGTTCGAAGCAGAAGGTGTTTTTCCATTCGGTCCAGGTTGCGTGCAAATGCGCTGTCCGGCCTTCGGCCGTGCGCAGGATCATAAAAATATTATCCTCGACCGGCATATCCCAAAAGAAAGTTGGCGCACAACCCTGAACCGATGTGAAATCGCCGAGGAACCAGCGGGAGAGATCCACGAGATGCACTCCCTGGTCAATTCCCTCGCCCCCGCCGGAGATCACGGGGTTGGCGCGCCATTCGCGGTCATAACCGGGACGACCGCCATGCCCATAGCGCCCGCGGATAAACATCAGCGGTCCCAGCGCGCCGCTGTCCACGATTTCACGGGCCTTGAGCAACGCGGGATGGAAGCGATGGTTGAATCCGACCTTCACGATCCGCCGCCGCGCCGCCGCTTTCCGAATGACCGGCTCAATTTCCTCGGCCGAACGCCCCCCAGGCTTTTCCACCAGTACATGCTTGCCGGCATCCAGGGCCGCCAGCGTCAGCGGTGCAAGCATATCGTGCGTGACGGCAATCACCACCGCGTCAATCTCCGGGCGGGCCAGCAATTCCGCCGCCGTCCCCGCCACGCGGCAATCAGGCAACCGGCCCGCCAGCGCCGCCGCTGCCGCCGGCTGGGTATCCGTCACGCCCACCACTCGGGCGGACGCGCAATTGAGGGCGCGCTTGGTTCCAATCAAACCGCAACCAATAATGCCGATATTCATAAAAACGCCGACATTCTGGGGAAGAAGCGATGAGTGTCAATGCCGGATTCGGGAATGGAGAATCCGACCGGCTGACCACGCGGCTTACGGCGGATTCGTGTAGGCCGCGCCATCCTGGCTGATCCAGCCTTGCTTGCCAATCGCCACTGCCCCGGCGATGGGCAACTCTGATTTTATTCCATCAAGAGAAACCGTGAAGGCCATTATATAATGTATTCCGCAAATAAGATACTCGGATTAAACCGGCCGGCTCATGGAATCAGCGCGGCTTTCAATTCCGGTCGCCACGCCCCAGCCTGTGGGTCATAAGCGCCGAAACCCGAGCAGAACTCCCAATAAGCCCAACTGAATCCGTGGCGCTCGGCCGCGCGGGCAACGCATTCAGTCCAACGTGCGCGATCATCCAGCGCAGCTCGATTGTACGCGCCGAACTCGCCCAGGTAGATCGAACGGGCATGCGCCCGCCCCCACGCCGCCACTTGGTCAAATACGCGCTCAATCTCGGCCAGCTCATCTGGGCCGCCGGTCCACCGGGTTCCCCGCCAAGCGGCGGAATTGTTGATCCAACTGGCGTCCTGATGCGTAAATGGGAACGGCTCATAGTAATGAAAAGCGACGATCAGACGCCGATCATCCGCCGGCAACCGGAGCCCATCCAGTTTACGAAAGCTGTTCCATTCAGTCGGCCCCACGATCACCATTCGCAGGGGATTCGATTCCCGAACCACGGCCAAGGCTTCCGCGAGCAATTGATTCCACGTGGCAACATCGAGTGGCCGGCGCGGTTCGTTAAGTAATTCAAAGAAAACGGCGGCGGGCTGCGCCGCATAATGTCCGGCCACCTGCCGCCAAATGGAAAGGAAACGATCTCTTTGACCGGCGGGATCATCCATCAATGCTTCGTAATGGTGCACATTGATTACGACCGCCAGATTCTGCGCCAGAGCCCAACCCACCACTTCATCTACGCGCGCGAAAAAAGCGGAATCAATTGTGTAGGGCGGCTGCTCGCGCGCATGGGCCGACCAGCGCACCGGAATGCGCACCGAATCAAATCCAGCGGCGCGGATGAGCTGGAGGTATTCCGGCTGCGCCGATATGCCCCACGCGCCTTCGGCGGGGGCCTCCAGCATATTGCCCAGATTGATTCCACGACCAAGCCGCCGGTTGGCATCGGCTGCGGTTTCGGCGGCAGGGCGCGAGACACAACCGTTGACGGAAAAAACGCCAAATAGAACAGCCAACATGCCAAACGCCATTCTTAAGCTCAGGCAACAGGCAACACATTCAATGATCGCGCCGCACGGTCTGCGCCGAAGAAAACATTTGCGGCAATTCTCCTGCGGCTTCGTCATCCATTTCGCACCAGTCATGTCCGGGTCAACTCGCGCGCAAACCTAGCATGCAAGCGCACAAAGTCCATTCTGAATAAAAAAATGGGAACTTGTCCGTAAAACAATCGCCCACCATTTTACCAGTGCGATTCAATTCGTTCACGCGCACTATTGCCAAAACCAGCATAACTACAAGGTTTTAGCTTGTTTCATTTTTTTCTCAAATAAAACTTGCACACAATCGGCCGTTACGCGTATCTTATTTGCCAAGTAGTAATCTTCTGGAGGGAGATAAAGTGATGAAGAAGATTGTGCTGTTTGGTCTGTGTCTTGTTGTCGTCGCGCCGTTAGCAATGGGTAATTTGTTGGTCAACGGTGGCTTTGAAACTGCCACGGGCGATTCGACTAACGCCTTGCGATGGGATGGCAGTTCTGGGGCTGGAGTGGATTCGTCATCGCGTTGGGGCAACAGCAGCCGGGAGAATTGGAACACGCCCCCGGAAGGTTCCTACGCGGTTTATCTGAAAGGGACATGGAGCGGGCTGGACTATGGCGGCATTTGGCAGCGCGTGCCGATCAGCAGTTCAGTTTCCAATTATACCATTACTGGTTCATTCTATCAGGACAACGGGTTTTCCCAAACCGCAACGGCAAACTTGAAGCTCGAGTTCTACGATAGCTCATACAATTTTCTCTACAGCGTTACGACCAATTGCCTGACCGGGTTGGGCAATGCAACTTGGGCTACGCGCAGCCTGACGACCACTTCTTCTTGGAATTCAGCTTTTGCGATGGTGGTCTTTGAAACCGGCGGAACCGGCGCGGGCGGCGTGCTGGGCGGCGATGACTTCCGGCTGGAGTCCACGGCTATTCCCGAGCCCGGCACCATGGGCATGCTGCTCTTTGGAGCCATGGGCACCGGGATCAAGTACTGGCGCCGTCGCATGAAGTAATAGTTGCACGACTTTTCATTGAAAGAACCCGGCGAAAATCGCCGGGTTCTTTTTTTTTTACACGCACGCTCATTCTTTGCGATTACCGCAAGCACAAGCAACAATTGATACATCCTTTAGACAAGACGCATCTCTATAGTCGGATCTGGGCGCCACGTTCTTGCCAGACGGCTCCGCGAGGATGCGTCGCCCGGACATTGAGGCCCTGGTTGTTTCCAAGTAGGGCGAACCGTCCAGGTAAGCCACAGAAATCAGCGCGTCCTCAACAGGTCGCGGATTTCGGTCAACAGCTTGACCTCATCCGAGGGCGGCGGGGGTGGTGGCGGTTTTGCCGCTTCCAGTTTGCGCACGGCGTTGACCGCCTTGACGAGCAGGAATATGGCAAAGGCCGTAATGATAAAATCTATCGTATTGTTAAGAAAAACGCCGTAATTGACGGTTACCATACCGGCGGCCTTGGCTGCCGCCAGTGTCTTGTAATCGTGCGCAAATGGATGTCGGCTAAGCACCAGGAACAGATTAGTGAAGTCCACGCCGCCGGTGAGTTTGCCGATGACCGGCGTAATCACATCTGTCACCAGCGAGGAAACAATCTTACCAAAGGCGCCGCCAATGATGACGCCCACCGCCATGTCGAGCACATTGCCGCGCATGGCGAACTGCTTGAACTCGGACAGGAACTTTTTCAGCATCATCATGCTATAATGTTGATCTGCCGGCCCGAATTCAAGCGCCACTCCATGATTTCGATCCCATGCGGCCGTTTGTCATACCGGTTCATGGCACGGGCCAAGTTTTGATGGCGTTGATCCAGCGCCTCCTCCCAAATCCGCGCCCCGCGGCGTATAGACTCAAACAAGGGCGATGCATCTATGGTCATGGGAAATGTCACTCGAATTGCTGCATCCATAAGCAAAAACACCTCCCGGGTCGGTTCAACCGGACCCGATTGCGGCATCCTTGCCTGGACTGAAATATTTCCTATAACAAACGCATACCCGTTCCGGCATCATTTGTGTATGCGGATTTAGCACAATCCATCAGCCTGCATCTGGGCAAACGCGCGCAGTCGAAGGCAGACGGTACAAGCCATTCAACGCCCGTACACGAGGGTAAACAGGTCAAAGTACTCGTCGCCATACGCGGTTGAGTCCCCCCAGCAGGTGAATCCGTCCAGCGTCTCCCCAAACAAACGATGCCATTGGAGCCGGAGCATGTGGTATTCCGTGCGCTCTCCGCGTGGTTGGGTCAGCAGGGAAACTTCCTCCGCCAGCAGGAAACGGTCCACGCACGACTGCGCGACATCGATCGGGGCGTCGTGGCGGAAAACCGCGTCAATGATCCGACCGTATGACTGATAAACGGAGACGGCCAGCTCGGGCGACCGAACTTCGGGCGTGTCGTTATTGGCGTTCAGCTCAAAAAGGACAAAAGCCCCAATGTGGTTCTTGAGCCGATCAAGATGCATCTGTTTCTTTTCTAACGGCATGTGATGATAGGCCAGCGAGCTAAGCGCAATATCGTAAAAACCTTCGATCTGGCCGGATACTTCCTCGACCCGCTGGGGCAGCGTCCGAATCCGGTCACGAGGAGCAATCGCACCCACCGTCCGCACCGCCAGTTCAATCATGGCCGGCGAGGAATCAATCAAAAGGATTTCGCCGATGTCCCCCACGCGACCGACCGCGCGCAAATGCCGCAACAGATCGGCCAGCAAGGCGCCGTTACCGCAGCCGATGTCCATGATGCGCAGGGGGCGCCGATATTCAGGCAAGATATGCGAACAATGCTGGATAAATCTTTCGCGCGCAGCCTTGATAAGCGGCACGCCGGCAAAGTGGATAAATGGGCGCGGATCGGCGAACACCACTTCCGGCATGGCCAGGCGGCCCTGTCGTTCCAGAAACCCCATGATGAAGGCATTGGAGAAAAGCAAATCTTCCTCCGCGGCCGCCCCTTCCATGAACCATTTTCCGGCCTCGGGCACATCTCCGTCGCCGGCCAACAGACTGCCGGCGTAGAAATGAAAAAGGGGCCGCAAGTTGGGACGCAACTGCGCGTCAAAACAACGCGGCGCCGGTTTCTCGGATAACACGCGAACGCCCAGCTCGCGCCATTCCTGCTTCTCTGTTTCAGTTAAAAAGATCACACACGCCTCCAGGCCATTATCCGGCCATCATTCTGCCAGTCGCTGCGCCCGACGGCGGCCAGCCCAGACTGTATAAGCCAGCGTCATCAACCCGAGCCCGGCGCATCCTGCGCCGAACCAGTCCCCGTGGCGCGTATAGCCGGTCAACGGCAGCTCCGGGCCGGGCACCTCCACAACCGCTGATTTGAAGCCGGAAACCTTGACCTCTCCCGCGCCGTCGTCCAGTACATCGTGAACCCGCCCCAATCGGTCAATGCAACAGGACACGCCGGTGTTCGCGCACCGCACTGCCGGCACTCGATTTTCAACACAACGGAAGACACAGTGACTCATGTGCTGGCGCGAAGCCGCTGAAGGATCAAACCAAGCATCGTTGGTTTGGTTAATCAGCAGGCGCGCCCCGTTGCGCACGGACTCGCGCGCCAGCCCGGCCACCGTATCCTCAAAACAAATCAACGCCGCAAAGGCCACGGCCGGCTCCGCCAGCCGAAAGACGGTGCTGGTCGCGCCGGGTGAGAAGCTTTCCTGAATCGGCGTCAGCGCCTTGATGAACGGCACGAACTCCTGCAGTGGAATGTACTCGCCAAACGGCACGAGATGACGCTTGTCGTAGCCGGCCACGATAATGCCGTCACTATTGAACAAAAAAGAGCTGTTGAAGAAACGCGTCCGGTTCTCCTCGCGCCATTCAGTATCCATCGAGCCGACCAGGATCGGGATGCCGTTGGTCGCCGCCTCATAGACCAGTTGATAACTCGGCTCGCTGTTGCGCACATCGTCGGGAAGCGCCGTTTCCGGCCAGACAATCAACTGCATGCCGCCGACACGCGCGGCCGCCGCCGTCAATTGACGCAGCCGGCTATAAATCATCTCGATCTTTTCCACGGACCATTTTTCATCCTGCGGGATGTTCGGCTGAACCAACGCCACTCGCAGCGCCGTCGTCGCGCCGGCCGGCCCCGCCATCGCGCGCACGCCATACAAGAAAGCGGCCGCCACCACCACGCAGCCGAGCAGCGCCTCCGGATGGGCATCCCGGCGTCCGCGCGTTCCCCCGGCCGCATAACGCAGGATCGTCATGGCTAGCGCGGCGTTGACCCACGCCACCAAGGCCGAGACCACTGGCACACCGCCCCATGCGGCGCATTGAATCAAGGCCGTGTTGCGATACTGGCTGACGGCTAATGGGTTCCAAGGGAACCCGGTGAACAGGACGCCGCGCAAATACTCCCAGCCCGACCAGGCAACGGCCACTAACGCCATGCACGCCAGGTTGGCCAGCCAGTTGGCGCCGGCATTCAACCGCAAACCGGCCGCCACCGTCATTGCAAACAGACCCGTGTACGCCGCGCAATACAACGACAAGCCCACCCAGCCGGGCACGGTCACGTGTGTCAACCAGTGGATGGAGCAGAGCCAGAACACCGTGGCGGCCGCAAATCCCAACAGAAACGCCCGGCGCGATCCGGCTGACTTCAAGGCCAGAAGCAGCGGCACCAGCGCCACCCACGCCGCCCCACCCCATTCCAGCGGGGGAAAACTGGCGGCCAGCAACAGACCGGAAATAATCGCCGCCAGCCAAGGCCATAGCGCGCGCGACGCACTTACCCATTGAGCGGGTTGGCGATTGCCCATTTGCGATTTGCCGTTTGCCGTTTGCATTTTGAGTTGTCAGCCGGGCGCGGTCTTCACCGGCAGGCGATCACGGGCATCTAATGGCCTCTTCACCATTCGTTGTTCCTCTCATCCTTCCACCTTCAAATGCCGAGTGATTCGCCCCACATAAACCAACCATTCCTCCCACAATTCCTCGGGGCGCAAACCCATGCGGCGGCACAGCACCGCCAACGGTGTTGCCTCGACCACGGCATCGAATTGGGCCGGATCGCGCAAGAACCGAATATAGTCAAAAAAACGCGCGCGATAATCCGGCTGCATGAAAAACTGCACAAGCGCCCACGCTTGAGCATACGCCAGCTCCACCCGCCGCGGCGCGCGAAAATGCATCAACCCATCCTGCGAGCGCAGGTTGACTAATTCTCCCAACGGAATCAGCGAACCGTCATCATACGCCTGCTTGAGCAGCCTCAAGCGCGGTTCATCGCGCTCCCCCATCCCAGGGGTCTCGCAATAACCGGCCAAGCCTTCTATCAGCCATTCTCCTTCCGTGCGCAAGCGCGAATGCACCCCCATGGTGTAGAACAATTGATGGGCGCCTTCGTGGCGGATCGCGGAAAGCGTTTGGCTGTCGGCCAGTTGCGTAATCTTCCGTTCCACCTCGTCCCGCCATTGGCGCAGCTTCTGCTCGTCTACGGCATCTCCGTGAAGAGCGCGGAACCGGCGCACTTCGGCCTCCACGGTTTCGCGCAAGCGGCTGATCTTCTCCGAGGTAGCCAGGTTGTAAACGATCAAACGATCAAGCTGCGGACTGTAAAAACCGGAGCTGCCCGTCATGTGCGGCGCGTAACGGCGCAGGTAATCCATGTAGTCCTGCTCGCGGGAGAAGAACAACACCTGGATATCCAATGGTTGTTCGCGCACGGCGGCCAGCGGGCGAAAGACCTCATCCCATTGCAGATAGAGATCCTGTAAAATATCCACCGTATGTTCGACGCGGAAAAAGGATTCATCGGTCATGATCGTGTAGGGCGGGCGCTTGTAAAAATGAAAAGCGGGCAGGTCCATGCGGAAACGCACGTCGCGGTAGCTGACCGGCGGCGGGCGGTTGGTGACCGGCTCGAGCGACAGGATCCGGCGCCGGTCGGCGCGGATGACCACATCGCCGCTTGGCCCATAGGATTCAATGAACTCAACGGTGTTTGAATCCTCGCTGACGATGCGCCCGGTCATTCGCTGGTAATTGTCGAACACCAGCGTATGGGTGGGCCAGTCGGACTGGATCAAGGTCTCCAGTTCACGCTGGATCTGGCGCTCCTCCGGCGTCATTTCAGCGGCGGCCCTGGCCGGCACGGGGCGGTCCAGCGGCGACTGCCGCCACGCGAACACGTCGGCCAGCACGCGACCCGGCTTGGACTCGGCAAACCGATAAAAGCGGGGATCGGCGCGCTGGCTCCAGCGATATAAGACATAGGTCCACGCCATCAACGCCAACAGGGCCGCCACGCGCAGGAACCACCAGATGGAATGACGCCGCGCCATGAATACTTCACGGGACGGCCGCGGACGAACGGCCCAGACTCACATCGAACCAATCCGCGCTCAATTCGCGCCCTGAGGCCTTGACCCGCACCAGCATACGCCCGGCGCCGGGTTCATCCCCGGTTACCGGCAGCGAGACCAGGCGGGTCTCCCCCGGCTGCAAGGTTGCGTCCTGGCGACCGCCTTCAAAATCACCCCGCCAATCAATCCGCACCGTACGCGCATTAGTTGAAAGGTTCTCCAGTGACAACTGGATTGGCACAGCCAATTCGTCTGTTCGCAGGGATACCGTCCGGGGCGTCACCCGGACCGGCGGCGCAAAGATCGGACGGATCCAGCGTGAACAGGATCGTTCGTCCCGACCACGGCGCATAGTCCACTGGATCTCCAGCCAGGAGGATCCGCCGATATCGTCCCGGGTGAAGTATCCCGAAACAACGGACGTCGCGCCCGGCGTTACCGTGGCGTTGGCATCATCAAAGGAGCGAAACTGGTGGCTGGAGATCACCTTCAAATCCGCCACCTGCACGGGCGCGCCGGCCAGGTTGCGCACTTTGACTTCAAACCGGTTGGCCTCGTCATCAACGGCGGGATCCCGGAATTGAACGGCGCCCACGGCGCCGAATGCATACTCGGCCGACAGCGAGGCCAGATTATTGCGGGCCGCCTCCGCCTCTCCATCGGCCGGACGCCATTGTTCTAGGAACTCCCGCGCGGCAGTCATCCCTTCCGGCGCAATCAAGTCACGCAAACCAATAGTTGCGCCCGGTACCGTCACCATTGCCCGTCCATCCGTTCCCGGCAAGACCCACTCCGCCGCCGCCGTTAACGGATCCATAATGACCAGCGGCTGTCCGCCACAAGCAATTTGCACAATGCCGGATGAAACCCCCGCACCCACCGGTTTGAAAGTAAAATGCCGCACCACCCCATCCGGCCGGCCGAAGTTCTCCACCTGAATACCCTCATCGGCCGCTTGCGCCGGCCCAATCGGTTCCCAACCCGATTCAGCGATACGATTGATTAACGGCATGCAGGTTTTGAAGAGATCGCGATCACGCTCATACCACTCCGCCTGGGCCCAATACACGTGCGATGCTCCGGGCGAAGCCAACAAGCCGGGCACCATTCCGTAAAACAAGCAATCCATCAGGTACCGCCGCAAAACCGCGCCGGTGAAATGCTCAAAATCGGCGCCCATCAGAAAAACAAACGGCTTGTGCCCCGCCAACGCACGCCGCCGCCAAAGCTCACCCTCCGGCGGAAGCCGATATTGCCCGTGGTCATACCAGCGCACATTCTCGATCAATACATCCAGTTGCCCAACCAGAAAAGGGTCCCAGTCCCCGCTGGATGCGCCGGCCACAAACCGACCGCGCTCACGGAGCAGAGCGGATAGCGGCGCCAGGTATTCAAAAAGATAAGTGAGCGGCGCCACAGCGGGGCGAAGGACATCTGGCGCGAATACGGCCGGGTGATCGGCAACCGCCAATGCAGCAGTATGATAGTCAAGGTTAGTCAAACCGCCGAGCTGGTCACAGTAAATACCGCTGAACGGGCCAGACAGCAGCCCCTCGCGAATGTAACGCCACTCTGACATCGCGCGATTAATCGGCCGCTCCGACGCGGTGGGTATTTCCGGATCCAAGTTGTTCTCGATACGAACCCCGGGATTCACTGCGGACTCCGCGCAATCGATGGCCACATTCTGCCCGGGCCCGCGCGCGGCCGAGCTCAAAGCCGCCGCCGCCTGGTCTCCCAACTGGTCGCGGGCCAACGCCGCATGCAACTGCAACAGGCGCATGACATTGGCGGCCGTACGATCCATGCCGGCCGGGATGGGTAACCATAGCAAAGCCGGCATACTGTACAAATACCGGGCTAGCGCGCCGGCCGGGCGCCCAGAACCGCCTCCGAATACCTCCGTCTCGGCGGCAAACCCGAAATCAGCGGCGTTGGTAATGTTTGCCGGGTCGGCAAAAGCCAGCCATTGCCCGATTCGCGGCACACGGCGCGCGCCATAGTCCGGATGCCGCCGGTTGAAATCTGCCCAGGCCAAACGGAACGCCGACGGACCGCCCACCGGCAGCGAACGCAGACAAAAGGCGAATGCGGACCGCCCCGGAAAATTGGAGGTCAGGTCCGTCAACGCCAACGAATAAGCCACGCCGAACAACTGCCGCGCCGGATCCGCCGTAATCTGAAATGCGCGCGGCTCGGCAAGATCGGTCTCGACCATCAGCGCGCCGGCATCGGCGGCCAGCACGCCTATGGGGAATTGCGTCGTGGCATACACACCGGTTCCGGCCGTCACGATTCGCCGCGCAAAGGCGTCGTCGTGCCAGGTCCAGCCAACGGGATCCAACGCCGCGCCGACAAACACGCGCAAGCAACGCTCATTAGTGGATTGCAGTTGCCCGCTCACCCGCCGTTCGCCGTTTGGCCCCGACGCAACCAACACATCCCAGCCCACGCCCAACGTGACGCCGGTGTAACGCCGCGTGTCACCCCCGACCAGCACCGCCGCAGGTTCCATACCCGCCCGATCGCCCGAAACCGCATCTTCGAGCCAGCCACCGAGCGCCAGCGGCGCGGCGCAACCGGGCACAGACCAATCCGCGCGCCAAGCCGGCGCGTTGGATTCCGCAGTCCAGATGCGATCCTTGATCTCGGCATCCAGGCGAAAGGACAACGATCGGGGCATGCGCCGCGTGAGTTCGCTCAAATCCGCCGGCGCGGCCAGCGGCATCAGCGGCGGGCGCGGTAGATCGGCCAGGGCGAATTCACGCATGCCGGCTTGCGGGAAACGATCGGCGGTGGACCAATCAGGATTCGTCGCTTCCACGCACCAGCGGATGCGCGGTCCCGAAGGCGGATCCGGCAGAACATAAGTAACCGTCCGGCCATCCACCAGCACCACCGGTGGCGGAAGGATGTTCCAGGACCAATCCTTTACGCTGGGCGGATACTGGAAATACGCCGGCCCTTCGATCATGAAATCCGCACCCGTTCCCGGCGCTCCTTGACCGGGTCCATCGGTGTCCAGCAGAACGCGAAAACGCGCAGGGTCAGGATTTCCAGCCACGCTAATGGCCACGGCCAGCCAGCCGGCGTCCGTTCGGAAAAAATGCACCCCGGTGATGGCGAGCGCCGGTTCAGGCGCGGCCGCCGCGCCAAGCGGACCGAGCAGGCCGGCCGCCAACATAACATGCGCCAATCGGAACAGGATCGGAATCGCGTTTTTCATGGGCGCACTCTAGCAGCCGAAATATCCAACGGCGATCTTGAACTTTGAAGGCCGGCTATTGGAGGCAACCCTGCTCCCGGCCTACTCCACCACCGCCATCGCCTCGGCGCCGCCGGCGGCCGGACGGAAGGGCGGTTCGCGCTCCAGTAGATCAATCATTTTCCAACGTCCGGCCCGGAATCGCCAGAAGAACCCGCTTGCCGTGATGATGATGAAGATCATCATCCAAATCCAGGCGGCTAACACGCCGCCGTGAAAGACAAACACGATCAGGACTTCTCCGGGAATCCAAAGCCCCCACGCCATGGCCACCGAATAGTACATCACGAAACGAGTATCACCGGCGCCCTTGAGCGCGCCGGACAGGATCAGGTTAACGGCATCCAGCAGCCCCCAGGCCGCCATCATCAGCAGCAGCCAGCGGCCCACGGACACCACCGCATCCATCGGCATCGCAGCCGCACCGCGGCCGGTGAAGAGCGCAAAGTAATGGGCGGGAAACAGGATGAACGTGGCCGCCACCAAAAGCATATACCAGCACCCCAGTTTGAGCGCAGTCCAGCCGGAGCGGGCGGCTGTGGTGGAATCGCGTCGCCCCTGGTATTGGCCAACAAGGATTGAGGCAGCGATGCTGAGCCCGAGGAGGGGCATGAACGCCACATTGTTGATACTCAAGGCGATGTTGCTGGCCGACAACGCGGTGGCGCCCAGTCGGCCGGTCAGCAGGACAAAGAAAGCAAAGGCGCCGACATCGAGCACCAAATGCGCGGCGGATGGCAAACCGAAGCGTATCATGCGGCGGAAAAGATCGCGGTCAAACCGCAAAAGCTGCCGGGTCCGATATTCCGCGTCGAGCCGGCGCGAGAAATAGAGCAGCCCCAAACACACCGGCGGAATGAACCCGGAGATGACCGTGGCCCAGGCCGCGCCGGCGATGCCCCATTCCGGGAAACCCCACCGACCAAAGATCATCGCATAATCCAGCGCAATGTTGGCCGCGTTGCCGGTAATAGTCGCGATCATATTCGTGCGGGTATCGCCGCGGCCGGTAAAGAAACTGCTAACGGCCGCACCAAGCGGCACCGCAACCCCGCCCAGCATCAGGATCGTGAAATAAGACAATTCCGCAACCAGCACCGGTTGGTCATGCCCGCTGAATCTGAGCAGCCAGCGTCCGGGCAGAATCAGCAACAGCAGCAGCGGCCAGGAAAGCAGGGCCAGGATCACGCCCTGCACCGTCGCCCGGCTGCAACCTTCCCGATCGCCCGCGCCGAAATACTGGGCAACGAAGGTGGCTGCGTAACCCGCCAGCGCCATGAAGCCGCAGATCAAAGTAAAGGAAAGGATGCCCGCCGGTAGGGCCGCCTGGATCGCCACACCGCTGTACCAAGCAAGGAACATGCGGTCGCAGAACTGCATCAGCGTGAAGGAGCCCGTGCTGACGATCAGAGGCCAGGCAATGCGTAACACCTCGGCATAGCCGCCGGGAACGGCCGATCCTGTATCTGGGGCATGGTCAAGCATCGCGCATAGCTGGGAAGGGTTTCATCCACATGCGAATCTTCTGCACGAAACCATAAATGCATGGTATTGTCAAAGAGTGGCGGGGGACCATGCGGCGAATGACAGGCAAAAGACTGCGGGCTGGTTCTGCATGGCTGGCGGGATGGCTGGTGCTGTGGCCGGCCAGCCTATGGGGTGCCACGCTCTATACCAATGACGGGTTTGTATCGCCGCGCCTGGAAGCGGAGCGCTGGCTAATCAACCGTGCCCGCTTTGCGCCGGAGCGCGAAGCCGACCGACTGGGCCTGACCAATGCGCTGCCCGGCGGGCATCCCGACTATGATGTCTGCGAAAACACGAATACACCCAACGACTTTGGCCCCACCACCAACGAGTGGCGCCTCTGGACCCTGGCGCGCGGCCCGCTGGCCCCCAACGAACGCTTGAGCCGGGCCGCCGCCACCCATGCTCGTGACATGGCGGAAACGGGCGTATTCTCGCATTACAGTCCATCCGGGAAATACTATCCGCTGGGTAGCGACCCCAGCCAGCGGGCCCGCCAGGAGGGCTACACCAATACCATTACGGGTTACTATGAGAATCTGGCGTGGGGTGCGCGTGGCTCAACCATCGGCTATCCCGCGTATGGCGAAACTCCGCAAAATGTGCATGGGGGTCTTTTTGTTGACAACACTGCCATCTCGCGGGGACACCGGCAGGCCATTCTAAACGCCAACGCGACCGAGATCGGGCTCGGCGCTTACCGAACCAACAGCTACGACGGCTATTATTGGACCGAGGACTACGACGTGCAAGATTTCGGCCGAAACGGCACCAACCACTTCTTCACCGACACCCTCTTCCACGACGCCAATACCAACGGCGTCTATGACGAAGGCGAGGGCGTCGGGGGCATTGCGATCCGGCTCTGGGACGGCGCGAATGAGGCGGCCCGCTTTGACTGTTCGCAGTCCTCCGGCAGCATGGCCATCCCGATCAACGACCTGCCGGACGGGCGCTGGATCGAGGTGCGCCTGCAGAATACCAATGCGGCAACCCAGCGGCTGTCCATCCCCCTGGGTTGGAGCACACTGGGCGAGATTGAGCTGACCAACAATGAGATCTTCAGCGCCGGATACTTTCGTCAACCGTACGGCATCACGAACCTTGGCTTCCGGAATCTGGAGCCGCTTGTGACAACGAGTATCAGTCGGACCGGCGCCCAATACCGGATCGGGTTCAGCGCATTCACCCGCGTGAATTACCGGATTGAATACAACACAAACGGCGCAGGCCCAACCTGGACAACGCTGACCATTTTGACCGCAACCAACGAGCAAATTCAGACGGCAGATCCGGCCGGCGCATCGGCTGTTCGAATCTACCGGACGCTCATTGTGCGGGATTGACACGGCGGCGGCGGCAGGCCCATTCTGCCTTGTCCGCAAATGCTTAATGCCGGAGGGAATGCCATGAAAACAGGCTTGTGGACTGCGATCCTGAGCCTACCGCTCTTAACGTCGGCCGCGCTGGCCGAAATCCGCTATGTCTCGCTCTCGGGTGGTAACATCCCCCCGTATACCAATTGGGACATGGCCGCGACCAGTGTCGGCGCGGCAGTAGGGGTTGCCGATCAAGGCGACACCATCCTGGTAACAGACGGAGTCTACAATGTCACAGCGGAAATTATGCTAAAGCGCGGACGGACGCTGATCTCAGTCAATGGCATGAGCAATACGATTCTGCAAAGTGACGGGGGCAATCACCGCTTGGTTTACGCATCGAATGCGGTAATCACAGGCTTCACCATGCAAAACGCATACTTGGGCAATGATTACGCCAGCGCCATGTTGCTGTTTTACGGCTCCACCGGATCTTGGTTGACCATCAAGCACAATACCAATGCCAGCTATGGCGGCGCGGTCTGGGTTATGTGTGACTCGGCGCTTCTCGATTCCGTTATAGTCAGCAACCAAGACGTCGGGACAGTTCAGAACTATGGAGTCGGTGGTGTTTTCTTTTATGATGCCATGACCATACAACGCTGCTATCTTGGATATAACTACGGCCGGGGAAGCGGCACGATTGAGGGCGGCGGCGCGGCTGAATACCATTACTCTTCTCGACCGTCGTTGATTGAGGATTGTACCTTTGAATATAACCAGTCCGCCGGGGTGGGTGGCGGACTTTGCTTGCAGAAAGTCGGATCCATTATCCGCCGCTGTGTATTCAAAAACAATATTGCTGGGCGACGCGGCGGCGGCGTCTCTACGCCCGGCGGACTTTTTGAAAACTGTGTCATGGCCGGCAACAAATCCGGCGCCGAGGGCGGTGGTATCTATATGGGGGGCGGCGAACTCCGCAATTGCACCATCGTCGCCAACCGCTCCGGAACCTACGGCGGCGGACAATACGGCGGCAATGTTTACAACTCCATTATCTACTATAATACCGCCGGTTCCGGCGGTGATAATTATTACAGCGGCGCCCGCACCTACTGCTGTACCACCCCTTATCCCGGCGGCACGGGCAACATCACCAACGAACCCGGATTGACCGGCATTTCCAAGCCGCGCCTGATCGCCACTTCCCCTTGCATTGACGCGGGCAGCATCGCCTACGCTTCGGGTGACACCGATCTTTTCGGCAACCCCCGCGTTTGGGGCCGCAATATTGATATCGGCTGCAACGAGTATTATGCGCCCGGCGCCACCAGCCCGGTCTCCGTCGCCATCAACGCGCCCTACACGCGGGCAGTCGCCGGTTTTCCGTTGAGCTTTGAGGCGTTGATTGATGGCCCAGTCATTGGCTATCGCTGGCTCTGGGGCGCCGGCACGGAGTCCATCAATCTGCCCGTGGCCACCCGCGCCTACGCGACGCCCGGCGTCTACGAAGTGACCCTGATTGCATCCAACCGCTCATCGAGTTCTGCGGCCACAACCACCGTCCATGTGTTTTCCAGCTACACGAATTATGTATCGCTATCCGGCGCGCACGAATTCCCTTTCACCAACTGGACCCTCGCCGCGACCACCCTGCAGGACGCCGTTGCGGCAAATATCCCCGGCGGTTTCATCCTGGTCGCCACCGGCGTGTACGCCAGCGGCTACAGCGCGGTCGGCGGCGGACTGCCCAGCCGGGTCGCCCTGACCAATGCCGTCACCATGCTTAGCGTCGGCAACCCGGCCGACACCCTCATCGTGGGCGCCGGCCCGCTGGGCACCGGGGCCGTGCGTTGCGCATATATCGGCGACCAGAGCCGCCTGATTGGCTTTACACTGACCAATGGCTTCACTCGCGCCAACTGGCAACTCGCCGCCGATCAGCTTCATGGCGGAGGTGCTTACTGCACCTTCGGCGGAGCAATATCCAACTGCATCATTTCAGGCAACATGGCCTTCTACGACGGCGGCGGCACCTGGGGCGGACACCTCGAGAACTGCACGGTGGCCGGTAATGTCGCCGGCCGCAACGGCGGCGGTGTTTCCGACGCGCGGATCCGTGACTGCCAGATTACCGGAAACGAGGCCGCCAACGAAGGCGGCGGATTCTATAATGGAGCGGGCGCCAATTGCCGCCTCATCGGGAATGTCGCCTTGCAGGACGGCGGAGGCGGTTCACGCTTTCAAATGACCAATGGCATCATCTCCGGCAATTCGGCGCGCCACGGCGGCGGGGCCGTCTGGGGCGACCTGCTCCATTGCACCATTGTCAGCAATACCGCCACGGAAAGCGGCGGCGGCCTGTACTGGAGCACTATTCGCAACGGTATCGCCTATTACAACCAGGCGGCCGTCAGTTGGGCCAATTTTTTCAACAGCATCTGTCTCTACACTTGTACCACGCCCGATCCCGAAAACGAGGGCTGCACGACCAATCCGCCACTCTTCGCCAACCTTGGCGCGGGTGATTACCGGCTGCAGATTGACTCCCCCTGCGTGGACACCGGCTGGTCCAATAACTTGCCCTCCGATATCGAGGGAACCCCGCGTCCGCTCGACGGCAATCACGACGGAATCATCGCCTACGACATGGGTGCCTTCGAGCGCGCCGGCATCTTCTATGTCGCCACCAACGGCGGCAACATTCCGCCATACCAGACTTGGAGCAACGCGGCGCGTGAAATCCAGTCCGCAATTGATGCAGCCGGCAACCGCGATTTCGTCGTGGTTTCCAATGGCATTTATCTAACCGGCGGCCGGCCGGCCGCCGGCCGCGCCACAACCAATCGCGTGCTCATCGAGAAGCCGCTGACCGTCTACTCCGTAAATGGATGCACCTCCGCCGTCATCCTTGGCCGCGGCCCGCTTGGCCCAGCGGCCGTGCGCGGCGTGTACCTTGCCAGCAATGCCAGCCTCTGCGGCTTCACCATCATTGGCGGCTATACGGTGGCGGAATCGGACAATCCGGATGATCTGAATGGCGGCGGCATCTGGGCTGGCCCGGAGGTGACGGTCACCCAGTGCGTCGTGCGTGACTGTACGGCGGCCGGCGACGGTGGCGGCGGTTGGGGTGGCGCTTGGTTGAACGCTCTGTTGTGCGGCCCCACCGCCGCCAGCAACGGCGGCGGCGCCTGGGGCGCAGAATTCGGGTTCAGTTCGCTGGCGGACAACACCGCCGGCGTTGCGGGCGGCGGCCTGGCCGGCGGCCTGGCTACTGACAGCATTATCTTCGGCAACCAGGCAGGCGGCATCGAATCAAACTGGTTTGACTCCGCCATGGCCAGGTCCTGCACGGCCCCCCTCCCCCCCGGGCCAGGGAATATCGCCGCCGATCCTTTGTTCATCAACGCCACCGGCCAGGATTATCGGCCGGACGCCGCCTCGCCGTGCGTTGACGCCGTAACCAACGAGGCCGTGCTCGTAGACCTCTTGCGTGTGCCCCGTCCGCTGGACGGCAATAACGATGGATACGCCGCATGGGACATGGGCGCCCATGAGTTTATCAACCCCACAAGCGACACGGATCACGACTGGCTGAATGACACTAACGAGATTTACCAGTTCGGCACTGATCCGCAGCGCGCCGACACCGATGGCGACCGCCAAATGGATGGAGCCGAGGTTATCGCCGGTATGAACCCGCTCGATCCGGCCAGTTTCTTCGCGGTGCTCCAGGTAACCAATGTCGGCAACGCGCGGGCGCGGATCACCTGGCCCGGCGTCAACGGTCGGCTCTACACATTGCTCTACAGCTCCGATCCGACTTTCAGCGGCTGGACTAACCTGGCGGAATACACCGACCAACCGGGGACCGATGGCGCCATGAGTTACACCAACAGTGTGACGGATACCAACCGCCTTTGGGGTGTCGCCGTCAGGCAGGCCCCCTGACGATCACTCCGCACCGCGACGAATGTCGAGATAGATCGGATAATGGTCCGATACGTGAATGTCATTTTGTCCCGGCAGGATTTTCACGTCGTTGGTCTCCACCCCCGCCGCCAATGTTTGCGGCGGATCCGCGACCCAAGGCGCCGCCTGCAACTCCGGCGAGGCAATGAAACGGTCGAAAGTGGCCGGCGGGAATTCCAAGGCTGGATCGCCATAGCGGGTGGGCAACGTCATCCGTTCGGCCAGCGGGCGTCCTCGCCACAAGTCAACCCAGTCGGCAAACGGCGTCAGCGTCGGATCATCCGCGAATTCCAGTTGTTCGGGGTCTACATTCATATCCCCCGCCACCAACACCTCCCATTGCCATTCCGGATGCGCCTGCCGCAAACGGTCCGCGTCAGCGCGGACATAGGCCAGCGCTTTCCGGCGGAGTGCCCCATTGCGCGCTTTGTCGCCAAAATTGGACTTCAAGTGGACACCATACACCAACAATCGGCGATCCGGTCCCAAGTCCACCGCAAAACAGACAAAACCGCGCGGCGGCCGCCGTGAATAGCCGTGAATGGGAATGAAATCAACTTCGCGCACATTATGCAGCGACAGGCGGGACATCACGCCAATGTTCAGTTTGTCCGCCCGGTTGTCCTTCCGCCCCAAACCGAACTGGGTTATGAAAACCTGCGAATATCGGTCGTCCAACAGGCGGTTCAGCATCATCAGCATTTCACCATTCTCGACTTCCTGCAGGATCAGGACATCGGGGTCAATCTGGCGGATAATTCGCGCCGCCAGTTCGGCATGCCGGGCCGCGTGTTCAGGGGTGCGCGCTTCATCGTCCAAACCATCGGTGAAATCCTGGATGTTGTAACTGCACACTCGCAGGCGCTCGCCCACCGGCCGGGACTCTTCCTCCTTCACGAAAACAACCTGCGGCGCATCCTCGCGGGGGCCGGGGCCGTAATACCACACCGCCCACCCCATGATCCCGGCCAGCACCGCACCCAATAGCGCCAATATCAGCCACGTGTTTTTCATCGCTTACTCCATTGGCGGAATATCACTGGCGAAATGGTTCAAAGCAAGTACGATATGGGTTCAATATGAATCAACCCCAAGCAAGCCCACCGGCGCCATCACGGCCCGAGTTGCTGGCGCCCGGCGGCGAACCGGAAGCCGCCTACGCCGCGTTGCACTACGGCGCTGACGCCGTTTACGTGGGGCTGCATCAATTTTCCGCGCGCGCCGAGGCGGTCAACTTCGCGCCGGAAGAATTGGAAGAATTGACCGCCTACGCGCATTCCCTCACGCCGGCGCGCCGCATCTTCGTCACGGTCAACACCTTGATCCCCAACCGGGAACTGGATGAACTGGTGGATGCGCTGGCCGTGCTGGACGATATTGGGGTGGATGCCTTGATCATTCAGGATCTGGGCGTATACCGGCTCGCCCGCCGCTATTTTCCGCGCCTCACCCTGCACGCCAGCACCCAGATGGCCATCCACAATCTGGCGGGTGCGCGGCAACTCAAGGTCATGGGTTTCAAGCGCGTGACGCTGGCGCGCGAACTGACACTGAACGAGGTGCGCGAAATTACGGCTCACAGTGGAATCGAGACCGAGGTATTCATCCATGGCGCCCTCTGTTATTCCTACAGCGGGTTGTGTTTCTGCTCTTCCATGCTGCGCAATCGCAGCGGCAACCGCGGCAAATGCACCTATCCCTGCCGGGAAGCGTACCAAGTCAACGGCGCGCCGGATACCTTAACAGATGGCACGCCAACGCCGCGTCGGCCGGACACCGGCATGCCCTTTTCCATGAAGGATTTGGCGCTGCCCGCGCACATCCACGATCTCAGCCGCGCGGGCGTGGCCAGTTTCAAAATTGAAGGCCGCAAAAAAAGCCCCCTCTATGTCGCGGTAACAGTGGACTACTATCGCCGCTTGATTGACGGTCAACTCAACCGCGCGCAGGAGGCGGAAGCACAGGCCCGAATCAAAACGGTTTTCAGCCGGCCTTGGACCACGCTTTTCATTCAATCGCGGAAGAATCCTGACACCGTGGATCCGGACACGGTCGGCCATCGTGGCGTGCCGATCGGACAAGTCGAATACGTTGGCCGCGCCGGCGGCCGCCACGCAGCCGTGCGCTTCCGCACCGCGCGCGCCCTCGAGCGCCATGACGGCATCCAAATTGACATCCCCGGACAAGAGCGGCCGTTCGGCTTCCCAGTAGACATGCTGCGGCTGGCGGCGGCCGGCCGCGGGCAACGGGCACAATCGGTCATCACCGCGCCGGCCGGCGCGCTGGTCGAAGTGGAACTGCCGCCGGAATACCCGCAGATTCCAATTGGCGCGCCGGTCTACTGCTCATCCTCGCAGGCCATCAAGCGGGAGTTCCGCCACCAGCGGCCCAAGCCGCGCCTGCACCGGATTCGGGAGGCCATCTCGGTTTCACTCAAGATCACGCCGGATGGCATCACGGCGCGCATGGCCACCGGCGCCGGCCGTGTCTGCGCCCGACATTTTCCCGGATCCTTCCAGCCAGAAAAGGTCTCCGGTAAAACTGATATTGCCGCGCGGGATGCCCTTGGCAAGTTGGGCGACACCGCCTTCCGGCTGGATCATATCGAGCTTGAGAATCATGAGGATTTATTTGTGCCGGTCTCGTTCCTGAATAACATGCGCCGCGAGCTGGTGGCGGGTCTGGAAGCTGAAAACCGGCAGTACCGCCAGAATCGCAGCGCCAAGATAAAGCGAGAGATTGCTTTCAGCGTCCGCGCGTTCGACCCGCCCCCCACCAACGTCCCGCGCTGGCTGCTGAAAGTTGACCGCCTGGCGCTATTGGACGGGATGGACATTGACGAGCTCCAAGCCGCAGAGGAAATCATTATTGAAATCGGGCAAGACCCCCTCGCCGACTTGACGGCCGGACTGGACCGGCTCACTCAGCAAATGACGGCCGCGCGCATCCGGCTGGCGCTGCCGCTGCTCACCCGCCACTGGGAAGAAAAGGAACTGGTCGAAAAAATCAACGCACTCCGCAATTGGAAGAAATGGGAAGCCGCCAACCTGTCGGCCTGGTCATATCTCGCGCACCTCGCGCCGGGTTTGGACTTGAGCGCGGACTGGACTGTGTTCGCCCTCAATCGCCTGGCCGCCGCGGAACTGATTAATGCCGGCGTCACCCGCTTCGCGCTTTCGCCCGAGGACGGGAGCCACAATATGCGGGAAATGATCACGGCGTATCCGGATCAAGCAGTGGTCATTGTTCACCAGGATACCCCGTTGTTCATCGCCGAGTCTTGCGCGTATGCCAACCTGATCGGAGGCTGTCCGGGCCGCCCCCGCTGCCGATTCAAGTGCGTTACCATGACCTCGCGAGCCGGCGAGAACCTGACCGTGCTGGAGCGCAACTGCCGGACCATCGCCCTGTCGCGAACGCCTTACTGCATCAGCCACCAACTGGACCAACTGAAACCGGCGGGCGCCCGCTGGTTCCGCGCCGATTTTATTTACCGCCCCTACGAACCCGATGAGGTTCGCGACCGCTGGCGGGCCCTCCGCCAGGGTCAGTATTTGCCGGCCACGCACACCGCCCATTTTGCCGCCGCCCTGGAATGAAACTGTTCGACGCCCATTGCCATCTGCAGGACGAGCGGTTGAGCTCGGTTCTCGAACCCGCCATGTCGGCGGCTGCGGCGGCTGGCGTCGCCGGCATGGTCTGCTGCGGCAGTTCCGAATCCGACTGGCCAGCCGTACGGAAAATCGCCACCCAATTTGGCGGAGTCATCCCTTGTTTCGGGCTGCACCCATGGTATATCGCCCAACGGAGTCCGCGGTGGCTCGAAACGCTCCGGGAATACCTGCGCACCACATCCGCGGCGGTCGGAGAAATCGGTCTCGATCACGCGCTCGAACGGCGCGACGACGCCGCGCAGGAAGCCGTCTTCACCGCGCAACTGGAGCTCTGCCGGGAAGCCAACCTTCCCGCTTCGATCCACTGCCGGCGCGCCTGGGGCCGAATGCTGGAAATCCTTTCGCGCTTTGGCGCACATGCCCCGGGCTGGGTGATCCATTCTTTTTCGGGCGCGCCGGACCTGATTCCGCCGCTAGCCGCGCTGAACGTTTACTTTTCCTTTTCAGGAGCAATCACCCGTTCCGGCAACACGCGCGGGCGGCGGAGCCTTTGCGCCGTGCCGGCCGATCGCCTGCTCATTGAAACGGACGCGCCGGACATACCTCCGGTCATTCGTCATAACGGATCGGCCGCTACGCCGGTCATTCCGGAAATAAATGAACCCGTCAACCTGGTTTATGTGGCGCGGCAGGCCGCCGAATGGCGTCAGATTGACCTGGCGGAGCTGGCCCGCGTGACCTGGGAAAATGGAATGCGAGTCTATGGCGCCATCTGAACAGCCGCATGGCGATGCGGCAACTGCCCGAAACGGAGGAAGACGAACACGATGCAACGCTTGCTCAGAACGCAAATGCTGCTGGGACCGGAAGCCGTCGCGCGAATCCGACGCGCGCGCGTCACGGTGGTCGGGCTCGGCGCGGTCGGTTCATACGCGGTTGAAGGCCTGGCGCGGGCCGGCGTGGGACAAATACGGCTGGTGGACTTTGACGAGGTGCGCGAAAGCAATATCAACCGCCAGCTTTACGCCTTGCATTCGACCCTCGGCCGGCGTAAGGCCCAAGTCGCCCGCGAGCGCGTGCTGGATATTCAGCCCGACTGCCAGGTCGAAGCGTTGGAGACCTTCGTGGACGGCGCGACGGCGCCGCAGTTGCTCGACAACCAGCCGGATGCCTTGATAGATGCGATTGACAGTGTCAGCCCCAAGGTGCGCTTGCTCGCGGCGGCCGCCCAACTCAAGATTCCGGTAATTGTCTCCAGCATGGGCGCCGCCAACCGGCTGGACCCATTCGCCATCCGCTTCGGCGATATCTCGAGAACCCGGCAGTGCCCGCTGGCCCGTTTTATCCGCAAGCGTTTGAAAAAGCACGGCGTGATCACCGGCATCCAATGCGTATACTCCATTGAGCCGGCCAAGCCGGTGGTGGCGGAATTGGCGGGCGTCGAGGAAGAGCGCTCGGATGCCCACCGCCGCGGCCGCCCCCGCCGACCGCTGGGCAGTTTAGCCTGCATCACCGGCGTGTTCGGCCTGCTGGCCGCCCACGCGGTCATCATGGCCTTGGCGGGCGTCATGCGCGAACCCGGATAATCTCACCCCAGGCCAGAGCTCGCCCCATGTCGCGGCCGACAAATATGGAGGTCAGCCCGGAGTGCGGGCTTGTTTCATCCGCTTGTTCGTCGCATCATCGGAAAGTTTCAGCAAATATGTCATCCACCGCATCCATTCAGGTTCCACCCGGCGCCGCTGGGCAGCGGATGGATCGTTTTCTGGCTGAACAGTTCCCGACTCTCCCGCGCGCGGCGTTGAGTGCGGCCATCGAACGGGGCGACATTCTGCTCAATCAACGCGTCGTGCGCAAGAGCCGCCGACTAGAGGCCGGCGAAACCGTCTCCATCCTGTGTCTGCCGCCCCCCCCAGTCGTCGCCCTGCAACCCAACGCGTTTATTTCGCTGAACATTTTGTACGCAGACCCTTGTCTGTTGGCCCTCGACAAGCCGGCGGGCCTGCCGGTGCATCCGTTGCGCGGCGACGAGACACAAACACTGGCCAATGGCCTGATCGCCCAATATCCAGAACTGGCCGGCATTGGCGACAATCCGCTGTTCCCGGCGTTGATCCACCGCCTGGATACGGACACTTCCGGAGTGGTCATCGCGGCCCGAACACCCGCGGCCTATGCGCACCTGCGCGGGCAAATCCGCGCCCAGACTGTCCGGAAAACCTACCAGGCGCTGGTGCATGGCCGCGTCACTGAATCGGCCCGCTTGGTTCACCGCCTGGCGCATCATCCGCAGCACCCCGGCCGCATGGTCATTGCGCGAAACAACGCGGCCGGCTCCGGCGCCTTCCGCGCGGAAACCCACATCGCCATCCTGCGGCGGTTCACCGATTTCACCTACTTGGAGGTGGTGATCTTCACCGGCGTCACCCATCAGATTCGGTGCCAGTTGGCCGCCGTGAATCATCCGATCGCCGGCGACACTGTTTATTGCGCCCGCAAGTGGCGCGACCGGCTGCCATTGGCGCGCCAATTCCTGCACGCTGCGGCGATCGAGTTCGAACACCCATCCCGCGGCGCGCGCATCCGCATCGAGTCGCCGCTGCCGGATGAACTGCAACGCCTACTCGCCCGAGGGGATCTCTGATTGGCGCAGCGCGACCGTGTTCAAGCGGTCGGTTGGCCGGCTGGCGGCGGCGCGGTTTCCTGCTCGACAGCGATCGCCACGTGACCGGCAATGGCCTCCAGCCACATTTGCTCGTCCGGCGTAAACTCCTGGTTGGAACTGCGGCCGACGAAATACTGCGCGATCGCGCGGCCCCGCACGCACACCGGCGCAATCAAGGCATACTCCAGTTTAAGTTTCTGGATAATATCGCTCTGCGGCAAAATCCGGTCCGTCTTGGCCCGGCCCTGACCGGCCTGCCCCGTTTCCATGCATTTGACAGCCAGTGCCTCGCGGTCCATTAAATTGAAGCGGTATTCGCCTGCCTGAATACCCAAGGCGTGTCCGGCATACAGCCGGCCAACGACATTCAGGCGCCGTGCGTCAACAAAGGCGGTGAACACACAACTGGGGTTCAGACAGCGGTAAATCGCCTCCTGCGCGATCATCAGCACATCGTTGATCCGCGCCTTCCGCCGCACTTGCACCATCAACTCGGCCAGGAAATGCCCAATCAGGATGCGCGGGTCCGCCGGCAACTCGACGGCCTCATGGAAAGCCGGCCCCATCGTCAGGTTCGCCGCGATCTCGGCCGAACTCACCTTGCCCCACTCGGCGATCTTGTACATCATTTCGATATCGCTGCGGCTGAGGTTGAAAAAACGCGAGATATTGTCATCCGCCTCCACGCAGAAAATGAGGAAACGGCAAAGCGGAAAATCCTCGACCTTCAACATTTCCTTCATCTTTTTCTCGGCCCGGCCCATGGCCTCGGCGCCGGATGGCGCATTGCCAAACAACATGTCGGCAATAAACGCCGCCAGGTTGACGATCGAGATGGTCGAGGCCACGCCACAATCCACTTGGGTAAAAGTGGATTTGATGCTTTCGGGGATGTTCCAGAACTCCGCGATACCGTGGGTGATATCGGTGAATGTCAAACCGAACACGCGTTCGCAGGCTCGATCCGGCGCAAGCCGATCCTTGTTCACCAGCTTGTCCAACTCCGCATATTGCTCCGGGAAGCTGTTCGCCAACAGCATGCGGGGGAGTTGGTGCAGCAAGCCCGCCACAAACGCCTCTTCCGGATTGGGGTGCCGCGCCTGACGGGCGAGCGCCATGGCCACCGACCCGGAAAAATAGGCGCACGTGTAGAGGCGGTACAGTTCGCGGCCGCGGGCGCTTTCGCGCGACTGGCGGAACAGGGCCAGGCCCAACGCCAGCGCGCGCACTTTCTCGAAGCCCAGCATGATCACGGCCGATGAGATCGTCTTGATCGGATCGCGCGGCCGGTACGCGGCCGAATTGGCCACAGAAAGGATATTGGAAGTCAGCGCGGCGTCACGCATGACGATCGCGGTCAGGTCGGCGGTCTGAGTCTCGCTGCTTTGCGCCAAGCGGCAGATTTCCGCGACGTTCCGCTCCAGCGCCGGCAGATGTCCCATCCGGCGCATTTCCCCAATCATGTTCGCCACGCGTTCTTTAGGAGTCATGCGCTCCTTTTATACGGCTCCGCGCCAAATGCCAATTGCCAATTGGCCCCGGGTTGCTTCACAACTCCAAAAGCTCCCGGACATCGTCCCAATTGAGCACGCCCATGACCTGCTCATCCGTCTCCAGCGTCGCGTCAATGACCGCTTTCTTGCGCTGCTGCATGGCCAGCACCTTTTCCTCGACGGTACCGCGAGTGATCAGCTTGACACTGTAAACGGTGCGCTTCTGCCCGATTCGATAAGCCCGGTCGGTGGCCTGATTCTCAACCGCCGGATTCCACCACGGATCGAAATGAATCACCATGTCGGCGCCAGTCAGATTCAGCCCAGTGCCGCCGGCTTTCAGACTGATCAGGAAGAGCGGAATCGCCCGGTTCGTGTTGAACTCGTGGACAATCTTCATCCGTTCCCGGGTCGCGCCGTCCAGATAGCAATACCGCATCTCCCGCCGTTCGAGTTCGCGGCGCAGGATGCTCAACATGGAAACAAACTGGCTGAACACCAGCACCCGGTGGCCGGCATCGCAAGCCTCATCCAGCAACTCGAAGAACAGCTCCATTTTAGCGGATGGGAACTCGCTGCGTAACTCGGCCAGGTTGAGCAACTCGAGATGGCAGCAAATCTGGCGCAAACGCAGCAGTATCTTGAGAATCTCCATGCGTGACCGCTGGAACCCGTGCTGGGAAACCAGGTCGCCGACCTGGCGGCGCGAAGCTTCCAACATTTCGCGGTAGACACGCTGCTGGTCCACAGTCAACGCGCACCAAGCGGTTCGCTCGATTTTGGGCGGCAAATCCTTGGCGACGTCGCGTTTCATCCGGCGCAACAGAAAAGGCCGCAGCTTCCGGCGCAACTTCGCATGCGCGGCCTCGGCCTCCGGCCCGCCGGCCGCAATCGGCTGCTCATAATGATGGCGGAACGCCTCGTGCGACCCCAGGTAATCGGGCATCAGGTAGTCCATAATGGACCACAGGTCCGTCACGCTGTTCTCGATCGGGGTCCCGGTCAGCACCAGCCGGTTGACCGTGCGCAGGCGCTTGGCGGCAATGGCGTTCTGGGTGGAGCGGTTCTTGATGTGCTGCGCCTCGTCCAACACGGCCACGGCAAACTCGCGCGAGACATACTCCTCTATATCCCGCCGCAGGAGCGCATAGGATGTCACCACCAGATCCGCCCGCTCGATCTCACCCCATTTCTCACGGCGGTCGCCGCCGGTTACCGTCAGCACTTTCAATTGCGGCACAAATCGGCGCGCCTCCTCCGCCCAGTTTTCGACCAGGCTGGTGGGACAGACGATCAGCGCCGGCTTGCCCTGCGCCAACGGATTGGACCGCTGGAGCTGCAGCCAGACCAGCGTTTGCAGCGTCTTACCCAGCCCCATCTCGTCCGCCAGGATGCCGCAGAACCCGTTTGCCTCCAAAAAACGCAGCCAGGTTACGCCCTCCCGCTGATAGCCGCGCAGGATCGCCTCCAATTCGGCCGGCAGGCAAACCGGCTCCATGTCCAGCTCGCGGTTCTGGCGCCGGGCCAGCTCGCGCCAGTGCGGAGCGGCCTCGATGTCCACGCCGTCGAGCGCGTCCAGCGACTCCTTGACATAGGCCGCATAGATCCCGGCCATCCGGAAACTGCCGGGCCTCCCTCCCTCGCCGCTGGCGCAGTCGGCAAACACGTCCCGCATCGCCTCGACCGCCCCCGAATCCAGCAGGATGGTGCGCCCATCCCGTTCGATAAAGGCCTCGTTTTTCAGCAGCGCCCGCTGGATCTCGGCCGGCGACAAGCTGCCGCCGCGGCCGTCGTCAAACTCAAAGTTGACCTCAAACCATTCGCCGCCGGGCGCATCCGTGATCCGGACCACCGGCGTGACAAAATCCAACGCTTCAAGATGCGGTCCGACCCGCCCCTCGAATTCCACTTTCCACCCTCTCCGCCGCAGGGCCGGAAGCTGGCGGCCCAGGAAGTTATGCACTTCGCGGCAGCCGACAATCGGCTCCAAGGCATCGCCGCAATCACCGGTAAAACCCGCGCGCGCCAGGCACTCCAACGCCGCCGCCTCGGCAGCCGGGTTGCGCACCGTGTAGCGCAACAAGTCGGCGGGGTCCGGATGGGCGAAGTGACCGCGCGGATCGGCTTTGCCGGCAACCAGCGCGAGCCCGCCGGCATATTCGGCGCTCAATGTCGCGGCAAGCGACGCGGGACTGCCGCGCACGACCAGCCGCAAGCGCGGTGTTTCCGGCTCAATCGTGAACAGATCGAGCGAGATATCGCTCTCGACCGTCATCAGCCCGCCCAGCAGCGGCGCCTCGGCCTTCAAAAAATGCGGCACGGCCTCGCGCGGAACACTGACCGGCTCGCGGTATACCGCGCGCAACGGATCGGGCAACAGGTTGGCCAGCGGCCAGAAATGCCCCGCGCCGTACACCCAACCGGCGCGACCGGTGGTGATATATAGCGGGAACTCCGCCGGCTTCAGAAATGGCAATTCCGTGTGGATCATCAAGATCAATTCGCCGTTCTCATGATCCAAATCCATCCGCAGGACCGATTGCATCCGGGCCGCGTTGACCGTCAATGGCTCGGGATGATCGGCGGCGAACAGCGGCCGGCCCACATGCAATTCCAGCAGGTTGATAAAATCCGGCAGGGCCAGTTCCAGCCGGCCGCGGGCCGGCCCTTCGCAGATATCCTCCAGCACAAACAGGATAGCTTCGTCTTTCCGGGATAAATGGAGCGGCAGATCGCGCGGCACCTGGTCCAGCAACTGGCGTCCGCCGCGATATTCCGCGTACGCCAGAATCGGCACCCGACCGGCGGCCGCGCCCGCCTCCCACCCCGCCGCCAGTTCGATCCGGATTCCGGCGTGGACCACCCCCTGCTCATCCGGACCGGCGCGGCGGATGAAGGCATTGCCGGCCAGCGCCGCCTGGCGGGCCGCGCGCCGCGCTTCCTCTAACCGCAACCGTTCGCGCTCGGGATCGGACGCGCGGCGCAGCAGTTCAAGGCCGACGGCGACCACATGCGCGCAGATGATCCCCCGTTCCGTGCTGTCGCGGCACGGGCACAGATTTTCGCACGAGCGATCGTCCAGCACCCGGGCCGCCGTCTTGATTTCCCGGTTGCCCCAGGCAATGGCGCCTTTTAATACCGGGGGGGTGTATTCCGCCTGGCGCACCGCGCCGCGATCGAACAACGCGCGCGCGTCGCGGAAGACGGTTGCCCCGGCCCAATCCATCAATATCTTCTGTGTGAAAGGCAAGCTCATGGAATTACGGAACGAACCATCATCGCCATCCCCATGGCGCAAGGCGCGCAAATCATAATGTTGAACCATCCAGGAGCCAGGTTAGTTTTTCCACCGGGCGCACCCGCGCCGCCGGATATCGCACGGCAGCCGCCGCCGGATCGCCCAGAATCGCGGCGACGGCCGCGCGTTTCTCGCGCCCCGCCGCCAGGAAAATCGCCTCCGTCGCCGCGTTGATCAACGGCAGGGTACAGGTCATGCGCGGCACGGGCGGCTGGCCGCGCGCGCCATCCGTCATGGCCACCAGCCGGCGTGTCTCCGCCAGCAGGGGATCGCCGGGAAATAACGAGGCCGTATGGCCGTCCGCGCCGACGCCAAGCAGGATCAGGTCGAACGCCGGCGCGCCGCGCGCCCCCGGGCGCGTGCGCACCGTCCACCGAATCCGGCTCTCGTACTGGCGCGCCGCCGCCGCGTCGGCGGCTTCGGCCGGCATGCGATGAACGCGCGTAACCGGCAGGGGCACCCGGGCGAGCAAGGTCGCCCGCAACAGACCATAGTTGCTGGCGGGATCATCCGGCGGCACAGCCCGTTCGTCCACGAAGAAGATATGGCTGCGGTTCCACGGCATGCGCCGCGCTTGTGCCGGCGCCCCCAGCCATTCGTAAAGCGACCGCGGAGTCGTCCCGCCGGAAACCGCCACGGCAAACGAACCGGACGCCGTCACCGCGGCGACAGCGCGCCGGATTATCCGCTCCGCCGCGTCTCGAATCATCTCCTCCAGGCCCGGAAAGCGCTGGACTTCCATTTCCATGCCGTTCTCTATGTTCAAGGGTTCGGTTTCAGTCCGGCGCGGCAGCCGGGGCAGGCATACTTGCACTGCGCGGCAAACGATTCGGTGTCCAGGTTGCGCCAGGCGCGCCCATCAATCGCCAGGAGGTGCCTGGCGTTTTCCGGGCCCCAAGTGCCGGCCGGATAGAGCGTCGGCGGCGCGGTTTGCGCCTGTTCGCGCCAGCCATGCACGAGCGGCGTGAACAACTGCCAGGCCGCTTCCATCATGTCGCTGCGAATGAACAACATCTGGTCCCCCAGCATCGCGTCCATGATCAATCGCTCGTAGGCGTCCGGGAGGTCGGCGCCGAACACGTGGCGATAGCAGAAGTCCATCGTTACCGGCGTCGCGCACATCTTCGGGCCGGGGCGCTTGGCCATCAGGATCAGCGAGAAACTATCCTCCGGCTGCAGATTGAGGATAAGGGCGTTCGACTCCATGCCACCGGTGTCCGCCGGACCAAAGAGCGAGTGCGCCGGCGGCTTGAAGAAAATCGCGATCTCGCTGAGGCGCTTGGGCAGACGCTTGCCGCAGCGCAAATAAAACGGAACGCCTTGCCAGCGCCAGTTGTCAATCATCAGCCGCATCGCGGCGAAAGTCTCGATCCGCGAGTCCGTCGGCACGCCCGGCTCATTGCGGTAGCCCGGGACCACCCGCCCCCCCAGCGCGCCCGGGCCGTACTGACCGCGCACAGCCACCCGGTCAGGGTCAGCCGGAAAGGGCCGAATCGCGCGGACCAACTTGATCTTCTCGTCCGCGATCACCCGCGCCTCGAATGACGTCGGCGGTTCCATGGCAGCCAGCGCCAGCACCTGCAGAATGTGGTTCTGGAACATATCCGGCACCACGCCAACCTGTTCGTAGTAACCGGCGCGATTCTCGACGCCGAGGGTTTCCGCCACTGTGATTTGCACGTGATCCACGTACTGCCGGTTCCAGACCGGCTCAAACAGCGCGTTCATGAAACGGAACATCAGAATATTCTGGACCGTCTCCTTGCCCAGGTAGTGGTCCATACGATAGACCCGCTCCTCGGGCAGCACGGCATGCACCTGCCGGTCCAACGCCCGCGCGCTGGACAGGTCGGTCCCGTAAGGCTTCTCGAAAATGACGCGCGACCAGGGACCATCCTCCGCCTGCGCCAAAAGGCCCGCCGCGCCCAGCAGCCGGACAACCGGGCCATAGACCCCGGGCGGCGTGGAAAGATAGAAAAGGTGGTCGCCCCGCAGCCCATTTTGCCGATCCAATTCCGCCAAACGCAACTTCAGCGCCGCGTACAGCGCCGGCTCCGAATAATCTCCGCAGACATAGGCGCAACGGCGGATGAACTCCTCGCGCGCGCCGGGCGGCGCGTCCGGGTATACCACGGCGAGCGCCTCCCGCACTCGATCCTGGAACTCCGCGTCCGTCAAGGGCGTGCGCGCGCAACCGACCACGTGGAATCGCTCGGGCGTCAATTGACTGATATGCAGACCAAACAACGCCGGCAGCAGCTTGCGCCGCGCCAGATCGCCGGAAGCGCCGAAAATGACGATCCCGCAAGGTTCAGGTCTTTTTTCGACGCAGTAGAATACCCGCGGTCGGTCACTGGCGGACGTGTTAGCTGTCGGCACCGGAACCCATCCTCCCCGATTGTCATTCAGCGCGCATCCGGATAGAGTAAAGGAATCAAGGCGCAGGCGCAAAGCGGAAACCGCGGCGCACGGGAGGTAAAACGCAATGCAAGCAGACATTGGCTTGATCGGACTGGCGGTGATGGGCGAGAACCTGGCGCTAAACATGGCCCATCACGGATTCACTGTGGCGGTCTTCAACCGAACGGTGGCCCGGGTGGATGATTTTCTGGCCGGCCGCGCCGCCGGACAACCCATTCTCGGCGCGCACTCTGTCGAGGAATTGGTCCGGCTTCTGAAACCGCCGCGGCGCATCATGCTGATGGTCAAGGCCGGACCGGCGGTTGACGCCCTCATTGAGCAACTGGCGCCGCTGCTGGCGCCGGGCGATATCCTGATCGACGGCGGAAATTCGTTTTTCCCCGACACCATCCGCCGCGCCGCCGTGCTGGAAGAGCGGGGACTGCGGTTTGTCGGCGCCGGTGTTTCCGGCGGGGAGGAGGGCGCGCTGAACGGCCCCAGCATCATGCCCGGCGGCACGGCGGCGGCCTGGCCGCACATCCAGCCCATCTTCCAGGCAATTGCCGCCCGGGTGGAGGGCGCGCCGTGCTGCGAATGGATCGGGCCCAACGGCGCGGGACACTTCGTCAAGATGGTCCACAACGGAATCGAGTATGGCGACATGCAGTTGATCGGCGAGGCCTATGCCCTCTTGCGGCACGTGCTCGCCTTGAGTCCCGAGGAGTTGCACGGCGTTTTCGCCGCATGGAATGTCGGCGACCTGGATTCCTACCTGATCGAAATCACCGCGCGCATCTTCCAGCAAAAGGATCCGGCCACCGGCCACGCGCTCGTGGACTTGATCCTGGACGCCGCCGGGCAGAAGGGCACCGGCAAATGGACCAGCCAGGTCGCGCTGGATCTCGGCGTGCCGGTGACCGTCATCACGGAAGCCGTCTTCGCTCGCTGTATGTCGGCGCTGAAAGACGAACGGGTCGCGGCCGCCCGCGAACTGCGCGGACCTGCGGCGCAGTTCAAAGGCGAGCGCAAGCCCTTCATTGAAGGCGTGCGCCAGGCGCTGTTCGTTTCCAAGATTTGTTCCTACGCGCAGGGCTTTGCCCTGATGCGCGCCGCCGCGGCCGCATACCACTGGGATTTGAAATACGGCGAAATCGCAATGCTCTGGCGCGGCGGTTGCATCATCCGCGCCCGGTTCCTCCATCGCATCAAAGACGCCTTCGACCGGCAGCCGGAACTGGCCAATCTGCTGCTCGATCTATATTTCCGAAAATGCGTCATGCGCGGTCAGGCCAGCCTGCGGCGCGTGGTGGGCCTGGCGGCCCGCCTCGGCGTGCCCGTGCCGTGCTTTGGCGCGGCACTGGCATACTATGACAGCTATCGGAGCGCCCAACTGCCCGCCAATCTCCTGCAGGCCCAACGCGATTTCTTCGGCGCGCACACCTACGAGCGCGTAGACCAGCCGCGCGGGCAATTCTTCCATACGGAATGGGGGAATGGATAACCCTGATGGATGCAACCTGAAATTCTGGATTTCAGGAGCAATGGCCGAGTAGCAATTCCCTCAATTCCAAATCCGATGGCGATTCAGCTCGCCGGTTCCGGTTCGTGGGCCTTGCGGCCGTATACGCGCTCGTAGGCCTTGCAGGCGGGGCAGATGGAACCTTCAATGCGCCTGACGATCCAATAACATAAGCCGCGCTGATGGCGCCGCGCGCGGCGGCAGACCGGGCACTGGAGACACTGCTGCGCCAGAGCTTTTTCCTTCTCCGTAATGGGCGTGTCATTCATGGCCGGCTCACTTCTGGCGGGATGCCGCGAGCATGTTCTGGAGGGTGATGATGTGCTTGCGCTCCTCCTCAATCAGGGCGGCCACCTTCTCGCGGGCAGCCGGCTCCTCAACAAGATCCTTAATACCGACATAAAATAGGATGGACTTGGCCTCCGCGTCCACCGCCCGGTGAACGATTTCCTCCAGTGTTTCCTTGCCGGTCAGCTTGGCAGCCATCTCTTTCGACCCCTCGCCCCCATGCATACCGACGAGGGCATCGAGATATAATTTGACGTCACCGTACGGGTCATAAACCGGCGCCTCTTGCTTCGCCGCGAGCCATTCGGCGCGCATTGCGGCAAAAAGGTTGCGATGCGCTTCTTCCATGCGCGCCAGTTCGTTAAGCGCATCCCGATCATGCAGATTAACCATGTTTTTTGCGGCCGCGCGGTAAAACTCCGCCGCGTTGCTCTCCGCCCGCTCCGCCATTAGAAAAACTTCACCCGCCGTGAATTGACTCATCCATCGCTCCTTTTATTGTTGTCTGCCAATATCCGCCCCATGCGCCCGGGTTGCAAGTTTTACCCGCGCCGGGTGCAGGTTTCATCCCCCAGGTTTCTCCCTCATCCCTGCGCCGCGGCCACTACTCCACGTCATCGCCGCTCATCGAATACAGGTAACGTTTGATTTTACCCGTGGAGGTCTTGCTGAATTCCTCCCAACGAATCTGTATTCGCCGCGGCCGCTTGTATTCGGCGATCCGGGCCGCCTGCACGCGAACTTCCCGACGAATCAGTTCATCCATTTCCTTTTCGGTCAGCCGCCGCTTTTCCTGTACCATCCAGGCATCCATGTATTCCTGGTCGGGCACGACAATCAGGCCGACATGTTCGCCGACCTTTTCGCCGTTCTCACGATAGCCGAGCGCCAAAGCCTCGCGAATAAATGGACTCCGGCAGATTTGGTGCTCAACCTCCTCGGGATAGATGTTCTTGCCTTCACGGTTGACGATCAGACTCTTCTTGCGGCCGGTGATGGTGATGTAGCCATCGGCGTCAATGAATCCCAGATCGCCGGTGAGGAACCAGCCGTCGCGAAACACCGCGGCCGTGGCTTCCGGCTGGTTGTAGTAACCGCGCATCACGTTGGGACCGCGGATGACAATTTCGCCGACTCCGTCCGCGTCCGCGTCGGCGATGCACACCTCAACGTCCGGCAGGGGCAGCCCAACGGTGCCCGGCCGGGGCCGCTCATAAGGATTCAGCGATACCACCGGCGCCGTTTCCGTCAGGCCATAGCCCTCCATAATCTTGATTCCCAGTTCAGTATAACGGACCAACAACTCGGGATCGCAAGGCGCGCCGCCGGAAATGACAATTCGGAGCCGGCCGCCAAGTTTTTGCGCGATGGCCTTGATCACGGGCTTGCGGAGGCCCAACCGAAACATCGCGTAACCGGCTTTGTTCTCCCGCAAACCGGCCATGATCCGGTTATACATCTTTTCCAGCAACAACGGCACGCCCAGCAACAGCGTCGGGGACACCTCGCGCATGTTCTCGCCGACTGTCTTGAGGTTCTCCACCAGGCTGATTTCGGCGCCGACCGCCACCGGCAGCAGCAGACAGGTCGTGAATGCAAAGGCATGATGCAATGGCAGGACCAGCAGAAAATTGTCGTCCGACCGGATTTCGATCGCTTTGCAGCAACTCTCGACATTGGCCGCGAAATTGCGATGGGTCAGCATGGCCCCCTTCTGACGGCCAGTTGTTCCTGAAGTGTAAATCAGCGAGGCGATATCCTCCGCCTGCGGGTGCCGGGCGAGGAAAACGGCATGCGCGGAATCGGCCGCCGCGCGGTGTTGGCCATATAACTCCTCGTAAGCGCCGTATCGTACCTTGCGCGCGGCAATCGGCATCAACTCGCGCCCCTCCACCAACGCCACATGCTCGAGATCGGGCAGGTGCGGTTCGACATCACGCAGCAGCGCATAATTCTTCCCACCCGCAAATAAGGCCCGCGCGCCGGAATCGCGCAGTATGTGCGCCACCTCCTGTTCCTGCAACTTCGCATCCACCGGCACGGCCGTCGCGCCCGCGCAAACGATTCCAAAATATAGTTCCGGCCATTCGGGAGAGTTCTCGCGGTAGAGCCCGACCCGATCGCCGGGCTTGATGCCAAAACCGCTTCCCAGGATTTCGGCAACCGTCCGCACACGGGCTAAAAACTGGGCGTAGGAAATGGTTTGCCAAGCCTGGTTCCGCTTGAACCGCAGGCAGGTCGCATGGCCGCGGCGGGCCACTGACTTTTCCAGCATCTCCTTCAGGTTCACAGTAATCTCCGCAAAGCGCCGATAGTTTAGCAATGGCAGGGAAAAAAGGAACGGCCAATTTGCGAGCAGGATAAGGTCGGCGCGGCGACGGCACACTTTTGGCACACCGCCGGAAACCAAGCCGGCGGTTGTTTCCCTCCGACGGAGTTGAACCGCGGGGGCATACGCCAAATGGGCTTCGCGCTGTGTCCCCCCAAGACAGGGCGATGGCGTCCGGCATTTGGGGTCGGGCGAGCCCGCGAGCCATTTGGCCCAAGGCGCCGGACTGTACCGGGACAGGCAATGCGCTTCGATTGCGAGCACAAGGCAATATATCAGAGGAGGGATTGAGCCGGGTCGCGCGTTCACCCGCAACTCCACATCCTCATCATGCCATATACAAGAGATCATTCCTCTTATGCACTACCCGGTCACTTTTCTGCGTTGACACTTCCCGCCGGGATAACCTATTTCCTCGTCCCCGTGTCAACGGAAGTTCCAGTCCAACTCGGCGCGCGCAGCTATGCGATCCGAATCGGTTCCGGTCTGCTGGGCGAAACCGAGGCTTGGCCGTCGCCCTCCGGCGGCCCCCGCACCGCGCTGCTGGTCACCGACAGCCATGTCGGCCCGCTGTACGCTGACCGGGTCCAAAACACTATGACGGCAGCCGGCTGGCGCGTGGCCGCGGCGGAGATACCCGCCGGCGAGGCCAGCAAGGATGGCGCGCATCTCTTTATATTATATGAAAGCGCGCTGGCGGCCGGATTGACACGCGCCGACACTGTGGTCGCACTGGGCGGGGGCGTCGTCGGCGACCTGGCCGGCTTCCTGGCCGCGACCTACATGCGCGGGATTCGCCTCATCCAGGCGCCAACCAGCCTGCTGGCGATGGTGGACAGCTCGGTCGGCGGCAAGACCGGTATCAATCTGCCGCAGGGCAAGAACCTGGTCGGCGCATTCCATCAGCCGGCGCTGGTGCTGGCCGACACGGACACGCTGCGTACGCTCCCCCGCCGCGAATACCGGTCGGGGCTGGCCGAGGTGGTGAAGTATGGCATCATCCGCGACGCGGAGTTCTTCCGCCGCCTGGAAGCCGGCCGGGCCGGGCTGGCCGACGGTCAGCGCGAGCTGCTGGAGCCGGTTATCGCCCGCTGCTGCGCGATCAAGGCGGAGGTCGTCGCGGCTGACGAACGCGAAAGCGGGCCGCGGGCCATCCTGAACTTCGGACATACGCTGGGCCACGCCATCGAACAGGTCACCGGCTATGGGCGCTACCTGCATGGCGAGGCCATCGCAATCGGCATGGTGTACGCCGCGCGCCTCTCCGCCCGGCTCGGCCGCCTGCCGGAGCCGGACGCCAGCCGGTTGACCGCCCTGCTGGCGGGGCTCGGCCTGCCGGTGCGGCCGGACCCGTTGGATTGGACGGAAATCCGGCGCGCAATCGGCGTGGATAAAAAAAACGCCGGCGCCCAACCCCGCCTGGTGCTGGCCGACCGCATCGGCGCGGTTACGCCCGGCATCGCGGTGGCCGAGAATATGCTGGCCGCAACCTGGACTGATCTGTTTGCATGAACCCGCCGCCGTCAACCGCTAAACGCCAGCCATCCGCCGGAGGTCGCCATGTCAGCCGTAAGTGAATGGATCGTCAGAGAATACTTCGAAGCGCAGGGGTTTTTGGTGCACCAGCCGTGCAAGTTCCAGGCTGTCGGGCGGACGAAGCAGGCGGAAGAACACATCGGCCTGCTGGTGCAAAACCCGCACGCGCCGGACGCCAGCGCCGAACCGCCCGCGGAATTGTTGTGGGGCGGCGCGGAACTGCGCCAGGTGGCGCGCGCCATCGTCGGCATCCAAGGCTGGCACTCGGAACGATACTCCACGCAGGTGCTGGAGACCAACCCGGAAATTTTTGGCTTCACCACTCCGGACGTGTTGCAGGCAGCCACACGAATCATCGGCGAAGGCCCCATCGCCCGGATTCTCTGCCTCCCGGACCTGCCCGCGTCACGCCAGCTCCGCAAGAATGCCATTGACCTGATCCGCGGCAAGGGCGTGGACGGCGTGATTCTGTTCCGAACGATTTTGCTGGAACTGGCGGATCAGGTGGACCCGCATCGGACCTACGAGAAATCCGACCTGCTCCAGATCCTGCGTATTCTCAAACGGTACGACCTGTTGAAGGACGCGCAGCTCGACCTGTTCCGCAAGCAGCGAAAGGCGGCGCACAAGGAATGAACGCGCGGTCCGCTTATATCGCCCTCAATATGATCGAGGGACTCGGCCCGGTCCGCGTCCGCGCGCTGGTGCGGACACTTGGCGCGCCCGAGGCCGTCTTCACCGCCGGGCGCGACGACCTGCTGCGCGCCGAGGGCGTCGGCCGCCAGTTGGCAGACACCATCTTGGAGCAACGCGAACAGATTGACCCGGACGCGGAGGAGCAGCGCGCGCAACGCCTCGGGGCGCGGATCGTGGCCTGCTGCGACCCGGACTATCCCGCCCCGCTCAAGGACATTCACGATCCACCGCTGGCCCTCTATGTCATGGGCGCGCTGGCGCCCCAGGACCGCCATGCCATCGCGCTGGTCGGCACGCGCCATGCCTCACATTACGGACTGGCCACCGCCGACCGGCTGGGCTACCAACTGGCCAAGGTCGGTTTCACGGTCATCAGTGGTCTGGCGCGCGGGATTGACACCGCCGCCCATCGCGGCGCACTCAAGGGCGGCGGACGAACGCTCGCCGTGCTCGGCGGGGCGCTGGATCAGCTTTATCCGCCGGAGAATCGCGAGCTCGCCGCGGCGATCACCGCCCAAGGAGCCGTGATCAGCGAATACACGCTCGGCCGGCCGCCCGACCGCACGACCTTCCCTTACCGTAACCGCGTGGTCAGTGGGTTGTCCATGGGCGTTGTCGTGGTCGAGGCCGCGCCGGGCAGCGGCGCGCTGATGACCGCCGACCAGGCCCTCGAGCAGGGCCGCAGCGTATTCGCCGTGCCCGGCCGCGTGGATGCGGCAGGCGCCCGCGGGCCGCATCGCCTGATCAAAAATGGCGCCCGGTTGGTCGAAGACGTGGACGATATCGTGCAGGAGTTTGAGTTTTTGATCCCGCCCGAAAAGAAGGCCGGCGCCCGCGCGCTCGACTCACGGCCCCAGACCGTGCTCTCGGACGCGGAGCAGCAGATCGTTCGCGCGCTCTGGGAGGGACCGCTGGACGTGGACGCGCTCTGCCGTCGAACGGCGCTGGATATCCCGCGCATCTCGTCCATGTTGGTCGGACTGGAAATGAAAAGGATTGTGCGTATGTTGCCGGGACGTACGGTCGCTTTGGCCGAAGGTTTGCGGCGCGACCCGGCAACGGCGGAACCTTAACCAACAGAAGAACACATCATGGGCAAAAACCTCGTCATCGTCGAATCACCGGCCAAGGCCAAGACCATCAACAAAATTCTGGGGTCTGACTATGTAGTCAAGGCCTCGATGGGCCACGTCCGCGACCTGCCGGAAAAAAAGCTGGGCATTGACGTCGAAAAGGATTTCAAGCCGCAATATGTCAACATCAAGACTCGCGCCAAGGTGTTGCAGGATTTGCTGCACGCCGCGCAACAGGCCGACCGGGTCTTCCTGGCGCCCGACCCGGATCGCGAGGGCGAGGCCATCGCCTGGCACCTGCGTGAAATTCTGAAGAAGGCGGTCGCGCCGGATCGTTTCAGCCGTGTCACTTACAATGAGATCACCGCACCCGCCATCCGCCGCGCTTTTGAACACCCCGGCCAGATTGACCAGCGCCGGGTGGATTCCCAGCAGGCCCGGCGCGTATTGGACCGGTTGGTCGGATACAAGGTCAGCCCGCTGCTCTGGCGCCGCATCCGCGGCGCGTCGAGCGCCGGGCGCGTCCAGTCCGTGGCGCTGCGCCTGGTCTGCGAGCGCGAAAGGGAAATCGCGAACTTCAAGCCGGAGGAGTTCTGGTTGCTCGGCGCGAAGGTCCGTAAACGGGTGGAGCCGCTGGACCCATTCCTGGCCCGGCTGGCTAAAATCAACGGCGAGAAAGCGGAGATCAAGACCGGCGCGCGCGCCGAGGAAATCAAGGCGGACTTGCAAGGACGCGACCTGCGCGTGTCCGCGATCACCCCGCGAGACATCGCCAAACGCCCGTTCCCGCCCTACATCACCAGCAGCCTCCAGCAGGCGGGTTCGAGCGTCTATGGCTTTGCGCCGGCCTACACGATGAAGATCGCTCAGAAGCTCTACGAGGGCGTGGATTTCGGCGAGGGGCCGGTCGGCCTGATCACGTACATGCGCACCGACTCATTCGCTGTCTCGCAGGAAGCCCAGGCCGCCGCCCGCGAGTTCATCGCGCAAACATTCGGCTCCGATTACGTGCCGGAAAAGCCCAACTTTTACCGCAGCCGCGCCAGCGCGCAGGAAGCGCACGAGGCGATCCGTCCGACGCTCGTCACGCGCACACCGGACCAACTGGCGGCCGTGCTGAATCCGGATGAGCTCAAGCTCTACCGCCTGATCTGGCAGCGATTCATCGCCAGCCAGATGGCGCCCGCCCGGATCGCGCAGCGGACAGTCGAAATCGAAGCGCCGCCGCCGGCCGACCGGACCAGCGTCTATCTGTTCCGGGCCACCGCCTCGGAAGTCGTTTTCCCAGGCTATATGAAGGTGACTGGCTTCGACGAGAAGAAGAAAGAGGAGGGCGAGAACGGCGATGAAGTGGACCGCCTGCCTCCGCTGGCGGTAGGCGAATTGCTGGATTGCCTGGAATGGCTCGGGGAACAGAAATTCACCCAACCCCCCCCGCGCTACACGGAAGCCTCGCTGGTCAAAGCGCTGGAGGAGGACGGGGTCGGCCGCCCTAGCACCTACGCCCAGATCCTCTCGACGCTCCAGAACCGGCAATACGTCGAAAAGGAAAAGCGCGCGCTCAAGCCCACCGCTCTCGGCGTCAGCGTCAACGACTTCCTGGTTACCCATCTCAACGAGCTGTTCGATGTCAAGTTCACCGCTGGCATGGAGGAGTCGCTCGACGAGATCGAGAAAGGCACGATCGAGTGGACGCGCATGCTGGGCGATTTTTACAGCAAGTTCCTGGCATGGCTGGGCGCCGCGCGCGGGCCCAATGCCAACCCGGAAGTCATGCGCGAGCTGCTCGCCGCCGCCGCGCACGTCCGGCAGTGGGCACCACCCCCACCCTCCGGTGGCCGGCGCAACGCCGGCGACCAGCCATTCTTCGAGTCGCTCAAACAGCAGTTCGAAGCGGGCGAAAAGCCAATCTCCGAGCGCCAGCTCGAGGCGCTGAAAAAACTCCTTTTCCGCTATAAGGACCAAATCCCGGGCTTTGCCGAGCTGGCCGCGCGGTTGACAATCGACACCTCGGCTGCGGCGCAGGCGGAGACCGCGCCCCCCAGCCCGGAAACACTGCGCAAACTGGAACTACTCCGCCCAGTCAATTTCGCCGAGCCGCGCAAGGTTGGTCGCCGGACCTACGACGACCGCGAATTCGTCGAATCGTTCCGTCATAAGGTAGAGAGCGGCCGCGAGCTGACGCCCAACCAGATCGCATACCTTGACCGCCTGCTGGTTAAATATCGCGAACAAATTCCACAATATGAAACCTTGGCCGCAGAACTGAAGCTGAATGGGAACGGCCAGCTTGACACCACAGTCGGCCCCGTGCTGGAACTGTTGAAAGCGGTGAAAACCTGGAAGCCGCCCGTCAAGCGCGGCCGGCGCGAGTGGGACGACCGAAAGTTCTTCGAATCGCTCTCCGAGCAGTTCGGCCGGCGAGGCGGTCTGACGGAGAAGCAGGCGGCCTCGCTGAAGAAAATGGTCCGGCGCTACGCCGACCAGTTGGGCAATTACGAGGAACTGGCGGCGCGCTATGGTCTGCCGCCGCGCGCCCCCACGCGGACGCCGCGCGGGGAGGCGGCCGCGGAATGACCACCGCGCCCGAAGCCGGACCGGACGATCCACTGGTCGCTCGTTTTCTCTCCTATCTGCGGGCTGAGCGCGACGCCTCGAGCCACACCATTGACAGTTATCTGCTCGATATCCGCCAATTTGCTACCGTCACGTGGGGTGCGCAGGCCACCCCACCCTATCCGTGGAAGGAGCCCGACCGCTTTGCGGCGCGGCGTTTCCTCGCCGGCCTGCAGCGGGCCGGCAGCGCCCCGGCCAGCACCGCCCGCAAAATGTCAAGCCTCCGCTCGTTTTACCGGTTCCTGATGCGGGAGGGCGCGGTGAAGGCCAACCCATTCAGCGGGCTCCCGCTGCCCAAACGGCCGCGCCGTTTGCCGGCCGTGATGAGCATTGCCGAGGTGACTCGCCTGCTTGAGGCCCCGAACCGCGCCCCGGCGCCGCCGCCGGACGCCGACGCCGCGCAACGCGCATGGCATGCCTATGCGCGGATTCGCGACCGAGCGATCCTGGAGCTGTTGTACAGCACCGGCATGCGCGTGGCCGAACTGGCGGCGCTGAAGGACGATCAGCTTGATTTTCTCGCGGGCGTTGCCCGCGTGCGTGGCAAAGGGAAAAAAGAGCGGCTTTGCCCGATCGGCCGCCCGGCGCTCCGCGCAGTGCGCGCCGCCATTGAGCAGCGCGACTCCATCCGGGTCGCCTTGGGCTGCCAGGGGGCGGCTCCAGCCCTCTTCATTAACCGACACGGTGGACGCTTAACGACTCGCTCCATCGAGCGAATGATGAAACCCTATCTGCAACTGGTCGGGCTGAACCCCGACCTGTCGCCGCACGCGCTGCGGCATAGCTTCGCCACGCACATGCTGGACGCCGGCGCGGACTTGCGTTGCGTCCAGGAACTGCTTGGCCACGCCAGCCTGTCCACGACCCAAATCTACACGCACGTCAGCGTGGAACGACTGAAGGAAGTCTACGAGCAGGCCCATCCGCGGGCCTGAACCGCCGGGGCCCCACACACGGACACCGTGTTACCACCGGCAGCCGCCAATGGCCTCACCCCACGGGCGCAGCACTCTGTCGCCCCGCCCGCGCTTTTTTTCACTTTTTTTGAAAAAGGGCTTGCGCCCATTGTTGATACCGGTATCCTCC
>CAZMXS010000011.1:0-87288 GCA_964570325.1 uncultured Verrucomicrobiota bacterium | reverse complement strand
GCCCAGCAATCCATTTGTATGGTTATATAGACCTGACCCCACAAGGCCATTTGTATGGTTATATAGACCTGACCCCACAAGGCCAGCGGGGAACGGGGGCGTCGAGTTGGATGGGTTTTACCTGGCCTCCCCGCCCTCGCGCGGCCGGGTCAAGAAGGATATCCTGACGCGGCAGGGCGAATCGTCCGATGCCGGGACCAACGCCAGCTTCGCATGGCGCGTAGGCGCCGTCAGCAACGCCTCGATGCACTTGGAACACTCCGGAGCGAACCCGTTCCTGGTTTACCGGGTGAATGTGCCCTCGACGTATTCCAACACCTTCCTGCGCGTGCGTTATTCCGACGACGTCGGGCCAAACAAGGTGCAAGTATACGTGGATAACGCCCTGCGCGCAAAGTTCCCGTCCGAGGACACCGGTTACTGGACCGACTTCCGCAACTCATCCACGCTTTTCCTCGGGGCGATCACCAGCGGGACCCGCGAGATCCGGATCGCCTCCGACCTCGCCACTTGGGGCGTGGACGTGGACGAGTTTGAACTCTTCGCTCTGTACGACAACCGGCCTCCGGAAATCAGCCTGGACGCCCTGCGCACGCTGGCGGTCGGTGCATCCACGGGCTTCGTCGTGACCGCGACCGACCCGGACCATGACGCAGTCCTGCTGTCGAACACGGCCCGGCCGGCCGGCTCGACGTTCGTCACCAACCATTTTGCTTGGACTGCCGGCGCGGCGGACGAGAACAGCACGAACCTGCTAGTCTTCGTCGCAGATGACCAGAAGGGCTTGACCAACAGCGTCGTGACGAACCTCGCGCAGATCGTCGTGCCCGCAGACTGGGACGGCGACGGGATCGCGGACGGTTGGGAGTGGACGCATTTCGAGTCGCTGACCAACGATCCGGCGGCGGACTCCGACGGAGACGGCGCGGACAACCGGCATGAGTATATCGCAGGCACCGAACCGACCGATGGCGGGTCGCGCTTTGAATCGGACGCACCGGCGACGGAGGACGAAACGAACCATCTGATTGTGGTGCCGACACAGCCGGGCCGGGAATACACAATCTACTACACGGATCACGAGTTGTCGAACGGGGTACCATGGCGGCCCTTCGCGAATCCGGCAGACGACATCGGAACCTGGATGGAGACAAACACGGTTTCCTCAACGCATGTGTTCGTGGACGACGAGGGCGCGAACACGACCGGCGGACCGCCGGAGCGCGGCCGGCGGTATTATCGCGTCAAGGTGCGAAAGATTCCGTAGGAAACGCGTTTGCGCGCGCAATATGTCTCTGGCGCCGGTCAGCACATTGGTTACGATGGCCAGCCCAACCATCCCGCCGTCAGGGTCTGACGCTCCCAGTCTATGATAACCTTGAATTGATACATCGGGTTTGTCGTGAATTGAGCCACGGTTGAGCCATTGACGTAGACGGTTCCGGCTGTTCCTCCCTGTTTCTTTGCCATAATAGAAGCAGAGAGCAAGCGGTTGGCCGCCATCCTGTGCGTCAACGCTCGTCTCGGCCGGCGGGCATTCTCCTGCAAGGAGCGCTGGTTTTGTCCCGCCTGCCACCCGAAAAGCGATCTCTTGTCAAATCCCCGGCGAGCCGTTCACAGCTTCGTCGCCAGCAGGATCGCGCCAACGGTCAGGCCGTACAGGGCCAGGTCCGCGAGCAGCGGACCATCCGTCAGCAGGATTTTCTCCGGGCGATCGCCTTTTTCGTGCCGGTAGACCAGATCGAGGTAGCGGAAGAGCCCGAAAATAACGAATGGGATCGTGAAACCCAGCCCATGCGTGCCGAACTTGCGCACCGTGTCGGGCCAGAGGGTATACAGGGAATACGAAACAACCGTCGCGGCGCTGACAATGGCGATCAGTTGATCCAGCAACTTCTCGCTGTAGCGGTCCAGGCTTTCGCGCGTGGTCCCCGCGACATCGCTCAAGATCACCTTTTCGTGTCGCCGTTTGCAGAGGGCGAGGAACAGCGCCAGCAGGAGCGTGCACAGCAGCAACCAGGGCGAGATGGGCACGCGGATCGCCACGGCGCCGGCCAGCGCCCGCAGGACAAAGCCGAACGCGATCATAAACAGATCCACCAGCGCCACCTTCTTCAGCAGGAAAGTGTAGACCACCTGCAGCAGCACATACGCCGCGGCCACCATGAAGAAGCCGCGGGACAGCATGGCCGCCCCAACCAGACCGGCCAGCAGCAGCAGGCACGAAAGCCGGAGTGCCGCCGGCGCGGCAAGCTCGCCCGCCGCCACCGGGCGCAATTTTTTCTGGGGATGCTGGCGGTCGCGCTCCGCATCCTGCACATCGTTGAACAAGTAGATTGCGCTGGAGATGACGCAGAAGATGCCAGCCGCGGCCAGGGCGGTCCAGAAAGCCGCCAGACCAACCGCCTGGTTGCGGTCGCCCAGCGCGAAGACAAAAGCCGCCAGCACGACCAGGTTCTTGGTCCACTGCATCGGACGCAGGGCCACTAACCCGGCGACCCATGCCGGCCGGCTCATGCCGGCCCTCCGGCCACCGCCGCGACGCTGCGCGGGTTGACCGCTCCCGGCCGGCGCTGGAAGCCGCAACGGAACAGCAGTTTCCAAGTCATCCACAGCGCCTCGCGCACGATGTCCGAACTCATCTTCGACTGGCCGGAGCGCCGTTCCTCGAAGGTGATCGGAACCTCCACGATCCGGAACCCCAGCCGCCAAGTCGTATGCGTCATCTCGATCTGGAAGGAGTAGCCGTTGGAGCGGATCTTGTTCAGATCAATCGCCTGCAGGACTGCGCGGCGATAACACTTGAACCCGCCGGTTGGGTCGCTGAAGGGCATGCCGGTGATCAACTGAACATAGTGGGCGGCGCCCTTGCTCAAGATCAACCGGTTGAGCGGCCAGTTGATCACGCGGATCCCCCCGACGTAACGCGAACCCAGCGCCAGGTCGGATTCCTGGGCCGCCGCCAGGATGCGCGGGACGTCTGTCGGATTATGCGAGAAATCGGCGTCCATCTCAAAGATGAACTCGTAGTGGCGCTCCAGCGCCCATTGAAAACCGGCGATGTAGGCCCGCCCCAACCCCTGCTTGCCGGGACGGTGCAACACCTGGATGCGCGGCTCACGCGCGGCCATTTCATCGGCCAGACGGCCCGTGCCATCCGGTGAATTGTCGTCCACAAACAGCAGGTCGCCCTGCGGGCAGGCCTGCAGCACCGCGCGGGCGATGTTCTCCGCATTTTCGCGCTCGTTGTAGGTTGGTATGACTACCAGCGTCGGGTTCATGCGGGCCGGATGTTAGGCAAAACGGCCGCGCGGCGGCAAACAGATTTAGCGGGTTTTGTACGATTGATCCCCTGCTATCCGGTTGAATCCATACCATTATCCGCTTGGCTTTTCCCAGAACGCCATCAAAATGTGTCCATCAGCGGCTTGGGACAGCTATGATCTTCGCGGATATTCTGATTTTCAACGTCGTCGCCTACATGCTCCTGGCCTGGTATGCTCAAACACGCCCGCGCAGCAACGTCACGACCACCTTTTTTACGATGCTGCTCGTCAGCGGCGGCTGGGCGCTCTCCTATTACCTGGAACTGGTTTTGCCGACCCGCGAGGCGAAGATCGCCGCGCACCTCGCCCGTTTTGTTTGCCTGCCTTGGATTCCGGTGGTCTGGCTGTACCTGCTGCGCGATATGCTGGGCATTGGGGTCCGCCTGCCCCGCTGGTTCTGGTCCGCCATCGTGGTCTGGAACCTGGCGACCATCGCACTCGCCCTCACCGCCCCGCTCCACCATCTGTTTCAATATGACTTCACTGTCTATCCATTGGATCCCGCCGGCCGGCTGGGCATCCTGATCTGCACCAATGGAATATGGTATCGAATTTACATCATTTTTATCAACCTGCTGGCTATCCTGGTCCCGCTGCTGCTGGCATGGCACTGGCGCGGCGCGGCGCCGCTCGTGCGGCGGCAGATCGCGCTGCTGTTGGCCGGATATATCGTTCCCCTGGTTTTCAACTTATTGTTTAACCTGGGTCGGTCTCCAGTGCCGCATATCAACCTGGCGCCGTTCGCGCTGTCCGTCTCGGTCGCCACAGCGGCCTGGGTGGTCCTGGGCTATCGCGCCCTCGATATCCGCCCGATCGCGCGCGGCGTGCTGCTGGACCACTTGCCCGAACTGGTCTTCGTTACGGACCGCCAACACCGGTTGGTGGACCTCAACGCGGCAGCAGCGCATGAAGTCGGGTGTCCGCCACATGCGTGCATCGGCAAGCATCGAGACGAGCTGCCGGCGCCGTGGCCCGACTTGCTGGCCGCCGCGCCCGGCGTTCGATCTCTGGAGTTGTCCGGCCAGACACGGTGGTTCGACTATAGCACTGCTGTTGTCCGCGACGCGCGGCAAGCCGAACGCGGCCGCATCGAGATCCTGCGGGATATCACCGCCCAGCACCAGGTTGAAATGGCGCTGCGCGAGAGCGAGGCGCGTTTCCGCGGCGTCTTCGCCCAAGCGCCCATCGGCATCGAGGTGTACGACGCCGCGGGCCGATTGCTGGACGTCAACACGACGATCCTCGACATCTTCGGCGTCGAGGATCCCACCGAGATCCGCGGCTTCAAGCTATTCGACGATCCGAATCTGCCCGCCGATGTCCGACCGCGCCTCGAGCAAGGCGAAGCCGTCCGATACAAGGTGGATTTCGATTTTGACCTCGTCCGCGAGCGCCAATTATACCGGACCCGCAAATGCGGCAAACGGATACTGATGATCATCATTAATGCGCTGCGCGATCCGGGCGGCCGCCTGGGCTATATCGTGCTGGTGGAGGACATCACCGAGCGCGAAGGCGCGGACACGCGCCTGCGCGCGACGCTGGCGGAGGTCGAGCAGATGAACCGCGCGATGGCCGGCCGCGAGGACCGGATCATCGAGCTGAAACGGGAAGTCAACGAGCTGCTCCGGCGGCTCCAGGAAGCGCCTCGCTATGATGCGGTGTGACATTTGGAAAGCGGCGGCCGTCGCCGGCCTGCTTGCGCTGGGTGGCGTGCTCGCCGCCCGCGCCGGGACGGGGACCGTATACCGCGTCGGCGCCCTGGCCAACGAGGGGACGGGCAAATGTGTGCGCACCTGGTCGCCGACGATCGCGCATCTCAACCAAGCGGGCCTGCCGTGGCAATACGAACTGGCGCCGCTTGGCTTCGAAGAAATCGCGGCCGCGGTACGTTCCAAACTCGTGGATTTCGTTATCTGTAACTCCGGCCTGTACGTCGAGTTCCAGATGCTGAACGAGGCCAGCGCCATCGCCACCTCCGAGCGGGGTTCGGGCGAGCTGGCGGCCGGACTGTTCGGCGGGGTCGTGTTCACCCGCGCAGATCGGGCCGACATCGCCCGCTTCGCGGACCTGAAGGGCCGGACGTTTGCCGCCGTGGACCCCAAGTCGTTCGGCGGTTGGGTCGCCGCCCGGCGCGAATTCCAGCACGACGGCCTGGATCCGGAAAAGGATTTCCGGGCCCTCCGGTTCACCCGCAACCATGACGAGGTGGTCGCCATGGTGCGCGACGGCCGGGCTGACGCGGGCGTGGTCCGCACCCTGGTTCTGGAAGATATGGCCGCCGACGGGGTTATCCGATTGGAGGATTTCAAGGTGCTGCCCTCCCCACATTTCCATTACGCGCCCGAAGTGTTTCCCTTCCACTTGAGCACCCGGCTGTATCCCGAGTGGCCGTGCGCCGTCCTGCCGCATGTGGACCGCGATACGGCGATGCACACCGCCATTGCGCTCCTGGCCATGCCCCCCTCCGCCGCGGACAAAACCGCGCCACGTATCCGTTGGCTGTTCCCCATGAATTACCAGCCGGTGGTGGACTGCCTGCAGGAGCTGCGCGTCAGCCCATTTGAAAAGCTGGGCGACATGAGCGCCGCAGACTTATTGGCGCGTTTTTGGAAACCGATCGCGGGCGGCGTCTTGCTGCTGGCCATAATGGCCGGCCTGCTGATCGCCACCACCCGACTCAACCACCAAATGCGGCTGGTGCAACGGCAACTGGAAAAGGGACTGGCCGAGCGAGAAGCGACGGCGCAGGCCCTGCGCACCAGCGAGGAGCGTTTCCGAATGGTGTTTCAGCACGCGCCGCTCGGCCTGCTGTATTGCGATGCACAAGGCATCGTCCGCGATTTCAACGAACGCCTGCTGCGGCTATTCAACGTCAGCGCGGAACAACTGCGGGGGTTCAATTTGTTGCGGCAGATCCGGGATGAAAAGATGCTGGGGGCCATTCACCAGGCGCTCGCCGGCGAACTCAGCTTCTATGAGGGAGACTACACGTCCGTGCTCTCCGGCAAGATCGTCCCCATCCGCATGTACATGCAACGCATCACCGATGCGAACGGCCAGATTCTTGGCGGTGTCGGAATTATCGAGGACTGCACCGAAGCGCAGCGCGCCGAGGCGACCATCCACGCCAACGAAGCGCGTCTGCGCGCAGTCAACGCCGAGCTCGAACGACGCGCGGCGGAATTGGAGCACTCCCGCCGACACGCGTTGAGCATCATGGAAGACGCCACGCAGGCCAAGGCCCGCGCCGAGGAATTATACCGGGAGCAGAAGGCATTGAACGAAAAGCTGCGGCTGGCCATGGAGGAACTGGAGCAGTTCAACCAGATCATGGTCGGACGCGAGCTGCGCATGATCGAGCTGAAAGCGGAAATCAACCAACTCCGGGCCGCAGCCGGCCTGCCGCCGGCCTACCCGTTACCCGAAGAGGAGGCCAAGAAAACCGATGAACCCAACCCGTAAATACCAGTTCCAATGGAATCTGCTAGGCAACCTGCAAGTCGGCCGGCCCAACCTGGGACCGACGGCGCGATTGGAGGTTTACCGGCTGATGCAGTTCACTTTCCGCGATGTGATCGAGGCCCGTTACGGCGCGGAAGAGGCCGACCGGATTTTCTACGCGGCCGGCGAACTGGCCGGCCGGGAATTTTACCGGCATGTGCTGGGGGAGCAGCGGGATTTCGATGTCTTTATCCGCCGCATCCAGGAAACGCTGCTGGAAATGGGCATCGGTGTGTTGCGCGTGGAGCAGGCCGATCTCCAGCAGGGCCGGTTCGTCATTACGGTCTCCGAGGATCTCGACTGCTCGGGCCTGCCGGAAACCGAATTCGAGATTTGCAAGTATGACGAAGGCTTCATCGCCGCCCTGCTCGAATCGTTCAGCGGCCGGCCGTTCAAGGTCAAGGAAGTGGATTGCTGGTGCACCGGCGACCGGACCTGCCGCTTCGCGGCGGAGGCGGTGAAGTAAAGCCCTCGGTATACGCGCGGCCAGCCCCCCGGGAAGGAAGAAGAAGAGGAAGAATGTGAGCAGGGGCAAGAGTATAGGAAGAGTATAAAACAGCATGCCCGAACCCGACCAGAACGATGCGCTTGCACCCGAGACCCGCGCGGCTCTCGCGGCCCTGCGCGCGCTGATTATCACGGGCGAGGCGCCGCCCGAGACCCCGCCGGCCCTGGCGCGCGACCCGTTGTTCCGGGATCTGGCGGCGCAAGCCCAGGCCATCCGGGATTTTGCGCTGGCGCTGGCAAATGGCAATCTGGCGGCGGAATTGAAAGTGCGCGGCACACTGGCCGGGGCGCTGAAATCCCTGCAAGCCGACCTGCGCCATCTGGCTTGGCAGACCGAGCGCATCGCCCATGGCGACCTCACTCAGCACGTGGACTTCATGGGTGACTTCGCCCGCTCCTTCAACACGATGGTGGCCAATCTACGGGAGTCGCGCACGGATCTGCAGGCCAGCCGAGATTTGTTGGATGCGACCGGGCGTATGGCGCAGATCGGCGGCTGGTCGTTCGATATCCCGACCCGCGAGTTGAGCTGGACCACCGAAACCTACCGCATCCATGAAGTGCCGCCGGACTACGAACCGCGGATTGAAGAGGCCATCAACTTTTACCACCCGGAGGACCGGGGCCGCGTTCGCGAGGCCGTCGCCGAATCCATGGCGCACGGGACGCCATTCGACCTGGAGTGCCGGTTCGTAACGGCCAAGGGCCGGCTGATCTGGGTGCGCGCCATCTGCATTCCGCAGATAATGGACGGGAAAACGGTCAGGTTGAACGGCACGTTCCAGGATATCACCGCGCGCGTGCAGGCGGAGGAACAGCAGCGGGCCGCCAATCAGATGCTGACCCAGCGCGCCGCGGAACTGGCCCGGCAACGGCGGGCGGCGCTGAACCTGATGCTGGATGCCCAGGCCGCCCGCGCCAACGCCGAGGAGGCCAACCGCCGGCTCGAGGCGGCGATCGCGCGCGCCAACGACCTGGCGGTCAAGGCCGAAATGGCCAGCGCGGCCAAGAGCGAGTTCCTGGCCAACATGAGTCACGAAATCCGCACCCCGATGAACGCGATCCTCGGCTTCACCGAGGTGCTGATCGGACGCTGCACCGACCCCATGCAACGCGAGTTCCTCGACTCCATCCAGGCCAGCGGCCGGACCTTGCTGACGCTGATCAACGACATTCTGGATTTGTCCAAGATCGAGGCCGGCCGGATCGAGGTACACTTCGCGGCGCTGGATCCGCGCGCCGTCTTGAACGAGATCCAACAGATCTTTCGGACCAAGTGCGCGGAGAAAGCCATCCGCTTCGACGTGGAGGCGGACGCGTCCCTGCCATCCTATGTGTGGCTGGACGAGATCCGCCTGCGGCAGATCCTGCTCAATCTCGCCGGCAACGCCGTCAAGTTCACCCACCAGGGCGGCATCACGCTCGCGGCGCGCGCCGAACCGCAGCCGGAAGCGGAGATGCTGCGCCTGGTGATCGAGGTGCGGGACACGGGCATCGGCATCCCCGAAGATGACCGCGAATTGATCTTTGAAGCCTTCCAGCAGCGCCGCGGCCAGAGCCATGCCCAGTATGGAGGCACGGGATTGGGCCTGACGATCAGCCGCCGCCTGGCCGAACTGCTGGGCGGGCGCATCGAGGTCGAAAGCGTTGTCGGCCAGGGCAGCGTCTTCCGCCTGATTCTAGAAAAGGTGCGGCCTTGCGCCGGCGAGAGTCTGGCCCCGGCGAGCGAGCGCCCGTTGCGTTTCCAGCCGGCCCAGGTGCTGGTAGCCGATGATGTCGCCGCCAATCGCAACCTGTTGGCGGCCTACCTGGAAGGCACCGGCCTGTTGCTGCAACAAGCCGAAAATGGCCGGCAGGTGCTCGCGGCCGTGCGGCAACAACGGCCCGCCCTCATCCTGCTGGACATGAAAATGCCCGAGATGGACGGGTACGAGGTTTGCGCCCGGCTCAAGGCCGATCCGGAACTTTGCGGCATCCCCTTGGTGGCGGTCACGGCTTCCATCATGGGCAACACCGCCGAGGTCATCCGGGAGGCCGGCTGCGACGGGGTGGTCTTCAAACCCGTCACGCGCGACGCGCTCTGCCGCGAGCTGGCGCGTTTTTTGCCGTTGGCGGATACGGCGACCGCTGCCGCGCCGACGCCCGCGCCGGCCGCGCCACCGGGACCGACCGTAGCGCCCGATCCCACCCGCTGGCCGGAGTTGCTGGCCGTCCTGGCGACCGAGGTTCAGCCGCTTTGGGAAGGCGTGCGCCGCCGACTGTATATCAATAAAATCAAGGATCTGGCCACGCGCGTGCAGGAACTGGCGCTGGCGCACGCCGCGCCGGCGCTCGGCGCCTGGGCCGCCCGGCTCCAGAACAAGGCGGAAAGCATTGACACCCGGGCGCTGCCCGGCGTATTGGCGGAGTATCCGGATATCGTCCGGAGCCTGGAAAGCCTGGCCCGGACGGCGCAACGGGAAATGAAGGGGGCCGGCCATGCGGACAAGTCGTGAGGGGAAACAAAATCGGCCGCTCGTCCTGCTCGTGGACGACGTGCCGGAGAACCTGCAGGTGCTGGGGCAGATCCTGCAGGAAGAGGATGTGGATATCGGCCTGTCCGCCAGCGGCCAGGAGGCCCTCGATTTCATCCGTGAAGATCCGCCGGACTTGATCCTGCTCGACGTGATGATGCCCGGCATGGATGGCTTCGCGGTCTGCCGCCAGCTCAAACGCATGCCGGCCGTTTCCACCATCCCGGTGATCTTCATCACGGCGCGGGCGGAAACGGACGACATCGTACAGGGCTTCGACGCCGGCGCCGTGGATTACGTCACCAAGCCCTTCAAGCCGGCCGAGTTGAAGGCCCGCGTCCGCACCCACCTGCGCCTGCGTCAACTGGAAAGCCTGCTTCCGATCTGCTCCTACTGCAATCGCATCCGCGAGGCCGATAACCATTGGGAACGGATTGACTTTTTCATCCACCGCCGGACCGGCACCAACTTCTCCCACGGCATCTGCCCGGATTGCCTGAAAAAACACTTTGGGATTGATGAACCATGAACCCGGAACGACGACCGCCGCTGCTCCTGCTCGTGGACGACGTGGCGGAGAATATCCAGGTGGCCGGCAGCGTGCTACGCGAGGAGGACGTCGAGATCGTCTGCGCCAGCAACGGTGTGGAGGCGCTCGCCATCGCGGCCGAGGATCCGCCGGACCTGATCCTGCTCGATGTGCTGATGCCCGACCTGGACGGCTACGAGACCTGCCGCCGGTTGAAAGCCGACCGGCGGCTGGCTGATATTCCGGTCATTTTCCTGACCGCGCGCGCGGAAACGGAGGCGCTGACGCGCGGGTTCGCGCTGGGCGCCGTGGACTACATCACCAAACCGTTCAATGCCGACGAGCTGCGCGCGCGCGTGCGCACGCACCTGGACCTGGCGCGCCACCGGGCGGCGCTGGAACAGGTTGGCCGCGAGCGCAAGGAAATGCTGCACGTGCTCTGTCACGACCTGGTGACCACGCTGGGCAATATCCAAATGCTCGCGACCCCGGAACTGGCGGCGGCCGCGGCCGGGAACTATGACCCACGCGAGCTGATCCGCGCGCTGGCCCGGAACGGGTTGGACTTGATTGATATGGTCCGCCGGATGCGGGCGCTCGAGGAGTTCAAGCTGCCGCTCGGCCCCGTGGCCCTCGACGCGGCGTTCGCGCTCTCCGCGCGCATCCTCAAACCGCAGCTCGACCTGAAAGGCGTGAAACTGGCGTGGCCGGCTGACACCGGCTTGCGCGTGATCGCGGAGATGACCTCGCTCGTCAACTCCGTCATCAACAATCTGCTGACCAACGCGCTCAAGTTCTCGCTGCCGGACTCCAGCATCACCCTCGCGGCGGAACGCGCCGGCAAACGCGTGCGAGTGACCGTGCGCGACCAGGGCATCGGCATCCCGCCCGCCATCCTGCGCGATCTTTTCGATATCAGCAAAAAGACCAGCCGCACCGGCACGGCCGGCGAGATCGGCACCGGCTTCGGGATGCCGCTGGTCCAACGTTTCATGCATTTCTACGGCGGCGAAATCGAGGTGCGCTCGCGCGACGCGGAGCGCCATCCCGAGGATCACGGCACCGAAGTGATTTTGACTTTCCAGGCAGCGGACACGGAATAGCCCCGGCGGACCGGCCGGCGGCGCTCGACCACGCGGGCCGCGCGGCCGGATCAGGCGCGGGCCAGGCGTTCTTCGGTCTCCCGGCGCAGGCGTTTGAGCTGGCCGGCGATGGCGATCTTCTTCAACGGGGACATGCGGTTGACCAGCAGGATCCCGTTGAGATGGTCCACTTCATGCTGGATGGCGCGGGCCAGGAAGCGGCGGAAGCGCCGGGTCTGGGGCCGGCCATTCAAATCCTGGTACCGCACCGCGATTTCCGTGGCGCGCGTGATCGCGGCCGTGATCTCCGGAAAGCTCAAACAACCTTCGTCAGCGGTGGCCGTCTCGGCGGAAAACTCGATGATTTCCGGATTAACCATGACCAGCGGCATTTCCACATCGGGATGGAGGGGATAACCGTGGTCGTCCTTGTCGTAGTCCGGCGGAATATCCAGGACACAAATGGCCTCGGTGCGTCCGACCTGCTGCGCCGCCAGCCCGACCCCGCGCTCGGCCCGCATGGTCGCGATCATATCGCGCGCCAGATCGTGGATGGCCGCGTCGAACACCGCGACCGGCCGCGCTTGTTCCCTCAAGATCGGATCGCCATAAGTATGAATGTCCAGTTGCATAACTCGATTGAATATATCGCCTGGCGCGCGACCTGGCAAATCCCGGATTCGCTTCACCGCACCATCACACCGACCCGGCCGAACCAGGTATCGTCCACATCCGCGTTGAGCGCCTGGCGTCGGTCGTTTTCAATTTTGTAGTTGCGGTTGAAGTCCAGGCCGGCCCCGACGTGCAGCCAGACATGGTCGGCGACGGCATACTCCACCCCCGCGCCCAACCGGTAGCTTTCAAACTTGAAGTCATAGTCCTCGCCCTCTTCGCGGACGTTCCACATATCGCCCGTCGGCCGCAGGTCCACATAACCCAGGAACCGGGCCGTCGGCGCATAGGTGATATTGGGCGCGGGCAGCACCAGGTCGAGTTCCCATTCCCGTCCGATCCGCCATTGGACCCCGCCCAGCGGATAAACCTGGTCGTCGCCGAAAATGCGGTCATAACCCGCCCCCAGCGCCAGCGCGACATTGGTCAGCGCCTGGTAGGTCGCCATTCCATATAACAGCGTGCGATAATCGTTGTGATCCACACCGTCGAAGTCCGTGAACAGACCCGGGGTGACATTCAACCACAACTCCCACGGGCGCCGGTCCCCGATCAGAGCGTCCAGCGAAAGGGCCGTCGAATATGTGTCATGCCGCTCCATCGGCAAGCCGCTGGGCTCGAAATGCGTCCACTTGAAAAACGGACCCGTGTAGAATGAAAACATCGTGTTGGTATACACCGGCAGGGCCAGCGCCGCCTCGAGTTCGGACTCGGACGCCTCGGCATCCGGAAACCCCTTCTGATGGACGTCCGCCTTGGGTGTATAGGTGTACAGCACCCAGGCCAATGGATCTTCCGGCACATAAGCGGTCGGCTCCGGCTCGCCCGGCCGGTCGCCGGCCGCCAGCGCGACGGCGGCCAGACCCGCTGACATAATGAAGATGCAAGTGAGTTTGTTCATATCTGGATTCCTCCGATCGCTTGATCCATCCGCATAACGGGTTTTAATTGAAAAGGATGGCCAATGGCCAATTTGAATTTCATTTCACCGGCTCTGCGCCCGCATTCTGCTTCATTCCGGTTTCCGCCGTCGCCCCTTCATCCCTCGCCATTGCGCCTTCCCCAATCATCCTGCCGCCGGCTCCCGGTTGAAAAACTGTCGCACCCATGGATTGTCGGAGTGATCGCGCAATTCCCGCGGCCGGCCCTCGGCCACGATCCGCTTGACGCGCTGGTCGAGCATAATCACCCGGTCGGCCACAGCAAAAATACTCGGCAGTTCGTGGGTAACAATGACAAACGTGATTTTCAGATCCCGCGCCAGCCGTCGGATCAGTTGATCCAATTCGGCCGACGTGATCGGGTCCAGCCCGGCCGAGGGCTCATCGAGGAACAGGATATCCGGATCGAGCGCCATCGCGCGCGCGATGGCGGCGCGTTTCTTCATGCCCCCGCTGATCTCCGCCGGCAGGTGTCCCGCGTAGCTGTCGAGCCCAACCAGTTTCAGCTTCATGCGCGCAATCAGTTCACGGGCCGCGCGCGGGAGCCGCGTGAACTCCTCCTGCGGCAACTGGACGTTTTCCGACAGCGTCAGCGAGCCGAACAATGCTCCGCTTTGGTACATCACGCCGATCCGGTTCAGAATCGCCAGCCGCTCCGCGCCCGTCGCGGTCACCATGTCGCGCCCGTCAATCAGCACCCGGCCGCGCACCGGCTCATATAAGCCGATCATGTGCTTGAGCAGGGTGCTCTTGCCGCAGCCCGACCCGCCGAGAATGACAAAGATTTCGCCGCGCCGGACCTCGAACGAAATGTCGTCGAGGATTAGCTCATCCTCATACTGCGCCGTCAGGTGCTCCACCCGGATAATGGGGTTGTGATCCGCGCCGGCCATCCGCCTAGACCCCCAGGTAGTAAAACAGGACCGAAAACAACCCGTCCGCCAACACAATCAGGACGATGCCGCTGACCACGGCGCGCGTGGTGGCGTCGCCCACGGCGCTGGCGCCGCTCTGCGTCTGCAAGCCGCGCAGGCAGCCAACCGCCGCCACCAGCACGCCAAAAACAAATGCCTTGACCAGTCCGCCGACCGCCGCGGTCACATTGACGGCCGATACCACCTGGTTGACATAGGTCACCAGCGGATAGCCCAGCGAGCGCACGACAACCGCCGCGCCGATCAGTCCGAACAGGTTCGCGAAAACCGTCAGCAGCGGCGTCACCACCACCGCCCCCAGCACGCGCGGCACCACCAGGAAGCGCACGGGGTCCAGACCCATCGTGATCAGCGCGTCCACCTCCTCGTTGACCTTCATGGTGCCAATCTCCGCCGCAAACGCGGAACCGGATCGGGCCGTCAAAATGATCGCCGTCATCAACGGCCCCAGTTCGCGAAACAGGGAGAGCGCGACCAGATTGGCGACAAACAGCTCGGCGCCATAGCGGCTGAGAGCGATCGCCGACTGGAAGGCCAGGATCAACCCGAGCAGAAGCCCGATCAGGGCGACGATCGGCAGGGCGTTGACCCCCGCCAGTTCCATCACCCGCAGAATATCGCCCCACCGCACCCGGCCCGGATGCCGTATCGCCATGGCCACCGCCGCGGACAGCTCGCCGACAAAACCAATCTGCTGACGCAGGTCAACCGCGACGCGCCCGACCGCGCGCCCCACCTCCTCCGGCCAGGCGGCCAGGCGATGGGGCGCATGCGGCATCGGCGCGAAATCATCGGGATTGAACAAGTTGAAGATGTGCTGAAATTCGGGGCGCAACCCGCGCACTTCCCAGCCGGCACCCGCGCGCCCGCGCCGCCGGCATAATTCGACCAGCAACCCGACCCCCGCCCCGTCGCAGTAGCTGACCGCCGCCGCGTCAATCACCAGTTTGCGCCCGTCCAATTCATCCAGGGCGCGCACGGCGTCCGCCCACACCCCGCCGGCCGTGTGGATGTCCAGCCGGCCATGCAGCGCGATCCGCAATGCTCCATCCGGTTCGCGGCCGGTTTCCATTACCAGTTGATCCGTCGGCGACATGGAGCAAGGTTAGCGCAACCGATGCCAAATGAAAACGCCTAACACCGGTTTTCGGGACGCCAGCGGAGGAAGGATTACCGCGCCAACGCGCGGCGGACGAGTTCCTCGACGCCCGCATCGGGGCCGAGCGCAGCCGTCGCTTTTTCAATCAGTTGTTGGGCCTCGGCCTGCTTATAGCCGAGGGAAATCAGGGCCAGAATCGCGTCGCGCGCCTTGAGCGAAGCCGGGCCGGGCTCGGCCGCGCCGGCCAGCGCCTCCAGCGCCGCGCCGGCGCCCAGCTTGTCTTTCAGCTCGACCACCATGCGCTCGGCGGTTTTCTTGCCGATGCCCGAAATCGAGCTCAAGCGCTTGATGTCGGCCTGAACAATGGCCGCCCGCAAATCGCGCACGGCCAGCCCGCTGAGCGCCCCAAGCGCCACCTTGGGTCCGATACCGCTGACGGTCATCAACAGCAGAAACAGCTCGCGCTCCGGCGCCGTCATGAATCCATACAACGCATGGACGTCTTCGCGAATATGATCGTGGGTCAGCAACCGCACCGTGCCTCCGGGCGCGGGCAGGCGGTCGTAACTGCTCAATGGGATGAAGACCTCGTAACCGACACCGGCGACATTGAGCACCACGCGGGTCGGATCCTTCGCCTCCAGCTTGCCTTCGAGAAACGTGATCATGGAAAAAAATTGCGATCAACAAGATTATGGACGGCCAAATGCCCAATGCCAATTGAAGTTCCATGTCTGCATTTGCATCCCCGCCTTTGCCCTTCCACCTTCAGGTTTCAGGTCTCCTCACTCAGGTTGCCACCTTCACCGTTCACCATCCCTTCCGTCTCCTCATTCCGCCGCTTCCAGCACCTGTCCACGCCGCAGCGGGCCGGCGCCGCTGATCAAGACGGCGTGGGCGGACATCGGTTTGACTTCCGTGACCCGCACCTTGCCCACCGCCGCGCCGGCCACGTTTTCAATAACATTCCCGGTGGCGGGGTCGGTGATATTGCGGCTGGGCTCGCGCACCGTGAAGATATCGCCGACGTCCACCCGCACGTTTTCGCCGCCATTGATCACCACAAAGTCCGGTCCGGTGTCCGCGATCAGCGGCGTCCAGTATTCGACCGGCAGGCCGCGCAGGATCCGGCTGACCGCATCCGCGATCGCCTCCTCCGTCGCGCGGCCGAGGGGAGTGCGAAAAAAGACATCGCCGCCGAACGCGATATGCTTGTAGTTGACTGCGCCGCCGGCGCCGCCGGCCGAGGCCGTGCCGTCGGTCTTGACGGAGCAGACCACCTCGCCGCTCTCCACGTCGTACACCTTGACATTGATGGCCACGCGAGCCTGCGAGCCCCGCACGCGAGCCGCGCCGCCGGGCGTGGCGAACCAGCCGGAAGCGTCGCCGGTGACGGTGAAATCGGTGATGACTCCGCGCACAAGGAACCGCGCGTTCTTCAGCCGTCCCTTTGGCGCGCGGCCCTCGGGGCGAAACAAGCCCTGACCCTGGCGCACCAGCTCGCCAATGACATCGCCGATGTGCTGTCGCTCCAGGACAATCGCCTTCCGGGAATCCATCAACGCGGTGACCAACAGGTCGGCCATCCCGCCGCCGAGATTCCACTGGCCGGAAAAACCGCTCAAGTTTTCAAAATCCGTCACCGCCAACACGGGCTTGACCCGGCGGTCGGAATGGTATGGCGAAAACGGGGCGCGAGCGGTGGCGCAGGCGGAAAGGACGGCCAGGAGCGGGACCGCCAGCCATTTCAGAGTGGGAGGGACGGCATGCATGCCCGGCGGGCAAAGATTCGGCGCCCTGACGCCCGTCATTTGCGGCAGTGTTCCCGGACGGCCGCCAGCACATCCTCAGGATACAGCGGTTTGTGAAAAAACTTCTTCACGTTGGAGAACTGCTTCATCTCCTCCTCGTCGAAATCAGGGAAGCCGGCCATCACAATGACCGGCACCTTGATCCCCTCGGCGGCCATGAGCATAAGCAGTTCGGCGCCATTGAAGCCGGGCATCCGGATGTCGAGGAGCATCCCCTTGCACTTGGGATCCTTGAGATGTTTATACGCGGTTTCGCCGTCATAAGCCACGCGCACCTCGTAACCCGCCTCCTCCAGCAGCGTCTTGAGCAACTGGGTCAGCACTCGGTCATCATCAACTACCAGGATCATCGCATCCCCCTTTATCCTTTAATTGATAGCCCAAGCGAACGGACTTGTCACGCGCGCATTGTTGGAAATAAGCACAAAAAACCCTCTTCGTCCCCGGCGCGGAATCATCTCCTGCCGCGGCGAACGAGGGTTTAAACCGGCATCGGCTGGCTGGCGCTTCAAGCCTTGGCCGGCGCGGCATCCGCGGCCGGGGCGGACTTGACCGCCGGCTTGGCCTTGCCTGCGGCACGGGCCTTCTGTTTCAGCCGTTTTTCGCGGCGCCGACGCGCCGCGCGCTTCACGCGCGTTCTTAATTGCTGTCCCATGGGGCGCGGAAACTAGCAGAGCAAATTGGCGGGCGTCAAGGCGAGAGTTCCCGGTTGAGCGGGCGAGCGCGGCCGGCCTCGTCGGCCAGTCCCACAAAAGGAGGCGACGCCGCTCAGGCTGGAGCGCCGACTTTGCGCTTCTACAACGAACCCAGGTTCAAATCGTCCTCGGTCAGCGCCTCGGTGGCGGTCTGGATGGCGTTGAGAAACCGTCCGCCCATGGCGCCGTCAATCACGCGATGGTCGAACGAGAAACTCAAGTAGAGCCGGTCGCGAACCTGGATTTTCCGCTCATACACCACCGGCGTCTCGAAGACCGCGCCCATGCCGAGGATCGCGACCTGCGGCTGGTTGATCAGCGGCGTACCAATGATGCTCCCGAATGAGCCGAAGTTGGAGATGGTGAACGTCCCGCTGTCCACGTCCTCGCGGCGCAGGGCCTTGCCCCGGGCCAAACCGATCAGGCGGTCCAGGTCGCGGGCGATCTCGGGGAAGCTCTTCTTATCCGCGTGGCGGACCACCGGCACCACGAGGCTTTCATCCGGCAGGGCGACGGCGCAGCCGATATTGATCTCGTTGCGCAGGATCAGGTTCGTGCCGTGAACGGAGGCGTTGATCGTCGGGAAGTCCTTCAGCACCCGGGCGGTGACAAACAGCAGCACACCGGTGTAGGTCATGCGCGCGGCGAAGCGTTTTTCAAACTCCTCCTTCACCCGCCGGCGCAGGTTGACCACATGCGTCAGGTCCACCGCGTGGACCATGGTCACATGCGCGCTGGTGCGGAGCGACTGGACCATGTGATCGGCGATTGTCCGGCGCACCGTAGTCATCGGCACCACCCGGCCCAGCGCGGCCAGGTCCTGCGGCGAAAGCTCCTCCTTGCCGGTCAACTGCTCCATTGAGACCGAGGCGACGGGGCGGCGGGCCAGGTACTGGAGAATGTCGTTCTTGGTCACGCGCCCGTGGCGGCCGGTGCCCTGGATGGCCTCCAACTCCTGGATGGTGACGTTGTTCAGCATCGCCAGCCGCAGCACATAGGGTGAATAGCGATCGCGATCAATGTCGGGCAACGGCGCGGCGCTGTTAAAGCCGAACGAAAGCGACGCCGTCGAGACGCGGATCTGCTCCTGTTTACCGCCGGCGGCGTGCGGCTGATCCGCGGGCGCAGCGGGCGGTTCCTCCCCCTCACCCTCGATCACGCCAATCACCTCGCCGGCGGCGGCAATCTCGCCCGCCTGCTTCAGGCAACTGGCCAGGCGGCCGGCGGCGGGACTTTCCACGTCCACCGTCGTCTTATCGGTCTCCACTTCAAGCAGCACCTCGTCCGCCTCGACCGAATCCCCCACTTTCTTCTTCCACCGGATAATGGTGCCCTCCGCCACGCTCTGGCCCATCTGCGGCATCACGACCTGCGTCTGTTTCATGGCGCTATCCTTGCCTCAATACTCGATCAGTTCGATCAGCGCCTCGCCGATCGCCTCGTGCGAGGGGCGGTATACCTTTTCCAAATCGGGCGCAAACGGCACGGGACAATCGGGCGCGGCAACCCGCCGCACCGGCGCATCCAACAGGTGAAAGGCGCGCTCGGCCACGAGCGCCGCCAGCTCCGCGCCGAACCCGCCGGTGCGCCAGCCCTCGTGCACGATCAGCACGCGGTTGGTCGCCGCGACCGCCGCCAGGACCGTCTCGGCGTCGTAGGGCTTGAGCGTGCGCATATCCACCACCATCGCCTCGTAGCCCTCGTCGGCCGAGACGCGCTCGGCCGCGCGCAACGCCTCATGCACCATCGCGCCGTAGGTAAGGATCACCGCGTCGCGGCCGACGCGGCAGACGCGCGCCAGGCCCAGCGTCACGGGATCGAACCGCTCCGACATCAGCTCCTTCACGTGCCGATACAGGTACTTGTTCTCCAGGAAGATCACCGGGTTCGGATCCCGGACGGCGGAATAGATCAGCGCGCGCGCGTCCGACGGGAACGCGGGATAGACCACCTTGATGCCGGGCATATGGCAGAACAGCGCCTCGAGTTCCTCGGAATGGAACGGCCCGCCGCCGAACCCGCCGCCGCATGGCGCGCGCACGGTCATCGGCACCGCCACGCCCGTCCGGTAATGCGTGGTGCCGGCGTTGTTCAGGATCTGGTGGAGCGCCGTCATGCCGAAATCCACAAACTGCAGCTCCACCACCGGGCGCAACCCCTGCGTGGCCATGCCAATCGCGGCGCCGAGGATGGCCGATTCGCTGATCGGCGTGTCGAACACGCGGTCGGCGCCAAACTCCTGCTGCAGACCGAGCGTGACCTTGAACGCGCCGCCGAACGCGCCGATGTCCTCGCCGAACAGCAGGACGTTCGGATCTTCCTTCAGCAACCGCCGCAATCCCTGGCGGATGGCCTCCAGGTAGGTGATTTCAGCCGTCGGCATAAACCCCCTCCAGCAGCGTTTCCGCGCCGGGCGCGGGTTCCGCCAGCGCCTGGTGGTAAGCGCGGTCAATCTCCTCCTGCACCTCGCGCTCGAGCGCCGCGACGGTCTCCGGGCCCAGCACACCGGCATCAGCCAGCGCGCGGGCGGCCACGCGAATCGGGTCGCGGGCGGCGTATTGTTCGAGCAACTCCCGGGGCACATAGGCATAATCATCGTGCTCGCCGTGTCCGCGCATACGCATCGTGTCGCACTCCAGCAGCACCGGCCGCGGTTCCGCGCGCAGCCGCGCCATCAACTGGCGGGTCAGGAGATACAGTTCGACGGGGTGGTTGCCATCGGCCGCAATCCCCTCGATGCCATACCCGGCGGCGCGCTCGACCAGCCGCCGACAGCGATACTGGCGCGCATTGGGGGTGGAATAGGCGAACTTGTTGTTCTCGATCACGAAGATCACCGGCACGTCGAACACCGCCGCGAAATTGACCGCCTCGTGAAAATCGCCGGTGCTGGTCGCGCCGTCGCCAATGTAAGCCACGCCGACGCTATCCGCGCCGCGCCGGCGGCGGGCCATCACGGCGCCGGTCACGACCGGCAACATCGCGCCCAGATGCGAGATCATCGCGTACACCCCATGGTCCAGGTTGCCGTAGTGGACGTTGCCGTCGCGCCCGCGCGTCGGCCCGGTCACGCGCCCGAGGAACTGCCGGAAGATGTTGAGCACGGATTCGCCGCGCGCCAGGTGGACGGTCATGTCCCGGATGCACGGGGCGAACAGGTCGGCCGGGCCGCCGGCGCGCGCGGTCGCCGCGCCGATCCCCTCCTGCCCAACCCCCGTGTAGACGCCGCCGAAAATCCGGCCCTGGTGGTAGAGCCGGATCAGGCGCTCGTCAATTGCGCGCGCGCGCAGCATGCACCGCAGCAGCGCCTCCCACTCCACGCGCGGCACAGCCGCCACCGCGGCTTGGTTGTCGTTTTGGGCCATCAGCTTAACATCCTCCAACATGGCAATAGTCAAAACCCGACGGCGGCGCGACCGGCCGCGAAGATCAGCGGCTGGCGCGGCTCACGGGTTTCATAATGCAGTATCCCGCGGATTTCCCCGGGTTGCGCCCTGTTGTATTGGCCATCGCCATTCAATCCATACGCTTCTTTGATTGGCCCTGTTTTATACCGCGACCCAAACGATCCTGCCAAGCGCGAACAAGCCGATGCAGCCCGCCGCCTGTCCGCGCGCCGCGCGATCTGCTTGTCATGGCTTCCGGCAGCTTGCAGAATCCGGTCATGGAAAACGGAGCCACCATCCAGGGACATTGGCGCGCCGCGGCGGCGCGCCTCGCGGCCGCCGGCGTGCCCGAGCCTGACGGCGTCGCCGGCCAACTGGTCGCGCGCGCCCTGGGCTGCCGCCCGTTGGAACTGCCCTTGCGCCGCGCCGCGACGGCGCCGGTTGGATTCGTCCAAGCATTGGAAAACATGACGGCGCGGGTTTCCAACGGGGAACCGCTCCAATATGTCTTTGGCGACACCGACTTCATGGGCCACCTCCTCCGCTGCGACCCGCGCGCGCTGATCCCGCGCCCGGAAACCGAGGAGCTGGTGGCCGCCGCGCTGGCGGCCGCCGGGGCGTGGCGGGCGCCGGCGCCGTGCGCGGCCGACATCGGCACCGGCAGCGGCTGTGTGGCCATTGCCCTCGCGCTGGCGCGGCCCCAGGCGCGGGTCTATGCAACGGATATCAGCGCCGCCGCGCTGGAACTTGCCGCCCAAAACGCCGCGCGGCTCGGCGCGGCGGAACGGATCCGGTTCATCCACGCCGATTTATGGGCGCCGGACGCCGCGCCGGACGGACTGGACTTGATCGTATCCAACCCGCCCTATGTGCCGGAGGCGCAATGGGCCGCATTGCCGGCGTTGATTCGCGAACACGAGCCGCGCGCGGCCCTCGCGGCGGGGCCCGACGGCCTGGCGGTCATCCGGCGTTTGATTCGGGAAGGCTTGGCATGGACCCGGGCGGGCGGTTATCTTTTCATGGAGATCGGCGAGGACCAGGGTCCGGCGGTCGCGGAATTGATGCGCGCCGCGGGCTGGCAGGACGTGGCGATCCAACGCGACCTCGCCGGCCACGACCGGATCGCACGGGGACGCAAGCATGACTGAAATGCCCAGGAGCAGGACCGCCGCGAACGCGCTGGCCCGACACAAGCGCAACGAACAGAAGCGCCGGCGGACCGCGCTGTACGCGACCATCATCATCCTGATGATGCCCGCGATCCTGCTGATGCAAAGCACCTGGATCTCCAGCCACAAGGATCTGTTCAAGCAGACGCTTCACCTGCGTCTGCACACCCAGTATATCCCTTGCGACCATTGCGGCGGCTCGGGAACCGTCCCCGTCCGGGGACATCCCGACCAACGGGAAAAATGTCCGCTTTGCTTCGGCATCGGCGGCCACGACATCCGCAAGTTCGGCACCAACGAGGTCCTGTGCACGGCCTGCGGCGGACTGGGGCGCGTCATGGATGAAAAATCCGGCTATTGCCAGACCTGCCCCCGTTGCGACGGCCGCGGCCTGTACGCACTGGAACCCGACCGGCCGCGCCGTATCATGACCAACCGGTGGGTGCTGATCCAGGAGGATGGCAGCGAGTTGGAGCCGATGGGCAGCGGGCCGTGAGCGGGGATCAGCAACCCATAACCCGTATTCGGTAATCAGCCCCAACCGCCGGATTGCCGCGATGTCAACCCTGCTGGATATCGAAAGCGGCCTTTGTCTTCCGGAATCCCTGTTCGCCGCGGCGGACGGTTGAAACGGACAGGATAGCAGCGCGCCAACCCAGCCGGACCGGCGTTGTTGATCGTCCGAAAAAAAACGCAACGGAGTTGCCTTACGGCCGGCCACCCGTTATTGATAACGCTTTACGAATCACTTGACCACCGATTACTGCTCGCTCATAACTGAATAACCGGCCGCCATCCATGTTCGACAAGCTGACGAGTTCGTTGCAGAAAGTCTTCCGCAACCTGCGAGGTTACGGCAAGCTCACTGAGGCCAACATCCAGGAGGCCCTGCGCGAAGTACGCACGGCGTTGCTCGAAGCGGATGTGCACTACCAGGTGGCCAAGGACTTCATTGCCCGCGTCAAGGCCAAGTGCCTCGGCCGCGAAGTGCTTGAAAGCATTACGCCCGGCCAGCAGATGATCAAGTTCGTCAGCGACGAACTGGTCGCGTTGCTCGGCGGCGAGCGCCGGGATTTCGACCTGTCCGAGAAACCCGCCGGCCTGATGCTGCTCGGTTTGCACGGCTCAGGCAAAACCACGACCGCCGGCAAACTGGCCCGCCTTTGGAAAAAGGAAAATCGCCAGGTGCTGCTGGCCGCCTGCGATATCCGGCGCCCCGCCGCAGTGGATCAACTGGCCATCCTCGCCCGGCAGGCCGGCGTCGGCATCGTCACCCCGCGGCCCGGCGAAAGCGTTCCGCAACTGGGCCGACGCGCGCTGGAACAGGCACAGGCCGAACATGCCGATATCCTGATCTTCGACACCGGGGGGCGCTTCCAGATTGACGCCGAGCTGGTGGCCGAGCTCAAGGAACTCCACGCAGCCACGCAGCCGAAAAATGTCGTCCTGGTGCTGGATGCGGCGATCGGGCAGGAATCCGTCCACGTCGCCGAGACGTTCCACCGGGAGGTCGGGCTGACCGGCCTGATCCTGACCAAGCTGGACGGCGACGCCCGCGGCGGCGCGGCGCTTTCAGTGCAATCCGTCACCGGCTGCCCGATCCTGCGGGTGGGCGTCGGCGAGCGGCCGGAGGATCTGGAGCCTTTCTATCCCGACCGGATGGCCGCGCGTATTCTCGGCATGGGCGACGTCGTCAGCCTGGTCGAGAAGGCTCAAGCGGCCATTGACGCCGACGAACTGGCGCGGGTCGAGGAGAGCCTGCGAAAGAACACGTTCGACCTGGAGGACTTCCTCGCCCAGCTCCAGCAAATGAAAAAACTGGGGCCGGTGGAAAATCTGCTGGAAATGATCCCCGGCGCGGCGGGCCGCATCTCGGAAGCCGACAAGGCCCGCATGGCCGACATATCCGGCAAGGAGTGGAAAAAGGCCGAGGCCATCATCCGGAGCATGACCCTGCGCGAGCGGCAACATCCGGAGATCCTTGACGCCAGCCGGCGCCGGCGCATCGCGCGCGGGAGCGGGACGCAGGTCCGGGACGTCAATGAACTGCTCAACAATTTCGGCCGCGCCAAGAAAATGGCGCAGCAGATGAAAAAAGCTCAAAAAAGGTTGCTAAGGTTTGGCAAGTAAGGTATCTACGCATCTTTCGTTCCCGGCACGAAGGGGAAGAACAAGGCCGGGAATTCGCAAGAAAGGTTGTTGGAGGAGATTATGGCAGTCAAGATCAGGCTTCGTCGAATGGGAAGCAACAAGAAGCCCTTTTTCCGAATCGTCGCGACGGACATGCGCCGCTCGAACGCGGGCCGGTTCCTGGAGCACTTGGGTTGGTATGACCCCAAGAAGAAGAAAGACGATTTCGAGCTGAAAGTGGACCGGGTGGAGTATTGGTTGAGCAAAGGCGCGCAGATTTCGCCCACCGCCAAGGATTTGCTCAAGCGGCGGCAGAAAATGGGTCCGGCCGTGGTGGCTGCGCCGCCGACACCGGCGGCAGCCGAGACTGCGCCCGCCCCCGCGCCACAGGCTTAACTGGGAGGCGTTCCGGTGAAGGAACTGGTGGAATTCATTGTCAAGTCGCTGGTGGATCATCCTGGGGATATCCACATCACCGAAGTAGACGGGGAACGCACGGTTATTTTCGAGTTGCGCTGCCACACGGAGGATGTCGGCAAGGTCATTGGCAAGAACGGCAAGACCGTTGGCGCCATCCGGACGCTCCTCAGCACGGCCGCCGCGCGCCAGAACAAGCGCGCCATGCTGGAAGTAGTCGAATAACGCGCGGCCGTCGTCGCGGCGCAGACCGCCCGGCCGGGGGCGCGGAATGAACACGGGATCCCCATCCGATCATACGGCAGCCGCCGCGCCTGCGGGGCCGCTGCGTATCTCCGTCATCACGATCTTCCCGCGCATGCTCGACGGGTTTCTCGGCGAGAGCATGCTCAAACGCGCCGCCCAATCCGGCGCGGTGGTGTTTCAGGTCATCAACCTGCGGGATTTCACCTCGGATATTCACCAAACCACCGACGATCGGCCATTCGGCGGCGGGCCGGGCATGATTATGAAGCCCGAGCCAATCTTCAAGGCCGTCGAATCCACGCGCACGGCCAACGCCCGAATCATTCTCATGACCCCCCAGGGCCGCCGTTTTGACCAGTCCATGGCGCGCGAACTGACCCAGGCCGAACACCTGGTGTTCATCTGCGGTCATTATGAAGGCGTGGATGAGCGGGTGCGCCAGGCGTTGGTGACGGATGAGATTTCAATCGGCGATTATATCCTGACCAACGGCGTGCTGCCGGCGGCGGTCGTGATTGATGCCGTCGTACGCCTGCGCCCCGGCGTGCTGGGGGGACCGGGCGCGACCGAGCAGGAATCGTTCACCCAGCCGCGCTTGGAGCATCCGCAATACACTCGACCGGCGGACTTCCGGGGTATGAAAGTGCCGGACATCCTGATCTCCGGCAACCACCCGGAAATCGCCCGCTGGAAGGACCAGGAATCCTTGCGCCGCACCCGCGAACGCCGGCCGGATTTGCTCGGCAGCCCACCCGACACCAATCCGGGGCCGAAGTGAGACGTTGTCAGCGTTCAGATTGAGCCGACCGCTCGGAAACGTATTTCAAACCGCCAGTTCAATCCGCGGCGCCCAAAAGCAATGGGCCGGGTGCATGACGCGGCCCCATCTGCGAGCCCCAACACGCGAGGAAAACGCATGCCCGTGAAAAATCACGGGAAATCAGGCCTTGACGCCTGAACGCGGATCAATATGATGACGGCCCATCTCGAGGCAGAAAAAGGTGCATTCATGAGAAACAAGATTTTGGAAAAGATCAGCCAGGAAGAGTCGCGCAAGGATGCAATCCCCGACTTCCACGTCGGCGATACCGTCAAAGTTCATGTGAAAATCAAGGAAGGCGACAAGGAGCGCGTGCAGGCCTATTCCGGCACGGTCATCGCCCGTGACGGCATCGGCGCCACGGAGACCTTCACGGTCCGGCGTATTTCCTACGGCGAGGGCGTCGAACGCGTATTTCCGCTGCATGCCCCGGCCGTAGCCAAGATCGAGGTCGAGCGGACCGGCCGCACCCGCCGCTCCAAGCTGTATTATATCCGCAAACTCACCGGCAAGCAGGGCCGCATCGAGGAGCGCGAAGAAGAGCGCGCGCCGGCTGCGGCGGCGCCGGCCTCGAAGTAAGGCCTTCCCTTTGCTCCGCTTCGAGCGTCAGGCCTGGGCCGCCGGGCGACGCCGCCTGGCGGGTGTGGACGAGGCCGGGCGCGGCCCGCTGGCGGGTCCGGTCGTGGCGGCCGCGCTGGTATTTGATCCGGACTTTCTGCAACAAGAAGTGCACGGCCGGCTGGCCGGTTTGAACGATTCCAAGCAGCTTTCGGCCGCAACCCGGGAGCGTTTTTTTGCACTGCTGACCGCGCAGCCCGAGGTGGATTACGCCGTCGGCATCTGCTCCGTGGCGGAGATTGATGATCTGAATATCCTGCGCGCCACCCACCAGGCAATGGTGCGCGCGCTTCGCGCGCTGCCCCGCTTGCCGGACCTGGCGCTGGTGGACGGCCTGCCGGTTCCCGGACTCCCCTGCCCCGCCCAGGCCATCGTCGCCGGCGACGCTCAAAGCCTTTCCATCGCCGCCGCCAGCATCATCGCCAAGGTCACGCGGGATCGGATCATGGCCGAACTGGACCGGCAATATCCGCACTACGGGTTTGCGCGCCATAAGGGCTATGGAACCCGCGCGCATCTGGACGCCTTGCGCCGACACGGCCCCTGCCCCTGTCACCGCAAGTCGTTTGCGCCCGTCCGGCAATTGGAGCTGCCGCTGTGAAACTTTTGGCCTTCCTCGGCGGCCTGCTGCGGCGCCGCCGGCCGACCACTCGCCACCTGGCGGCGGGTCTGTGGGGCGAACAACGGGCGGCCCGGCTGCTGCGACGAACCGGATACCGAATCGTCGGGCGCCGGGTGCGCGTCGGGCGCCGGGATGAGATTGACATCATCGCCGCACGCGGGCCGGTGCTGGTGTTCGTGGAGGTCAAGACGCGCCACAACGAGGATTTCGGGCGGCCGATCGCCGCCGTCGGCCACGCCAAGCAGCGCGCGCTCTCCCGCGCGGCCATCCGCTACCTGGGCCGGCTCCGGCACAAGCCGGACTACTTCCGTTTCGACGTGATCGAAGTCGTGGGCGCTGCGGATGAACCCGCGCCGCTGGTGCGCCATATCGAAAACGCCTTTACTTTGGACCCGCGCTACCGCATTACTTGGTAATCTATGCTGCGCCAGTTCATCATCGTCGGCCTCCTGTTAGGCGCCGCCTGCGGCGCGGCGCCCGGCCAGGCCGCGGACGAATACGAATGGATGACGCCGGACGAACTGATTGCCACTGGCGCGGACTGGCTGCAAAACGCGAATTGGCAAGATCTCTTTCGGGCGCCGACGCCGGCTGAATGGCAATCCTTCTGGGATGAGGTGCAAGCCGGCTTGAATTCGACCGACTTGGATGACCTGGCATGGTTGCAGCCGGCAGTGGATGCGGCGCTGGAATGGCTGCGCATGACACCGCAGGCTGAACCCTACACCGATTGGCTGCAGCAACGCGCGGACTACTTCGACATGGCGGGCGCCGTGACCCGTGGCATCCCCGTGCCGCGCGCGCCGCCGCCGGCCGCGCCGCCGCCGCCGGCTCCCGGTAAAAAGCAAACGGTCTTAACCACCCACCCCCAGGTGAAGCCATCGGCCGCGCCACCAACCGTGGTCAAGCGGCGCCTCGAAAGCATTCAAAGCCGTCAGAATTGGGAAAAGAAACTGGCCCGCCGCCCGGTCCCCGTCCAGGCCCGCGACCTGGTGCCGCGACTGAAAACAGTCTTCGACGCCGAGGGGGTGCCGCGCGAGTTGGTTTGGATTGCCGAGGTGGAGTCCACCATGAATCCACAGGCGCTCAGCCCGGCAGGCGCCGCGGGGCTGTTCCAATTCATGCCCGCCACCGCCACGCGGTTCGGCCTGCAATTAAAGCCGGAAGATGAGCGGCTGGCGCCGGAGAAAAGCGCGCGGGCCGCCGCCCGCTATCTTAAAATCTTGCACCGTCAGTTCAAGTCCTGGCCGCTGGCCTTCGCCGCCTATAACGCCGGCGAAGGGCGCGTGAGCAGATTGCTGAAGCAATCCGAAGTCAAAACCTTTGAAGCCATCGAGCACAACCTCTCGCTCGAAACGCAGATGTACATCCCCAAAATCGCGGCCGTGGTGAAACTGCGGGAGGGCAAAGATATCCTCCAGTTGCCCGGCCCGGTCGCCTGGCGCGGCTGCTATCCAGTCATTTATCTGCTTGCCAGAAACTGAATCCGGCCAGCCCAACGGCAGTTCTCGAACGTGTGCCGGCGCCAATTTTGTCCTGCATTAAACACGAATGCGCAATCAAGCGCTATCCGCGTCGCGCCCGGGCCAATTTCACGGCAAGCGCCACCGCCTCCTCGGGCGTCGCGGCTACGTGAATGCCCTCATCCGGCTGGCCGTCTTGTTGGAGGGTCCAGGTCTGGAGCCCAACCACCGGCGTTCTCAGCCGCAACGCAAAGGCAATCTCCGACAACGTTCCGTAACCGCCGTGAATGGCAATCACGGCATCGCAGGCCTGGGCAATGATTGCATTGCGGAAAGCGCCGAGACCAGTCGGAATGGCCACCTCGATAAACTCGTTGGCTTGCGTCGGATCGGCGCCGGGCAGGATACCGATGGTCAGCCCCCGGCGCCGCCGGGCGCCTTCGGCGGCGGCCGCCATCATGCCGTCCAACCCGCCGCAAACCAGGATCGCGCCGGCCGCCGCGATCCTCATTCCGACGGCTATCCCCAACTCGCGTTCAGTCGCTCCGCATTGGTGTGGCCCCAGCACGCCGATTTTCAGTTTCTGTTTCACGACCAGCCTTCCTCAACCGTTGATTGCCTGCCGGCAGCATATCCTTATTAGACGACCGCGCCAATAATTTCAGGTTCACAACACCCCGCCCCCGGAGTATTTTATCAGGCAGTTGAACCAAACTGCGAATATCTATCAAAGAAAGGAAACGTCATGCATCCTCTGCCGCTCTCCCGGATTGCAGGCTGTTGCGCCGTTATCTTGTTTGCTGTGGTTTTGGCCCAACCGGCTGCCGCCTGGCCACCCGCCAATCGCGGGGTCGAAGCCCAGACGCTCAAAGTCGCTGAGGTCACCGCCGCCATGGCGGGACAGCCAGTAAAATTGACCGGCCGGGTCGCCGCGATCAATGAGCCGCGCCCGGGCTCCAAAGCGCCCTACAATGCCGTGCTGGAAGACGGCGGCAGCAAGGTCACGGTGGTGTACTGGGCGGCCGTTGCGGAAAATCTGACGGTAAAACCGACGGTTGGCGCGCTGGTCGAAGTTGAGGGTACGGTGGATGTTTACAAGGACCAGATTCAGATCAAAGTTAATAATTCCAGCCGCTTCCGCGTCCTGGAGGGCGGCGGCGCCGCCGCGGCACCGGCCGGCGTAATGCCGACGACGCCCGCCGCAAAACCTTTGAAAATCAACGCCGTCACAGCGGCCATGGCGCGGCAGACTTGCACCGTCACCGGAAAACTTGGCCAACCGGAAAATATCAAGGGCGGAGTCAAATTCCCGCTCACGGATGAAACCGGCTCGATCCTGCTGGTACTCTGGGACCGGCAGGTACCGCCAGCCGACCGCGCCAGCCTGGCGGCCGGCGCGACAATCACAGTCGCCGGCCGGATCGAGGATTACAAGGGCCAACTGGAAATCGTGCCCAAGAATGCGGGGGCCATCACAGTGACCGCACCCGCGCCATTGCCATAAGGTGGGAACGACCGCCAAGCCGTCCGCCCCCTTGTACCCACGAGCGTGAGCGAGTGGCAGTCCATTCGCTTACGCTCGCAGGTACGGCTCGAGGGCCCAATTCACCGTTTGACAGGTGGCGGCGCACGCTCTAATTGTCACTCGCGCGCATGAGACTGACCACTAAAAGCGAGTATTCCCTGCTGGCGCTGATCTATCTGGCGCGTCAGGCCGACCGCGGATTCATCCGGCTTAATGAAATTTCCGCGCGCTGCGATATTCCCCGCAAGTACCTCCAACAATTGTTCATCACACTCCAGCGGGCGCATCTGCTTAAAACCCGACGCGGCGTCGGCGGTGGTTACGCGCTTGCCCGACCGGCCCACGTAATTAGCATAGCCCGGATCATCCGCCTGCTGGACGGCCCGCTGGCGGCCACCCCCTCCGTCAGCACCTACTTCTTCCTGCACACACCGCTTGAAAAGGAGCAAAAACTGCTCCGGGTGCTCAAAGAGATTCGGGATTTTACCGCCCGTCGGCTCGAGCAATTGAAACTGGCCGACCTGGTTTGAAAAACACTCACCGCGTCCCCAGGGGACGCTTCAGTGGGGACACGGGCAACGCGCCCGTGAGAAATAAGGGTGAGTCTGTAGTTGTGGGAAGCGGGGTCAGGATACCCGCGCTCCATTGAACCTGATAAGTCACTCACCGGATCGAATGCCGTCACTCTTGACTTAACAATTAACCGGCTGCCCCTTACTATGAATCCGGGTTGGATAACCACATGGCGAATATCAGGACCACCGTGAGCGGCCAAACTTCCGTCAGCCCGCGCGCGCCGGTTCCCGCTCCGCGTCTGCCGGAAAGCCTGCATCGGCTGTTGTTCGACAGCACCGACGACGCGATTCTGATTCTCGACCTCGACGGTCGAATTCTTGAGGCCAACCCGGCCGCCTGCGAGAGCCTGCAGTACGAACGCTGGGAACTGCTGCAACTGCGCGTCCTGGACATTGATGGCGCCGAGGGCGATCCGGGTGCCGCCCGGTTGGACCGGCTGCGGCGGTCCGGGCGACTGGTTTTCGAAGCGGAACACCGCCGTCGCGATGGGTCTCGAATTCCAGTGGAGGTCAACTGCCGCGTCCTCAACCTGGAAGGACAGCCGGCCATCCTGTACGCCGCCCGTGACCTCTCCGACCGCGCGCGCGGCGAGCAGCGCTTGCGGGAAGCCGCCGCGCACTGGGACCGGACCTTCAACGCCATCGGCGACGGCATCAGCCTGCTTGATCACCACGGTACGATTCTGCAGTGCAATGAGGCCATGTGCCGGTTCATCGAACAGCCGCGCGAACACATTATTGGACGCAAATGTCATGAGCTGGTGCATGGCCGAGGCACATTCATTACCGAATGTCCCTTCATCCGCATGCTTTCCACGCGCCAGCGCGAGGTGTCGGAATTGCGGATCGCGGACCGTTGGCTGGAAGTGTCCACCGACCCGCTCTTCGCCCCGGACGGCGCCCTGACTGCGGCCGTTCATATCATCCGCGACACCACCGAGCAGCGCCGGGCGGCGGAGCGCATCCGCTCCCAGGCCCGACTGCTGGACCTCGCGCACGATGCGATCATTGTCCGCGACCTGCAGGACCGCGTGCTCTTCTGGAATAAGAGCGCCGAGCGCATTTACGGCTGGACCGCGGCGGAGGCGCTCGGCCGCCCGGCCGCCGAACTGCTCTATCGCGACGCCGGCCCGCTCGCGGCCGCCCGCCGGCACCTGCTGGAGTTCGGCGAGTGGAGCGGCGAGATGCGCCATGTGACGCGCACCGGCAAGGAATTGCTGGTCGCCAGCCGTTGGACGCTGGTGCGGGATCCCCACGGGCAACCGGAATCTATCCTGATCATCAACACCGACATCACCGAGCAAAAGCACCTTGAAAACCAATATCTGCGCGCCCAGCGGATGGAAAGCGTCGGCACCATGGCGAGCGGCATCGCGCACGACCTGAATAATATCCTCGCCCCGATCATGATGCTGCTGCCGGCCCTGCGCGAAGAAGTCCAGAGCGCCGAGTTACGCAATCTGCTCGACTCGGCTGAGTCCGGCATCAACCGCGCCGCGGACATCATCAAACAAATTCTGACTTTTGCCCGCGGCGTGCCCGGCGCCAAGGGACCGGTCTGTCTGGCGCCGCTGGTCAAGGAAGTCGTCCAATTGCTGGCCGGCACCTTCCCGCGCGAGATTACGATCGAGGCCAGCATCCCCGACGACCTGTGGACCGTGGAGGGCGATGCCACCCAGTTGCACCAGGTGTTGATGAACCTTTGCCTCAATGCGCGCGATGCGATGCCCAGTGGCGGGCAACTGACGCTGGTCGCTGAAAATCTCACATTGGATGCGGAAGCCGCCGCACGCGCGCCGGGTCTGAAACCGGGGTCCCATATCGTGTTGCTGGTGGCCGCCACCGGCGCGGGCATCCCACCGGACGTCATCGAGCGTATCTTCGATCCCTTCTTCACCACCAAGGCCCCCGGCAAGGGAACCGGCCTAGGCCTCTCCACCGTCATCGGCATCATCCGCCAGCACAACGGCATTATCCAGGTCAACAGCCAGGTCGGGATCGGCACCCAGTTCCGCATCTACCTGCCGGCGCGCGCGGGAGAAACCGGTCCGGCTGCCGATGCAGAGCAACTGCCGCGAGGCGACGGCGAGACGGTCCTGATCGTGGATGACGAGGACTCGGTGCGGCATACGCTCGCCCAGATCCTGGTGCGGCACAACTACCAGGTGCTGACGGCGGTGGATGGAGTCGAAGCGGTCCAGGTGTTCAAGCAGAACCAGGCGCGCATCCGCCTGGTCATCATGGATCTGCTCATGCCGCGGATGGGCGGCCGGGACACGATCCCGTTGCTGCGGCGCATCGCGCCGCGGGTGCCCATCGTCGTCATCAGCGGCCTGACCACAGATCTGCCCGCAGCGGGCGCCGGAGCATGCGAGGCCGATGCGCTGCTCAAAAAGCCGGTCGCCATGCCCGAACTGCTGCGCACCGCCCGCGCTTTGGTGCATCCGTAATTCTTTTGCCCGCGTCTGGCGCCCTACCCGTGGCCGCGCCGCTCAAAAAAAGCGCGCGACTTTTTATGCCTTGGGCTTGTCTCCGGGACGAACGCCCGCTATAGTAACGGTTCTGTATTTAAGGCTGTGTTTGAGATCAGCGAGGTCGCCAACAAGGGGTAGCATCATGAGAAAAATGACATGGAATGTTGGGGGTGTAATGGGTTGGGCCATCGGCATTCTGCTGGCGGTGGGTTGCGGAAAGTCCCAGCCGGCCGCTTCAGCGCCGAGCACCGCGGCGCCGACGGCGGCGGCGCCCGCCGCAGCGCCCGCGCCAAAACCGATCGAGCTTTCCTACAGCATTTTCTTCCCGCCTTCCCACATCCAGTGCAAGACCGCCGAGGAATGGGCCCGGGAAGTGGAGAAACGCACCGGCGGCCGTGTACGGATCACAACCTATCCCGGCGGCTCGCTGACCAAGGCGCCGCAGTGTTATGACGGCGTGGTCAACGGTGTTTCCGACTTGGGCATGAGCTGCTTCGCCTATACGCCCGGCCGGTTCCCGTTGCTGGAGGGGCTGGACCTGCCGCTTGGTTACCCGGACGGGCTGGCGGCCTCCCGGATCGCCACGGACATGGTGCGCAAGTATGCGCCCCGCGAAACGGAAAATGTGCACGTGCTGTACATCCATGCGCATGGACCCGGTATCCTCGCGTCCCGCAAGCCGGTGCGTTCGCTGGATGATATGCGCGGCCTGAAGGTGCGCGCCACCGGGCTTTCGGCCAAGATCGTGGAAAAACTCGGCGGTACGCCGGTGGCCATGAGCCAGCCGGAGACGTACGAGGCCCTGCAGAAAGGCGTTGTGGATGCCACGTTCTGCCCGATCGAAACCCTGAAGGGCTGGAAACAAGGCGAAGTGATTGATTCCGTGACCGATTCATCCGGCATCGGCTACACGACAGCCATGTTCGTGATCATGAACAAGGATAAATGGAACAGCCTGCCGGAAGATATCCGCCAGACCATCACTCGGGTCAGCGATGAGTGGGTGGACAAGCACGGCGCGGCTTGGAACCAGGCAGACCAGGAAGGCGCGGAATTCGTCAAACAACTCGGGCACAACACCATCCCGCTGGCGCCAGAAGAGCTGGCTCGCTGGAAAGCGGCGGTGACGCCCATCCTGGATGAATACGTCAAGGCAACCGCGGACAAAGGACTGCCCGGCGGCGATTTTTTGAAAGATCTCCAGGCCCGGATCGCCGGCGCCGGCCGTTAAGCGCCGGGCGCGCCCCGCATGAGCCCGACTGCTTCATCCCGGGCCACTCCCTGGCAGCGGTGGCTGCGCCGGCTGGTACTGGGGATGGCCTTGCTGGCCGGCGCGGGCACGCTGGCCATGATGCTGGTTACCTGCGCCGACGTGGTCTTGCGGGCGGGCGGGCGGCCGCTCCAGGGCAGTTATGACATCGTTCGCCTGTTGAGCTTGATTATCCTTTCCTGCGCGCTGCCCTACACCACCGCAGTCAAAGGCCACGTGGCGGTGGAATTCTTTTTCAACAAGCTGCCGCCCACGGCGCGGATCGTGGTGGATTCGGTAATGCGCGCGCTGATGATTGCGCTGCTGAGCCTGCTGGCCTACCAGGCCGTGCGGTACGGGATCAACCTCCGAGCCAGCGGGGAACTCATGCCGACGTTGAAAGTGCCGGTTTTCTGGGCGGCGTACGTCATGGCGTTCGGTTGCGCCGTATCTGCTCTGGTGGTCGTACAGCATTTGATCCATCCGCGAAAGGTGTTCATGGCGCCATGACGCCGGTGCAACTGGGCCTGGCGGGGTGCGGCCTGCTGTTGCTGCTGCTTATGTGCAGCATGCCGGTGGCCTTCGTCATGGCCATCGCGGGCGTGCTCGGGTTCGCACTGGTGGTCAACACGCCGGCGGCGTTGAGCATGATGACCGTGGATCTGTTCGACACGTTCTCGTCCTACAGCCTCACCGTCATCCCGCTGTTCATTTTAATGGGACAGGTATCCTTTCATGCGGGCATCAGCCGTCGCCTGTTTCAGGCAGCCTATTGTTGGCTGGGCCCGTTCCGGGGCGGTTTGGCCATGGCCACGGTGGGCGCCTGCGCGGGCTTCGGCGCGATCTGCGGATCCGGCCCCGCGACGGCGGCGACAATGGCGGCGGTGGCCCTGCCGGAGATGAAGCGCTACCGCTACGACATGGAACTGGCCAGCGGGACCGTCGCCGCTGGCGGCAGCCTGGGCATGCTGATCCCGCCCAGCGTGGTATTCATCGTCTACGGCATCCTGACCCAGCAATCCATCGGCCAACTGTTCATCGCCGGCATCCTGCCCGGCATCCTGATCGCCCTGATGTTTTGTGTGACGATCTACCTGCTCTGCCTGTGGCGGCCGCGCCTGGGACCTGCGGCGGAACAAGTCACCTGGCCGATGCGCTGGCGTTCCCTGCTCGGCGTTGTGGAGACAATCGTGCTGTTCGTGGTGATCATCGGCGGCATGTTCATCGGACTGTTTACCCCAACCGAGGCCGCCGCCGTGGGCGCGGCGGGCAGTCTGGCGATTGCGCTGATCCAGCGGCGCCTCACCTGGAAGGCGTTGACTCAATCGCTTTTCGAAACCGCGCGGACCTCCTGCATGGTGATGATCATCGTGGCCGGAGCCGTGATCTTCAGCCGGTTCCTGGCGGTGACCCGCATCCCCTACGAGTTGGCGGCGTGGCTGACCGGACTCACGTTACCGCCCTGGGCCATCATCGCGCTGATCATCGTCTTCTATCTGGTTGCCGGCTGTTTCGTGGATGCGCTGGGCCTGATCATGCTGACCGTGCCCATCTTCTTCCCCGTGATCGAAGCCCTGCATTACAATCCGATCTGGTTCGGCGTGATCATTGTGGTCGTCACCCAGATGGGCGTCATCTCGCCGCCGGTCGGCGTGAATGTGTATGTCGTCAGCGGCATCGAGCGCGACCTCCCACTGCAGACGGTGTTCAAGGGCGCCATCCCTTTCCTGGTCTGCCTGGTTGCGGCCGCGGCCATCCTGGTGGCATTCCCGATAATTTCATTGTGGCTGCCGTCCCTGGCTTACCGATAGGAGGAACCCCGATGAGTCCCATTCCCCCACCCTACGGCCCGTTCCGGCGCATCCTGTTCTGCACTGATTTTTCCGAGAACGCCGATTTTGCCTTCGACTTCGCCTTGGAACAAGCCCGACACGCGCCGGATTGCACGCTCTACCTGCTGCACGTGGTACCCGAGCCGGGCGCCCAGTTCTGGCGCACCTATGTCGAGGAGGTGGAGAATGTTGAGGACAAGGCCCGCCAGGACATGGAGGAAAAAATCCGAAACACATACGCCGCGCGGGTGCCGGCGGGCGTACGATTCCAGTCTGAGATTCGCGCCGGGATTGATCATCAGGAAATCCTGGATTTTGCCGTGGAACAGCGGGCGGACCTGCTGATCATCGGGCGCCAGGGCCACAGTTCCGTCGGAAAAGTCTTCTTCGGCAACGTCACGGAAAAAGTGGTGCGCAAGGCCCGCTGCCCCGTACTGGTCGTACCGCTGGACTTCGAACCCCGGCAATAGACGCCCACCCGCTCCCCCCGCGAATGAACGAAAGCCATGCGGGCATTCCCGCGTCCCACCAGCGCAGGCATCCGACCCGAGTTCCACAACCGCAACCTCGTCCTTACTCCACCGGGATGGGACACCCTTGCTGCCACCCGAAGCACTCCACGGAAAAAAGATAAACTTCCCTTGCCGGGTCCGACCCGCTACAAATGCGGCTTTTATGCGCTTCTTTCCCAAAGCCGCCATTGCGGTCGGGCTGCTGACGGCCCTCTGGAGCGGGGTTCTCGGCCACGCCCAACCCCGACCGGCGGCGTCCGACGTGGACCTTGGCGCCGCGCGCGAGATCGAAAGCGCCAGCCGCCGGCCGCCGACAGCTACCTACAAGCTGAAGAATTACCGGCCGTATTTTTCGCTCTCCGCCACCTACCAGCAATCGGACCGCGCGCATGTCAACGGCGGCGGCGCGGCCGGCGCGGAGCGCTTCGGCTATTCCGCCGGTTCGATGATCATGTTCCCCGGCAGCAACAGCATCGCGGCCGCCTGGGACCAGGAGTTCAGCCGCTACGACTTCAAGGATATTCCGGCCGCCAGCGAACTGCGGGAGCTCTTCGATCGCGTGATCGTGTCGCGTGTCTCCGCCAACTACCGCCGCCCACTCGGCCCGGCCTGGTCGGCCCTGCTCGCCGCCGACCTGACTTGGTCCGCCGAGCAGGGCGCCAATGAAGGCGATGCGCGCACCTGCGGCGCCATTATCAGCGCGCGCAATCAACTGACCACCAATTTTGCCTGGAACATCGGCTTTTTCGCGCGCCAGCGCCTGGAAGAAAACCCCCTCGTGTTCCCCATCCCTGGGATCGAGTGGCAGATCACCGACCGCTGGGGCCTGCGCACAGCGCAGGGTATGACCACGGATTACAAGCTGGGGTCGCGCAAGCAATGGATCCTTGATTTCACCGCCCGCTATGAGGGGCGTGAATTCCGGCTGAACGACGCCGGGCCGATCAACGCGGGGGTGGTCGCCGACCGCCGGTTGCCGTTGCTGTTCGGTTGCGCCTATGTGCCGCATCCCGCTTTCAACGCGCGCGTCTTCGCCGGCGTCGTTGCCTGGCAGGAATACAAGGTCATGGACCCGGACGGCAACGACATTTCAGTGACCAAGACCGACCCCACCCCACTCGCCGGCGCCAGCGTGACGATCCGGTTTTGATCACCGCATCATCCGCAAGCCGTGAATCACACAGGAACCGGGCAGATTCGTGAAATGCCATTTTTCGATGTCCGCAAAGGCATCCATCAGTTCGAGCGCGCCGCGGTTTTCCGAGGCATGATAACCCGGCCGGGCAAAGGCGTAAAAAATGCGGGTGAGCCGGGCGGCCGGCAGATTGGTGACATGGTAATTGCGGTCGTAGACGCCCCACTCAAGAAAATACGCGCCGATTACCGGCATATTGGCCGCGGTCGCGCCGGCTGGGATAAACAGGGCAAGGCAAAAAACTCCCCAACGACGGATTATGCGCCCGTGCATACGTACGCTCCCGCCGGACATCCTGCTCATTTCCACTTCTACCCCGTGGCCACTCCCAAAGTAAAGGACGGCCGCGCGCCCCGACGCGCTTCGACCACCCGGCCCGCTCCCGCCACAATCCGTTCCGCTTTTTTTTGCGCCACCGGCAATTCGTCCTTGATTCTCCGGCCCCCATCCGTAATCTTGCCGTTCGGTTTTGCCGTATAGGCGGCGAACGATTAGCCGTGCAACGATAGTTCAGCGGGTTTCATGATTTCGTTTGTTGTCACATTTGTTTTCTCGACGGCTGTCTACTGGCTGCTGACCGCCGGTTCGGGCGCGGTGCTGCGCCTGTGGTCGCGCGAGGAACTTGTCGCCGGCCTGTTTTTCGGCGCCGTCACCGCGTTGATCGCTCGCCGCTATTTCTGCGCCCGCCCCGCCGGACGGATCTTCAACCCACTCCGCCTGCTCCTGGGAATCGGTTATGCGCTCGGTCCGTTTTTTGTCGAGATGGCCAAGGCCAACCTGGACGTCGCCTTCCGGGTGATCACGCTGAAGATCCGGCCCGGCATCGTCCGCGTGAAGTCCGGCATGACCACCGATCTGGGCACGCTGATGCTGGCCAACTCGATCACCCTGACGCCCGGCACGCTGACCGTGGACATTGACGAATCCACCAATGACCTGTTTGTCCACATGATCAATGTTCCGCCCGGCGTGGAACAGGCGCCGGCCGTCACGGCCGAGTCGCTGTTCAGTTTCCATAACTGCCCGGCGACGATCCGGAGGATCGCGGAGTGACAACCCTCTGGATCATCACGGTCTGCATGCTCGCCGCGCTGATGTTGCTGGCGCTGGTCCGGCTGTTCAAGGGGCCGACGCCGGCTGATCGCGTCGTCGCGCTCGATGCCATCAACACGTTGATCGTCGCCGCGATGATCGTACTGGGCGTGGTGTTCCGGCAGATCATCTTCATTGACGTGGCCATCGTCTACGCCCTGCTCTCGTTCGTCGGCACGCTGTACATCGCCAAGTACCTCGGAGGGGAGATGTGACATGCTGCTGACCCTGGTCATCGCCGTCTGCCTGCTGATCGGCATCGCCTTCAACACGCTCGGCGTCATCGGCATCCTGCGGTTCCCGGATGTCTATACGCGCCTGCACGCGGACACCAAGGCGACGACATTCGGCTCAATCTTCACCTCGCTCTCCGTCATCATTTTCGGAGTTTATCGCTTCGTCCAGTCCGGCGATGGCCAGTACCTGGCGCTGGCAATCCACACCGTAATCGCCGTAATCGTGCTGGCGATCACGAACGCAACCGGCGCCCACGCGATCGCGCGCGCCGCGCACCGCAGCGGCGCGCGGCCAAGCCCGGCCGTTGTGGACCGGCGGGCGGAGACGGAGGGCAAGTGATGGCCGATCTGATGCATATCCTGGTCCTGGTCGGGCTGGTGGCCAGCGCCGGCTCGGTATTCTTCTTCAAGGATCTGCTCGGAGCGGCGGTCGCCCTGGCGGCGTTCAGCCTGTTGCTTTCGCTGGAATTCTATATCCTGCAGGCGCCGGACGTGGCGATCGCCGAGGCGGGCATCGGCGCCGGCCTGACAACAGCGATCTTTATCATTGCGATCCGCGGCACGCGCCGCCGCGAGGAGGCGGACGAATGAAAACCGCGCTCACCCTGACCATGCTTGCAGTTCTGGCCGGCGCCCTGCTTTATCTGGCGACCGGCTTCCCCTACGGGCAGCCGCGGACCGCCGACATGGACGATTACTTCATCCGGCACGGCCAGGAGCAATGCGGGGCCAATAATATCGTGACGGCGGTGGTGTTTGACTACCGCGGGTTCGACACGCTCGGCGAGGCGACGGTGTTGTTCACCGCCGTGCTCGGGGTCGGCGTGATGTTCCGCAAGCGGTTCGCGGGCGAAGACTATGAAAATGACTAAGATCGTCGGCACGACGGCCGACATTTTTTATCCGTTCTGTCTGGCCTTCGGCTTCTACGTGGTGGCCCACGGCCATCTGACACCCGGTGGCGGGTTTCAGGGCGGCGCGGTGATGGCCACCGGCGCGGCGCTGCTGATTGCCGCGCGGCGTTATGACGACATCACCACCCGGCTGAAGAAGGATATCCTGAAGCTGTGCGAGTCGTTGGGCTTGCTGCTGTTCATTGGCGCAGGCGCGGGCGGGCTGCTCAAGGGCGCCACCTTCTTCCGGAACTGGCTGGCCGGCACCGGCGGGCTTTTTGGGCGCCCGGTCGCTTACGGGCCGAACCCGGGCGACCTCTGGACCGCCGGCATCCTGCCGGTCATGAATCTGGCCGTTGGGGTCGAGGTGCTGGGCGGGTTGTCCGTAATTCTTTTATATATGCTGTCCGGAATCAAGGAGTCCGACCGGTAAGGTGAACGCCACCATTCCAACGGCGCGGACGGACCGATCGCCATTTGATAATTGTAATTTGAACACCCCATGCTGACCCATCTGACCATCAACCTGCCGCTGCTGGCCGTCGTGCTCATCGCCCTGGCCGGCGTGGCGGTCATGCTGTTGAAACGCAATGCTGTCAAGGTGCTGATGGGATTGAGCCTGGTCGAGTCGGCCGTCAACCTGTTCCTGGTCACGCTCGGCTATCGCGCCGGCGGCGAGGCGCCGATTTTCACCAACGCGCCGGGGGCCCCGATGGTGCTGCCGACGGTGCAGGCGCTGACGCTGACCTCGATTGTCATCGGCGTCGCAACCAGCGCAATGATGCTCTCTTTTGTGATGGTCATCTACCGCTGCTACGGAACGACCAACGTGCGGAAGATGACGCGATTGAAAGGTTAGGATGAGCGGATTTTTCATAACCCACACCCCGGCCCTGGTAGTTGCGCTGCCGTTGTTCGCGGCATTCGCGACGCCGCTGCTCGCCGCCCGAAACCCGCGGCTGCGCGCGTTCTGGGTCGGCCTGTTCATGACCCTGACCTCGCTGACCGCGCTGGTCCTGGCGTGGCGGGTGTTCCACAGCGGACCGGCCGTCTACGTTTTCGGGGCCGCCGCGCCGCGGCTGGCTTTGCCCGCGGATGCCGGCGGCATCCCCGTCCGGATTTTGTTCGAGGTGGACGCGCTGGGCGCGCTGATGGCGACCATTGTCGCGCTCGTTTCGTGGGCGATCACGATCTACTCGCTGGCAGCCGAATCGCGGCAATCGGGGCTGGAAGGCTTTTACGCGTTGTTGTTCCTGCTGGTTGCCGGCATTTACGGGCTCGTCTGCACCGGCGACCTGTTTAACTTCTTTGTTTTCTTTGAGATCACCTCGCTGGCCGGTTCGGCGTTGGTGGCGTACCGCGTGGACAAAGGCGTGGCCGTCGAGGCCGGCTTCAAGTATGCGCTGCTGAGCACCCTGGCGGGATTGTTTGTGCTGCTGGCCGTCGGCATCCTGTACGGGCAGTACAATGCCTTGAATCTCGCGGAACTCGCGCGCCGGATCCAATCCACCAATCTTGACAAGATCGCGCTGGTCCTGCTGATCGTGCCTTTAGCGATGAAATGCGGCGCGGTGCCGATGCACTTCTGGACGCCGGATGCGTACACCACCGCGCCCTCATCGGTGACGGCACTGCTGGTCGTGTCCAGCCAGGCCAGCCTTTACGGCCTTTTCCGGGTGTTGTTCTCGCTCTACGGCCACGCGCTCAATGCGGTCTCCGTCGGCTGGTTCGTGATTATCCTCGGCGTGCTCTCGATGTTCATCGGTGTCACGATGGCCATTCCGCAAAAAGACATCAAACGCCTGATGGCCTACCACGCCGTGTCTCAGACCGGCTACATGCTGCTGGGCGTGGGGGTCGGCCTCGCGGTGTTGGGCGACGCTGCGCGGCTGGAGGCGTTCGGCCGGATGGCCATGGCCGGCGGCATTTTCCACATCATCAACCACGCGATGTACAAGGGCTTGCTGTTCCTGACGGCCGGCGTGATCTTCTACCGGTGCGGCACGCGCAACTTGAACCGGCTCGGCGGACTGGGCCACAAAATGACGTGGACGATGATCTTCTTCATCATTGGCGCGCTGGCCATCGCCGGCATCCCGCCGTTCAACGGGTTCGCCTCGAAGTTGATGCTCTACGAGTCGGTCTTCCGGTTCAACCCCTTCCTGGCGGTGATCGCCATGGTCGTCAGCATCCTGACGCTGGCCTCATTCGTCAAGGTATTCCATTCCGTCTTCATGGGCCCGCCCCAACCCGCGTTCGCCACTGCCGGCGAGGCGCCCCGGCCGATGCTGCTGGGCATGGGTGTGCTGGCGGGCGTCGTCATTCTGTTTGGTCTCTTTCCGCAGGCGGCGGTCGAGCGGCTGATCCTGCCGGCGGTGGACGCGCTGCTCGGGCAGGCGCGCTATATGGCCGCCATCGTGGGAGGGCTGTGACATGCCGCTGCCGCTGGCCTGGACCTTGGAAACCGGCGCGGGCGCCTGGAACGCGCCGGCCTGGCTGATCGCGTTTCTCGTAGCCGCGCTGTTGGCGGTCTGGTTCCGCCGCCGCGGGCGCGCGGATTACCGGCCGGGCACGGGCCAGGCCAAACCGTTCATTTCCGGCAACGACGAACCGCCGGCCGGGCGCGGGCATATCCCCGCCTCCAACATGTACTGGGGCTTCTTGGAGTCGCTGCGCGGCTATTACCGGCGGTTGGCGCCGCTGCATTCCGGCGAGCCGGTGGATTATGTGCTGTGGTTTGTCGGCGTGGCGGCGCTGATGTTCATCGTGGGGTGGCTGGCATGAAGATCGCGCAGACATTGGGCCGTTCGCTGTGGGCGTTTTTGTTCAATGCCGGCTCGTGCAACGGCTGTGAAATCGAGCTGGTCGCGTCGGTCACGCCGCGCTATGACCTCGAACGGTTCGGCATCAAGCTCGTCGGCTCCCCCCGCCACGCCGATCTGCTGCTGGTAACCGGGCCGGTGACGCGGAAAATGGAGCCGCGCCTGCGCCGTGTCTACGAGCAGATGCCCGATCCCAAGCTGGTCGTCTGTGTCGGTGTCTGCGGCATCTCCGGGGGCACCTTCTACGACTCCTACAACCTTGTCGGGCCGGTGGACCAGATCATCCCCGTGGACGTCCATGTGCCAGGCTGCCCGCCGCGGCCGGAGGCGATCATTGACGGCGTCGTCAAGGCGCTGCTCAAGCTGGAACAGGCAGAGGCGGTGTCATGAGCGAACCCCTGTATCTGGAGCCCCAGGCAATCATTGACGGCATCAAGGGCGCCTGCGGCAGCGCCGTGCGCTACACGCGCGCGAGCGAGTGGGCCGAGGGCGCCTCCCGCAAGGTCAGCCGGCAGGTCTGGATCCGGCTGGACCGCGAGGCGCTGCGGCCGGCGCTGGAGTGGCTGGTCCGGATTGACTACCCGCATCTGGGCGTCATTTCATGCTGCGACACGGGCCAGGAGATCGAGCTGCTCTACCACCTGTTCATCTATCACAGCCGGCCGCACCGCGAGATCATGGTGACGTTCACCGTCCCCGTGCCGAAGACCGATCCGACGGTCCCGACGATCACGGACATCATTCCCGGGGCGCTCACCAGCGAACGGGAAAAACAGGAAATGATCGGCGTCCAGGTCACCGGCATCCCCGACAATCGCCGGATGTTCCTCCCGGAGGATTTCCCGGGCGGTGTTTTCCCATGGCGAAAAGATGAGAAGGGTGTGCCGGCGGAGATGGTAAAGGAATTGTGGCGCACGGGCAGGCAAGAGACCGGTGCGGCCGTGGCGCCTGCAGCCACCCCAGACCCAACCTAGGTATCCGTGATAACCGCAAACTACATAGACACACTTTCTCGTCGGCTCTCCCCGGGAGAACATCCTCGGGATGACCATCTGTTTTGTCATCCCAAATGCCACTTTGAAGCGCTGGCGCGCGTGACATCCGCCATGCAGCCAGGGCGCTGTGGCTTCCGCTATATTCACCCCGTTACATCGCAGGTTGCATAATGGCCAGCCAGAACACTCATAAGCCATATACCTACACCGCGCAAATCGGCCCGGCGCACCCGGCGCTGAAAGAGCCGGTGATGTTCACCTTCGAACTGGACGGGGAGAAGGTGCGCAAGGCCGACTTCGCGCCCGGCAAGGCGCACCGCGGCGTCGAATGGATGGGGCTGCGGCGCAATTGCATCCAGATCATCTACCTCGCGGAGCGCATCTGCGGGATCTGCGGGATTACGCATGCGCTGTCATTCTGCCGCGCGGTGGAGCAGATTGCGCAGATCGAGGTGCCGGCGCGCGCCCACTACCTGCGCACGATCGTCGGCGAGCTGGAGCGCATTCACTCGCATCTGCTCTGGGCCGGCGTCGCCGCTCACGAACTGGGATTCGACTCGGCCTTTTACCTGGCATGGACCGTCCGCGAGAACGTCATGGACCTGCTGGAATACCTGACCGGCAACCGCGTCCATTACGCGATCATCCAAATCGGCGGCGTCCGACGTGACATCACGCCCGATATGTTCCCGCGGATCCGCGAGTCGCTGGCGTACTTTGAAGATAACTTCGACCGGCTGGCCGCCATCTTCCTGGACGACCAGATCATCAAGATGCGCTGCCGCGACTGCGGCGTGCTGACGCCGGAGGAGGCCTTGCGGCTCTGCCCGGTCGGCCCCGTCGCGCGCGCTTCGGGCGTGCGCAAGGATGTCCGGCAGGATCATCCCTACGCGGCGTACGCCGACCTGGAGGTGCGCGCGGTCACCCCCGACCAGCTCACCGGCGAAGTGCGCGGCGATGTGTACGACCGGATCATTGTCCGCCTGCTGGAAATCCGGCAGTCCATTGACCTCATCCGCCAGTGCCTGGAACGGCTGCCCGAAGGCCCCGTCCTGGCGATTCCGAAGATCGCCGTGCTGATGGCCAAGGTCAAGAAGGCCAGCGGCGAGGCGGTCGGGCGCCACGAGGCGCCGCGCGGCGAGGTGCTGCACTACCTGCGGCTGGGCGGGCAGGACAGCCCGCTGGCCTGGAAGGTCAAGGCCTCGTCCTACAGCAATTATATGTCGTGGATCCCGATGCTCGAGGGCGAGCAACTGGCGGATGTCCCGATCATCGTCGCCTCAATTGACCCCTGCATCTCTTGCACCGACCGCGTTGCCGTGGTCCGCGGCGCGCAACCGGAGTTCATGACGCAGGCCGAATTGCGCCGGCTTTCAGTGGAAAAAACACGGAGGCTCCAGCCATGCACGCGATAGGCAGCGCCCTCGGGGTCGTTTTCTGGACGGCCGTGCTCGGCGCGCTGGGCACGGTGCTGGGCTTGGTTTGCCTGGGCATTGACCGGGTTCTCGTTGCCCGCATGCAGGCGCGCATCGGCCCCCCGTTGAGCCAGCCGTTCCGCGACCTCGCCAAGCTGCTGCTCAAGCAGAACATTGTCCCCGACAACGCGATCCCATGGCTCTTCAACGCGGCGCCGGTCGCGGCGCTGGCGGCGTCCGTCTCGTTGCTGCTGTACATCCCGCTTGGTCCGCTGGCGCCGGCGCTCGGCGGATACGGGGATCTGGTGCTGGTGATGTACCTGCTGGCGGTACCCGCGCTGGCGATGGTCGCCGGCGGGTTCGCGGCCGGCTCACCCTACGCGACGCTCGGCGCCCAGCGCGAAATGGTCACGATGATCTCCTACGAGCTACCGCTGGCTGCCGTCGTGATCGCAATCGGCTGGAAGCTTGGGCAGGCCGGCGTGGCCGATCCCTTCGCCCTTGCCGCGATCGCCGCCCATCCGGTCTGGGCGCTGTCCGGGCCGTGCGGGGTGCTCGGCTTCGCCATTCTGTTCATCGCCCTGCTGCTCGTGGCCCCGGGTGAGCTGGGCCGGATTCCATTCGACACGCCGGAGGCGGAGACGGAACTGGCGGGCGGCCTGCTCGTGGAATACTCCGGCCGCAATCTCGCGCTTTTTCAACTCGCGCTGGCCGTGAAGACCGTCGTGATGTCCGCCTTGCTGGTCGCTCTTTTCATCCCCTACGGCATCTCCGACATGCTGCCCCTGTGGGTCGTGCCAGCGGTGGTGCTGGATGCGGCGTTTTTCCTGGTCAAACTGCTCGTGGTCATGTTCCTCTCCGTGTCGCTCATCCGCGCCGCGGTTGGACGGTTCCGGATCACGCAGGTGGTGGATGTGTACTGGAAGTATCTCGGCGGTCTGGCCCTCGTGGGGCTGGGGCTGGTGATGCTGGATTCCCTGATCGGCGGGAGGTAGACCATGCGTTTCCCGATGGTGCCCGAATTGCTGAACCAGTTGCCGCGCAAGCCCATAACCAACCCCTTTCCCGCGGCGCATCTGCCGGAAACCGTGACCGGCTTCCTTGCGCAGGTGCAAGGCGGCCAGGCGGCCGTCCAGCCGCCTGTGCCCGTCCCTCCTCGAATGCGCGGCAAGATTCGCTACACCAAGCCGGCCTGCATCGGCTGCACGCTTTGCGTCAAGGTCTGCCCGGCGCACGCGATCGAGATGATCCCCGAGGAAAAGAAAATCCGGATTTTCGTCGGCCAGTGCATCAGTTGCGCCCAATGCACCGAGGTCTGCCCCAAGAATTGCCTGGAAATGACCGAGGAATTTTTGATTGCCGACACCGACCGCTACTCGCAGAATCTGGTGTTGGGCTGAAACGCAGCCCGCTGAACCCGGGAGGATAATGTCATGACCGGCCTTGATTATCTGCGCTGGGGGGTGGCGGTTCCTTTGGCGTTGTTTTTTATCTGGGTCGCGATTGCCAATGGTCTGGCCGCGCTGCGCATGCGGCGATTGCAACGGGAGAACATGCCGGTCCCATATGCCGGTGGGTTATGCGGGTGCATCGCCATGTTGCTGATCCCTGCCCCCAACCTCGACCTTTGGGCCTGGCTCCCGGCGGTGCTCGACGCCGGCTGCATCCCGCTGGCCCTCGCCCGCCGGCTGATCCGCCCGGGCGCCCGGGGGGCGCCATGAGGCTGGAGATCGAACGCCCTGGCGATGTGACCGTGCTGAAGATCTCGGGCCGTATGGACGCCCAAAACGCGCGCTTCTTCGAGGAGGAATGCCAGCGCCTGCTCGACGCCGGCGAGAAAAGTCTGATCGTTGACTTGGGCAATCTTCAGTTTATCAGCAGCGCCGGCCTCAAGAGCCTGCTGACGCTCAGCAAAAAAGTCGCCGAGGCCGGCGGCAAGTTCCTGCTCTATAACCTGGGCGGCGCAGTCAAGGAAGTCTTCGAGTTCTCCGGTCTTTCCGAGTGGATTCTGCGCGGCGGGCAGTGGGTCAGGAAGGAATGAGCGACCGCGCGCGCGGCTCAGATTGCGCCGGGCGTTTGGCTTCACCGCCGGCAAGCGCAAGTCGAAAGTCGAAAATCGAGGATGGATGGCGATGGAAGACCCTCCCGCCCCGCCGCTGATCCTGGTCACCGGCGCCACCGGCTACGTGGGCGGCCGGCTGGTACCGCGCCTGGTCGAAGCGCAATACCGCGTGCGCTGCCTGGTCCGCGATCCGACCCGCGTTGCGGGGCGCGAATGGCGGCGCGCCGTCGAGGTCGTCACGGCCGACGCGCTGCGCCCGGAAACCCTGCCGGCCGCTTTTCAGAACGTGACCGCCGCTTACTACCTGATCCACAGCATGGCCGGCGGCGCGCATTTTGCCGAGCGGGACGTGGCGGCCGCGCGCCACTTCGGCCGCGCCGCCGCGCAAGCCGGCGTCAAGCGAATCATCTATCTCGGCGGCCTCGGCGACCCCGCCACGGACCTCTCGCCGCATCTGCGCTCGCGCCAGCAAACCGGCGCCGCCCTGCGTGAAGGCGGCGTGCCGGTGACCGAGTTTCGGGCGGGCGTGATCGTCGGTTCCGGCAGCCTTTCCTTTGAACTGGTCCGCAGCCTCACCGAACGAATGCCGCTCATCATCTGCCCCAAGTGGGTGTTCACCCGCACCCAGCCAATCGCGATCCGCAACGTCCTCGATTACCTGGTCGCCGCCTTCACTGTTCCGGAAAGCGCCGACCGGGTCATTGAAATCGGCGGGGCGGATGTGCTGACCTACGCGGACATGATCCTGCATCTGGCCCGCGCGCGCGGCCTGAAACGTGTGCTGGTGCCGGTCCCGTTTCTCACTCCGCGCCTTTCATCGCTCTGGATTCATCTCGTTACGCCGGTACCCGCCCAGATTGCGCGCCCGCTGGTCGAGGGTCTGCGTAACGAGGTCATCGTGCGCAACGATCTGGCCCGGCAGCTCTTCCCTAACATCCGGCTGACATCCTACGATGACGCCGTGGCGCAAGCGTTGGCCACACTGGAATCCGGTTGGGTGCTCACCCGCTGGAGCGACGCGCTCTCCAGCAGTCCCGGCGCGCACAAGCCCGTCGAACTCGCCGCGCGCGAGGGGTTGATCACCGAGCGCCGCCAGCTTGACGTGTGGGCCGGCCGGGAGGCCGTTTACCGCTCGATCCAGATGCTGGGCGGCGAGGCAGGCTGGCTCTATATGGACTGGGCATGGCGCGCGCGCGGGCTGCTCGACCGGCTGGCGGGTGGCGTCGGCTTGCGGCGCGGCCGGCGCGATCCCGAACTGCTCCGCGTCGGCGAAGCGCTGGATTTTTGGCGTGTCGAAGCGCTCGAGCCAAACCGGCTGATGCGCCTGCGCGCGGAGATGAAACTTCCCGGCCGCGCCTGGCTCGAGTTTGAGATTTGCAAGACCGAAGGCGGCCGGACCCAACTGGCGCAAACCGCCTTCTTCGCGCCCAAAGGGCTGGCCGGCCTCGCTTACTGGTATATCCTCTACCCCTTCCACCGCCTGATCTTCAGCGGCATGATTCGTCGCATCGCCCATAACGCCGAGGCGCTACAGCGGCAACATGCGGGCTGATCCCGGTCCAAGCGGGTTCGGCGCGCCCGGTGCCAGATAAGGATTTGCCGCAAAAGCATGCTCATGCGCCCGGGGCGATTGAATTCGCGGTTTCAAATGGTCACATCGGAAATAAACATCGTCTCTTGAGCTGCAACCGCTCGCTACAGGGGATCCCGGCATTCAGCCGGCCGATGACCGGTGATGCGGGCATCCGGCACGCACCGTTTATCTGGGCGCCCGCCGCCAGAGCGGGACGGTCAGCAGGATCATCAGCACGGCCCAGACCGGCCAGGCCCAAGCCGTCACCCGCGTGCCCCGCGCGCTCACCCAATCGTGAAATGTCAGATTAACGGCGCCCGCGGCCAGGGCCGAGACCGGTATGTCCACCGCCAGATTGCGTCCGTTGATCGTGTGGACACGGCCGGCTGCGCAGTTCCAATAGCGATGCCAGGCTTGATTGAACACCAAGGTCAAAGTGCCCCAGCCGGCCAGCGCTTCCATGGGCGGCTTTTTCACCGGTCGCACCTGAATATGGTTCCAGTCGGTGAACCGGGCGACCAGCCAGTCATCCGTGTCGAAGCGCCGTCCATCCACATGCGCCGACTGGATCAGGCGACAATTCGGCAACATGTCCGGATGAATGAAATCACCCATGTTATAGGCGTCCAACAGGCCCTGCACCGGACTGATCAAGTCGTATTGATAAATCCGCGCGCCACCCTCATGATAGCGAATATCCGCGCCATCCGCCGGGAACAACCCGCGATATGGAATTGGTTGATACGGGGCCGAAAGCACCAGGCTCCGGAACGGGAAGGCCGTCATGAACGCTAGTTGCAGTCCCAACGCCAGGCCCAGCCACCGGTGTGCGTGGCGGCCTCGGCTGGCATCCTGTAGAAAAACTTGAATCGCCGCCGCGGCCAACAGCGACAGCGGGAGCGCCAGAAACCCCCAATAGCGGCCCGTGACATTCATGGAGCGAAAGCCGGGCAATGACCGTAACAGGTCAAACGGGCTGAGCCATTTTGGAATCCCCAGCAGGGTCAGGCTGCCCATGCCCAGCAAGATGGCGACAACGGCCGCGACCAGCAGCGGACGGCGCGCTTCCGCTGGAATCCGCGCGGCCGCCTCGCGCCGATAGACCCAGATCAGCCCGGCCAGCACCGGCCCGATGTAAACGCTGTACTCATGACCGTTGGCCGGCGCGGGTATCACCCGTCCGCCCACGGGGAGCAGCATGAACCATAACAGGCACAGCGGATTGGTAAACGTGTCCTTCACCAGTCGGGGAAATTCCTGCTGCTCGTTCAACATCGGCCAAAGGTAGCCTGCGCCCAGCAGCAATGCCGCCGCGCCGCCCAGCGCCGGAACCAGCACTGGCGCTGGCGACCGTTTAACCGCCGCCAGCACAACGGCATAAACCGCCACCCAGAAATAGAAATGGATGATCACGACCGGCGCGCCATCCGCCATCACACTGAATCCCGCGCCGAGCGCAAGCGCCGCGGCCAGGCTCGCGCCAAACCGGTTCATGGCATTGAGATCACGCAAGCGATCCGTCAACCGGTGCAGGAACCACAGCACCAGCGGCAACGCCAGGAAGGGGATATGGTCCATATGCCCATGTGCCAGCCGGCAGACAAAAAAACCGTTCCCGATGAACAGCGATGCCGCCAACGCGCGCAGCTCGGCGCGTTTGAATATCAGGCCGGCAGACCGCCAGGCGCCCACCCTCCCGAAGAGGAAATAGAGGATGGTCGCGACCCGCAGTCCGTAAAACGGTCCGAACAGATAGCCCAGCGCCATGCCCAGCGACCATTGCGGCACCTGCGGGTCGCCTGCCAGGGAAATTCCGCCCACCATCACCGGCGTCCACTGCTTTGCGAATCCGAAAAGCCGCGCATTCCAAAACTGCAATTCCTGAAACATCAGAAACTGGTCGTTGTCGTTCAGCCCAACGCGGTTGATGGACAACAGGAAAATCGCGGCATAATAACCGGCAATCGCGATCCAGAACAACCGTATCCATCCGGACGACGCCGGTTTACTCCCGCGCTCGCACTGATCCCCGGCGCAATCCATGGATCACACACCGTCAAAATTCAAAGTTCACCCATGGGTTCAGGCAGGTGAAAGTGGCGCCCATCACATTGGTGATCCCGCCCACGCTGTTGTTATTGGTAATCGAGTAGCCCACCGCATTATTCCACGCGCTGTTGCGCACAATCAGGTTCCCGCCATCGCGCACGTCAATTCCAATGGCCAGACTGCTCACCGTGTTGCCTTCCAGCCGATTGCCGGAATGAGAATCTGATGTACGGGGCGCAATCCGAATCCCGACCCCGGCGCCATAGCCGCTGCCGATGCAGGTGTTGTTCAAAATATAGCAGCCGGCGCCGGCCAGGATATTGGTGCCATTTTCCGAGGCAGTGCATCCGCTGATCGTGCATCCCGAGTTGACTCCAATCCCCCACTGGTTGTTCTCGTAGGCCGTGCAATTGACAATCGTGCAACGGGATGCCGTGGTAATGCCCGAACCGGTGTTGTCGCGGGTCGTGCAATCCTGGATGGTGCAGCCGGAGGATGCCGAAATCCCGTCGCTGCTGTTGTAATAGGCCACGCAGCCGATCGCGCTGCTGCCCAAACCCAGCCAGATGCCATTTCGGGCATTATTGCCGGCTACACAATTATGCACGGCATTGGCATTGCCCGCGGCAATTCCATCGCGCGTGTTATAAGTGGCCTCCGTATCCTGAACCGCGCTATTGTTTCCGGCATAGACGCCGTTGGAGGCATTCGCAATCAGCCGACATGATTCCAAACGCGAGGAATGCGAGACCCAGACCCCATTCCCCCCGCAGTTACCGACCCGGCAGCGGGCGACACGCGATTGCTGATCCGCCGTCAACCCGCTCGCGCCGCAGTTCTCGACATTCAGATCCTCCAGCACGCCAACAGCGCCGACAATGACTCCATTTCCCGGCCACTCGCGAATCCGTCCGTTGCGCACGACGATGTTCGCGTAAGCCCCGGTGACGCCGCACGCCGCGCCACCCGCGAACTTGCCCGGCCCGGTGAGCGTGAACCCGCAAAGATCGAGGGTGACGTTGTTCGTCGCCAGCGTGATGCCAACCGATCCCGCCAGGTTGGTGACAAGGTAATATGAACCCGGCGCGAAAATGGTCGCCGGCAGGTTGGTGATCGGCGTGCGCGGCTCAATCTGCGCCAGACTTTTCATCATGGGCGCCGGCGCGCTGGGCGGCGCCAAGGGGCCCTGGGCAAAAATGGCCGACGCGGCAACAAGCGCGAACAATAAGACAAGGACCGACTGCAGGCTTTTCATTGGCACCTCCCCAAATAAAAAAGAAAGCATAGCAAAAACAGCCCGCGCCGCCAATGATTCCACAAGCCGAAGGATGCTTATGGATCCGCGTTATTCTTGCAGCTCAACGCGGCGGCCTTTTTCATCCCCCGGTCTTTCCGCGCCAAGCATTTGCTTTTTTGCCGCGCGCAGCTTACTGTCCCCCAAATCACGGCCGGAGGTGACCATGAACAACAATGGATTGAATACGCTGGCTTTGCACGCGGGACAGGAACCCGATTCAGCCACGGGCGCGCGGGCCGTGCCCATCTACCAGACTACGTCGTACCAATTCCGGGATTCCGATCATGCCGCGAACCTTTTCGCATTGAAGGAATTCGGCAACATCTACACGCGCCTGATGAATCCGACGACCGAGGTCTTTGAGAAACGCGTCGCCGCCATCGAAGGCGCGACCGCGGCGCTGGGCGTGGCCTCAGGCCAGGCGGCCATCACGTATGCGCTGCTGGCCATCACGCGGCTGGGCGATGAGATCGTGTCGGCCAACAACCTTTATGGCGGAACTTATGAGCTGTTTCACCACACGTTCCCCAAGCTTGGGCGCACGGTGAAATTCGTCAATTCCAGCGACCTGACCGCCTTCACGCAAGCGCTCTCGCCGCGAACCCGCGCCATCTACGCCGAAACCATCGGCAATCCGAAACTGGATGTGCCCGATTTCGAGGCGCTGGCCCGCATCGCGCATGATGCCGGCATTCCGCTGGTCGTGGACAACACGGTCGGTATTGGTCTGGTTCGTCCGATCGAGCACGGCGCCGATATCCTGGCCTCGTCGGCCACGAAGTATATTGGCGGCCACGGGACCTCGATCGGCGGCGTGATTGTGGATTCCGGCAAGTTCAAATGGAATAACGGCAAGTTCCCGGAGTTCACGGAACCCGATCCGGCCTATCACGGGCTGGTCTACTGGGACGCGCTGGGCAACGTGCCGGGAATGGGCAATGTCGCCCTGGCATTCAAAATCCGCCTGACGTTGCTGCGCGACATGGGCGCGTGCCTGAGCCCCTTCAACGCGTTTCAATTCCTGCAAGGCCTTGAAACCCTGGCGCTCCGGCAGGCCCGCCATTCCGAGAACGCGCTGGCAGTGGCGCGCTGGCTGCAGCAGCAACCGCAGGTCGCCTGGGTCAATTATCCGGGGCTTCCGGAACACCCCAGTCATCGAATCGCGGCGAAGTATCTGAAAAGAGGATTCGGCGGCCTGGTCGGTTTCGGCATCCAGGGCGGGGCGGTCGCGGGCAAGAAGTTCATCAACGCCGTGAAACTCATTTCGCATGTCGCCAACATCGGCGACGCCAAGACCCTGGTCATTCACCCGGCTTCAACCACGCACCAGCAGTTGACGGCCGCCGAACAGGCGGAAACCGGCGTCACGCCGGACTACCTCCGGTTGTCGGTGGGACTGGAGGATGTGGGAGATATTGAGGCGGATATCGCGCAAGCCCTGCGGCAAGCGGCGGGGTGAGGCGATGAAATCTCGGATCCTCACCGCCGCGCTCGGGCTGGTCGGCTTGAGCTGCGCCCTGCATCCCGGGCTCGTCGTCACCCACACGCCGAATCCGAGCGATGTCCATGCCGTGCCGGGAATCAGCACCAATCCGTTCCCTTATATGTGGTATTATCGGACCACGGTCAGCAACGCCACGGCGCGTCCAATCCAAATCACGACCTTTGAGGGCTACTTCTGGTTGAATGGGAAATGGGTTCCGAAGAACATCATGAATCGCAAGCTGACCAGCCAGGATTTCGATGAATGGTTTGCCCTCGGCGGCCCGCTGACCAACGGCTGGCTTCAGCCGCGCCAGGCAGTCGCTTGCGACCCCAACTGGCACGGCTATGCCGAACCGGTCGCGCCGCGCACCAAATGGACGTTTGCCGGCGTGGATGACCAGGGACGCGCTTATCGCGCTGAAGCCGAGATCGGCGCCGTGCCGATCCGCTGAAGCGATCCCGCGCGGGGTCGTTGCGGGATGCCGTTTATCTGGAATCCCGCGCATCCCGGCCCGCGCGTCGCCGGCGGGCCGGTCAACGGCTGACCGCCCCACTCGCCCTCAACCGCCGCCGGATGCCGCCGGCGCATTTTCCGCAAATCCGCCCTTTACAAATTATTTCGATGCTCGTACATTTCGATGCTCGTAATTTTATGCGCGCCCCGATTTCCAGCGGCCTCGGACTAACGGAATTTGCTGATCGCATGACGGCGCTGATGCCGCGTTTCATGCGCGCGCTCATCCGTCGGGAACGCAACTACCTGGCGCGCGGCCTGATCACCCTGCCCCAACTCTGGGCCCTGGCCGAGATCGCGGAGCGCGATGGCTGCACGATGCGCGCGCTCGCCCTGGCCGCGCAGATCAGCCCCTCCACCGCCACCAGCCTGGTGGACCGGCTGACCCGCCTCGGCCTGCTCCGACGGCAACGCTCACCGCGCGACCGCCGCGCGGTGCTGGCCGTCATCACCCCCAAGGGCCGGCGGACGCTGCGGCACCTGGCCAATGAAAAACGCCGTACCCTCGCGCGGCTTTGCCGCCGCGTCTCGCCCGCCGATCGGGCGGTCTTTGTGCGGGTGCACGAGCAGATGCTGGCGGAACTGCAGGCCGACGCATGAAACGCCCCGCGTCCAACTCAATCCGCACGGCGGCCGTGTGGCGCAGCGCGACGCTCCTGATGGCCATCGGGGTCACACTGGCTGGCGCGGAGCCGGCGACCAATACTCCGGCGGTGTTCACCCTTGAGGATTGCCTGGCCATCGGACTGGAGCGGGCCGTGACGCTGGGCAACGCGTTCCGCGACGAATCCATCGCCGGCGCCAAGATCCGGCAGGTTCGGGCGCAGATCATTCCGCAACTGAGCGGCAAAGCCAACTATACGCGGCTGGACAAGGTTTCCAGCTATGCGGTCGAGGACGAGGAAATCGAGACCGGCCAGCTCGATAATTACACCGTCGCGGCGGAGGCCAGCCAGTTGCTGTTCTCCGGCGGATCCGTCGCCGCGGCGCTGAAAGCCGCCGGCCTTTACCGCGACCGCGCGCGCATCGGCGTCGAACAGACGCGCCGGCAGCTCATCCGCGACATCACCACCGCTTTCAACAACATCCTGCTGGCGCGGGCCAACGTGACCGTGCAGGAAGAGTCCACGCGGCAACTCGAGGGCTTCGTCCGACAAACCGAGGCGCACTTCCAGCATGACACGGCTTCGGAGTTCGACTTGCTTAGCGCGCGCGTCCGGCTGGCCAACGAGCTACCCCGGCTGATCGCCGCGCGCAAGGATCTGGAAATCGCCAAAGCCGCGTTCCGCAATCTGATCCATCTGGACGAGACCGAATACGATCTGCGGGGCGAACTGGCCTTTGTCCCGTGGGACGCGCCGCTGGCGGAGCTGCAGGCGAGCGCGCGCCGGCAACGGCCCGAGGTCCGGCAGCAGCAAAAGCTGATCGGCCTCTGGGAAGCCGATATTCGCGCCGAGCAGGGACGCTACGCGCCACAGTTGCGCGCCCGCGCCGCGTACGAGGGCCAGCGCCCGTCGCCGTATGGCGCGGCGGGCAATGACGATTGGCGCTGGGGGTGGAACGCCGGCCTGGTCCTCGACTGGGCGGTTTTCGACGGCGGACTGCGGGAGGCCCGTATTTTCGAGAAGCGGCTGGAGCTGGAAAAGGCGCGCGCGAACCTGACCGAACTCGAACGCGGCGTGGCGCTGGAGGTGCAGCAAGCCTACCTCGAAATGCGGCATGCGGAGGAAACGGTCAACGCCAACCGCGAGAATATCGCGCTGGCGGAGAAGAGCCTGGCCATCGCCCGCACCCGCTACGACGCCGGGCTGGCCACTTACCTCGAATTCACCGATTCCAACCTGGCGCTGAGCACCGCCCGCCTGACATGGCTGGTGGCCTTGCGCAACCACATGAACGCCGTCGCCCAGTTGCACTACGCCTGCGGCGCCGACACCCTGGAAGCCGTCGAGGATTCAACCCCATGAAAAAGCCGTCCCGCCTCGTGGTCATCGTCATCCTGGCCGTGGTGGTGATTGCGATCATTCTGCTCGTGATCATCCGCAAACCGAAAGAAAAAACGGTCCGGCCCGAGGCCCGACCGGTGCCGGTCGCCGTCCGCGCGATCATGCCCCGCCCCCTGCCGGACATCGCCAATCTCCCGGGCCGCGTGGAGGCGGATGTGGATGTGACGCTGGGCGCGGAGAAACCGGGCGCCATCATGGAAATCGCGGTGGAAAAGGGCGACGCCGTCGCGGCGGGCCAGTTGTTGCTGCGCCTTGACGATCGCACCTGGGTGGCGTTGTACGACAAATCGGAAATTGATCTGCGCGAGGCCCAGAAAGATCTCGACCGCTGGGAGGAATTGAAGAAAGCCGGGGCCGTGTCAGTCAACGATTACGAAGACATCCGGACCCGCCAGGAACTGGCCCGCATCGCCCGGAACGAGGCCCAGGTGCAGCTTGACCGATGCCGCGTCCAAAGCCCAATTGCCGGACAGGTCGCCGACCGCTTCGTCGAGCGCGGCGCGTATGCCACGGAAGGGATGCCGCTGTTCCGGGTTGTGCGAATTGACCCCGTGAAAGTCCGCGTGGACATTCCGGAGCGCGACATCCGCGCCGTAACCAATGGCCAGCCGGCCGAGTTGACGGCCGACGCGCTGCCCGGTGTCCTCTTCACCGGCCGGGTGAGCTTCGTCGCCCCGGCCGCCGGGCGGGACAACAATGCCTTTCCCGTGGAAATCACGATCCCCAATCCAGACCACCGGCTCAAGCCCGGCATGATCGCGCGGGTGCGTCTCGAGCGCCGCGTCTGGCCGGACGCGATTGCCGTGCCGCTGACCGCTGTCGTTCCCCAAAAAGGAGAATACGTGGTCTTCATCCACCGCGACGGCAAAGCGGAGCGCCGACTGGTTCAAATCGAAGCCTTGTTGGGCAATGAAGCCGTGCTCGCGACGGGCGTGAACGCCGGCGAAGAGGTGATTGTCGAGGGCGCTCGATCCGTCATGGACGGCAGCCCCGTAGCGGTCAGCCGCGCACCGGAGACACCGGCCCCTTGACCGGGTGAACGCGCCATGCTGCTAACCAATTACGCCATCAAGTTCCGGACCGCGGTAATCGTCTTTTCCCTGGCCGCCGTCGTCATCGGGATCATCAGCTACGTGGATCTGCCGCGCGAAGGCGCGCCGGACATCACGATCCCCTATGTCTTCGTGACGGCCGTCTATGAAGGTACCTCGCCGGAGGAAATGGAAAATCTGGTCACCATCCCGATGGAGAAAAAGCTAAACGATTTGGACAACGTCAAGGAGATGAATTCCACATCCGCCGAGGGCGTGACGATGATCATGATCGAGTTTACGCCCCAGGAGGACATGGATGCCGCCAAACAGAAGGTCAAGGACAAGATTGACCTGGCGGCGCCGGACCTGCCGCAGGATCTTGATGAGCCAACCGTCGAGGCTTTCAATTTCAGCACGGACTCGCCGGTCCTGATCTTCGCGCTTTCGGGCGATCCGGACCTGACCCGGTTGAAGAACCTGGCGGACGACTTGCAGGACCAGATCGAAGCCCGACCGGGCGTGAAGCAGGCGGCGGTCTATGGCGCGCGCGAGCGCGAAATCCGCGTCGAGGTGGACCTGCCCCGCCTGATCGCCCAGCAAATCCCGATTGCCGCCGTGATCAGCCTGATCGGGCGCGAGAATTCCACCGTCTCCGCCGGCAACCTGGAAATGACAGGCGGCAAGTTCCAAGTGCGCGTGCCGGGCGAGTTCACCCTGGTGAACGAACTCCGGGACCTGGTCGTCGCCGTTCGCAATGGCCGACCGGTGTACCTGACTGATGTCGCCACGGTAACGGACACATACAAGGATTTGTCCTCCATCTCACGGCTGAACGGCGAGCCATGCCTTTCCATCCAGGTCAAAAAGCGCTCCGGTGTCAACACGGTCGCCATGATCCGGGATATCAAGCAATTGCTCGATCGGTTCCAGTTGCCGCCGGGCATCAAGCTGACCATCATCATGGACCAATCCGAGTTTATCGCCGACATGATCAAAGAGCTGGAGAACAACATATTCTCCGGCTTCGTGCTGGTGGTGGTGGTCATCCTGCTTTTCATGGGCTGGCGCAACGCGCTCTTCGTCGGCATGGCCATCCCCCTTTCCATGCTGTTGTCTTTCACCGTCCTGAACCTGTATGGCCTGACACTGAATATGATCGTGTTGTTCAGCCTGGTGCTGGCGGTCGGCATGCTGGTGGACAACGCCGTCGTCATCGTGGAAAACATTTATCGCAACCGCACGCTGGGGCTGTCCAAGTTTGAAGCCGCGAAGCGCGGCGCCTCCGAGGTAGCCTGGCCGGTGATCACCTCCACGCTGACCACGCTGGCGGCTTTCGCTCCGCTGCTGTTCTGGCCGGACATCATGGGCCAGTTCATGAACTTTCTGCCGCGCACGCTGATCATCACGCTGACTGCCTCCCTGTTTGTCGGCGTCGTGATCAACCCGGCCATCTGCTCGATCTTCATCCACGGGCAGAAGCGCAAGGTGCGGCACGACGCCAGCGGCGAGATCGTCAGCGACCACTGGTTCGTCGCCGGCTACGAGCAGTTTCTGCGCGGCGCGCTGAAGAACCGCGGCCTGATCATGCTCACCGGGTTCATGGTCCTGATCCTGAGTTTCCTGGTGTACGGGCGTTTCGGCCGGGGAATCGAACTTTTCCCCGACACCGAGCCGCGCCGCGCCACCATCGAGGTGCGCTTCCCGCAGGGCGCCGACATTCTCAAGACAGACGCCGCCATCCGCGGTATCGAGCGGAAGCTGGCCAAGTATGCGGACATCAAGTTCTATCTCAGCAATGTCGGCGCGACCGCCGGCGCCGGCATGGGCGAATCGGGAACGCACATCGGCGTGCTGACAGTCGAGTTCCGGCCGGCAGACGAGCGCCACACAAACACGCTCGCGCTGGTCGAGACGCTGCGCGACGACATCGGCCTCATTCCGGGCGCGGAAACCAAGGTGGACCGTGAAAAGCACGGCCCCCCCACTGGCGCGCCCATCAGCATCGAAATCGCCGGCGAATCGTTTGAAGAACTCGCGCGCCTGTCCGCGGAAATCAAGCGCGCCATCGAGAACGTGCCTGGACTGGTGGATCTCCAGGACAACCTGGAGGACGCCCTGCCGGAAATTCAGTTCCGCGTGGACCGCCAGCGCGCCGCCCTGTTGGGGCTGGACACCGGCGCGGTCGGCAACTTCCTGCGGTCGGCTATCTATGGCATTGAAAGCAGCAAGTTCCGCGCCGGCGAGGATGAGTATGATATTACTGTCCGCCTGCCCCTGCATTTCCGGCAAGGCGCCGGCCTGCTGGAGGAAATCTTCATCCCGCTGTCCTCCGGACAGACGGTGCCGCTGACCTCGCTGGGGCAGATCGTTTATACCGGCGGACGCGGCAACATCAAGCGCAAGGATCAGAAGCGTGTCGTCACCATCACCGGCGACATCGAGGAACGCAGCATTGACGCCGTCCTGCGCGACATCCAGCAACGCGTGGCGGAAGTGGCCCTGCCGCGCGGCTACACGGTGCGCTATACGGGCGAAAATCAGGATCTCAATGAATCCAGCGCATTCCTGATGAAGGCCTTTTGGCTCGCCATCGCCGGTATTGTGGTCATCCTGGTCATCCAGTTCAACTCGGTGGTTTATCCCGCGATCATCCTGGTGTCGGTCATTCTATCCACGATCGGCGTAATGTGGGGGCTGGTCATCTGCCGCATGCGTTTCGGCGTGATTATGACCGGGCTGGGCGTGATCAGCCTGGCCGGCGTGGTCGTCAACAACGCAATTGTTCTGCTGGACTGCACGCTGAAACGGCATGCCGAGGGATTAACGGCGACCGAGGCCGCGGTCACCGCCGGCCGCCTCCGCTTGCGGCCGGTTCTGCTGACGGCGAGTACCACCGTGCTGGGCCTGATTCCGATGGCCATCGGTTGGAGCCTGGATATTCACACCTGGCCGTGGAAGTTCGTCGCCGGCGCCGAATCCAGCCAATGGTGGGCGCCGATGGCGGTCGCCGTGATCTTTGGCCTGTCGCTGGCGACCATCCTGACCCTCGTGGTCGTGCCGGTGATGTACAGCCTGGCGGATTCCTTCTCGGCTTTCTGCCGTCGGCACTTCGCCGTCAAAGACGACTAATCCAATCCCGCCGGTTCCCCGTAGCGCGGGGCGCCCGGCCCACGCACCACAATGCATGCCGCCGCGTGCGCAAGCCCGTGGCCGGCCTTCCATCCGCGTCTTAAACACCGGCCCGGGCGCGCAGGTGGCGACGGCGGGCGCGGCCGCCCAGCAGGACAATCAGCGCAAAACCCACCGCGAGACATCCCAGAATGACACCCAAATGCGGCGTCCACCGCGTCGTCCGCCCGCGCCGGTGAATCGAAGCTCGCTCGAAATCAGCCGGCGGCGGCGGAATCGCGGGCCGGCCGGCGTCCACCCAGGCGGTGTACCACAGACTCGCCAAGGCGGTTGCCGCCGCGTTCATCTGCTCAATGGTCAATGATTTGGATTCCGCCCACACCCGCGCAAGGTACTGCGTGGAATCCACGTCGTTGCTCGTCGCTTCGCGCGCCGCATCGTCGGCCATGAATATTTCTCCAACCCGCTCATGCGCGCGGGTCATCCAGCCCAGCGCCGTCCCCCAGGGATCATCCAGATAGCGGCCGGGTTCGGGCCGCAGCCAGCCGCGCTTCCAATACGCCGGCACGGCATTCATCTCCCAGCGAATATGGATGCCGGAATGCCCGCTGAGCTGGCCATCGAAATCCGCCGTGCAATGCAGTGGTTCGTGGATATCGCCCACGTAATGTCCCAACGCCGCCGCCAGCACTGTGGCATTCGACCAGTCCCCCGCGCGCATCGCCGCAGTCAGCCGCGTCTGTGTTTCGGCGATAACCCAGGGCGCGATACCGGTCAGATTCGGGTGGCGATAACCGACCCGCCGGTAATAATCATCCAGACGCGGCGGGAGGTCAGCCAGGTTCAGCGGCCGCAAATGCTCGGGTTCGATGTAATGCCGCGGCCCCTCCGCCGGATCATCCGCCTTCCACAAATCGGGATCAATTGCATGGCCGGCCAGCAAGCCGGCGTAGCTCCGCCGGCCCGCCATTTCATCCGGCACCACCTGCGCCGCCGCGCGGCTGATGTCCATGTGCAACCGCCCGCTCCAAGCCCAGGCCGGAACGGCAGCGAAACCCCAACCCGTCACGGCCAAACATCCCAGCCAACGGCAACCGGAGGCGTAGGACAAACGGCGATAATGCATCATGTTATGTACTATACCACGCGAATGAGCCAAAGCGCTGGCCGCGATTATCTTTTTCGTCTGCTCCGCCCCAGACAAACGCCCGGCGTCCACGCTGGCGCTAACCGCCGGGGACCAGGCTCATCGCCACCTCGGGGCAGGTGAAGGGCGAATCATATTTGGAACAGTTGAGGCAGCCGGTATACAGTTTATACATCAGCTTTTCCTTCGGCACCTCGTGGAAGCCCAGCTTGTGGAAAAAGGCCGGAGTAAACGTCAACACGACGATCTGTTCAGGCGTCAATTTGCGCACCCGGCCGATGGCCTTCTTCACCAGCGCCGCGCCCACCCCCTGCTTCCGGTAGGCCGCGTCCACGGCCACGGATTTGATCTCGACCGAGGGATGCTTGGCCGATCCGATCTCCGGCAGGATTGCCCACGAGACGGTGCCCACCACCTTGCCGGCGTGTTCGCACACGATGAAACGGTCAATGTTCTCCAGGATATCGCTCATCGGGCGCGGGACCAGGACATCCGGGTGCCGTTTGATCATCGCGAAGATCTCGCGCGCGTCGGCAAAGCTGGCATTGCGAATCTTCAAACCCCGTTTCATGCCGTGCCCTCCGCGCCCGCGCGGCCAGCGCCCTTGAACTGGCTGTCCTTGTCCGCAAACAGCAGGTTGAACGAAGTCAGGCTCCCATACGAACGGGTAATATAGCCCTCCAGTTCCAGTTTATCCGCGGCGTCCAGCTTGGGATGGTTGTTGATCTTCTGCTCCAGCACCCGCAGCTTCTCACGAATGCCGATCAGCTTGCTGAAAAAAACCTCCAGCGGAATTTCCTTGGGTTGGGTGCCTTCGCGGCCGGGAATCAGCCGCAACATTCCACCCTGCCAGCGCGGCGCCATCTCGACCTCCGCCGCGACCCAGCCCTGATCCGCCAGCACTTCGCGCACCGCCTGCTTCAAGATATCCGTTTGCGGATCGCCCAGCAGCGTCTCCGCCTTGAGTTCCTGCATGTGGAACGGAATCCGCCGTGTCTCACCGCCGATGAAAACCACCACGTAGCGCCTGTCCTCGTAGCCGACCACACGGCCCCGTCCATGATTGGGATGCACCACAAGGGTGCCGACGCCGAATGCCGGTTTGACCGTTGTTTCGCCTGGCTCCATGATTACACCCTTTCTTGCCACGCCTTGCGGCGTTGGCCTATAAATAGCGCAGTCCTACGAACCGCTCAAGCAATGGCAACAAGAAAAAAACAGCGGCGCGCGCCGCCGGCATATCCGCCTTTGCCCGGCGCGCTGGTGCATATCCCCCTGCCGCGCGGCCGGCGGCCGTTGGACGGGTTTCTGACCCCCGCCGCGCGCCGGCGCGCCCGAAACGCCGGCGGGGATGACCGCCTGCTGATCTTCATCCACGGCATGCACAGCAATTTCCATCACTCCTATTTCAAGCGCGAACTGCTGCGCCAGGCAATCGGGCGCGGTCGCGCCGTGCTGCTTTTCAACAACCGCGGCGCCGACGCCGCGACAGCGACGGAGCGCTTTGGCGACTGCCTGGCCGACATCGCGGCGGCGATTCGCTTCGGCCGACGCGCCGGCTATCGCCGCTTTATCCTGGCCGGCCACAGCACCGGCTGCCAGAAAGCCGTGTACTACCAAGCGCTCCGCCGCGATCCCGGCGTGCGGGCGCTGGTCCTGCTCGGACCGGCGGATGACTATGCGATCTGCCGCCGCGATCTCGGCCCCAAATATGCCCGGCGGTTGCGCCAGGCGCGCCGGCTGGCGGCCGCCGGCCGCGGCGGCGCGCCCATGCCCGCCGACTGCCAGTCGTTCAGCGCCCGCCGCTTTCTCAGCATCGCCGACCCGCGCTCGCCGGAGGCCGGGGTTTTCAACTACGCCGGCCCGCTCCGCCTGTTCCGCCGCATCCGCGAGCCGCTGCTCGTGCTCTTCGGTGCCCGAGAGGAGTACGCCTGCCGCCCGCTCGCCGAGATGGGCCTTATCCTCAAGGCCAAAACGCGCTCGGTCCGGTTGGACTACGAACTGACGCCGGGCGCTGACCACGGCTTCCACGGCCGCGAGCGGCGCGCCGTCGCCCGGATTTTCCAATGGTTGGAAGAAACGGTGCCGGCATGAAACGCTGGCGGAGTCTGTCATTGCTTGCCGCCGCGCTTTTGTCAGGCTGCCGCATCCCAAGCCCCGCGCCATCGGAAAGGAGCGAACCCATGTTTCCCGCCGTGACGATTCAGAACGACCAGATCTTTGTTGGCAACGAAAAGTTCCTCGTGGTTGGGGTCGGTTACGAGCCTGGCTGCCGGCCGGGACAGTTGCCATTCAAACGGTCCTTCGAGCCCCAGATTCTGCGCGCCGATTTCGAACGCATCCGCGACGCCGGCTTCAACACGATCCGCACCTGGGCGCCGTTGATGGACAGCGAACTCGATCTCGCCGCCGAGTATGGCTTGTGGGTAATCCAAGGGCTCTGGTGCAATCCTGGCGCGGATTTCAATGACCCCCATTTCCGCCAGGAGACCTTCGATTTTTACGAGCGGGAAATTCGCCGAATGGCCCGCCATCCCAACATTCTGTTCTATCTATTACTCAACGAGCCGCACGGCGAAGCGGTTTTCAAGTCCGGCCCGGACAACGTGACCGCCTTTTACCGCGAGTTGGTGGCGCGGGCGCGGAGTTGCGATCCGCGGCGCAGTTTTGCTTATTCAAACTGCGTCGCCACCGACTTCATGCCGCCGGATCCGTGGGATATCGTCGCGCTGAATGTCTATCCCTACTACCCCGGAACAATCGAAAAAGCGCTCGGCTATCGGACCTACCTGGAAATCATGAAGGCGCGCTGGACCGGCGGTCGGCCATTGGTGATCACCGAGTTCGGCCTATCCGTATCGCCCCGCGGAGACTGGCGCGGCTATGGCGACAACACGCTCGAGGAACAGCGTGACGGCGTGGTTCAATTGTGGGATGCGGTGCTCAACGCCGGCTGCGCCGGCGGTTGCGCGTTCATGTGGGTGGACGGCTGGTGGAAAGCGGGCGACGAGCACACGCACAACGACCATGCCGAGGAATGGTACGGGCTCCTGGAAGCCGACAGCGAATATCGCGGCCGGCCCCGCCCGGTTTATTACGCCATGCAGGAATACAACCGCGCCATCCGGACGCAGCCGCGCGACGGCGCGGCGTTCGCCGGCCCGTTCTCAATCGAGGTTTGGGCCCCGGAGGCGGCGGCCGTCCAGTATCGAATTGACGACGGGCCATGGCTGTCCCTGAAGCGGGATGGCCCTTGGTGGTGGCGCGGCGCGGCCGATGCCCGCGAGCTGGCGCCCGGCGACCATTATTTCTGGACGCGCGCGCTGGGCGCCGATGGCTGTCCCGCCGGCGTGAAACAGGCCGTGATCACGGCGGATCAGAAGCCGGCCCGGCGGGAAATGCCGCTGACTGTGGAATTCCTCAACCTGCCGGCGCGGGCTTCCGTCAACGAACCGCTGCGCATTGAAGTGATGGTGCGGGATGCCGGCGGGCAGGCCGTCAGCGGCAAACTGGCGCGAGTCGAGCGGTTTGTGCACACGCGCTGGGCCGAAGCCGCTTTTGAAGCCGAGACCGATGCGGCCGGCATCGCGCGCGGAACGCTGCCGGCGCTAACGGAACCCGGGATCTGCTCGCTCGCGGCGGGCGTAGTCTATCACCATGATCTGGTCCGCCGCCGCGTCGGCGATTACCGACATATCCTAGTCGGCATGGATCGCTGAACGACAGCGCCGGAAGCCGGCCGGCGCCGCGTCATCGCGACTCTTGGTTCGGACCCGTTGCATTCCGTCCATTCTGGATTACATTGCATAGAACATGAATGCGCTGCGTTTGATGCTAATTGTGCCGCTGATGGCCGGATTGTTCGCCGGCGCGGCGGAACCCACGCGAACACCGGCGGCAGGAGCCCCAGTCATGAACTGTGCCATTGTCAAAAGCGATGCCGAATGGAAAAGCCAGTTGAGTCCGGAGCAATATCAAGTGACCCGCCAGAAGGGCACAGAGCGGGCGTTTACTGGCGCATACCACGACCACCACGCAGCCGGCGTGTACCGCTGCGTCTGTTGCGGCGCCCTATTGTTCCGTTCGGATGAGAAGTTCGATTCCGGCACCGGCTGGCCGAGTTTCTGGAAACCAGCCGATACAAACAACGTAGCCGAAGCGTCCGATCGCCGCCTCGGCCTGGTCCGAACCGAGGTGCTCTGCCGCCAATGCGGCGCGCATCTGGGCCATGTATTCGATGATGGGCCGGCGCCGACCGGATTGCGCTATTGCATCAACTCCGCCGCGCTGCGATTCGAGGGCGCTCCGGACAGCCCAACGGCACTCAAGCGCGCGCCGGCCGATCCTTGACCCAATCCCGCATTTTTTTGCGCGTCGCCTTCCAGGCCGTCGGATTGCGGCGTTCTTCCACATATTGGTCGTAAAGGGCCAGGAACAGATTCCGGAACTGGTCAAGAAACTCCATCCGCTGCTCGAACCGGTTGACCGCGCCGACATTGGGCTCGGGCTCCGGCAGGGTCAATCCGCGGAAAACGAACTCATCCGCATCCAGCATGCCCGCCCAAGCCTGCTCGCCCCGCGTCAGGCTGAGCCGGGCCTGGCGCAGTTTCTTGCCGCTTAACAGGCAGGTCCGGGCCTCTGCGCTGTTAACCGGTTGCCCTTTGCGCAGAACGGTTTCGTAGGCGCCATGGCCCTCGTGGACGAAAGTCAACGGACCCTCAATCAACACGCCGATCTCACCGGCCGCGCCAAGGTCAACCGTGCCCGCGCCGGTGTCAGCGGTATGCCAGAGCCAGGTGAGAAAATCGCGGCCGGGCTGGACGGTCATGTCGGCATCATCCAAGTCCGGCGAGAAACTAGCGGGATGCCAGTCGTTGACATCCACCTTCTTTCGCTCCAGCGCAGCCACCGCCGGCGTAATGGGAATCAGGTGATAACCCAGCGCCGCCAACCAGCGCGCGGTGAGCAGATCGCATTGTTTCGCTGACCCGGCGCCCGCATACAAAGTGTGCTCGCCGGGCTTGTGGACCAACGGGATGCCCTTGATCTGCGGCGGCATTTTCGGCAACAGGCGCGCCGCGACGGAGCGTTTGATTTCCGCGCGTTCCTGCCGATTGAGAAACTCGCGGCCACTGGCGGCCAATTGGGCTAATTCCTCCATCCGGCACTCGGCATGCAACAGCGAGGCGGGAATTTTTCGTTCCGCCTGCAAGAGCACAAGCCGCAGCCACCCGCCAAAGAACGCGGTGTCCGCCGTGATCTGGCGGTCGAGCAGGTGGCGGCCGGTAACCCAGCCCGCGACCATGCCGGCGGCAATCGAATCCAGCGGCGGAGCGGCGTGCCGGGCGAAACGTTCGACGGCATCCTTGGGCAACGCGCGCGGCAAATGGAAAAAACGACAACTGATTGATCCGCTTTCAAAAGCCATGGTCAACTCCTTTGTTCCCGCCGCAGCCGGGTGGCTCCCGCTCCGGTCCCGCAGGCGAACCGGGATGTTGTAGCGGATGACGCCGCAAACAGGAAACCGTAAATTGAGTTTTCTGGGCGACCGCCGGGCGCACGGCCAATCCGTCAAGACACGGCCATGACGCCCACCGGGCGCAACGCGGTATGGGAACCCCACGCCACGTTGGGACCGATCGAATTCCGCCGGCCGTGGGTTCAATCGAGCAGCCCGGCGAGTGAATCGAGAACCGGCACGCCGCATTGTTCCAGCCTGGCGCGCGTTTGATTGCCGCCCGGGATGAGCAGGCAAGCGGTTCCCATCGCGCGCGCCACCGCGAAGTCGTGGACCGTATCGCCGACCAGCGCCACCGCAGCGGGCGGGCAGCCCAAAGCCGCGATCCAATCCCGCCCCTGCCGTATTTTCCCGCTCGCGTAAATGTCGTCCGCGCCGAGCACCCGTACAAAATAGTCGCGCAAGCGGAAGTGATCCAGCATCTCTTCCAGCAAGTCCTGCTTATACGCGGAAAGCACGGACTGCGTCAGGCCGGCGGCGCGGATGGCGTCCAACACGCGCCGCGCGTCCGGCCGCAGCGCGCACTCATATTTGCGGCGCTCGTAGGTGGCCATGAACTCGACGCTCAACGCCGCGAACGACTCGCGCGTAAAATCGAAACCGGCGCGCCGGTAATAGTTTTCCACGGGAAAATCAAATATCTCCTGATAGCGCGCCACGCTCAACGCGGGCAAGCGGCGCCGGCACAGAAGCTCATTCATCGCGTCCCGGCAAAGCCAGGCGTCGTCCAACAACGACCCGTTCCAATCCCAGATCACATGCTGTAACCCGGCCAGGAGCATTTCGTTTTCCTCTCCCGTAACCGCCGAACCCGGCGGCCGCTCACCGTGCGACAATGCGGAAGGTGACGGGCGTCTTCACGGGCGGCACAAGTCGCTCGTTAACCGTCAGGATTTCATCGTTGGCCGCGCACGCCAAGGGTAAGTTGACAATGGCCCAAGGATCGAGATAGGTCGCGACCAGGCTTTCCTCGGCCAACGCCTTGAACTCACCCTCCTCGAACACGGAGCCGGTGAATATCCAGGGAGTCTTCGGCAAGGGTTTGTCATTCTCCACGTTCACGACAAAGCGTTCCGCGCGCTCCTTCCGCTGCGTCCCCTGATCGGCCCACTCAATCCAGATATCCAACTTCGGGCCAACCGGCTGTCCCTGCCCCAGTGCCGTCGGCGGCGTGCCGGGCTTGAGCCCAAGCAGCAGCAGGGCGGTCTGCAAATCCAGCGGGTTCACATCCATCACGAACACGCTCTCGTGGGTCTTGCCGCCGGGGCCGCAGGCCAGCAACTCGATCGGGCCCAGCACCTGGTTCACCCAGCCGGTGGCAATGACCGCCCGCGCCGCCGGGTCCACGCGCACGCTGCCGACCACGGCCAGGCCGTCCACCCAAACCGGGGCGGGCGGCGCGCCGGCGCTGTTGGTTGCCGGGTCCGCGGCGGCGACCCATCCGCCGCAACCCAGTCCGACCACGGCCATTGAGATCAGAATGGTTTTCATTCGAAAATGGACATCGCCTCCGCGGCCCTTTGGAACTTCCTGATTTGCGCCCGGTATTCCTTGACGGTCGCCTCGTTGCCCGTCTGCTGGGCCAGTTGCAAGGCCTGTTCGGCCGCGCGCAGGGCCTTGTCGTACTGGCCCAGGATGTAGTAGGACTCCGCGAGCGTGCTCCAGACGTGGTAGTCCTTCGGCGCCAACAGCAGCGCGTCCCGCGCCAGCGCCACCGCTTTGGCGCCATTGCGCAACGAATGGTCCTTGGCGGTGGCGTACATCCAGGCCAGGTTGTTCTTGAGGAAGTAGTCCGCCGGATTCTCGCGAGACATCGCTTCCAGCAAAGCGAAAGCCTCCTTGTAGCGCTCCAGCTTGATATACGCCGTGCCGATCCCGAAGCGCACGCTGCGGTTGGTCGGATCCAGTTTCAGGGCCTCGTCGAAGATGCGCAGCGCCTCCTCCGGACGCTCGCGGCGCAGCGCCTCAAATCCGGCCTCCCCCAGTTGTTTCACCCGCGGGTCCGCCACGGCGGGCGCGGTAGCGGTCGGCGGCGGCAGGTTGGTAAATGCCAGGCGAACCGCATTGGTCACATACATGACTCGCGCCGGCTCCCGCGGCTGGTTGGTGGCCAGCGCCAATTGCGCCGCTACCGGCCGGACCCACCCCAGGCCGGCCAACGCGAGCGCCATCAGGTTGACTGTTCGAATATGCAATTCCGGTCCTTTAATTGCTCAAATTAACTTCAATCGTCGCCGGCTCAACCCCGGCCAGCGTTACGCCCGCCGGCAAGGTCACCTTGACCGGCAGATCGTACTTGGCCGCCTTGTCCAGTTCGGAGCAGTCCACAAAGGCGCAAATCTCGTCCGGACCGACCGCCTTGACCAATTCGGCGCGACCCTTGACGCTAACCGTCACCTTCGTCGGCCACAGGCTCAACTTCGGGCGGGCGCCGGGCTTGACCACCGCCTTAACCGGCACATCGGCGACTTCCGAGCTCGACGACCGCTCCACGATCGCCACTTCGACCGCGACCTCGGATGGTTCCAGGCGCACGGTCCATATCTCGCTCGGCTGGAGCAGGGTCAGGCGTGGCTTGCGGAACGAGCGAATGCGGCCCTCCAGATCTATCGGCGCCGTGCGCAGGGCCTGCACCTCGCGCAAGCGCTGTCGCGGCCCGCGAACCAGTACCGAGGCCGGGGTACAGGCGACCTTTTCCAGTTCGTAACCCTCCGGCAGACTGCCGAGGAAATCGGCCTTCACCGGCACCTGCTTTTCATCCTCCTGGTCCAGGCGCAGGGTCACCTCGGCGGGCTGGATGAATACCGGCCGAGCCGCGCCAGGCGCATTGATGTTTTGCAGGTGCAGGGGGGCCGTCACACTTCCCTTCATCGGCTGACCGCGCAGGTCCAGCACCACCTTGATCTGATCGCGGTTCAGATAGCGCATGTCCTCGCGGGAGCCGCGGAACATTACCTCCACCGCCTTGGCCGAGCGGTCCAGAATCGCCCAGCCGTCATCCACCTGGATCGTCAGCGGGATGTCGGTGACCGTCATCTCGAAACTGATCGCGGAGCGGATGGCGTACCAAGTCACCGCCGCCAGCACCAGCGCGATCAGCTTGGCGCCCTTGTTGTGAAACACCATCCGCGCCAGGCGAGCTATCAGGCTACGCGCCACTCTCAAACTCCTTTTCCATGTCCTCTTCCGCCTGCGCGACGCCGGCGGGCGTCAGGTTCAACTGGTCGCGCGCGCGCGTCCAGCGGCTCCGCGCGCGCGGCGCTTTCAGCAGGATCAGCGAGAGCAAGCGCCGCAGGCGCTCCTCGTCCACGCCGCGGCTGAGGCGGCCCTTGAACGCCACGGAGATCGCGCCGGTCTCCTCGGACACAATCACGACGATCGCGTCCGTCTCCTCGGTCAGCCCGACCGCCGCGCGGTGCCGGGTGCCCAGCGTCTTGCCGATTTCGCCGCGTTCGGAAAGCGGGAACACACAACCGGCGGCGACGATCCGGTCGCCGGCGATGATGACGCCGCCGTCATGCAGGGGCGCATGCGGGAAGAAGATGCTCGTCAGCAGCTCCGGCGTGACCACGCTGTCCACCGGCGCGCCGGTTTCCTTGATCGCGCGCAGGCCGATCTCGCGCTCAACCGCGATCAAGGCGCCGATCTTGCGCTCCGAAAGCTGCAGGCAGGCCTGCACGATGTGGTCAATCAACGAGCGCTCCGCGACGCCGGACGTAAAGACATGCTGCTTGCCCAGCTCCGCGAGGGCGCGGCGGATTTCCGGCTGGAAGATAATGACAAAAGCCACGACGAGGTAGACCGAGAACTGCTTGAACAGCCAACTGAGCGTATCAAGATGGAAAACACTCGTCAGCATCAGCAGCGCAATCATCGAAAGCATCAGGCCCAGCAGCACCTGGGCGCCGCGCGTGCCGCGAAAAAACAGGATGACGTAATAATAAATGAACGCCAGAACCAGGATCTCAATGATCCCGGCGGCGTCCGACAACTGGATTCGATTCAGCAGCGTCGCCATCGCGCGATTCCTCTTGCTGGAAGATAGCCACGACCCGCGCCACATCGCAAGAATCCTTTACGTCATGGACGCGAATAATGTGCGCGCCGCGCGTCAGCGCGTAGGCGGCCGCGGCGAGACTCGCCGGCAGGCGCTCGCCCACCGCCCGTCCGGTTATGCCCCCCAACAGGCTCTTGCGCGACACGCCCACCAGCACGGGCCGGCCGAGCCGCGTCAGCCGGTCGAGTTGCGCCAGCAGCCGCACGTTATGCGCCAGCGTCTTGCCGAAACCGATCCCGGGGTCAATCACGGCGCACTCGGGGTTGAGCCCGGCCGCCGCCAGCGCGCGCAAACGTCCCGCCAGGTAGTCCGCCACCTCACCAACCACATCGGTGTAACGCGGGTCGGCCTGCATGGTCGCCGGCGGGCCGCGGCGGTGCATGACCACCACCCCCGCGCCGAACTCGCGCGCGACGGCGGGCATATCCGGGTCGTCCTCCAAACCCGAGGTATCGTTGATGATATGCGCCCCCGCCGCGAGCGCCGCACGCGCCACGACGGCCTTGGTCGTGTCCACGGAGATGACACACTGCGCCGCCGCGGCCAACTGCTCCACCACTGGAATGACGCGCCGCTGCTCCTCCGCCGCGTCCACCGGCAAAGCGCCTGGCCGGGTGGATTCACCGCCGACATCCACGATGTCCGCACCCTCCGCGACCAGCTCCAACCCGCGCGCGATGGCCGACCGGGGATCCAGGTAGCGTCCGCCATCGGAAAAGGAATCCGGCGTGACGTTCAGGATCCCCATGACTAACGGGCCATTGGACAGGTCGAAGACCCGGTCGCAACAGCGCCAATGCAGGACCGCGGTCATGGCTGAAGACGGGGGGCGTCAACCCAACTCACCGGCGCATCTCCATTCGCCCACCGCACAACGGTTATCCTTTCCCCGGCTCCGATCCCGACTGACCACCCGGCTGGGCCGAGCCCGCGGCCCCCGCATCGGCCTCGGCGCGCTCGATCTCATCGAGAATGCGGCCGTGCTGAATAATCTCCTTGATATCGCGGCCCTCGAGCGTCTCGCGCTCGATCAGCAGGGCCGCAATGGTGTCCAATTGCGGGCGATGTTCTTTGAGGATCCGGACGGCCTTGTCGTGGGCGGCGTTGATGATCCGGCTGACCTCGGCGTCAATGCGGCGGGCAGTCTCTTCGCTGAACTCCTGCGAACGCGACACTTCGCGGCCAAGGAACAGAAGTTCCTCGCGCTCACCAAAGCTCTGCGGCCCCATGGCCGGGCTCATCCCCCATTCGCAGACCATCATGCGCGCAATCCGCGACGCCTGCCGCAAATCATTCTGCGCGCCAGTGGTCACGTCGCCGAAAACCAGTTCCTCGGCCACGCGCCCGCCCATCAGGCCGGCCAGCATGCTCTCCAGCTTTTTCTGACCTTGCGTGTAGCGGTCCTTTTCCGGCAGTTGCATCGTTGCGCCGAGCGCGGCGCCGCGCGGGATGATCGTGACCTTGTGCAACGGCTCGCTCTCCTCGACCAGCGTCAGCACCACGGCATGCCCGGCCTCGTGATAGGCGGTCAGTCGCTTCTCCTTGTCGTCGAGCACCCGGCTGCGGCGCTCGCGGCCCCAGCGGACTTTGTCCCGCGCCTCCTCCAAATCGGGCAGTTCAATCGCCTCGGCGCCACGGCGGGCCGCCAGCAAGGCGGCCTCGTTGATCAGGTTTGAAAGGTCGGCGCCGGAGAAGCCCGGCGTGCCGCGCGCCACCCGGCGCAAATCCACGCCAGGCGCGAGTTTCACGCGGCGGGAATGAATCTTGAGGATCGCCTCGCGGCCCTCAAGACCGGGCAGGTCCACCACAATCTGGCGATCGAACCGACCCGGCCGCAGCAGGGCCTGGTCCAGCACGTCGGGGCGATTGGTCGCGGCGATGATGATCACGCCTTCCTGCGTGTCGAAACCATCCATCTCGACCAGCAGGGCATTGAGCGTCTGTTCGCGCTCGTCGTGACCGCCGCCGATGCCGCTGAAGCGGCTGCGGCCGACGGCGTCAATTTCATCAATGAAAATGATGCACGGCGCGTTCTTCTTGCCCTGCTCAAACATATCGCGCACCCGCGAGGCGCCAACACCGACGAACATCTCGACGAAGTCCGAGCCGCTGATGCTGAAAAACGGCACCTGGGCTTCGCCGGCGATCGCCTTGGCCAGCAGAGTTTTGCCGGTGCCCGGCGGCCCGACCAGCAAGACGCCCTTGGGAATGCGGCCGCCGAGCCGCTGGAATCGCTTGGGATCCTTGAGGAACTCAATGATCTCCTGAACCTCCTCCTTGGCCTCGTCCACGCCGGCGACGTCGTTGAAAGTGATTTTGTTGCGGTCGCGCGTCATCAGCCGCGCGCGGCTTTTGCCGAAGCTCATCGCGCCGCGGCCGGCGATACGCATCTGGCGCACAAACAGGAAATAGAGCAGGCCGAGCACGAGCAGGAACGGGACCGCGCCGGAGATTAACTGCCAGACATAGGGATTCTGGGTTTTGAATTCAAATTGGACATTCTTTTCGCGCAGGAATTTGATCAGGTCGTCGGTCACCGGCAGGTCCACCTTGAACCGGCGGGGGGCGCCGGTTCGCTCATCGGCCTCAAGCAATTCGCCGCGCGCATATTGGATACCAGAGACCTCCATGATGATCTCGCACTTGCGAATCTTGCCCTGCTCGACCAGTTGAACGAAGTCGGGGCTGTACGGGATCCGGGCGTATTTCTCCTGACTTTGAGAAAATATCTGGAACATGGTCAAGAACAGGGCCAGCAACAGGAGCCAGATCGCAAGGCCGCGATAAGGCACCGGTTGCTTGTTCTTGTTTGTGTCCTGGCCGCCGAAATTCGCTGGGTCCATAACATCCTCGCCGCCCCGTCCACGGTGCGGTCAATCAATCAGGCGCGATAACCTAGCACGGGATAATGGGTATTGCAACGGTCTTGTCCGGGTATGGTCCAGCCGTCCGGCACGGGCATCCGGGGCCCCCATCTGGCAGCATGCGGAATGGATTGATGGCGCCGGCCGGCAGGATGCCCGCATTTCATGGCGGCGGCTTGGGCCCGACCCGGTATCACACCCGTTCTACACGCACGCGCAGGGAGGGGCCGCGAGCGCCCTGGACCTCCCAGCCGCGAGCAACGCGATAACCCGCGACCCAAACCACTTCGCCGCGGCATTCCAGGACCGGTACCGCGGAACGCTGGTGGCGCGGCACTTTTTCGTCGGTGAAAATATCCTGCAATTTCTTCGATCCGCCCAAGCCGAGCGGGCGAATGCGGTCGCCCGGCCGCCACGAACGCAGAACCAGCGCTGAGCGCCCGACGGCGCCGGCCCCCAGCCAGACGTCCGCCGGATAATGGCCAACCCGCGCCTGTTCGCCGCCGCCCGCCCGCCCACGCTCGCGCTGCACGGTAATCCGCAGGCCGCGCTCCGCCACCAGCGTCTCGCCCGGCACGGCCAACAGTTGCCGGAACGGCGCGGCCTGCGTACGAGCGCCGCGTTCAAGCGTCAGCGTCTTGTAGCGGGCCACAATGGTCCAGCCGCCACCCAGCGGCGCTTCGCGCGTTCCGCGCAAGTCGCGGATCAAGCCTTCGATTCGGTCCAACGCCGTAAAATCCACGATCTCCGGATCCACGCCATTGGCCATCAGCCAGAGGCGAACGATCCGCCGCCGCGCGGCCAGCGGCTCGCGCCCGAGCATGTCGGCCTTGAGCACGTGAAAATGCGCATCGTCCACGCAACACTGGAGGAGGTCGCGGGCGATGGAATCAAACCAGGCGTTTTCCTCGCGCAAGATCGCCGCGGTCCGCAACAACGCGCCGCGAATACCGGGATTGAGGCGGGACTCCAGCAGGGGCAGCACCTCATGCCGGACCCGGTTGCGCAAAAAATCCAGATCCTTGTTGCTGGCGTCCTCGCGCCACGCCAGCCCGTGCCGGCGAAGGAAATGAACCGCCTCGCGGTGGGTCACTTCGCGCAACGGCCGGATGATAACCACGCCCTCCCGCTCGGCCACGTACGGGATGCCGCTCAATCCCTGGGGGCCTGTTCCGCGCGCGAGTTTCAGCAGGATGGTCTCGACCTGGTCATCCGCCGTGTGGGCGGTCGCCAGCACCGAGCAGTGATGCGCCTGGGCCGTCCGCACCAGGAAGCGATAACGGGCCTCGCGGGCCGCCATTTCCAGCGAGATACTCTGCTCGCGCGCCAGCCGCGGCACATCGGTTTTCTCGACGACACAGGGCAGGCCGAGGCGCCAGGCCAGCTCGCGGACAAAATGCGCGTCGGCGTCCGCCGCCCCCCCCCGGATGCCGTGGTTCAGGTGCGCGATGGTCAGGCGCAGCCGGAAGCGCGACTCGAGATGATGCAACGCGTAAGCCAGGGCCACGGAGTCCGCGCCGCCGGATACCGCCACCAGCACATGTTGGCCCGGAACCAGCATCCGATGTTGACGGATGGTCTCGCCGATCTTCTTGAGCATGGCACACCTCCCAACCAAAGATCCGCACCCGCCGCGTATGCCGCACGCGTTTAGTCCGCCCGCGGAGCAATCCGCCGCAATCCACCCAAATACGGTTGAAGCGCCTCCGGCAGCGCCACGCCGCCGTCGGCTTCCTGTCCGTTTTCCAACAGCGCCACAACCAGCCGCGCCAACGCCACGCCGGACCCGTTGAGCGTATGCACAAACGCCGGTTTGCCGTCGCGGTTCCGATACCGAATCTGCGCGCGCCGCGCCTGGAAATCCTCGAACGTGCTGCAGGAGGAAACCTCCAGCCACGCCTGCTGGCCCGGCGCCCAAAGCTCGATATCGTAACATTTGGCCGCGGCAAAACTCAGGTCGCCAGTGCAGAGTTGAAGCACGCGGTAGGTCAACCCCAGCCGCCGCAGGATGTCCTCGGCGTCCGCTACCAGTTTTTCCAACTCGTCATAGGAAGTTTCCGGCTCGACAAATTTGACCAGCTCCACCTTGTCGAACTGATGCACACGGATCAGGCCGCGCGTCTCGCGGCCGGCCGCGCCGGCCTCGCGCCGGAAGCACGGGCTGTAGGCCGTCAATTTGATCGGCAGCGGCGCGCGGATGAGCTCCTCGCGGTAGATATTCGTCACCGGCACCTCGGCAGTCGGAACCAGCCAGAGGTCGTCCGACTGGACGTGATACATATCTTCCGCCATCTTGGGCAACTGGCCGGTGCCGGTCATCGCCGCGGTATTGACGAGGAAAGGCGGCGACACCTCCACATACCCATGCTCCGTTGTGTGCACATCCAGCATGAATTGGATCAGCGCCCGCTCCAGCCGCGCGCCGAGGCCGGTGTACAACGGAAAACCCGTCCCCGCGAGTTTCGCCCCGCGCTCAAAATCGAACAGGCCCAGCCGCGCGCCCAGTTCCCAATGCGGCCGGGGCGCGAACGAGAATGTTTTCGGCTCGCCATACCGGCGGACCTCCCGGTTGGCGGCCGCGTCCTTTCCGACCGGAACGCTGGCGTGTGGAATGTTCGGAATGCGCAATAGAGCTTGGTGCAATTCGGTTTCGGTTTCGCGCACCTGCTGATCCAACGCCGCGATCCGGTCGCCGATGCTCCGCATGGATTGCTGGATTTCCGCGATGTCCTGGCCCGCCTTTTTCAACTCGCCGGCTTTTTTAGAGGCGACGTTGCGCTGGTTCTTGAGCATTTCCACCTCAGCCAGCGCCGCGCGGCGGCGGCGGTCCAATTCAAGCACCGGATCGAGCAGGCGGACATCGCTGTTCCGGTTTTCCAGCGCCTGACGCACATCGGCTTCGCGCTCGCGGATGGTTTTCAGGTCCAGCATGGCGCTCCCCTTGAAATGCTCAATCGGTCATGCGCCGCCGCGGTCACTGCGGCGGAGTCAATTCAATGACGGTCAATCCGCAACCGCGCGCCGCTTCCTGGACGGCGTCCAGGCAGGGCGGGCAGAAATTGCGCCCCATATAATCAATGTCCTCGGGCTCGCCGCCGGACCAGAGCGCGCATTGCGGATTCAGACAGGGCTTTACTCCCAGCAGCAATCCCACGCCGCGCATCGCCTGGGTCTCGACCCGGCGGCCATGCCGCTCGGCATCGCCATCCGCCGGTTTGAGCGCCGCCACGTTCACCACCACAACCCGGTTTTCCGGCAGCGTGGCCGCCAGCGCTTCAGCCGGTTCTTCCGGCGCGGCCATAACGACCAGCACCACATCCGTATCCGCCTTGGCGGCCAGCGCCGCCTGTCCAATCTCCTCCAGCGTCTTCCCCTTGATCTCCGTCTCCGGCGCTATCCGCACCGGCAGCATCACATTCTGGCGGACAAAATCCCCCACCCGCTGGACCAACCCGGCATCCACCGCGCCGGCGCCCACCACGGCAATATCCTTGCCCGCCGGCGGCGCGCACTCCCCGGCCCAAACCGGCGCTATAGCGACCAACCCCAAAACCAACATGACGATCGGTATATTCCGCATGGCCATCCTCCTTTATTCACAATCGCTAAACGGGATGATGCAATCCCATAACAGTCATGGATTCCTTTTCTATCGCAATCCAAGGCCGAATGCAATCCGGCGTTTACCCGGACCTGCGTGAGGAGCGGCCCCATCAATCAGGCAGCTCTGCGGAATTGCATCGCCCTGTCATGGAGACCGGCTCATCGTGCCAGCCGCGACTCCACATACGGGCGGCGAGCTTCATAAAGGGTCAGCCGTTGCCGAAATTCCGTCGCGGCCGCCGACATACCCTGGTGTTCCGCCAGGGCGATCGCCTGTTGCAGCGTCTGAACCGCCGCGGCGAATGCACCGGCGCCCGCCTGCGCCGCGGCCAGCGTATCCAGAAACGCCGGGCTGCGCCCGCCATCCAATTCCATCACGCGCGCCGCCAAGGACAGCGCCTCCGCCCGCTCCGCCGGCGCGCCATCCGGCCGCACCGCCAGGATCCAGCCCAACAGATTCAAGGCGCCGATGTCATCCGGATTGACGCGCACCACATCCCGCAAGGCCGCGATGGCCTCATCCCACCGGCCGGCGCGGTAATGCAACTGCCCAATTTGCGCACAAGCATCAAGATAGACTGCCGCTGGCGCCGACCCCAAGCCGGCCGCGCGGATCGCGCCCAGAATTGTCAGCGCCTCCGCATCCCGCCGCGCAGCGGCCAAGGCCACCCCCAAACCCAACCGGAACGCGACATTGCCCGGATCGCGCGTCACCAGTTCGCGGGTAATGGTCACCGCCTCCGCCGCACGGCCGGCCAGCCGCAGTTCGGCGGCCTCGTCCAGCCGATTGACCAGTTCCAGCATATCCTTGACGTCCGGCAACCCCGTCACGGATGCCGGGGCCGCGCTGGTCGTGGCCCCGCCAGTGTAGCCCAGGCTGGCCAATGCCCGCTCCTCGGCGGGCGACAACCGGGCGGCCGGCGCCGTCGCCGGGCGCAAGCTCGCTTCCAATGCGGCCAAGTCGGCCGCCAACGCCTGCCGGCGGGCGGGGTCAGCGGCCGCCAAGTCATTGGTTTCGCGGGGATCAGCCATGCGGTCATACAGTTCCGCGCGCGGCGCGCGTATGTATTTCCATGAGTCGCGCATCGCCGCCCGCAGCGGCGCCCAGCCATACTGCACCCACGGCTGGTCTGTCTCGGCGTACAACAGTCGGCCGGGCGGGACGGCGCCCCGCCACACATCAGCCAGGCCGGCTGCATCCCGCGCCGGGATGCCCACCCAGGACCGCAGCGCGGGCGCCAGATCGGCGATCGAAACCGGCTCGCGTACCACCCGGCCGGCCGCCACCACGCCGGGCCGCCGCACAATCAATGGCACGCGCAGCGTGCTGTCATAAAGCGTCAGGCCGTGATACCGCTCGCCATGTTCGAAGAGGTCCTCGCCATGATCGCCAACCGCCACGACCAGGGTCTGATTTTCCAAGTTGCGCCGGCGCAGCCATTCCAGCACCCGACCAATCTGGCGATCCATGTAGGCGATGTCGCCATCGTAGGGGTTTGCGGCAAACCGCGCGCCGAAAAGTTCCGGATGCGGCTGGTAAGGGGCGTGCGGATCGTACAAGTGAATCCAGCAGAAAAACGGTCCCGCGGCGTTCTGTTCCAGCCAGCCCCGCTCAGGATCGGTCACCTCGGCGCCATCGCGCTGGAGGTACACCCACGACTCCGCCAGGTTGTCCGGCCGAATACGGTCGTCGTATTCGTCGAACCCGCGCGCCAACCCGAAGCGGTGGTTGAGCACAAACGAGGCGATGAACGCGCCGGTGCGATAACCGCGAGCCCGCAAGGTTTCCGCCAGCGTCGGGATGCCCGGCGGCAGGCTGTTTTCGCCATTGACGCGCAACCCATGTTCGGGCGGCAGCAGGCCGGTCAGCAACGTCGCGTGCGCCGGCAGGGTCAGCGGCGCCACGCTCAGGGCGTGATCGAAGCGGACGCCCGCGGCGGCCAGACGATCCAGCGCCGGCGTCAGGGCGCCGGCATATCCATAACAACCCAGCCGATCCGCGCGCGTGGTGTCGAGCGTGATCAGCAGGATATTGTCTGGCCGTCGGGGGGCACAGCCGGCGGCGGCAAGCCAGAGCGCCAAAGCCAGGCCAGCGTGGCCAAATCGGCGCCGGCACATGGGATAGGTCGCGTTCATATTACGATGGGATATGATCGGATAATCGCGCCGGTCAAGGCAAACTTGTAAATCAGCAGAATCGGACCATCGGCTCGCCATTCGGCAGCGGACGGATGACAAAACATGCTCAGCCGCTTCACTCCACGCGGTTCGTCGCCGCCGTCAGCACCGGCTCGATCCAACGGCGGCCGGCCCGGTACTCCGCGAGGCGCGCGGCCATGGCGGCGGCGGCGGACGGATCGGGCGCGCGCGCCAGCGCGCGCTCCTGAATGCGGACCGCCGCGCCGAACTGGCCGGCCGCGGCGCAGGCGGCCGCGAGCGTGTCCAAACGGCCGGCGTCCTGGAAGTCGGTCAGCGCGCCGGCCCGCGCGGCCAGTCGCACGGCCCGCGCGGTCTCGGCGGGCTCCAACCGCGCGCGCGTGGCCCGGATCCAAGCCGCGTTGTTCAGCAGAATGGGGTGGTCAGGCCGCAATTGCAGCGCCCGCTCCAGCAACGCCAGCGCGTCAGCCGGACGGTCTGCGCGCGCGAGCAGCAGCGCATAGTTCGCATACGCTTCCACCCGGCCGGGGTCAGCCTGGAGGGCCGCCGTGAATTGCTCGGCGGCTTCGGACAGCCGGCCCGCGCGCGCCAGCGCAAGACCAAGGTTGTTGCGCGCGTCAGCCGCCGCCGGGTCAACCCGCAGCGCTTCCTCGTAATACCGGACCGCCTCGGCGGCGCGACCGGTCTGTTCGCAGGCGGCGCCCTGCGCATAGAGCCACTTGGCCAAGCTCGGCCGAAATCCAGTGGGATTCAGGCTGACCACCCCGTACAACACCAGTCCGGCGCATAGCCGGGCGCCCAAACCTTCCCATTCCCGGCGCCGGGCCAACGCCGCCAGCCGTTGAATTGCCACGGCGGCAAAAATCAGGACAAACGGCAGCAACGGAATGCGAAACTGGGCGGCGGCAAAGAACGGCAAAAAAGAAACGAAATAGGCCAGCGCCAGCAGCAGGATCAGACCAGTTGCCATTCGCGTTTGGGGCGGCAACTCCGCGCGTTCCCGCGCCAGCAGCGCCAACCCCAGCAGTGCCAGCGCGAGCACCAACGGGAAATTGATCGGCAAGTAGCGCAGCACGCGCGACATCGGCTTTTCGAACTGATCCTCCTTGTTGTGGCCCACTTCGTAGGGCCCCCAGAAGAGCAATGCTTTGCGGCCGGCCAGGTACAGCGCGCGGGCGGGATGCGCGCGCACAAAATCCCAGGCCCGGTTCGCGAAGACCCGCGACGCGGCGGAATACGTCAGCGGCCGCCCCGTTTCGTTTTCCAGCGCCCGCACCATCGCCGGATACTCGAAACAATTGCCGAAATACTCCAAGCCCGAGGCGCGCAGGTTGAAAATGCCATCCGCCGCCGGATTATTGCCGATATACAAATTGACGCCGGCATTGGCGGAAATCAGCACCGGATCGCGAGCCATGACGGCATTGCGCGTCGCGGGGAAGGCAAGCAACGCCAGCAGACCGGTTGCGTAAAGCGCCAGGCCGGCCGGCCGGCGTCGGGCGGCCATGCTCCCCTGCGCGGCGCGGCACCACAGCCAGACCGGCACGCATAACGCGAACAGCAGGATGTTGGGCCGAACCAGGGCAAACAGGCCCGTCAAGAGGCCGGCCAGCAGCAACCACAACGGCCGGCCGGACTCGGCCCAGCGCCCAAGCCCATAGACCAGCCCAAGGCCAAGGGCCACCAACAACACCGGTTCGAGGAACTCCGTTTCGTAATAAATCAGTGACCAGTAGAACCCCGCCAACGCGGCGGCGATGAGGCCCGTCCCATTGCCGTACCAGCGCCCAGCCACCAGAAAAACCAGGAGCAGATTGACCACACCCAGCAGCATCTGGATCACGCGCGGCCCAAGATAACCGGCGCCCGCCACGCACATCACGGCCGCGAGAAAGTACGGGTAGCCGGGCGGTCGGAAATACGGAGTGGAGCGAATCTGGGGATCAGGCATATCCACCGGCGGGGTCCAGTCGCCGGTTACCAAAGCGCGCGCCCAATAATGATGGTAGGCGCCATCCACCTGCGGCACGCTGAAATCCGGACGCGTCATCAATTCGCGCAGGTAGAGGCCGCGCACGGCCAACCCGGCGAGCACGACCAGCAGGAGCGCCAGATAAACATGAGTCTTGCGCATAGTGGCTTCAATCGAGCATGGGGCGCCGACCGCTGAAGATCATCCCCGGCGCGGCCCGCGGGCACGCCGGGGTCAATGCCAGCGCGCGATTCATGGCGCGGCCTTCTCGCGGGCAGCCTGCATCAGGGCGGGGTAGCGCGGATCGGCCCGGATGGCCTTCAGATATGGAGCCGCGCCATCCATGAACCCCGGCATGAGTTCCGGATGCGTATCGGCCAGATCCTGTAACAGCGACCACGCGCGGTCCATTTGATCCTGCGCCGCATAGGCGCAGGCCAGCGCGAAAGCCCCCTGCGGGTTGGCCGGATCAATCTGGCGGGCGCGCTCAAAGGCCTTCTCCGCGCCGGAATAATCGCCGGTGTCAATCAACGCAAGGCCATAATTGAATTGCAGATCGAACTGGCCGGGATACTTGGCCGCCAACTGCCGCAGTAATTCCCGCGCGTCGTTCTTGTAACCCCGCTCATACAGGCAGCGCGTCAACGCCCGGCTGGGTCCGGCGCCCGCCACGCCCATCTGCAGCACCTGCCGGATGATCACCTCCGCCTTGGCCCAGTCCTGACCGGCGGCGGCTTCAGTGTAGGCGCGGACCAAGGTGGCAATCTGATGGATGTGGCTGCCGGTTCCGGCGCCCAGCGTGATATCGCACAACTGCAGATATTTGGATTCGCCCAGGATGCCGATCAAATCTTGACGGTCCGCGTCCAGCCAGCCCGCTACCAGACTGATAAAGGCCATGGTCAGCGTCTCCCATTCCTGTTGATCGTCCGGCGGCTCGCCCCTGGCCAGCCGGAGGACCAGGCGGTTGAAATGCGCCGCCAGGTTGCGCACATCCGCCGCCAGGGCGCGGTCCACCATGGTCTGCGCTTCATCGAGCCGGCCAAGCCGCATGAGCACGCCCGCATAACCGACCAGGAACGTGGCATCTGCCGGCCGAGCCTGCAGGTAGCGCGGGAATATGCGGTCCGCCAAATCGAAGCGGCGGGTCAGCGCGGCCAGGCTCGCGGCGCGGCCCAGTAGCGCAACGTTGTCGGGTTCGCTTTCCAACAATTTGAGGGTTTCATCCAAGCGCTTCCCCCACTGGGCCTCCTCAGCAGGGCCGCTCTCGCGACGCACCAATCCCGGCGCCGGCTCTTCGCTTTCAGAACCAGCGCCGATGGACAGCGACCGGAATTTCTGGTTCAAAGGTCCGTCCGTCACGCCCGCCTTAAACACCGTATCCCCGGCCGGCCGGTCGCCCGCGCCAGCCTCCATGTCATCAACGGCCAGACCATCAACATAAAATATGGAATCCGCCCACGCCCCCCCCGCCGCCAGGCATATGGCCAGCCATACCGCCAGAATCAGCATCTTGTTCATATCATTTGCTCCAACTCCGCCAGGTTGATTTCCGTCAATGCGCCCACCACGCGATCCGCCGCCGCCAGTTGTTCCCGCGCATGGGTGCTGGCCACCGCCAGCACACGCAACCCCGCCCCACGCGCCGCTTCAATACCCGCGGGCGTGTCTTCAATGGCCAGGCTGTCCGCCGCCCGGATCAGCCGGTCGGGAAATGCCGCGGCCAATCGCCGCACGCAGTCCACATAGCACGCCGGATCGGGCTTGCTGACGTGGACATCCTCGGCCGTCACAATCACCCGCATGGCATCCGGAATCCCCAGCCGCTCCAGCACCGGCTGGATATCGCTGCGCAACGCGCCGCTGCACAGTCCGAGCGGCAGGCGGGCGGACAACGCGCGGATCAATTCCACCGCTCCCGGATACGCCGGGATGCCCTCGGTTCTAATCAGCCGCTGGAAGATAACGGACTTGGCCATAACCAGTTCATTCAGGCGGCATTCCGGCAACTGCTCACCCCGCCGCCGGTAGGCGGTTCGAAACGCGTCGCGGTCGTCAAATCCGATGAAATCGCTGAGATACTCCGCCCAAGTGTATCCTTTGCCTTCCGGCGCAAGCAATTCCTGGTAAGCGCGATAATGGAATGGCTCGCTGTTGACGATCACGCCATCAAAATCGAATATCACCGCGCTCAACATGCGTCCGCACCCCCGCCGGTTCGCAGAATACGAACCACCTCCGCATCCTCAACCTGGTTGAAATCCTGGAAGTACTGGCCCACCGCGTAAAAATTGCGCGGCACATGCAGGCAGACCCATTCATCCGCCAACACCTTGATCCGGGCCGCCGTGTCCGGCGGCGCCACGGCCGCCGCCGCCACGAGCCGCGCGGGCCCGGCCTGACGCACCGATCCCAACGCGGCCAGCATCGTCGCGCCCGTGGCCAGACCGTCATCCACCACCACCACCACCCGGCCGGCGATGGCAAGCGGCGAGCGCGCCGGGGTATAGAGCGCGCGGCGACGCTGCAACTCCGCCTGCTGGTGGCTGGCTTCCCGCACGATGTAGGATTCCGCCACACCCAGACGCTGCGCGGATTCCTCGATGAAAAAAACGCGGCCGGATTCGTCAATGGATCCGATCGCCACCTCCGGCTCGATCGGATGCCGCAGTTTGTGGACCAGCACGACATCCGCCTCGCCACCCAGCGCCCGGGCAATGATCCCCGCCATAACGACACCGCCGCGCGGGATGCCCAGCACCAACGGCCGGGAATCCCGCAGGTCGGCCAGTTTTTCCGCCAGCCGCGCGGCTGCGTCCTCTCGATTCTTGAAAATCATGTGATGAATAGCGCGGAATGCATTCTAGGGTTGGGGGGGGGAAGTGCAAGGTTCAAAGCTAAAAGTTTAAGGTTCCCGCGGGCAGGCCGGCGGGCTGTCCAGTCGCATGTCCGGCTGGTGTTATTCGGCCCGGAATTATGCGCGCGGGTAAGTTGGGCAACACGGAACGACCGCTAACCCTTGATGCAGATCATGGGCTCCAGCCGGGCCACCTTGCGCGCCAGGCCGGCGGCATGGGTGGTCTCCACGACGGCATGGACGTCTTTATAGGCGCCGGGCGCCTCCTCGGCCACGCCGCGGTGCGAGCGGCAGCGAATCAGGATGCCGCGCCCCGCCAATTGGTCCATCACCGCGCGGCCCTGCCACTGCTTCGTCGCCTGGGTACGGCTCATCTGGCGCCCGGCGCCATGGCAGGCCGAGGCGAAGGCCCGCTCCATGCCCGCTGCCGTGCCGGCCAGGATGTAGGAGGCCGTGCCCATGGTGCCGCCAACCAGCACCGGCTGGCCGGTTGCCGCCCATTCCGGCGGCAGGTCCGGATGACCGGCGCCCAGTGCGCCGGTCGCACCCTTGCGATGGACATGCAGGACGCGCGCGGCGCCGGCCACCGGGTGCGTTTCCACGCGGCAGGTGTTGTGCGACACATCGTAAAGCACGGGCAATTCGGCCGGCAGTTTGAGCCCGGCAAACACCTCCCGAACACGGTGCGTCAGGATCTGGCGATTGGCCAGCGCGCAGTTGATCGCCGCGCGCATGGCGCCCAAATACGCCTGTCCGGCGGCCGAATGGATCGGGGCGCAGGCCAGGTCGCGGTCGGGCAGCGCGATGCCGGCGGCCTGGGCCGCGGCCAACATCCGCCTGGAATATTCCGTGGCGATCTGATGACCCAGCCCGCGGGATCCGCAGTGGATACTCACCACGACTTCACCGAACCGCAACCCGAAGGCCGCCGCGGCGGCCGCGTCGTAGATTTCGGCGACCGCCTGCACCTCCAGGTAATGATTGCCGGAACCCAGGGTTCCCATTTCCTCTTCCTGGCGCCGGCGGGCCTGTTCCGAGACGCATTCGGGCCGGGCGCCCGCAACGATGCCGCGGCCCTCAATCCGCGCCAGGTCGGCCGGCGCGCCGAAGCCGGCGGCGACCGCCCAGTGCGCGCCGCTGACCAACATCTCCGTCAATTGCGCCGGCTTGAGCTTGAGCGGGCCGGTGCACCCCACCCCGGCGGGAATCTTGCGTTCGAGCGCGTCGGCCAGTTTCGATTGGAGCGGTTCAAGCTCCGCGCGGGTCAAGCCGGTCAGGATGGTCCGCACACCGCAGGAGATATCGAATCCGACACCGCCGGCGGAAACCACCCCCCCCGCGTCGGCATCAAAGGCGCCGACGCCGCCGATCGGAAAGCCATAGCCCCAGTGCGCGTCCGGCATGGCCAACGCCGCTTTCACGATCCCCGGCAGCGCGGCAACATTCGCCAACTGATCGAGCACCTTTCCGTCCATCTCGCGGATCAGTTCCTCGTCCGCGAACACGACGGCGGGCACGCGCATCGCGCCGCGCGGCTCCAGTTGCCATTCATACTCGGCCACGCGATTCAAACCAGCGGTATCCATATTGCCGGATGGCCCCTTCCGGTCTCAAGATTCAGGTTCCAGGTTTGATCCTTCAGGTTTTCCCATTGCGTCGGCACCCTTTCTCATTTGCCCGGCCTATACATCCACAACGCATTCCGCGATCCAGCGTCCATCCGGTTCCTGCCGCACCGACAAACCATGATAGGTGGCGGCCTTGACTTCCACCGCCGGCTGATGTCGTTCCAAATTCAGCGCTTCCCCCCAAAGCCGCGCGCGCACCAGCCCGGGCATCACACAGACGTCGAACCGGCTGAACAGCATCCGCCGCGCCGCCATTTCGTACACCACGCGGTTCAGCCATTCCACGAGCAACTGCTCGTCGTCCGGAGCCGTACATTCAACCTGGATCGGCTCCAGCGGCGCCACCAGGCCCGGTTCCGCAACCACCGCCACAAGCGCCCGTGCGGCTTGCTCAAAAGCTTCCGCCTTGGAGGCGCCGACCCCGCGCACCCCGATGTCCGCCTGATGCGCAAAATGTTCCCACCCGCCGACGATCATGGTCTCTCCCCCGGCGACTATTTTGCGCCGCACCGGTCGAATAGCCAATTTCAAAATTGCGCTTGCCCGCTTGTCGCCGGTACGCCATAAGACTACGCCGGATTGCGCGGCACAAGATGATCTATCGCCTCATAGTGTTGAATGGACCGTTGAAGAATCAGCGGGTGACGGTTGACCTGGCGCCCATGACACTGGGTTCCGATCCCGCCTGCGATTTTCGCCTGCCGGACCCGGAGATTGCCAAGCGGCATGCCATGCTCGAGCACCGCCCGGAAGGCCTTTTCATCCATGACCTTGGCTCGATGAACAAGGTGCTCGTCAACAAGATCGAGGTGCGCGAAAGCCGGCTTAAGCACGGGGATACGATTGAATTGGGGCGCACGCGGTTTCTCGTCCAAGCGCTGGTGCAAGCCGAGGTCATGGAAACCGGCCTGGCCGCGCACAAACGGCGGGTGGTGGCGATCCTGGCGCTTTTGGCCCTGGGCGCGCTCATCTTCGTGGCGGCCGGCGCGCTCTGGCGCCGGATTGACATGGTGGCGCTGCTGGCCCCACCCCCAGC
>CAZMXS010000010.1:91550-95441 GCA_964570325.1 uncultured Verrucomicrobiota bacterium | reverse complement strand
GGCCGGACATCGCGTTCCTGTGGACGGCGGCGAACGACTCGCAGTACAACCGCTATGAGTGTGAGATGCAGCAGATCGCCGGCGCGCTCGAGCGCCTCGGTTACGAGCCGAATTTCATGAACCTGGATGATCTGGCGGCGGGCGCGCACACCAATTTCAAGGCCATCATCCTCCCCCGCAACATGCGTGTGGACCGGGAGGTGCCCGGCACCGGCAAGGGCGTGCTGGAATACCTGCGCACGGTCGTCATCCCGGCCGGCGTGCACGTGCTGGCCAGCGCCGACCTGCCCGGTCTGCAGGATCCCAATGGCCGGCCGATGACCAACTTCCTCGACCAGGTCAGCGCGCTCTTCGGCGTCAACGCCACCGATATTGGCGGCTTCGAGGCGCCCATGCGCCGCCGCGAGTACGTCTCGTGGTACTGGTCGCCGATCACCATCCGTTTCACCACCAATGCGCTGGGTCCGTTGACCAATGGCTACGCCTACCGCCCCTACGTGTGGAAATACAGCGACGAGATCGGCGTGACCAATGGCGGCGCGCTTTGGGCCGAAATGGATTCCGGGCGCAACAAGGGCTTTGAGAAAAGCGGCTGGAACTCCACCAATCTGCCCGAATGGGATGGTGTCTGGGGCAACTGGGTAGTCATCACCAACTGGGGCTGGCAGCTTGACGGCACGAACATGATCGGCATGTGGGGCGACTCCGGGTTCTGGCAGGATGTGGCGGTCGTCCCCGGCGGGCGCTACACGCACAGCGCGTACTTGCGCTCCAATCGCGATGACCCGCTGCACGGCGGCGCCTGGGCGGGAGTCAGCATCGAATGGCTGGACGCCAACGGCCAGCCCATCAGCACCAACGAGAGCCCGCGGCTGATGGGCGCAACCACCAACGACGCCTGGGTTCGCTACGGCGTGGACGCCGTCGCGCCCACCAATGTCTGGACGATGCGCAAACTGATCCGCTGCGGCAGCGTCGCCTGCGGGCCGAACCTGCTGGCGAACGGCGGGCTTGCCGGCACGGGCGCCGCGCCCGACGGCTGGCTCGGCTGGAACACACAGGACAGCGATCCCGACGCCGGCACCTACCATGACGCCAGCCCGGCCTGGGCATTCTGGTGGGACTGCGGCATCTACCAGGACGTGACCAACGGCTGGAAACCCGGCGACACGTTTCAATTCGGCGGCTGGCTGCTGACGCCGGCCTGGGATCCGTTCAAAAACGGCGACAAGTACGGCGTGATCCAGCTCGAGTTCTACTCCAACACCACCTGGCTGACAACCTTCTCCGCCGCGCCGACGGTTTCGTCGAACAGCGCCAGCAACGTCTGGATTTATTCCACCGGCTCCGCGACGGCGCCCGTCAGCGCGACAACGGCCCGCATCGTTGTGCGCATCAACAATTACTCCGGCTCTGGCCGGTTCCTGGCCGACGACATCTTCCTGCACGACACCACGCCGGGCGGCGCGGTATACGTGGACCATCGGCAGTGGTCGCCGGCGGTCGTGGTCAAAGACCATGGCCCCGCCAAGGCCGCGATCTTCCTCTACAGCGCCGGCGACATCCGACCGGACGGCGACGACGACGGCGATCCGGACACGATGGCCTGGCAATGGCGCTACGACATCTTCGGCGCGATTTTCACCAACTATTTCAAAGCCGAACCCCAGCTCCAGATCCGCGGGACCAACGCGTATCTGACCCTGGCCGAGTACCGCACCTGCACCAATGGCGACCTGCTGCTGCAGGTTAAGAACTACCTCTACCAGACCAACCAGCCCAACGGCGGCGCCAACATGACCTTCACGATCGCCGGCAATATCTTCACCGGCCGGACGATCATCGCCAGCGAAACCCCCGCGATCATCGAGACCAACTGCGACGGCGTCTTCTCGGTGTCGCTGCCGCCGGATGGCCAGGAAATTCTGCTGGCGCGCCGCATGACCAACCGCGCGCCGATCATCCAGCTCGCCGACGCCCCCGCCGCCATCCACCCATTCGGCGACCAATGCTATGCCATAACCGTCAAATATGACACCGCCGGCCTGACGGGCCTGGTCGTCAAAGTCGCCTTTATGGAGGACGGCGACAACGGCGACGGCGTGCCCAATGAGATCTACCAGTACTTGCACACCAACACCACGGTCGGCGCCGGCGAGTACACCTTCTGGATGTGGATCCCCGACCCGAACCTCAACGACAGCGACTACATCTCCACGCCCGACGGCGGACGCTATAAGTTCGTTACCTGGCTCGAGGACGCCGCCAGCAACCGTTATGCCGAGTCGGTCAGCCAGGCCGCCGACCTCAACTGGGGAATCGCGCCGGTCGGCGCCGTGCCGCAGTCTTTGGTCAAAGGCGCAACCACCAACCTGACCGTCAAATGGGAGGATTTGACCGAACAGCTCTTCTGGCAGAACACGCCGCTCGACCGCAACCAGTCGTTCCCCTGTCGCGTGGCGATCTTCCGCTCCACCAAGACCGAGCGGCTCTATTCAAACAATTTCGCGCGCTGCAACGCCGTCGCCGACTGGCTCGAAAGCCTGGGCTACACGAGCGGCAACGCCATGGACTTGAGCTTCGACAACATCACCGTTGCGCGCAATGACGCCACCAACGGCGCGGGGACGTTCATCGCGCTGGCCTGCGACGCCGAGTCCGGCACCAACGGCTGGACGGCGACCGGCCTCTGGCACATCGCCGGCGACCTGGCGGCCAGCCCGGCCCGCGCCTGGGCCTACAATAACGGCGTGAACTATCACACCGGCGCGCGCAACACCGGAACCTTGACCTCGCCCGCGTTCGCGCTGACTAATGCCGCGACGGTCGCCCTGACCTTCAAGAGCTGGTACGAGACCGAGGACACCGGCACGGCCTGGGACAAGAAAACCGTCCAGGTCTCGACCGACGGCACCAACTGGACCCCGCTGCTGCAAGTCAGCGGCGCCAATCGCCAGTGGACGACGCAAACCGCCGACCTGGGCCGGTATGCCGGGCAGACCATTTGGCTGCGCTTCGCCTTCGACACGGTGGACGGTGTGTACAACGCCTTTCGCGGCTGGTACGTGGACGACATAACCGTGCGCGTAACTTCCGGCACGGCGGCCTATCTCTTCGCCGACGATATGGAAGCCACTACCAACTGGACCGGCGACGGCCTTTGGCGCCAGACCGGCGCGCGCGGCGGCGCCGACGTCAGCGGCACCAACCGTTGGGTGTATAACCGCGACGCGGTCCACACCAACTACAACACCGGCGGGCGCACGAGCGGAGCGCTGATCTCCCGTTGGATTGACCTGACCGGCGCCACCCGCGCGACCCTCTCTTTCAAGAGCTGGTACCGGACCGAAGACACCGGTACCGCCTGGGACCGCAAGCTGGTCTACGTGACCACGGACGGCGCCGCCTGGACCAAGCTGATGCAAATATCCGGCGTTGACCAGCGCTGGACGGCGCAGAGTTACGACCTGAGCGCCTACGCGGGCCAGACAATCCGGATCAAGTTCGTGTTCGACTCGATTGATCCGCTCGCGAACGATTACGAGGGCTGGTACGTTGACGATGTCGCGATTGCCACGATCGCCGGCGGCGCCGCGCCGGTGTTCAGCGACACGGCCGAATCCGGCACGAATGAGTGGAACGCGACCGGACTCTGGCACCAGGCCGCCGACCAGTATTTCAGCGCCACGCACAGTTGGGCCTACAACAACGGCGCCAACTACCACACCGGCGGGCGCACCACGGGATCGCTGATTTCCCGCTGGATTGACCTCGCGGGCGCGGAAAGCGCCGAGCTGACCTTCAAGAGCTGGTACGAGACCGAAGACGAGGGCACGGCCTGGGACCGCAAGCTGGTCTACGTCACCGCCGACGGCACCAACTGGACGCCCA
>CAZMXS010000010.1:0-91450 GCA_964570325.1 uncultured Verrucomicrobiota bacterium | reverse complement strand
GCCTGGGACCGCAAGCTGGTCTACGTCACCGCCGACGGCACCAACTGGACGCCCATCCTGCAGGTCTCCGGCGCGTCGCGCCAATGGACCGGACAATCCTGCGATCTCAGCGCGTGGGCCGGCAGGCGTATTCGCGTCAAATTCCTCTTCGACTCGATGGACGGGCTCTACAACCATTACCGCGGTTGGTACCTCGACAATATCGCGGTCAGCCTGACCGGCTCGGGCATCTTCTTTGTCGAGAGTTTCGCCGCCGATTCCACCAACTGGGCCCGCGCGGCGGGCGCGGGCAACTGGGCCGTAACCGACGGGGCGCTGCGCGCGTGGCGCATCGGCAACGACGACAACATCCTGTATGCCGGCGACCCGGGCTGGAGCAACTACACCGTCAGCGCGGATATCCGGTATAACCGGCAGGGCCCGTACTTCAACGATGCGGAACTCTACGCCCGCTACCAGGACCGCGACAACTTCGTGCGCGTCGGGATCCGCAACTTTTACGGTTTCTGGCGGCTCAAATATACCGTACGGGTCGCGACCAACTACATCGCGCAAGGCTGGCTGCACGAATTCAGCAAGACCAACAGCCCGGGCGAAAACACCTGGTATAATTTGCGGATCGTCGCGGACGGCCCCACCTACAGCGTCTTCTTCGACGGCCAGCCGGCGGGCACATTCACCGCCACGAACTACCCCTTCGCCGCCGGCCGGATCGCGGTCGGCACGCGCGCCTCCCAACTCGGCATCTGGGAACCGCAGAAAGGTTACTTCTTCGTGGATGACGACGAATATGCCTTCTATTCGCCCAACGAGGGCGAGATCGTCACACGCGGTACGCCGCTGGACCTGGACTGGGGCTATTTGAACCGGTTCTTCCCGATGCTGATCCTGCCCGGAACTTACGTGATGAGCGATCGGGAGATCGCGAATGTCTCGATCTGGCTGACCAACGGCTTCTACAGCCTGATGGCGACCGACGGCGGCGTGGGTATGCAGGACGAAACGGGCGCGGCCGACCCCGGCCGGATCGAGGCCCTGTTCGGCGCTACGGCCGCGGTTGCGCCGCTGACCGGCCTGACCCAGGTGGCGATCGGCACGAACGAACATTACGCCACCCTGGACTATGCGGCCGAGGACACCGTGGCCGTCACGGGCGCCGCGCGCGCCTGGGGCGTCCGACCCGGCGCGCAGGCCCTGGGCACATTGCACAACACCAACGCGACCGCGGCGGCGCTGATCTGCAACGTCGTCACCGCCAAGGTGGATTCGCCGCCGAAAGTATTCTGTTTCAACTATGGCGTGGACCTCGGCGGCCAACTTACCAACGGCTCGCGCTGGCTGGCGCAGCGCGCATTCGAGTGGGTGCAGGGCCAGACCTACAAGATGCGGCTCGAACTCAAGGGTGTGGTCAACCCGGCCAATCCGAACACGGACCTGCTGATCTTCGCGACGAACTTTTGGACCCTCAACGCCTGGGGCACTAACGCCTTGGCCGTTAAAGTGCCGAAGGACAACGTGATGACCGGCACCAACCTGTACTGGGTAATGTACACGTTCCCATGGAACGCGACCAATGCGTGGCTGACGCACAAGGGCTTTTTCTCATCCGGCAACGAGCAATACTACGTCACGCTGCCCGGCCTCGGCCTGCAGGTCATGGGGATCACGGACACCGCCTACGCCGGCCGCGACTGGGATTTGTACGTGGCCTACAACACCGAAGGCACGAATCTGGTCGTCCACTTCGGCATCCAGGACCAGGGCGCGCTCGAGAACGAGGACAACTTCAACGACGGCAACTACACCGGCTGGACGGTCGCGGCGCACTCCAACATCGCCTGGAGCGTGACCAACGGCGCGTTGCGCGCGTCGGTCGTCGGCAGCAATTACGGATATGCCGCGATCACACGCGATGGATTAAGCCTGACCGGGCAGAACCTGACGGTGGAATTCCTCGCGCGCTGGCTGGCCGGCGCCACCAATGCGGCCGACGGCGGCTTATATTACCGCGGGCAGGCGTTGAGCCTCTCGCCCAAGGCGGCCGGCTGGCGCGACGCCGTGACCAACCTCTACACCTCGAACGTGCCCGCGGTCGGCGGGTGGAACCTGGTAACCCTGCACGTCCGCGACGGCAACCCCTATCCACGCTCCGACCTGCTGGTCAACAACCGCGCCGTGTTCCTGGACGAGCCCATCGAAGCCACGAACTGGGCCAACCACACGGTCGGGTTCCTCAGCCCGTATACCGGCGGCGCGATTGAGTGGGACAGCTTCCGTGTTGCGGATGAGCAATACTCGCTCACGACTCAGGCGGTCAGCGGCGTGTGCATCCCGACCAACGCCAATTTCTGGCCCAGCCTGCCGGACTACGACCCGGCCGCGCTCGAGTTCGGCAGCGGCAGCGCGCAGGGCGCGAAATACCGCTGGTACATCTACTACCGGGGCGAAGACATGCACGGCGCCCAGGCCGGCCGGGTCTACTTCGCGCCGCGCCTGATGGTCGAGAACGAGTTCTTCCCGGTCAACTTCAACATGGGCCAGACGGTCAGTGTTCCGGTCGAGTGGGAGAATCTGAACGCCAGCAACGTCCCATGCCGGCTGGCGCTCGCTCTCCAGAACCCTTACACCGCCATGACCTATGCGACCAACTACTTCACGATCACCAACGCCAGCGGCAGCCGCTGGTGCGCGTTCGCGGTGCCGACGAATATGCCGTACAGCCGCGATTACCAGTGGACGGCGTGGATGTTCCCGACCAACTGCGCCGACCCATGGCGGGAGCGCATCGGCGCGGACGACACGTTCCGTTTCGACCCCTTCGGCACTCCGGTCGAGCCGGAAACCGTCATTGAGATCCATGATGGTTCGACGAACGAGGTTCCATTGTTCGGGGACGCCGGTCTCGGCGAGGGCCTGGCGGCCTACACCTGGGGCGGAAACCATGACGGCAACTATACCGGCATTGTCCCGCCCGAAGGCGAGAAATGCTGGCGCGATTGGCTGGGCGGCCTGGATTATACCGGCTGGGGTCTCTTCGCCACGAACCCATTCGATCTCACGGCGTATAATTATCTGCGCTTCTGGGTAAAGACCGAGGAAGCGCTGAAGATCCAGATCGAAGCCCCGGCCGGCTCGCAAAAAACGATCTACCTCGGCTCCACGAGCTGGGATCGCGCGCGGCCCGGGCAATGGCAGCAGGTCACCATTCCGCGCACGAACTTCACCAGCGGCGTGGTGACCAGCGCCTACGGGTTGTTCCTCCCGACGCTTGACATTCCAGACCGCTACGCGCTCAGCTTCGTGGACGCCAACACCGGTTGGATCGTCGGCGACGCGCCGCTCTACTGCGGCAATCTCAAGAAGACCACCAACGGCGGCGAGACCTGGGCGATCCAGAGTTTCGGCGCCGCATATGACTCCTGGAGTTGCTACGGCGTGGATTTCGCCGACGATCAGACGGGCTGGGCCTGCGGCTATAATGCCCTGCTGAAGACCACCAATGGCGGCGCCGCCTGGAATCCGGTCACCAACGGCGCGCCCGCGAGCACATGGTGGTACAGCCTGGACTTCATCAACAGCCAGACCGGTTGGGCCTGCGGTTATGACAAGGTAATCAAGACCGTCAATGGCGGCGCAACCTGGTCCGCCCAATCGGTCAGCAATTATCAGTCGTATTACAAGATCCGGTTCGCGGATGCGAATGTCGGCGCGGTGGCCGGCTATCGCCTGCTCTTGACCACCACCAATGGCGGCGCAAACTGGGCCTGGCGCACGCCGCCTTACCCGTCAAACTACTGGTACGATGTCGGCTTCGTCAACAGCGCCACCGGCTGGGTCTGCGGCGGCGAAGGCAAGGTCGGCCGCACCGCCGATGGCGGCGCCACGTGGAGCCTGGTCACGAACCTGCCGGCGGCCGTCACCGGCGTCCACTTCAGCGCGATGTGGTGGGTGGACGAGCAGTTCGGAGTCCTGGCCGGCAACGGCGGCCGCATCGTCGCCACGCGCGACGGCGGAAGCACCTGGACCAACTGGAGCGGCGCGAGCGACTGCGGATTCAACGGCATCCAGATGCTGGACACCAACCGCGGTTTCGCGGTCGGCACGCGCGGCTACGCCTGGTGCACGACGAATGGTCCAACCGGTTGGACTGACGTCATTCCGCGCGCGCGTGAGTTTTACATTGATGACGTGAAGTGGTTGAAGAATCTGTAAGACGCTGGAATCGCCACAAAGAACACCGCCAGACACGGGTATTTAGCGCGTGTGGGGGTGTTTTTTGTGGCCCATGCGTTTCCGTTCAAAACGAGCAAGCCATAGTGAGAGGTCCATGAAAAGAGCAAATCGAGTCTGTTGGATATTCCTTGCCGCCGCGCTGTCCGCGTCGGCCCAGAGCAACCTGCTGTCAAACCCCGGCTTCGAAACCGGCTATGACGGCCAGCGCATGATGGATGCGATCAGCGCCTGGCCGCCGGAAACCTATCCGGTCTGGGACTGGGGTCGCATCCGCAGCGCGGGCACGACGGCGACGCACAGCGGCACCAACACCTTCCAGCTTGACGCCTACGCCAACTATAACAAAGTCATGGCTCAGCGCTGGCCGGCGCAGACCAGCCGGGTCTACGAAGTCACGGGCTGGCTCAAGTCCCCCGCCGGCGCCGGCTATTTCCAGCCGACCAACGGCTTTTGCTACGTCAAAATTGACTTTCTCAACGCCGCCGGCGCCGCACTCGGCGGCCAGGATTCGTGGGCGCGCTTCGGCGTCAGCGGTCCGACGAACTGGACCCAGTTCACGACCGGCCCGGTCCTGCCGCCCGCCGGCGCCGTCACCGGCCGCGCGCTCTTCGGCTATTGCCCGGGCGGCGACGACTGGGGCCCGATCGGCGACCAAACCACCTCCGGCTTCGTCTATTTCGACGATATGCAGACGTTCACCAACGATACCCATGGCGCCGGCCTGTTGCAGAACGCCGGCTTCGAGGTCCGCAACTGCGGCTACCTGCCGCTGACCAACTTCCCGTTCTGGGAGGGTTTCGGACCGAACGGCGGCGTGGTCACCAATCACCGGAAGAGCGGCAACCTGGCGCTGCAAATCTGGGGGCTCGACAACCTGGCCGGCCAGAAGTGGAGCGCGGCGCGCAGCAACCAGTACGCTACGGGCGCTTACATCTTCTCCACCAATTTCACGACCACCAACGCCTTTGGCATCGTGCAACTCCAGTTTCTGGACGCTACCGGCACCAACGTGCTGCTGACCTATGAAAGCGCCCGCTTCACCGCGCAAAGTCCGAGCAACGCCTGGACCTACTACGAAGCATCCGGTTGGGCGCCCAGCGGCACGGTTTACGGCCGGACCCTGGTTGGCATTGTCGGCTCATCCTCCGGCTTCGGAACATCCACCGCCTGGTTTGACGACTCGACCCAGCGCCTGGTCTCAACGACCGGTACGGTCGCCGGCCTGCTGCGCAACGGCGGCTTCGACGACGGCCCGACCGGCAACGCCTACGATCTCGCGCGCGCCGGCGACCTGCCTGCATGGAACTGGCTCGGCGGCACCAACGGCGGCTTCATCAACCGCAACTTTGCCACCAACGGCCTGCAATCCCTATCGCTCACCTATCCCGACAACGCGGTGGCGCAGTCATTCATCCCCGGCACCGGCCTGGTCTATACGCTGGAAGGTTATATGTACAATCCGGCCGCCGAAAAGTTCACCGGCGCGGCGTTCGGCATGCTCACGTTGGAGTTCACCTGCGGCACGACGGTTGTCTCGAGCGTCGAGAGCGCGCACTTCACCAGCGCCTCGCCTTCGAACACCTGGGTGCGCTTTGCCGTGACCAACCGCGCGCCCTGGTTCGCCGCTGGCGTCACCGGCCGCGTGAGCTGCATGATCGCGGGCGATCCGTCCGGTTTTGGCGGCGCGCTCTATTTCGACGCCATTCGCCTGTCCGTCACCACCAGCGCGCTGGCCGACACCCAGGCCGGAGCGCTCTGGAATCCCGGCTTTGAGTTCACCGCCAATGGGACCAAGCTCGCCTTTGTGGACAAATGGACCGCGCTCGGCGCGGACGGGCTGGTCTCGGATACCCAGCACAAGAGCGGGAACCACGGTCTGCGCATTTACACGCCGGAGACCATGCTGGCGCAGCTCTGGCCCGCCACCCAGGCTTGGAAATACGCGACCGCCGCCTATGCCCTGACGCCATCCGCCGATCCGCTGCAGGGCACATCCTCCGTACATGGCGTGGTTCTGCTGCAGTTCATGGACGCCACCGGCACGAACATTCTGAAGACTTACGAAAGCGCGTGGTTCACGACCGCCAACCCCGCCGATGTCTGGACCAACCTGGAGGCGCAAGGCGTGGCGCCCGCGGGCACAAAATATGGACGAACGGTGGTCGGCCTACTGGGCTTCGACGACGAGTTTGGCGGCTCGGTTTGGTTCGACGACGCCACGCAACGCGTCGTCTCCGCCACCGGCACCGTCGCCGGCGTCATTTGCAATCCCGGCTTCGAAGACGGCCCGCCGGGTAACGCCTACGACCTGGCCCTGGCCGGTGATTTCCCCGGTTGGCAATGGCTCGGCGGCACCAATGCCGGCTATGTCACCGACGCCTATAAATATGAGGGCAATCAATCGCTCGCGATCACCTATCCCGCCAACGCCGCCGCGCAGTCGTTCGCGGCCGCAACCGGCAAATCGTATATCGTCGAGGGCTATCTGTTCTCGCCCTCCGCCGGCAAGCTCACCGGCAATGCGTATGGCGTGCTGGTCCTGGAATTTTTCAAGGGGAACTTCAACAACGGTACAACCGTTGTTTCGTCGGTGGAAAGCCTGCATTTCACCAGCGCTTCGGCGGCGGACACCTGGATCAAGTTCTCGGTGACCAACCGGGCGCCGTGGTCCGGCTTCGGCATCACGGGGCGGCTGACCTGCATGATCGCCGGCGACCCGTCCGGGTTCGGCGGCGCGGTGTATTTCGATGCGCTGCGCGTGACCGAGACCAACATCGCCGCCGCCAACGCGCAGGCTGGCGCGTTGTGGAATCCGGGCTTTGAATACACCGCTCGCGGCACGGTGCTCGCGCAGGCCGACAATTGGACGGCATCCGCGGATAATGGCCGAGTTTCCGATCTCTGGAAACACGAAGGCAACCTGGCGGTCCAATTGACCGCGCCGAATGTCACGATCGGCCAGAGCTGGCCGGCGACCCAGGGCTGGGTCTATGCAACCGCCGGCTGGGCGTTCACGCCGAGCGCCGACCCCATTTACGGCAACGAGGATCTGGCCGGCAAAGTTCAACTCCAGTACCTCGACAGCACCGGCACCAACGTGTTGGCGACCTACGACAGCGCCGTCACTTTCGGCACCGGCAGCGCCGCCGACACTTGGATCATCCAGGAGGCATCCGGGGTATCACCCGTCGGCGCCAAGTATGGCCGCACCATCTATAGCTTTACCGGAACGCCCGGCGGGTTCTCCGGCTCGCTCTGGGTTGACGACTTCACCCAGCGCGTCGTTTCCACCACCGGCACGGTCGCCGGCGTGCTGCACAATCCCGGATTTGATGACGGAATCGCCGGCAACGCCTACGACCTCGACCGCGCGACCAACCTGCCCTACTGGTCATGGCTTGGCGGCACCAACGCCGGCTTCATTACCACCAGTTACAAGCGCGACGGACTGAACTCGTTGGGCATCACCTGGGCGGGCAACATGATGGCGCAAAGCGTGGCGGCCGTCACCGGCGCAACGTATGTGTTTGACGGCTACCTTTACAACCCGGCCGCCGAGAAGTTCACCGGCTCGGCCTACGGCGTGCTGATCCTGGAATTCTACCGCGGCACGACACTGGTTTCGTCCGTTGCCAGCGCGCATTTTACCGCCGCCTCGCCCTCGAACGCCTGGGTGAAGTTCGCGGTCACCAACCGCGCGCCATGGTCCGGTTTCGGCGTCACCAGCCGCGTGCTGTGCGCGATCATGGGTTCGGACTCCGGCTACGGCGGCGCGCTGTACTTTGACCAGCACAGTCTGAATTACGCGCAAGTCCCCGCCACGAACCCGGCGGCCGGCGCGCTGTACAACTACGGGTTCGAGTACACGGCGGCCGGCACCCAGCTCGCGTTCCTGGACAACTGGAGCGCGTTCGGCGAAGCCGGGCTGATCGGAACCACCTACAAGCACAGCGGCGAAAACGCCCTGCAGCTTTATTACCCCGGTACGCTCGCCTACCAGGATTGGAGCGCAACCCCGGGCAACAAGTATCGCTCGGCCGGCTGGCTGATGACGCCAACGGCCGACCGGCTCGCCGGCACAAGCAACCTTTACGGCGCGGTGATCCTGCAGTTCCTCGACGCAACGGGCACCAACATCCTCCAAAGCTATCTCAGCCCGGCGTTTACCACCAACTGCGCGGCGGATGTCTGGACCAATCTGGCGGCGGTCGGCGTCGCACCCAAGGGCACGGTCTATGGCCGCACCTTGGTGGCGCTGCTCGGAACCAACACCGGCTTCAGCGGCTCGCTATGGTTCGACGATATGACCCAGTCCGTCGTCAGCGCCACCGGTACGGTCAGCGGGCTGTTGCGCAACGCGGGTTTTGACGACGGCCCATCCGGCAACACTTGGAACCTGGATGCCACCAACGACCTGCCGCACTGGTTCTGGATCGGCGGCACCAACGCGGGCTTCATCACGCAGAACTACCGGAAGAACGGCGAACAATCGCTCGTGCTCACCTATCCGCAGAACAGCCTCGCCCAGGAATGGACGGCAACCGGCGGCTGCTCGTACGTCGCGTCGGGCTACCTGTTCACGCCCGCCGAAGCCAAGTTCAACAGCGATGGCAGTTCGTACGGGCAGTTACGGATGACTTTCTACACCAATGGCGGCACGGTCGCCGTCAGCAGCGCCACCGCCGGCTCGCCCGGCTTCGGCGCGGACCAGCCGGCCAACACCTGGGTGTACTTCGCTGTCACCGGCACGGCGCCAAACGCCGCAGTCGTCACCGGCCGGCTGACCTGCACCATCCACTCCGACGATCCCGGCGCGGACATGGACCTTGCCGGTGTAATCCACTTCGACCAGCTCTACATGACCAACCTGCCGCCGCCGGACACAACCACGCTCGAACTCGCCGCCGGCGCGCGGCCGGAACCGGTGCGCGTCGGCGGGTTCCTGACCAATTCGATCGTGGTCACCAACCGCGGCATGGACTGGGCGGCCAACACGACCGTCGCCGACGTGCTGCCGGAGAACATGACCTTCGTCACCAATCTGCCCAGCCAGGGCGCGTGGGAGATCAGCGACGGCGTCATCTACAACTACCTCGGGCGACTCGACGCGGGCGCCGCCGCCACCATCCGGATCGTCGTCATCCCGACCGCCGCCGGCGTTTACACCAACAACGTCAGCGTTTACGCGGACAACGCGGATGGTGGGCGCGCGGCCGCCGTCAGCACCGTTCTTTCGGGCAACCGCGGACCGGAGATCACCGTGCCCGGTCCACACGTCCTGCCGGTCGGCGCCGCCACGAACTTTGCCGTCAGCGTTTATGACCCGGATCACGATCCGTACCTGACGTTGAGCAATACCGTCTATCCGGCGGGCGCAACCTTTGTCGCCAGCAACTTCAACTGGACTGCCGTCCCCAGTTTCTGCAATACAACCAACTGGGTGCTGTTCGTGGCCGACGATCACACCGGCGAGACCAACAGCATCGTGACCAATGGCACCTACATTGTGGTGCCTTACGATTTCAACACCAACGGCATTGACGACGGCTGGGAATTCACCCAGTTCCACTCGCTCACCAACCGCGGCGCCGGCGATCACGACGGCGACGGGTGCTCTGATAATAACGAATATATTGCCGGCACCCAGCCGACCAACGCGAGCTCCTTCCTGTCTGTCCGGGAGATTCGCACGCCGGCCGGATCCTCCAACCACTATGTCAAGGTGGCAACCGAACCGAACCGGAAATACACGATCTATTACGCGAACGGCGGTATGTCGAACAATTCGCCGTGGGCGCCGTTCGCCAACACCAACTGGGGTGTGTGGATTGAGACCGGCGCGGTTTCGACCAACCACGAGTTCCTGGACAACGAGGGCGCCAACTCCAGCGCCGGCGCGCCGCCGGCGGCCGGCCGGCGCTACAAAGTAAAGGTCACCTACCCGCCGACCTATTGAGGGACGACTCGGATGGTTGCCTTATCCGCTTGCTTAACCCGGCTTGCGCAACTGGAGCCTGAAAACAGATAAGCCTATAGAGAGCCGTCCGGCGGGCAGCCAGCCAGACTTCTCTCTTTAGCTATGCTCGATGTCCGGGGGTCCACCACGAATGGGGGCGGGCCGCACACGAGTCGCTACCCCCAGCCAGGCCTGGTGGGAAGTGTCGCGGGCCGCGGTTCAGCCGTTAAAGTTCGTTGGAAACCGACGGCTTGCGGTTGACGCCCTCTTCCACGCCGTATGGGCTGACCGTGTTCGTCACGGGCGCCCCCATCTGCGGGCCAAGCAAGATCGCGGTCCGTTCCGGATGGTAGCCGGCGGCGGGGCGCAGCCAGGTCACATGCGGCTGCCCGGCTGGGCAATTGGGAGCTGCGGATGCCGGCGCAGTTGAAGAAACAGCCTTGAATTTTTCTTATATAAGGCCATATTTTATTTTATGTATGAAAACAACAATTGATATTGCTGACCATATTTTTATTCGCTCCAAAGAATTGGCTCATCAGGAGCATATGACGCTGAAGGAATTGGTCGAACTGGGCTTGCAGTGCATGCTGGAGACCAAGGTCAAGAGGTCGTCCCACTCCATCAAGCCGGTCACCTTCAAGGGAAAGGGATTATCGCCGCAATTTCGCGGAGCCTCCTGGGATGGCATTCGGAATGCGGCCTATGAGGGACGTGGAACATGATCGCCGTGGATACCAATATTCTGGTGTATGCTCACCGGGAGGACGCGGAATTCCACGCCGAGTCATTGACGGCCATGATGGGGCTGGCTGCAGGGTCCAGACACTGGACCATTCCCTGGCCATGTATTCATGAGTTCGTCGCCATTACAACCCATCCCTCCATCTACACGCCACCCAGTCCCCTGGACATGGCTTTCGCGGCCTTGCAGGTTTGGATCAACTCTCCCATGTGTCGAATGATCGGCGAAGGTCCCGGTTATTTTGACCGCCTGCGCGAAGTCGCCATAAAAGCAAAAGTCAAAGGCCCCCTGATTCATGATGCTCGCATCGCCGCCATTTGTTTGTACAACGGTGTAACGGAATTATGGACCATGGACCGGGATTTTTCGCGATTTGGCGCACTGAAAACTGTCAATCCCATCTCTAAAAAGAAGAGTTGATCATTTAGACGCTGATAACCAAGAAGTTTACCTCGGTTATCCAAACCAGCATACAATCGGCACCTACAAGGACTGACTGATGGAAAAACTTGGAGTACGCACCATCCCGGAACTGATGGCCCTCATACAGACCGGCCGCGAACCTGACTTTCCCGCGGCGTCATAGGGAATAGCGGATTCACAGGAGTTTTTAAGTGAGCCACCCAAAAAAGTCGGCCTAACAAATCAGTTTGCCGCCACAGTCGCTTCCGGTTGCGCCGGGCCCCCTTTGTTCAAACGAGTCGGGATCTATAGACCAGCGCTCTCCGAGCGCCAGCCTGCTTATGGCAATCGCACCTTCAGTCGGTAGAATTTGATCGCGCTGTCGTCGAGAGTGTTGGTGATGATCAGCCACTCTATGTTCGGCGTCAGATTCGTCAGTCCCTCCATCGGCGCCCAGCCGTCAGACGGAGTGGACAGATCATACTCAACGTCGTACAGGCGATCCGTCGCACAAGGCCAAGTCAAGGTATAGCCGTTTTCCCTGAGCCGCACCTCTGTCACCCGCCGGTATGAAAGGCCATTCGTCGGGTCGGTGTTCATCACATATTCGTCACCCGTCGGCACTCGATCCTCATCCACGTCATTGGTTACGGCCTCTTCCAGATCATTCGTGATTGCGTATTACGCCAGCCACCGCTGCGGCGTCGGCTTGTTTGTCGTCATGTTGGCCAAAAAGTATGCCGTAACCGACTTCGGCCCGTCCATCAGCAGGAAGAGCGGATTTGTGTTGCCGATGGCATCGCCATCCCAAGTCGTGAAGTGATAATACAAATCTGCTGTTGCCGTAATTTCGACGTTGCTCCCGAACGCTTGCCAGCCCGTCGTCGGCAGTACCGAGCCGTGTGGGCCGGCTGCTCTCGTCAACCGATAGTTCGTCGTCCACAACCAGGTCAGCGTGCCCGCGCCATTGACCGTCACCACCGCCTGGGTCCCAAACCCGCCCGCCGGGTCCAGGTTCTCCGTCGCGCCCCACCCATAACAGACATATTGTGTTGTGCCCCGGATGTCGGGGGAGATCGCCTGGTTGGTGATTACCGCGCCCTCGACGACATTGTATACGCCGGGGGTACGGTCGCGCCATAGGGCGACTCAATAGCTACCGGGAAGAGGCCCAGGATGGTGTACTTGTTGGTCTTTTCCGGGGCGGGATTCCACCACGCATTACCGGGTTGGAAAGCGACAATCGTCACCAGTCCATGCCCGGTAAAGGCCAGATTGGTTCCACCGGAGATGACCCCCGGACCGCTGTTCGTGTCAAAGCTCACCGGCAAGCCGGACGACGCCAGGACACTCAACCCGACCACCTCGTTCTGGACAAACACACTGCCATTGGTCGGCCGGAAGGTTACTAGGGTCTGGTTTTCCTTCAGATATTCAAAGGCGTTGGATTTGACCGCCTCGCCGAAGCTGGCGGAGAAGACCCGCACGTCGCCGATCCCCGGCGCGCCGGCCATGACCACAATCTGCGTCGCCGACTGGCTGGCAATGGAAGCGACACTCACGCCGCACAGGATCACATTGGTCACGTCCACGCCATCGCATAAATTGGTTCCCGTGATGACTACCTGGTAGCCGCCCGTCCAGGATCTGGAGGAAGGTGCGACGCCAAGGGTAGCGGGCATGTGGCGCACCACATTGGTGAGGAGGCCATCCGAAAAGTTAATTCCGCCGATATGATAAGGCGTTCCATTCAGCTCGGCTGCCGCGCCACCCGCCGCGCTCCGGGGCATGGGCGCAATTTCCGTCCATGCGTCATCTGCGTAACAAAGGACGTTGCTATACACCTGCGAGAAATCGGTTGCCGCACCACCAATGGCGTAGAAGCCGTCAGGAGTTCCCGCGCCTGCGCTTAAGCAGGCATTCCAAGGACTGGCGATTGCTTGCCAATCAACGTTGTTGAAGGCCACCGCGTTGGTTGAAGGGACCTCATTATGCCATCCGCCAAAAACAACCATCTGCTCGTCCCGCACCGCGTTCGCGCAACGGTCATTCTGCCAAGGCACGCCAGGCGCGGCCGTCCATTGTGTACCATCGAAGCGGAAGGCATTGGTATAGCATGTGCTCCCACCGTTGCTTCCACCCACCGCGTAAAGCATAGTGCCTAACGTTGCCGCGCGGTAACTGCTCAGGTGTACGCCCGCAGCGGGCGGGCATCTGAGAGAATGGGCCCCAGCCAATCCCATCAGCACAGCGTATAGTCTTCCCCCCCTCCGAAACACAACCGAAAGAAGTTCGTTTTGCGCTGAACTCATGCGGGCCCTTGTCCTATGTTTCGCGCATGGCAACCGTCAGGGTCATGCAAGGGCGAGAGGTAGGGGCGTCCGACATCGGACTGATTCGCGACTTGCTTGCCGCACATCCCGACTGGAACCGCACGCGCTTGAGCCGGGAGCTGTGCACGCGCTGGGACTGGCGCAACGCGCAGGGCCGGGCCAAGGACATGGCAGCGCGCACGCTGCTGCTGAAACTGGAACGCGCCGGATATGTCCGGCTGCCCGCGCGGCGCGGTCCTTCCCCAAACGGATGTCGCAATCGACAGGTCGAACCGGTGGCGCCCCCGGACCAACCGATTCGCGGCGCCTTGCGCGACCTGCAACCGTTGAGCGTGCGCGTCGTGGATCCCGGCTCGGCCGAGGCGCGACTGTTCCATGGCCTGCTCGCCCACGAACACTACCTCGGACACCGCAACACGGTCGGCGAGAACCTGCGCTACCTCGTGCGCGACCGGCACGGCCGCCCGGTGGCCTGCGCCCTGTTCGGCTCGGCGGCGTGGAAGTGCGCGGACCGCGACGCTTTTCTGGGCTGGGATCACCCCACGCGGGAACGTAACCTGCAATGCCTGGCCAACAACACGCGCTTTCTCATCCCGACCGGGTCCAGGTTCCTCAAGGGCTATGAACGGATCGTCAAAGCGGGCTACGACCAGAACCCGGCCGCGGCGCCCACCCCCGGCCCCCAACGCAGGGGCCGCCGCAAGCAGAGCAAGGCCCGCAACCTGCTCGACCGCTTTCGCGACCACCCCGACGAAATCCTCGCCTTCATGCGCGACTTTGCCGTGCCCTTCGACAACAACCAGTCGGAAAGGGATCTGCGGATAATGAAGCTGCGCCAGAAGATCTCCGGCACCTTCCGCAGTATCCAGGCGCTGGTGAACTTCTGCCGCATCCGCGGCTACGTCTCCACCGCCCACAAGAACGGCCTCAACGCGCTCGATGCGTTGCAGCGCGTGTTCCTCGACCACCCCTTCGTGCCGACGCCCAACACCTCGTGATCCTCGCCCCACGCGCCCGACTCGGCCCCCCCCCACATTCTCTCAGGTAGCCGCCTGCCTTGGGGCGGCTACCTGAGCAGTTACACTTTGAGAATAATCCCCTGAAAAAGGCGGCGTTCCTCCCGCTGAAGCCGTTGGTGCGGACATTCGTGGCGGTTAAAGGCGGCCGATGCCTGGACGTCGGTTGCGGCAGCGGGGAGTTTCAGGCACCTCAGGCGCTGCGGCATGGATGCGTATGGCGTGGAGCCCGGCGCGGTCGACGAGGAGTTCGCCACAAAAAACAACATCAACATCATACGAGGAACGCTGGCTGACGCGCAGTTTCCCGACAGCCACTTCGATGTCATAACCCTCAACCATGTATTCGAGCACTTGAGCCGCCCCGCCGAGGCCATGGCTGAACTCCACCGGATACTTAAGCCAGGCGGGAAACTCATAATCGGAGTGCCGCAGTACCGGACCCCGCTCTTCAAGCTCCTTGGAAGCCGATGGATCCAGTTGGACACGCCGCGGCATTTATTCATCCCTTCGACCGGCAACATGGAGCAGTATGCGAAGAAGGCGGGGTTCACAATCGACAAGGTGAGATATAATATGGTCCCCGGCTCGCTCTTCGGATTCGCATTAAGCCAGCAGACCTTGACGAGGAAGATAGTATTCGCCCTGGCGCTCCCGTTCGTGACCCTTCTCAACTTGATGAAAATGGGTGACCAGATCGAAATCGTGCTGACGAAAAAATGATCGTTCGCGGATGGATCGGCTCTGGCTTTTCGGCGGCGGCATTTCCGCCAATGCGTAAGCGTCCCGGGGGTATTTTGCTCTCATAATGTGATTGATAACAGCATATAGCCTGTATATCTTCACATTATGAGTGCAAATATCCTTTTTAATCGATGGATATCAAAAGGGCTTCCCGGAAGCGATGCCAAGATGCTGGTGTTGATTACCGGGGCGCGGCAAACCGGCAAAACGACCTTGGCGAAGAAGGTCTATCGCGATCTCATCTATCGGAACCTGGACTCGCTGGAGGAGCGCGATTATCTGCGCGATGTAGCGGCGACTCGCTGGGGCGCGGATGTGCAAGCGTCCATCTTGGATGAAGCGCAGAAGTTGCCGGAACTCTTTGAACGTTTGAAGTTCGCCTACGACGCCGGACAGATTTCGTTCAGTGTGCTGCTGGGGTCTTCGCAAATCCTCCTGAATCGGCGGATCGGCGAGTCGTTGGCCGGCCGCGTGCTGATCTATGAACTGTGGCCATTGACTTTATCGGAGCTTACGGCCGTCGATGGGTCGGAGTTGCGGGTGCCGTTGTTCGAGACCTTGTTGACCACGCCGAATGTGGATGATGTGTTAAAGGACCGGCCTTCGTTGGCGGACCCACAGACCGGGGATGGGGCCCGGGCGGCCGAGGATTATCTTCTACGCTGGGGAGGCATGCCCAAGCTTTGGCATATGCGGGAATCTTTGCGCCGAACATGGCTGAAGTCCTATGAAGAGGCGTACCTGGAAAGAGACCTTGGCGATCTGGCGCGATTGCATGATCTGGAGCCCTTTCGGAAGTTTCAAAGATTGACGGCGCTGCGTAGCGGTCATTTGCTGTCGTATTCGGAATTGGGGCGGGATGCCGGGGTGAGTGTGGAGTCGGCCCGCCGTTATCTCGAATATCTTCGGCTTTCATACCAGGCCATCCTGCTGCCGCCGTATGCCCGGAATTTGACCAGCCGCCTGGTCAAAACGCCCAAAGTGTATTGGGTGGATTGTGGGCTGTGGCAGAGCATGACTGGGCGCTTTGAGTTGGTGACGGGCGAGTTGTTTGAGTCCTATGTGGTGGCCGAGGGGATCAAGTATGCGCGATCCCGGCAGATACCCGCGGAATTTACATTTTATCGCACCCGGTCAGGCATGGAGGTTGATCTGCTGGTCGAATTGGATGGCAAGGTGCTGGGGATTGAATGCAAGGCTTCCGATCATGTGGACCGGCGGGATGCCTCGGGTTTGAGCGCCGTTGGCGCCATGCTGGGATCGGAGTGGCGGGGCGGCCTGGTTGTTTATCGAGGCCGAGAAATCGCATCATTGGGCGAAAGAATATGGGCCGTGCCGTCGTCTCGATTGTTTGGCGCGCCATAACAAGCACTGGCGCCCGGCGGAGCGGCTTGACGCTTAGCCCGCATATTTCACACACGGGTTCGCATCAGCCATGGAGCGCCGATTTTTGATCCTGGCGGCGGCGCGTGGGTCATTTTGTGGGGTGCGCACGTCTGGAAGGCGTGCTGAGCTCACCGCGCCGACGCGGGAAATGCATTTTTAAGTGGGTAAAGCCGATTCATGGACAGAGTTCCACTCCGGAACCATCCTCCAACCCATCCAATGGAAAGCTCCGCCGTAAGAATTAGCCCGGCTTTCGCAACTGGAGCCCGAAAGCAGATAATTGGAAGGATTGGACGTCGGGTTTGCTGGGAAAAACGAGGAAACGGCCCTTCAAGGCCTTGTAGTGAAGACCTACCCCTTGCGCAGCCGCGGAGTGATCTGCAAAACTGCGCGCATGTTTTTACGATCCGTCATACGCCGGAAGGATGGCAAAGCGCATCGGTACTGGAGCGTGGTGGAGAACCGCCGTCTGCGGGGGCGGGGCGTGGTGCAGAAGACCGTGCTGTACCTGGGGGAGATCAACGACGCGCAACAGGCGGGCTGGTTGCGGGCGATCGAGACGCTGGACGGCGATCAACCCCGACAACTCACCCTGTTGCCCTCGGACCGGCAACCGCCGGCCAACTGTGATGCCGTCCAGCTGAAGATGAAGGAGTTGGAGTTGTTGCGCCCGCGGCAATGGGGTGGCTGCTGGCTGGCGTTGGAGTTGTGGAACCAGCTGGGGTTGGACGATTTTTGGCGGGAACGGTTACCCGCCTCGCGCGAAGGGACCAGTTGGCTGAATGTGCTCAAGACGTTAAGCGTGTATCGGCTGTTGGATCCGGGCAGCGAGTGGCGCTTGCATCGGTTCTGGTTCGACCGGAGCGCCTTGGCGGATTTGCGGGGCGAGGACTTCCGGATCGCCGAGAAGGATACGCTCTATCGCTGCCTGGATAAAGTGCTGGCGCACAAGACGGAGTTGTTCACGCATCTGCAGGGGAAGTGGGCGGACCTGTTTGGGGTGAAGTACGAAGTGCTGCTGTACGATCTGACCAGCACCTATTTTGAAAGCAACCCGCCGTTTCCCGAAGGCGACAAGCGCCGGTATGGATACCGCCGGGATAAGCGGGCGGATTGTGTGCAGGTGGTCATCGCCCTGATCGTTACGCCGGAAGGTTTTCCCCTGGCCTATGAAGTGCTCTCGGGCCATACCAGCGACAAGACGACCTTGCGGGGATTTCTGAAGAAGATGGCGGACCAATACGGGAAGGCGCAGCGGATCTGGGTGATGGATCGCGGCATTCCCACCGAAGAGGTCCTGGCCGAGATGCGCGTCGGTGATCCGCCGGTCCATTATCTGGTGGGCACGCCCAAGGGGCGCTTGAACCGGTTGGAGGAACGGTTGACGCAGTTGAGCTGGCAGCAGGTGCGTCCGGGCGTGGAGGTCAAGCTGTTGCCTGAACAAGGCGAACTGTATGTGTTGGCGCAAAGCCGAGATCGGGTGGGCAAGGAGCGCGCGATGCGTCGCCGACAACTCAAGTTGTTGTGGAAACGCCTGAAGCAGCTTCAGCCGATGAAGCGCTCCCGAGATAAACTCCTGCTCAAACTGGGTGCCGCCTATCAGACCGCGCCCGCGGCGCGTCGTCTGGTGCAGGTGCAAATCTCCGGCGACACGTTGCAGTTCCAGCTGAACAAGGATCGGTTGCGCCAAGTACGGCGCCGGGAAGGGCGTTATCTGTTGCGCACCAATCTGACGGACCAGGACCCGGCCAAACTGTGGCAACTGTATATGCAGTTGGTACGCGTGGAGGAAGCGTTTCGCAATCTCAAAGGCGATCTGGCGGTACGCCCCATCTTTCACCAGAACGAGGCACGGATCGAGGCGCACATCTTCCTGGCTTTCCTGGCCTACGGCCTGCACGTCACCTTGGCCCAGCGGCTCAAAGACCACGCCGCGGGGCTGACGCCGCGTTCGGTGTTGGATCAGATGAAAGGCATTCAAATGCTCGATGTCCGGGTGCCTACAACGGATGGGCGCTGGCTGCACATGAGTCGCTACACCCAGCCAGATACGGTTCAGCAACTGCTCTTGGCCCAACTCCACCTGCAATTACCGGAGCAAGCGCCTCCGAAAATCACACGGGAGAAGATCATTCAGCCAGGCTGATGTAGTGAAGACTTTTGAAACGGAGAGGCCTGTTTTCAATGCTTTGCATAATCTATACCCCTCCAGTTGCGAAAGTCGGGCTAGGACCAGGCCGTTGGTGGCATAGGTATAGGCCACCAGCGTGCCCAGCGCGTCATACTGGCGGAGCAGGTTGCCGGCGGCGTCGTACTCGTAGTAATTCGTCCAGCCCAGCGGGTCCGTTTCCTGCGTGGGCTTGTTGAACCAGTTGTACTGCCACCGGGTGACCAGGCCGTAGGCGTTGGTTTCGGAGAGCTTGTTGCCGCGCTCGTCGTAGCCGTAATACTTCACCCGGCCCAGCGGGTCGGTTTCGCTGGTGATATTGCCCTGCTCGTTGTAGGCGGAATACGTCGCAAACCCCAGCGGGTCCTGGTGCGACGTGAGGCGCCCCTTGCGGTCGAACGTGTCGATCCACTTGTAGCCGTCCGGGTCGGTGTACCGGATCTGCCGCTTGGCCGGGACGCCGTATTCCGTCAGCCGTCTGCGGTTCAGGGCATCCACCTCGTTGGTCATCCGGCCGTATTTGTCGTAGGAAATCCGGACGTCGTCGTTGCTGCGGGGGTCCACGATGCGCTCCAGCAACCCGTTGTTCCCGTTGTAGAAGAAGGACCAGCGGGTATTGACGTTCGAGTAGCCGGCGGGGGCCGTCCGGGACATCCCGACCAGCTTGTTGGAGGCGTCGTAGTGAAAATTCACGGCCCAGTTCTGGAAAGTCACGTTGGTCAGGCGGATGCCGCCGTACTTGAACAAATACGCGCCCCCGGCCGAATCCATGGCTTGGGTCAAGACGCCGTCGGTGAGGCGATAGGCCAGGCGGATGCGGTTGGTGGCGGGGTTCTGGTCGCGGATCTCGATCAGGCGCCCGCGGATCAGGTAATCGCCGTGCTCCACCGGCAGAGCGGGATTGCGGAAACGATAGACCAGGCGGTTCTGCGTGATCCATTCATAGTCCCCGGACGAATCGGTGGTATTCGTGAACTCGCTGCGGTACTCCCTGTGCTTGATCTGGTAGACGCCCCCGGTCTGCACCCACGTTTCCGCCGCACCGTCCCACATGACCAGAGTCCGTTCGGAGAAGTTGTCCGGCACGACCATGGTCTCGAACGTGTGCCGCCAGCCCGGGCTCAGGGGGGGAGATCCGAGAACGGGTCGTAGTCGCCCAGACTGCCGCCGGAGAACGCGTTGGCGCTGCTGTACTGAAAATCAAGGTCGAACGCCACGCCGGGCGTCTGGCGGGCGAAAATGTTCGCGTCCCAGGTGAAGGTGCCCGACAGGGGGACGATGGCGTCGTAGCCGCCGTTCTTGCGGGAATCGAAGGCGGATTGCTCCCCGCCCTGGTCCGTTTCTTCGAAGGCGATCGTGCCGCCGCCGACCTTGGCGCCATCGGTGTTGGTGGGCGCATTGGCGGCGAAGTTCCGGTAATAATCCGCGGACTTGGTCGAGTACCCCAGCTTGTAGTATCCCTGCAGACCGCCCAGACTCGACTGGTCCTTGTACATGTAATTCATGATGACCGCGCTCCTCAGGGCCTCCTGGTAGATGGCAACTTCCTGGATCTCGCCCATGAAGAAGCGGCTGTTGTTCCAGCCGCCGATGGAAACGCCGTTGGTCGTGGCGGCATTGCCGACGCTGGCTGACATAGGCGGAAGAGCCCGGCCGTCCACATATGTCTGGTACTCGTCATTGTTCCGCACCACGGCAATGTGATACCAGCGGTCCATATACGGGTTCTGGATGACCGGGTTGGTGCAGTAGCTGGAGGTGCCGTGCGTCACAAACTCGATGTCTCCGTTCTCGATGTTGTAGCGGAGGAGATACGCGTAGATGCCGGTTTCGTCGCCGTCGCGCCGGTTAACCAAGATGGTCATGTTCTGGGTGAGGTTGGCATCGGACGGGACGGACAGGCGCGGACGAACCGCAACCATGTTGTAAAAATGGTGCGCATGCAGGCACATAAACCCTTGGCCGAGTGAGATGGCGACCAAAACCAGAGTTTTCGTACGGAACACGGGGCTCATCCAGGCGACAACCTGGAAGTAACCGGCCAGGCCGGCCGCGCCGATAAAAAACCCGGTGAAGGCCATGGGAAAATAGATGGACCCGCGGTCGCGGGTGCTCCAAACGAAAAGATAAGCCGGCAACACTGCCGCCAGCATCAGGCCGAGCAGGAAAGTGATCTGTGGCTCGCGCCGCTGCAATTCCTCGGCAAACGCGTTCTCCCTCCAAAGCCGAAAGTTGACCCGCAAAGCGGTTTCCGAGCGCAATCGAACCAGCACGTCGGTGATGGCGCCGGCGCACGTTGTCAACGGCAAAGCCGGGTAACGCGTCCGGAGCAATCCTTCCGCCGGAGGGCGCATAGCGCCTGACGCAACCTGCCGGACCAGGCGTCCATCTTGAAACACGTACCAGTCCAGATAGTCCGTGCGCGTCGAGGGCAGTTCAATGACCCAGTGGGTACAATCCACCCGACCGGATGGGGCCAGACGCATCCACACCCCGACTTCGTCGCGCGTGTAGCCCAAGTTAAGCGTATGCGTATCGCATGGGTGTTCCCAGGCTTGCTCCGGCAATGCGCGCGTTTCCTCCACGGTTAACGACTGGCCCGCAATCCGGGTCTAGGCCAGCGCCAAACTACCGGCCAGCTGATCGGGAACCATCTCCGGGGCGCTGGGCGCAAAGGTTCCGGCGTGGCTCTCAAGACAACGCAGCGCCGCGCAAACCACCCAGCCGGCCACCAGGAATCGCCTCATGGCGTCCCATATTATTCCGCCGACCCTCAGAGCGAAACATTTTTTGCCCACGCCGCATTTCGACAGCAACCGCACCTTGAGCCGGTGGAACTTCAGCCCATTTGCATCCATCGTGTGGGTAATGGCCGATTGCGTGGATTCCGGCAAACAAAACGGTTTGCGCAGCAGGTGCGCGGCACAATTTGAGTAGATGTTGCAGACGGCGCGCGCTGAATGCGCCGGGCCGGCACCCCGCGCTTGTATGTTGTCGGCCGCTTCGCTACATTCGGGAGCCTGTTTTATGTCCAAGACACCCAAAATCCTGATTATCGGCAGTGGCGGACGCGAGCACGCGCTGGCGTGGAAGATCGCCGGCGACAGCGCGCGGCCCGAAGTGTTCATTGCACCCGGCAACGCCGGCACCGCCGGCTTGGGCGCGAACCTGCCCATCCCGGCCACGGACATCGAAGGCTTGCTGGCGTGGGCGCAAACGAACCGTCCCGACCTGACCGTGGTTGGGCCGGAAGCCCCATTATGCGCGGGAATCGCCGACCGCTTCGCCGCGGCCGGCCTGCGGGTTTTTGGCCCTGGTCAGGCGGCCGCGCGCCTGGAAGGCAGCAAGGTCTTTTCCAAGGAAATCATGGAGGCCGCCGGCGTGCCGACCGCACGCGCCGCGCGCTTCACGGACCCCGCCGCCGCACGCGATTACGTTGCCCACGCCCCGCTGCCGCTGGTGGTAAAAGCCGACGGGCTGGCCGCCGGCAAAGGCGTGGTAATCTGCCAGACCGCGGCGGCGGCCATCGCCGCCATTGATGATATCCTGACGCGCCGCGTCTTCGGCGCGGCCGGCCAGGCCGTGCTCATCGAGGAATTCCTGGAAGGCGAGGAGGCTTCGCTCCTGGCCCTGGTGGATGGCGAACGGGTGGTGCTGCTGGCCTCGGCGCAGGATCACAAGCGCGTCTTCGATCGCGATGAGGGACCCAACACCGGCGGCATGGGCGCCTATTCACCCGCCCCGGTGGTTCAGCCGGAGATGCTGCCGCTGATTCGCGATCAGGTTTTCGGCCGCACGCTCACGGAGTTGCGCCGGCGCGGGATCACCTACCGCGGCGTGCTTTACGCAGGCCTGATGCTGACCGCCGCCGGTCCCAAGGTGTTGGAGTTCAATTGCCGCTTCGGCGACCCCGAAACGCAGGCCATCCTCCCGCGCTGGGCCGGGGATATCCTGCCCGCGCTGCAAGCCTGCGCGGACGGCGCGTTGAATGAGCGCATGGTTCAATGGAAACCCGAGCCGTGCGTATGCGTCGTTATGGCGGCCGGCGGCTACCCGGGCCAGTATGCCTCCGGCGACGTCATTAACGGGCTGGAAGCGGCTGCCGGTCTGCGCGACGTAGTCGTGTTCCACGCCGGCACCCGCGTTCAGGACGGCCGGGTAGTCACGGCCGGCGGCCGGGTTTTGGGCGTGACCGCCACCGGCCCGGACCTGCGGGCAGCGGTAGCGCGTTGCTATGAGGCCGCCGCCGGCATCAGTTTCAGGGGGGCGCATTACCGCCGCGATATCGCGGCGCGGGCACTGGGTCGGCCATGACGGCGCCGCATGGCGGCGGCCATCCGGGCTCCATCCCGGACGGCATCGGTTTTTTCAAAACAAGGGAGTATCAGCATTGAAGAAGAATAAAACAAACGCTGCGCCGGAAGTAGCGGTCCTGATGGGCAGCGAATCCGACTGGCCGGTGGTCGGCGAGACGGTCAAAACGCTCAAGCAGTTCGGGGTGGCCTGCACGGCTCGCGTCTTGTCCGCGCACCGCACGCCCGAACTGGCGGCGGAATTCGCCGCGACCGCCGCTCGTAACGGATTCAAAGTGATCATTGCCGCCGCCGGCAGCGCCGCGCATCTCGCCGGAGTGCTCGCGGCCCATACCACGCTGCCGGTCATCGGCGTCCCAATGAAGGGCGGCGCGCTCGACGGCCTGGATGCGCTGCTGGCCACGGTCCAGATGCCCGGCGGCATCCCGGTTGCCACCGTGGCGCTCGGCAAGGCCGGCGCGGTGAACGCGGCGCTGCTGGCTGTTCAAATCCTGGCGCTCGCGCGGCCGGAACTGCAAACGCTGTTGCTGCGGCACAAACAGGACATGAAAAACCGCGTGGCGGAGGCCAATCAACGCCTGGCGGCACAATCGGAGAACCCCCAATGAAGCGCGTTCATTACCCGCTCCTGGCCGGCGCCCTCCTGGGTTGGGCGGTCGCATCGGCCGCCGGCGCGCAGGCAGATGCCGCCAAGTCGCCGCCCGCCGCTTCCGTGGCGCGGACGGTCGCCGACATCCTGGACATTTTCCGGCAATACGGCTTCAACGTGGATGACCGGGCCGCCGAGCGCGCCGTCGCCACGGCCCTCGTCACCATCGCCGATCCGCAAGGCCGTCTGCTCGACCCGTCAACGGCTCCGGACCAGGCGGACCTCATTTATGATCCCGGCTTGCGCCTGGTCATGACCGGCGGCCTGCCGCGCGTCAGCGCGGTGGATAGCAACTCGCCGGCGGCAGCCGCGGCGCTCCCGATCGGCGTCATGCTGGAAAGCATTGACGGCGTGGCCCTGCTCAGCGGGCATGATCCGGCCGTCGCCGAGGAACTGCTGCGCGGCACCAACACCGCGCCGGTCCGCCTGGTATGGCGCGATGACACCGGCGCGACGGGCGCCGTGGCCATCGCCCGCGCGCCGCGGCAACTGCCGGCCATCCAGACCGCGGAGGAATTGCCGCACAACCTGGGCTACCTGCGGCTCAACGGCCTGTATCCGGAAAGCGGGCATGACGTGGTGCAAACATTGCGTGGCTGGGCGGCAACCGGCCACTTCGGCCTGGTGCTGGATCTGCGCGGCGCCGGCGGGCGCGATCTATCCGCCGCGGAGGCGATCGCCAGCCTCTTCTCGGACAGCCATACGCTCTTGTTTGCCCTGCGGGATGCCGGCGACCGAACGCTACAGGAGTTCAAGGCCCATCCCGGCACGCCGCTGGGCATGCCGACGATGGTCCTGGTGGACCACCGGACCACCGGCGCCGCCGAGGTGCTGGCCGCCGCGCTGCAGGCCAGCGTGCGCGGCGCCATGCTGGTCGGCGCGGAAACGGCCGGCGATCCGGCCGTCCGGGAAGCGATCGCGCTGCCGTCCGGCTTGGCCTTCTATATCGCCACCCGCCGTTTGGTATTGCCCGGCAATATCGTGTACGACGGCCGGGCCGGCGTGCGCCCCGACCTGATAGTCCCGGATGTACCGCCGGCCGACGCGGATTATGAGCCGGAACTTCCACCGGCGGGAAAAGTTATTTCAGACGAGGAAAAAGAGGACCGCCGCCTGCGCGAGCGGGTGCGCGGCGACATCACGCTGCAACGCGCGGTGGACGTGTTGTTGGGCTTAAAGGCGTTGAACATCCGTGCAACGGGAACCGCCGAGCATTCTAACCCTTGATCCCCGCCGTCCGGACCGTGCGGCGCTCGCCGCCGCCGCCGCCGTTTTGCGGCAGGGCCGGCTGGTGATCGTGCCGACGGAAACGGTGTACGGGCTGGCGGCAGATTCGCGGCAGGCGGGCGCGGTCGAACGGATCTACGCGACCAAGGGCCGGCCGGACGACAAGCCCCTGCCGTTGCTGGCCGTGGATCAAGCGGCGGTCGCGGCCGCCGGCGCGGTTTTTTCGCCGCCGGCGCGGGCGCTGGCGGCCGTCTATTGGCCCGGGCCGCTGACCCTCGTGCTGCGCACGCCGCGCGGATTCGAGGGGTTTCGCGTCCCGGATTATCCGGTGATGCGCGGGGTGCTGGAAGAGTTCGGCGGCTTGCTGGCGGTCACCAGCGCCAACCGGAGCGGGGAGCCTCCGGCAACGACGGTCGCCGCCGCGCTGGCGGCGCTGGCCAACCAGGTCGAGCTGGCGCTGGATGCCGGACCCTCGCCCGGCGGCGTGCCCAGCACAGTCGTGCGGGCCGATGGGGAAAAGATTGAAATCCTGCGCGCGGGCGCCATCGCCGCGGAATTGATCTGGAAGGTTGCGCAAGTATGAGCCGTGAAATTGTCTTTGTCTGCACCGGCAATGTCTGCCGCAGCCCGATGGCGGAATTTATCCTCCGCCACCGGTTGGGGCCGGATAGCGGTTGGGAAGTCCGGTCCGCCGGCGTCTTTGCCGCGGATGGCGCGCCGGCCAGCCCCGAGGCCGTGCAGGCGCTGGCCGACTGGAACATAGATCTGCGTTCGCATCAGAGCCGCCTGCTGACCCGCGAGATCGCCGCCCGAGCCGATATGATCGTGGTCATGACCGAGCAGCACCGCCGGCATGTCCTGGCGCTCTACCCGGCATTCGAGAAGAAGGTTTTTCTGCTGCGCAGCTTCAGCCCCGGCGGGGGCGCGCGGGATGTTCCGGACCCGATCGGCCACCCGCTGGCCCGCTACCGCGAGTGCCGGGACATGCTGGATGCCGCGATCACGGACCTCATTTTGTACCTGACCGAACAACGGCTTTTGACTACAAAGACCCATTCTGAAGAAAGGCGAAAGATAATGAAAATAGGCATCGGCGCCGATCACGGCGGTTTTGAACTCAAACAGGCTACGCTGAAGGCGCTCGCCCGGCGGGGTTTGCAATGCGAGGATTTCGGCTGTTTCAACACCGAACCGGTTGACTACCCCGACTTTGCCTGCGAAGTGGCGCGGCAGGTCTCGGAGGGGCAACTCGACCAGGGCATCCTGATCTGCACGACCGGCATCGGCATGTGCATCACCGCCAACAAGTTTCCGCGCGTGCGCGCCGCCCTGTGCATCACGCCGCGCATGGCCAAGCTGGCCCGCAGCCATAACAACGCCAATGTCCTGGTCATGGGCGGCCTGCTGGTCCCCCCGGAGGAACTTGAACCGTTGCTGAAGGAATGGTTCGAGACCGATTTCGAGGCCGGCACCCGCCACGAACGGCGGGTGCGCAAGATTCAGGCCTGCTCCATCAGCGCGGCCGACCCGGTGGAAATCTATGACACGGCTCCCGACATCTACTCCGCGCTGCGCAAAGAAACGCGGCGCCAGCGGGAAAACATCGAGTTGATTGCGTCCGAGAACTATGTCAGCCGGGCCGTGCGCGAGGCGCAGGGCTCGGTCATGACCAACAAGTACGCCGAGGGCTACCCCGGCAAGCGCTGGTATAACGGCTGCGAGTTCGTGGACGAGGCCGAGCGCCTGGCCATAGACCGCGCCAAACAGTTGTTCGGCGCCGAGCATGCCAATGTCCAGCCGCACAGCGGCAGCCAGGCCAACATGGCCGTCTATTTCGCCCTGCTGCAACCGGGCGATACGATCCTGGCCATGAGCCTGGCTCACGGCGGCCACCTGACCCACGGCCACAAAGTCAATTTTTCAGGCCGCTTCTTCAACGTCGTTCACTATGGCGTGGACAAGGAAACTGAGCGTATCCGCTACGACGAAGTCCAGGAACTGGCGCGCGAGCACAAGCCCAAGCTGATCTGCGCCGGCGCCAGCGCCTATTCGCGCATCATTGACTTCAAGCGCCTGCGCGAAATCGCCGACAGTGTCGGGGCCGCTTTGATGGTGGACATGGCGCATATCGCCGGCTTGGTCGCCGCCGGTTTCCATCCCAACCCCGTTCCGTACTGTGAGTTTGTCACCACCACCACGCACAAAACTTTGCGCGGACCGCGCGGCGGCCTGGTTCTCTGCCGCGCGCAATTCGCCCAGGAAATTGACCGCCAGATTTTTCCCGGCATCCAGGGCGGCCCGCTCATGCACGTCATTGCCGCCAAGGCGGTCTGTTTTCACGAGGCGCTGCAGCCGGCTTTCAAGGATTACGCGCGCCAGATCATCAAGAACGCCCAGGTCCTGGCCGGCGCACTCGAACGCGCCGGGCTGCGGATCGTCTCCGGCGGCACGGACAACCACCTGATGCTCGTGGACCTCACCCCGCTCAACGTCACCGGCAAGGACGCGGCGACGGTGCTGGATAAGGCCGGCATCACGGTAAACAAAAACGCGATCCCCTTTGATGCCAAGAGCCCGTTTGTCACCTCCGGCATCCGCGTCGGCACGCCGGCAGTAACCACCCGCGGCATGCGCGAACCGGAAATGGAGCAGATCGCGGATTTCATCGGCGCCATCCTGCGCAAACCCGGCGACGAGGCCGTGGTCGCCGCGGTCCGCGAGCAGGTGCTGGCCCTGACCGCGCGGTTTCCCCTGCCCTCGGAAATGAGCCTGCGGGGATCGGGCCGGTGAAATCAGAATGAACCCGGCGCCTCATGCCACGCTGATCACGAGCCTGCAGAATCCGGGCGTCAAGGAGATCGTCAAACTCCGCAAACGCACCGATCGCGAGGCGGGCGGGTGGCTGGTAATCGAGGGTTACCGCGAGTTAAAACGCGCGCTCGACAACCGGCATAATCCCATCAGCCTGTATTTCTGTCCCACCCTGTTCATGGGCAAGAATGAGCCAGACCTGATCGAACGCTGCCGGGCGGCGGGCGCCGCGTTGTTTGAATGCACGCCGGCGGTGTTTGCCAAGATGGCCTACCGCGACCGGCCCGAGGGCTTGCTGGCGCTAGCGCCCAAGGTCGCCTGGAAGCTGGCGGATTTGAGCCTGCCGCCCGACCCGTTGCTGCTGGTCGCGGAAGCCATCGAGAAACCCGGCAACCTCGGCACGATGCTGCGCACCGCCGATGCCGCCGGGGTCCAGGCGGTGATCGTCTGCGACCGCGGCACCGACATCAACAACCCGAATGTTGTGCGCGCCAGCATCGGCACGCTTTTCTCCCTGCCGGTTGTTGAGGCGGATGCGGCGGAGACGCTCGCCTGGCTGCGGGCGCGCGGCATTCCCATCATCGCGGCCACGCCCCATGCGGAGCAGGAATATACCGCGCTCGACCTGCGCCACAGCGCGGCCTTTGTAATGGGCGCGGAACAATACGGGCTCAGCGACTTGTGGCTGCAGGAAGCCGACTGGAAAGTGCGCATCCCCATGCTGGGCCAGGCGGATTCGCTGAATGTCGCGGCGGCAACCACCATCCTGCTCTTCGAGGCTGTGCGGCAGCGGCGGTTGAGCCGGCCGGCGGCGCCAGTCAACCCGCGTCATGATTCAGGCGCGCGTTAAAAGCGCCGACCCAGTCGCCACGGAGCGCGACCGCTCCATCCACCCCCGGTGCTCCACACTACTTGGGAACGACCACCTTGACCTCGCGCGTGACGCTGCCGAAGAACGGCGCCAGATTGATGCTGCCTTTGACCGTGTAAAGCTCTCCGGGCGTGGCTTTCTTGATCGGCAGCAGAAACTGGTTGGGGGCGTTCAACGTGCTTTCATCCAGCTTGACGGTTTCCCGCTGGATCACCGCACCCTTGCTGTCGCTGATCTCGAGGTTTATCTTGTTATCCAGGCCATCCTTCGGCACTACATGCAGGCCGGACATGTTCAGATTGCCGATGACGGCCGGCGCGCCGGTGGACATATCCAGCGCCAGCCACAGCACCGGGAGGTCCAGCACTCCGGCCGCCCCGATCAAGCCACCGCCGACCAAGTAATCGGGCATCTCGCCGCTCAAGATGATCCGGGCCTTGGTGTCGTTTGCCGTCAGATCAACGTAAAATGTGACCGACAGCCAGGTCGTCAGGCTGGAGGAGGCCTCCAATTCGATGCGCGTATCAATGATTCCAAAACGGGTGTTCAGCGGCACGCGCTTGAAAGAGACAATCCGATTATCGCCCACGCTCTTCTTGAAGCCGGAGTATTTGACCGTCCGGCTGAGCGCGGCGTTGCCGGGCGAATAGACAAACAGCACATCACGCACATCGCCGCCGCCCTTGGTGTCCAGCACCAGATAGACCACCTCGCCCGCCCCGGGTCCGTACTGAAAAGCCTTGTAGAGCGCCTCATCGGCGGCCCGCAATTGCAGGCCGGGAATCGCTCCGCTGCGCAACCAGTCCGCCACCTCGAATGCGGCTTGAGACGCAAAATCCAGCGATTGAGAACCAACCGGCGCCGGCGCCGCCTCCGTGACCGGCGCCGCGCTGGCGGCCGGCGAAGCCTCAGGTGTCGCGCTCTCCTCATCGGCAGCCGGCGCGTTGGTCCAGGCGGAAACCGGCAAGCCCAGCAGGACGGCTTCGTAATTGGCCCGATACAACGGTTGAAGTCGGTAGCGAGTGCCGGCGGAAAGTTGCGCCCACTCAATGGTCCGCTCGCCGGACGGCGTTTGAATAACCAGCCCGGTATCGGTCTTCTGGAGAACCGTACCCTTGACGACACTCCCGTTGGCCAGCCGGATATCCTGGCCATGAACCAAGACCGTCATGGCCCCCAGAATAATTGCGCTGGTTAGAGGCATCCGAAACATGTCGCTAAGATAACGGCCCGGCAGGCAATTGACAATCCCGAGGTTCAAAACTGGCGGAGGGGGTGGGATTTGAACCCACGGAGCACCTTTGAAGGGCGCTCTTCCGATTTCGAGTCGGATGCCTTAAACCGCTCAGCCACCCCTCCGGCCTGCGATCGCTTGTAACTTAACGACCGCCCGTTCTATCTGCAACCTGTTTTCCACGCGCGCGCCCCGGGTTGGCGCGGGGCAAGCCCATGTTGTTATCCATAAGATTTCAGCATTTCCGGAGCCGCCGCCGGTCCGGTGAAATTGATCCCCACGCAACCGCCGTGCGCCAGAACGTAACGCCTGCGCTAATCATATATCAGGAACCGATGCCGCAGTTTTTGAAACGCCGTAATTTCCGGTTCCCACACGGCGGCGATTGCATCCGGCGCCGCGCCCGCCTGGATCATCCGGCGCACCACATCCGTGCCCATCAACTGGTCAAAAAACGCCGGACGCGCGTCGGGATGTTCCCACAGCATGGCCGCCCCGCACAGCGCCTGCAATACACAGATGAGCGCCACGCCGGTCCGCGCCGGCTGGAAAACTGCGGGGTCCGTCAGTTGCAGCTCAACGCCGGGAATCATCCGGCCCGCGCACGCGCCGGCCAACGGATCGTAGGCCACTGGCCGGAACCGCGCGCCCGGCAAACCCAGCGCGTCCAACCGTCGGCAGGCCTCCGCCGCGTCCAACCCCGGCGCGCCCACGCGCTGGAAGGCCTGCTCTGTCCGACGCGCGTGGTCGAATGCCGGCAAAGCCTCGAAGAATACCGTCGCGGGAAATCCGGCCGCGCACGCCCACGAACGAATCGCCGGCGAGGGCGCAATCCACGGCATCCAGCCGCCGGTAAACGCATCGCGCCGATAGCCGCGCAGAGGCGCGACCCGCAGGTAAACATGCAACCCCAGCGTGGCGCGCAGCCAAAGCGCGGTCTCGCCGGGCGTCATGCCGTACGCGACCGGCGCCGGAATCATGGCCACAAAACTGTCAAAACCGGGCTTCGGCAACGGACCGTCCACCGCCTGCGGCAGCGGCACCGGACGATCGGCCACGATCACGGCTTTGTCGTTTTCCGCCGCGGCCTCCAACACATACCGCAGGGTAGAGACATAGGTGTATGGCCGCGCCCCAAGATCCTGAAGGTCGAATACGATGACATCCAATTCCGCCAACATCTCCGGTGTGGGCCTGCGCGTCGCGCCGTAAAGCGAATGAACGGGTATCCCCCAGTCGGGATGAAGCGCCGCGCCGACCGGCTCACCCGCGCCGGCCCGTCCGGCAAACCCATGCTCCGGGCCGAAAAGGGCAACCAACCGCGTGCCGATCTTTTCCCTCAACCGTTCGGGTGACGGGCAGCCGGAGGCGTCAACGCTGGCCGGATGCGCGACCAATCCAACGCGCAGGCCTTTCAGCCAGTCGGGGTGTTCCTCCAGCAGAACATTAATTCCGGGGGCATAGGCGCTCGGCATACGGGCGCGCTCCCTCCGTCACCGCAGCACCGTGTTGTCAATCAGCCGGGTCTTGCCCAGGAAGACGGCCAGCGCCACCAGCGCCGGACGCGTGATGTCCGCCACGGGCTCCAACGACTCGTCATCCACGATTTCAATATAATCGGTGCGCGCCAACGGCGCGGCGGCGATACGTTCCTGCATGGCCTGCCGGATATTGGCCGCGCGCCTTTCGCCCGCGGCGTAAAGCTGTTCCGCCGCGTCCAGCGCGCGCCGCAGGCAGAGCGCCTGCCGGCGCTCCTCCACCGAAAGATAAACGTTGCGGGAACTCAACGCCAGCCCGTCCGGCTCGCGCACGGTCGGGCCCGGAATGATTTCCACGGGGAAATTGAGGTCGCGCACCATGCGCCGCAGCACGCGCAACTGCTGGGCGTCCTTCTCGCCCAACACGCAGCAATCCGGCAGAACCAGGTTGAACAGCTTGGCCACCACCGTCGCGACGCCGCGGAAATGCGCCGGCCGCGACGCGCCGCAAAGCCCGCGCGATAGTTTTTCCTCGACCACGTAGACACTGTGATCCGCCAGGTAGATTTCCGGCGCCGCAGGATAAAAAATGACGTCCACGCCCTCCTGCCGGCAGATCGCCTCGTCCCGCTCGAAATCACGCGGGTATCGGGTAAAATCTTCGTTCGGCCCGAACTGGGTGGGATTGACAAAAATGCTGACCACGACCGTGTCCGCCTGCCGCCGGGCCAACCGCATCAGCGAGGCATGCCCCGCGTGCAGGTAGCCCATCGTCGGCACAAACCCGATCCGCCGGCCCTGACGGCGCAACTCCCGGGCAGCCCACTGCATCTCGGACGGCGCGCGAATGATCTTCATGTCAGTACGAATGCTCCGCGCCGGGAAACTGGCCGGCTTCCACCTCTTTCCGATAGGCCACAAACGCCCGCTTCATCTCCTGGCCGATATGCGCGTAGCGCTTGACAAATTTCGGGGCGAATTCCCCGTAGAGCCCAAGCATGTCATGCACCACCAGCACCTGGCCATCGCAGTGCGGACCGGCCCCGATCCCGATCGTCGGGATCGGCGCCTGCGCCGTGATCTCGCGGGCCAGGTCGTGTGGAATGCCCTCGAGCACGAGACTGAAGACGCCGGCCTCCGCGACCGCGCGCGCGTCGTCCATAATCTTTTGCGCGTCTTTCGTGGTTCTTCCCTGCACCTTGTAGCCGCCGAATTGCCTTACGCTCTGGGGCGTCAAGCCGATATGGCCCATCACCGGAATGCCGTTGGCCTCCAGCGCGCGGATCGTTTCGCGCCGAATCACGCCGCCCTCAATTTTGACCGCCTGCGCGCCGGCCTCCTTCAGAAACCGGCCGGCATTTTCGACTGCTTGAGAAATCGAGGATTGGTAGGACAGGAACGGCATATCGGCCACCACCAGGCCGTATTCGACCCCGCGAACCACGCCGGCCGTGTGGTGCAGCATCTCCTCCATCGTGACCGGCAGCGTGGTCTCGTAGCCAAGCATCACCATGCCGAGCGAGTCTCCGACCAGCACGATCGGGATCTCCGCTTCATCCACCAGCCGCGCCGTGGAATAATCATAAGCGGTCAGCGCGGCGATCTTCTGCTTGCCCTTGAGCGCCCGGATTCGGGTCGTGGTCCATTTGACACGGCCGGTGTTGCTCATCCCACAGCTCCTCACCACTCGTCGGTCAGTTTATCCACCTGCTCGCCATCCTCAAGTTCGGCCAGCACCTGCCGCACGGTTCGCCGGTCGCCCGGCAGCACCAGGTTGGGTCGGACATCGGCCAGCGGCTGCAACACAAAACGCCGGCTGGTCCAGCGCGGATGGGGAATGACCAGCCCGCCGCTGCGGATGCGCGCATCGCCGACGTAAATCAAGTCAATGTCAATCGTCCGCGGGGCATACCGGTCCAGCCCGCGGTGCCGGCCCATCGCGGCCTCGACCTCCTGCATCATGTCGTACAGTTCATGCGCGGTCCAGGCGCCTTCGACGATCAACACGGCATTGAGAAACTTCATGTCCTTGTACTGCGGCATCACGCCGATCGGTTCCGTCTCATAGACCGGCGACGCGGCCGCCACCCGCACGTCCGGCAAAGCTTCGATCCGTTTCCGGGCCTCCTTCAAGAAGGCCAGCCGGTCGCCCATGTTGGTCCCCAGACTCAATCCCGCTTCCGTTTTCCTGACCGCCATGATCGCCGCTCCGTTACAACCCCAGGACATCTTTCATGGTATAAAAACCGGGCGGTTGGCCGACCACCCAGACCGCCGCCCGCAGCGCGCCGGTTGCAAACGCATCGCGGCTCGTCGCCCGGTGCGACAACTCGAGGCATTCGCCATCGGCGGCGAACAACACCGTATGATCGCCGACAATGTCGCCGCCGCGCACCGCATGGAACCCGATCTGGCCGGCCGGCCGCTCGCCGACCAGCCCGCTGCGGCCGTGGATCGCGGCCTGCTTCAGATCCCAGCCCATTCCACGCGCCGCCGCCTCGCCCAGCCCGATCGCCGTGCCGCTCGGCGAATCCTTCTTGCGCCGGTGATGCCGCTCGATAATCTCGATATCGTAACCCTTTTCCTTCAGCGTGCGCGCGGCCTGTTCCACCAGCGCACACAATAGATTCACGCCCAGACTCATGTTGGGCGCCATCACCACCGGAATTTTCAGCGCCGCCGTTTCAACATTGGCCTTTTCCTCCAACGACAGCCCGGTGGTCCCAACCACCAGCGCCTTGCCCCAGCCGGCGATCCGCGGGGCATTGCCGGCGGTGCTGTTGTGGCCGCTGAAGTCAACAAAGACATCGGCCGCCGCCGCCACCGCCGCCAGGTCGCTGGTAATCTTGACCCCCAGCGCGCCCACCCCCGCGGCCAGCCCGGCATCCTGCTCCCGCTCCGGACAGTCCCAGAGATCAATGGCGCCAACGAGCTTCAGCCCCGGCGCCGCGCCACCGCCGAGACAGCGAATAATATTTTTGCCCATTCGGCCGGCCGCGCCAATTAACACCATGTTTTTCATTCTTAACCTCGCTTCCGTCCCATTGCCGCCGGCCAATGGCCAAATAAACGCCATTGATCCGCAATCCGCGCCGACGCTGAAACTCCCTTACATCAGCCCCACTGCCCGCAGCGTCTCCGCCAGCTTTCGACGCGGAGCCTCGCCCAGTTCGCACAGCGGCAACCGATAGACCTCTTCGATTCGGCCCATCATCGCCAGCGCGGCCTTGACCGGAATCGGGTTCGTGTCCACGAACAGATCCGTGAACAACCGGTAATAGCGCTGGTGCAACTGGCGCGCGCCGACAAAGTCGCCCCGCAACGCCGCGTGCACCATGTCCGCCACGGCCTGCGGCGCGACGTTCGACGCCACGCTGATGACGCCCACCGCGCCGACCGCCATCATCGGCAGGGTCAACGCGTCGTCGCCCGACAGAATTTCGATCGGGCACCGCGCCACGATCTGGCTGACGCGGTCCACGCTGCCGCCGGCCTCCTTTAACGCAACGATCTTCGGATGCCGCGCCAGTTCGACGACGGTGTCGACCGGAATTTCGCGGCCGGTTCGCCCCGGGATGTTGTAAAGCACCGTCGGCAACCCGAGGTCGGCCACGGCAGTAAAGTGCCGGATCAGGCCGGTGGCGTTGGGCTTGTTGTAATAGGGCGTCACCTGCAGCGTCCCGTCGGCGCCCGCGGCGATCGCGTGCCGGGTCAGTTCCAAGGCCTCGCGGGTCGAGTTGGCGCCGGTGCCGGCAATGATCTTGAGCCGGCGGTTGGCCGCGTTAATGCAGGTTTCGATAACTTGCGCATGCTCCTGGTAGTCCAGCGTCGGCGACTCGCCGGTCGTGCCCACCGGCACGATCCCGTCCATTCCGCCCTTGACCTGGAGTTCAACCAGTTCGCGCAGCTTTCCAAAATCCACCGTGCCGTCCCGATTAAACGGCGTGACGATCGCGGTATAGGCACCTTCAAACATGACAACCACCCTCCAGGCGGATTTTTCCAATCATTGGAAAATCCAGGGTGGATTTTTCCAATCATTGGAAAAATGTACAGTTTATTCCGAACCACCCCGCGGGATCACACCGCTCCGGCGCACCCGCCGGTGATGCCTTTGCCCCGCGTTTCAGTGTAAACCAAGGAAGTTCGGCATACCGGCCCGTCTGCGCCGCCGTTCACGTCAGTCGGACGTAGCGGACTTTTCGGACTTCTCTTAAGCCTGCCGATGCAGAGTGATTCCCGGAAAACTTGGGGATGCGCCGCCGGCGGCCGGCTCATCACGCGGAATGCTGCCAGACCGGCCGCACCTCGGCGCGCACCAGGTCCGCGACCGTCTCGCGGCGGCGGATCAGCGCGGCCCGGCGGCCGGCGACCATGACCTCGGCGGCACGCGGGCGGCTGTTATAGTTGGAGGCCATGGCAAAGCCGTAGGCGCCGGCGCTCATCACCGCCACGCAATCGCCCGCGGCCACGGCCGGCAGCTCGCGGTCGGCGGCGAGAAAATCGCTCGATTCGCAGATCGGACCGACCAGATCGCCAAAATAGCGCCGCGCCGTTTTTTGAACCGGCAGGATTTCATGATAGGCCTGGTATAGCGGCGGGCGGATCAAATCGTTCATGCCCGCGTCCACCACGACAAACTTTTTCCCGGGGCCGTCTTTCACGTACTGGACGGTCGCGACCAGAATCCCGGCGTTGCCGACCAGGAACCGGCCGGGCTCCATGACCAGTTGCAAGTCCAGTTTCTTCAGAATGGGCCGCAAAGCGGCGGCCAATTTACGCGGGTCCGGCGTCTCCTGGCCCGGCTGGTAGCGAATGCCCAGCCCGCCGCCGATGTCGAGATAGCGGAACGCAGGATAACGCTGCTTGAGGTCGCGACAGAGGGACGACACCCGCCAGAGCGCCTCGGCGAACGGCGCCGGCGAAAGAATCTGCGAACCAATGTGCAGGTGCAAACCGGCAAGTTCCAATTCCGGCCGCCGCGCCGCGCGCGCGTAAGCGCGCGCGATGCGCTGGAGATCAAGCCCGAACTTGTTCTCCTGCTTGCCCGTGCTGATGTACTTGTGGGTGCGGGGATCCACGTCCGGGTTGACCCGAAAGGCGATCCGCGCGGTTCGCTTGAGCCGGGCCGCGCATGCGGCAATCCGCTCCATCTCCGGCTCCGACTCCACCGTAAAAAACAGGATGCCGGCGCGCAGGGCCAGCTCGATTTCCGCCGTGGTCTTGCCGACGCCCGCGAAAACGATCCGGTTCGCCGCGACGCCCGCGCGCCGCGCGCGCTGGAGTTCGCCGCCGGACACCACGTCCGCCCCGGCGCCTTCCGCCGCAAATGTGCTGATCACCGCGGCATTGGTGTTGGTCTTGACCGAAAAGCAGATCAGCGGGTTGAACTCGCGCATGGCCGCCTGAAGCGCGGCGTACTGGGACCGCAAATGCGTCTGGCTGTAAATGTAGAGCGGCGTGCCGTATCGCCGGGCCAGGGCGGGGACCGGGACGCCCTCGGCGTGGAGCGTGTTGAGCTTGTATGTATACGCATTCATTTATTGACCGCGAATTGACGCGAATTATCGCGAATTGTTTTTATCTCGATGGATCAAGAACCATGCGCTCCCGCTGCAGGGAAGGGTGCTTGAAATTGATAATCAAACCTACTCTGTAACCAGTGATACGAAGATAGTTCAACATCTGCCCGCGTTCGGTATCGGTTATGGCATCGATGGTTTTCGCGTCAATCAAAACTCTCTGTTCGACGGCCATGTCAGGGATATAGTCATCCATTTTCTGGCCGCGATAAAAGACCGGAAAAGCCAATTGCTGGTCGTATTTCAAGGAATTATGCGCCAGCTCCACGCATAGCGCGCGTTCATAAGTCTCTTCCCGCAATCCGTATCCGACTTCCCGATGTACACGCATTGCGCACCCGACAAGTTGATACACTAATTCCTTTTCCAGAACCTCCGCCGCCACCCCGACCCCTCCCAATTCGCGAAAATTCGCGTTAATTCGCGGTTTCCTTATTTTTTGCCTAGGGCTCGCGCGCGCACGCGCAAACGCAGCGCGTTGAGCTTGATGAAGCCGGTGGCGTCGCCCTGGTCGTAACCGACATTGCCTTCGAAACTGGCGAGACGCGGATCGAACAGCGACTGCTTCGACTTGCGCCCGGCGATCACACAGGAACCTTTGTACAGCTTCAGGCGCGCAACGCCCGTGACGCAGGCAGCGGCTTCGTCCATCGCCTTTTGGAGCATGATCCGTTCCGGCGCGAACCAGAAACCATAGTAGACCAGTTCGGCGTAGCGCGGCACCAGCGAATTACGCAGATGGAGCACCTCGCGATCCATGGTAATCTGCTCCACCGCTTCGCGGGCTTTGTGCAGAATCGTGCCGCCTGGCGTTTCGTAAACGCCGCGGCTCTTGATCCCCACGAACCGATTTTCCACCAGGTCCGCCCGGCCCACGCCGTGCCGACCGCCGAGCGCATTCAACGTCTCCATGACCTGCAGCGGGTTCAACCGCTTGCCGTTCACGGCGACGGCGTCGCCGCCCTTGAACTCGATCTCGACATATTCCGGCTTCGCCGGCGCCTTTTCCGGCGCGACGGACAGCTTGAACATTTCCGGCGGCGGCTCGTTCCAAGCATCCTCGAGAATCCCGCCCTCGAACGAGATGTGCAGCAGATTGCGATCCGTGGAATACGGTTTCTTCGATGTGACCTCGACCGGAATTCGATGCCGCTCGCAATATTCAATCATCGCCCGCCGCCCGGCGAACTGCTCGCGGAACCGCGGTTCGCGCCAGGGCGCAATGATCTGAATGTTGGGCATCAGCGCGTAGGCCGTCACCTCGAACCGAACCTGGTCGTTGCCCTTGCCGGTCGCGCCATGGCTGATGGCGTCGGCCTGATGGGCCCGCGCGATCTCCACCATCCGCTTGGCGATCAGCGGGCGGGCAATTGAGGTTCCCAGCAGATAACCGGACTCGTAGACCGCGCCCGCGCGCAGCATCGGAAAGATGAAGTCGCGCGCGAACTCGGCGCGCAGATCATCAATGTAGATTTTGGAAGCGCCGGTTTTCAGCGCCTTCTGCTTCAAGCCGCCCAGTTCCTCCGCCTGGCCGATGTTGGCCGCGAAAGCGATCACCTCGGCCTTGTAGGTTTCCACCAGCCAACGCAGAATGACCGACGTGTCCAAACCACCCGAATAAGCGAGCACTATTTTCATTTAGGCATTCCTCCCCCACGGCTCGGGCCAGGCCACACAGGCCTCGTCCATAATTTGCGCGGCTTTTTTGATCAACTGATCGTTCACATTCAGCGGCGGCAGGAACCGGATCACCTTTTCCGCGGTCGCGATGGTTACCAGCCCTTTCTCCTTGGCGATCTTTTCCAGCGGCTTGACGGGCCGGTCGCAAACCATGCCGACCATCAGGCCCAGGCCCCGGATTTCCTTGATGAAGTAGTATTTCTCGGCCAGTTTCCGCAACTCGTCCATGAACAATTTGCCCATTCGCTCGGCGTTCCGGAGCAGTTCCTCCTCCTCGATCACCTCGATCACGGCCAGCGCCGCGGCGCAGGCCAGCGGATTGCCGCCGAAGGTGCTGGCGTGATTGCCCGGCTTGAAGACGTCGGACAGTTTCGGCCCGGCGCAGAGCGCGCCGATCGGGAAGCCGCCGCCGAGCGCCTTGGCCAGCGAGATCGCGTCCGGCTGGACATTATAGTGCTGGTAGCCGAACCATTTGCCCGTCCGGCCCATGCCGCACTGAACCTCGTCGCACAGCATTAACAGGTTCTTCTCGTCGCACAGCTTGCGCAGGCCCTGCATGAACTCGGCGGTGGCCGGCAGGATGCCGCCTTCGCCCTGGACGGCCTCGACGAGCACGCCGACGGTCCGGTCCGTAAGGGCCGCCTGGACCGACGCCAGGTCGTTGAAGTCGGCGTAGGCGAAACCGGGCACCATCGGCTCGAAGCCCTTCTGATATTTCGTCTGTCCGGTCGCGGTCAGCGTGGCCAGCGTCCGGCCATGGAACGAGTTCCGCATGGTAATGATCTCATACCGGCCCTCGGCGTGACCCCAAAGCCGCGCGAGCTTGATCAGACCTTCGTTCGCCTCGGCGCCCGAGTTACAAAAGAAACACTTGCCGCCGAGCGACCGCTCGGAGAGCGCCTTGGCCAGCGCCGGCTGGTTCTCGTTGAAGAACAGGTTCGACGTATGCATCAGCTTGCCGGCCTGCCGCGTGACCGCCGCGACCACCTTCGGGTGGCAATGCCCGACGTTCAGCACGGAAATGCCGGACAGGAAATCAAGGTACTCCCGGTTCTCGAAATCCCACAGCTTGGCGCCCCGGCCCCGGACAAATACCGTCTCCGGCGCGTAGGTGGACATGACATACCGCTGATGGGTCTGCACGACTTCACTGGATGAATTCATTGGACAATCTCCGTTCCGACTCCCTGATCCGTAAACAACTCCAACAACAAAGAATGCGGCAACGCCGCGTCAATAATATGCGTTTTCCTGACCCCGGACTTGAGCGCCTTGATCGCGCCGCCGATCTTCGGGATCATCCCGCCGCTGATCACCCCGCGGCGGATCAGCTCCTCCACCTCGCCGAGTTTGAGCGTGGAGATAATCGAAGTTTTATCCGCCGGGTCGCGCAACAGGCCGGGCACGTCCGAGAGAAACACCAGCTTGCGCGCCTCCAGTTTGGTGGCGATCGCCGCCGCGGCCTCGTCGGCATTGATATTATACAGCAGCCGGTCCCGCCCATACCCGAGCGGGGTGATTACCGGCACGATCTGCGAGCGGATAAAGGCCCGGATAATCTCGACATCCACGTCCGTCACGTCGCCGACAAAGCCCCAGTCCAGCGTCGCGCCGCTCTGCGGATCCCGCTCCGTGTGTTTGGCCGCGGTGATGATATGCTCGCCGTGCAGACCGCGCGCCTTGCAGCCGAACCCCTCGAGCTGCTGGACCAGGTCGGCATTGACCTCCCGGTTCAGCACCTGCTCAACGATCCGGATCGAATCGGCATCCGTCACCCGCAAGCCCTTGAGGAAGGCCGGTTTGAGGCCGGCTTCCGTCATCCGCTGAGAAATCGCCTTGCCGCCGCCGTGGACCAGCACGGGGCAGAGCCCGACGCATTCCATGAACGCAATATCCTTCAGGATGTTTGCGACGGCGGTCTTGTCCTCCACGGCGCTGCCGCCGAACTTGACGACCACGACATCGCCCCGGAACTTCTGGATATACGGCAGCGCTTCGATCAGGACGTCGGCTTTTTCGATGACTTTTTGCATGGGAATGACCTCGCTACTCGTACTCGCGGATCGTACTCGTACTCCTACTCGAAAGAAACAGCCCAAGCTCGTATCGAGTACGAGATTTACATATTGATCCGCACGTACTCCTCCGTGCAGTTGCACGTATAGATCACCGCCTCGCCCTGGCCGAGGTGCAGATCAATCGTGATCGTAAAATCCTTTTGCGCCTGAATGCGCTTCATCTGGTCAATGGACACCCCAGCCTTGACGCCTTGGCGGACGGCCAGGCGTCCGTCATAGAACATTTCGACCTTGTTTTCAATTACCCGCGCCGGGCTGTAGCCCAGCGCATCCATGATCCGGCCCCAGTTCGGGTAGCCGCCGGCCCAGGAGGTTTTCACCAGCATGGAATTGGCGACCGACCGAGCCGCGACATCCGCGTCCGCCGCATTCCGCGCGCCCTTGACCCGGATGGTGACAAACTTGTCGGCGCCTTCGCCGTCATGAACCATCTTCAACGCCAGGTTGAGGCACAAGGCCCGGACTGCCGCGGCAAATGCCGGCCAATCCTTATGGCCCGGGCCGAGTTCGGCATTGCCGGCCTGGCCATTCGCGAAGAACAGGACGGTGTCGTTCGTGCTCATGTCGCCGTCCACCGTGATGCGGTTGAAACTATCCGCGACCGCATCCGACAGCGCCCGCTGCAGCGCGCCGGGCTTGACCCGCGCATCGGTCAGCAGGAAACAAAGCATGGTCGCCATGTGGGGCTCAATCATCCCCGCGCCCTTGGCCATGCCGGAAAGGATCACCGGCCGGTCGCCGATCTTCAGGCGGACGGTGCCAAATTTTGGTCGCGTGTCCGTGGTCATAATCGCGCGCGCGGCCTCCTCGCCGCCATCCGCGCGAATGGCGCCGACAATCTTCCGAATGCCGGGTTCAATGATATCCATCGGCAGGTTAACGCCAATCCGGCCGGTGGAGCAGACGTAGCAGGTCTGCGGACTGACCCCGAGTAATTCAGCGGTCAATGCCGCCATCCGCTCCGCATCTTTCATCCCTTGCGGCCCATTGCAACAGTTCGCGTTGCCGCTGTTGATGATCACCCCGTGGCCCGGCGTCCGGCTCTTGAGCCGCGCCATGTCGAGTTTCACCGTCGCGGCTTTGACCTGATTGGTGGTGAACGTGCCGGCCATCGCGCAGGGCGTGTCGGAAAAAATCAGCGCCATGTCACGATCGCCGCTTTTCTTGAGCCCGGCGGCCACCCCGCCGGCCCGAAAGCCCTTGGGGAGCCGGATCATTTCTTGAATGTTTACATGTGGAGTTTTCATAAGTTCAAATTTCAAGGTGAAAAGTCGGCGGCGATTGCCCGCTGTTTTTTCACTCAAATCTCAGGTTTTCAACCTCAAGTTTCTCGGTCCAAGATTATGCATCCACAACCGCCTGTCGAAGAAACGACAAACCCCGAATGCGGTTGACATTCGGGGTCGTCGCGGCAAACGGCGGCAAGGATTAGCGTTTCGAGAACTGGAACCGCTTGCGCGCCCCCGGTTGTCCGTATTTCTTGCGCTCCTTCATGCGCTGGTCGCGGGTCAGGAAACCGCCGGACTTGAGGGCCTTGCGGATGGGTTTCTCCTCCGTGGTGTCCGTGTAGAGCAGGGCGCGGGAAATCCCGTGGCGCAACGCGCCGGCCTGCCCATTGAGCCCGCCGCCATTAAGCGTGGCGATCACGTCATACCGCTTGAGGGTATCCGTCGCCTTGAACGGCTGCTCGATAAAATTCCGGATGGATTCCACCGGGAAATACGCCTTGAAATCCCGGCCGTTGACGATGATCTTGCCGACCCCGTGCGCGAGCCGGACACGGGCAACCGCCGTTTTCCGACGGCCCGTAGCGACATATTCCGATATCTTCTGTACCACGGCTGACTTCCTCCGTTGATCCGTTTACAGGCCGATGGCCTGCGGGTTCTGCGCCGCGTGCGGGTGTTCCGCGCCGGCGTAAATCTTGAGCCGCCGGATCAACTGGCGGCTGAGCTTGTTCCGCGGCAGCATGTCTTTCACCGCATGCGCAATGAGATACGCCGGCTTGCGAGCGCGAATAACGCCGGCCTTGGTGAACCGGTGGCCGCCCGGAAAACCGGAATAGCTCTGATACTTCTTCTGCTCGTCCTTCCGACCGCTGAGCTTGACCTTCGCCGCATTGATCACGACAACGAAGTCGCCGGTGTCCATGTGCGGCGTATAAATCGGCTTGGTCTTGCCGCGCAGGATGTTGGCAATGCGCACGGCCAGCCGGCCAGCCGGCTTGTCCGTGGCGTCAATCACAAACCACTGTTTCTTCAAATCCGCTTCGCGGGGTAACGTCGTTTTCATACGGAAATCGCCCTTGTTCAACACATAGAGGGGCGGAGATTAAAGGAGCGGCGATATGGTGTCAATTTTTTCTTTTGAATTTCCTGGGGACGGAAACCGCGGCCGGAGGGCGGGTGGCCCGGGTTGCCGATGAACCGGCATGAACCATCCAACCCGCTTCATTCGGCAGGATCCCTTCCCGCTTGACCCAATGCGCGGCGCGCATTTTCTGCTCGCGCCCGGATGGGCCAATTGAGGAGCATGAAGCGGTTTAACAACCTGGGCCCGGCGGGGTGACGGGATGGCGAATATCAACATACTGCTGCGGGATGCCCGGCGCGGTCATTGGCTGCATTTCCGCGAGCCGGCGGAAGTCTTTTGCGTTCGCGAACCGGCCGGGGTCGTGCCGGCCCTGCGCGCGATCGAGGCGCGCATCGCGCGCGGGCGGCTCTACGCCGCCGGGTTCATGGCCTATGAGGCCGCGCCGGCGTTCGATCCGGCCTTGCCGGTGCGCGCGGATGAAAGCGGATTTCCGCTGCTTTGCTTCGGCGTGTTCGCCTCGCCGGAACGGGTCGCGCCACCCGGCCCACGGGGCCCGCCGCCAGCCACGCCCGCGAAATGGGAATCCGCCGTCGCGCCGGACCGCCACGCGCAAGCCATCGCGCGAATCAAGGCGTATATCGCCGAGGGCCGGACCTATCAGGTTAATTATACCTTCCGCCTGCGCGCCCCATTCACCGGCGATGCCTGGGAATGGTTCGCCCGGCTGGCGGCCGCGCAGCAAGCGCCGTATGCGGCCTTCGTGGACATTGGCGACTGGGCCATCTGCTCGGCTTCACCGGAATTGTTCTTCGAGCGGGAGGGTGAAAGACTGCTCTCCCGGCCGATGAAAGGCACGGCGGCGCGCGGCCGGACCACGGCCGAGGACGCGCTCCAGGCCAACCAGCTCAAAGTTTCGCCCAAGAACCGCGCCGAGAACATTATGATTGTGGACATGGTCCGCAACGATATTGGGCGTGTCGCGGCGCCCGGCAGCGTTGTGGCGGAAAGCCTCTTCGATGTTGAGCGGCATCCCGCGGTGTGGCAGATGACTTCCACGGTGAGCGGGCGGACCGCGGCCGGTCTGGCGGACATTTTTCAGGCGCTCTTCCCGGCCGCCTCGATCACCGGCGCGCCCAAACCGGCGACGATGGGCATTATTGCCGAGTTGGAAACGGACCCGCGGCGGGTTTATACCGGCTGCATCGGATACGCGGCGCCTGGAGGTCGCGCCCAGTTCAACGTGGCGATCCGCACCGTGCTGATTGACCGTCGGGCGGGCCGGGCGGAATACGGCACCGGCGGGGGGGTCGTCTGGGATTCCACGGCTTCCGGCGAATACAACGAGTGTCTCCTTAAGGCGCGGGTGGTTTCAGATCCGCCGGCGGATTTTGAGCTGCTGGAAACCCTGCGCTGGGAGCCGGGAAAAGGTTATTTTCTCCTAGACTGGCATCTGGCGCGCCTTGCCGATTCGGCTGCGTACTTTTCCATTCCGCTGAATATCGAAGCGGTGCGCGCAGAACTTGAATCGTTGACCCCGGCGTTTCCGGCAGGCCCCTGTCGGGTGCGGCTCCGGGTCGGGCGCGACGGCCGGCTGGCGGGATCGCCCGCGTGGCGCCCTCTGGCGGCCCGCGTGTCGGCCGGCCGCGTGGGCCTGGCGCGAACGCCGGTGGATTCATCCAATGTCTTTCTTTTTCATAAAACCACCCGGCGCGCGATCTATGCGGAAAAGCTGGCCGAACGGCCGGATTGTGAGGAAGTCATCCTCTGGAATGAAAAAGGGGAACTGACGGAATCCACTATCGCCAACCTCGTCGTGGAGCGCAACGGGCAATTCTACACTCCGCCAGTCGTCTGCGGTCTGCTGCCCGGCACATACCGCGCCTGGCTGCTGGCTCAAAGGCGGGTATGCGAGCGCGTCCTGACGCGCTCCGATTTGCGCGCGGCCGAGCGAATCTGGCTGGTCAACTCTGTACGCGGCGCGCGCGCCGTTCAATTGCCGGCCGCCCTCGCTTGAAGATAGTGCATTCATGGCCTTATGCCCCGCAGGCGATCTGCCCCTTTCGTTATTTGCCATTTCACCGCGGGTTCGTCATACTTTGTCCGTAAATATGCGCTTGTTGCTCTACAATGTGCGTTATGGCACGGGCACCGGACGAAACTTTCATTTCCCCCTGCCTTTCGGCGGCTACTTGAGGAAAACCGCCCGCAATCTGGACAAACTCATCGAGTTCATCAAATCAGTCAACGCCGATATTATCGGGCTGGTTGAGGTGGACAGCGGCTCGTTCCGCAGCGGCCGGCAGAACCAGGCCGAAGTAATCGCCCGTGCATTGGGCCACTACCACTCCTCCTATTCCAAGTATCACCACAACTCGCTGGCCGGCAAGTTGCCGCTGTTCAGCAAACAAGTCAACGCGTTCCTGACCAACGACAAAATCAAGGGCGAAAAGTTCCACTTCTTTGAAAAGGGAATGAAACGGCTGGTGCTGGAACTGGAGCTGGAGGATCTGACTATTTTCCTCGTCCACCTTTCGCTCAAGTTCCGCCACCGGCACTACCAGTTGCGCGACCTGCACTCCCTGCTGGGCGATGTGAAACGGCCGTTCATTGTCGCCGGCGATTTCAATGTCCTGTGGGGCCACCGCGAGTTGCAGTTGTTCCTGGCCGCCACCGGCTTGCAGACCGCCAACCTCAGCAATCTGCCCACCTTCCCCAGCCGCGCGCCGCGCCGGCAATTGGATTTCATTCTCTGCAGCCCGGAAATCGAGGTGACGGGCTTCGCCATCCCGCAAGTGACGCTCTCCGATCACCTGCCGTTGGTCTGCGATTTTGAAATCAGGGCGCAGCCGGCGCCGGGCACGGGGCGGCATTCAGATCGCTGAAATTGATATCCAGGATGCTGTAATTGGTCCAAGCCGCGTCGTCGTAGTGCCACCATTCGGTCGGGAACGGCAGGAAGCCGTGGCGGGTCATAACCTCCCGCAGCAGTTCACGATTGCGCAACACTTCCGGAGGGAAGTTGGTATACGCCCAACCGGCCTTTTCGGTGAAGTCGTCATAAGGGGTCGGCATCGGCAGCTCAATCCCCGTATCGCGGCGCACCAGGGTCACATCCACCGCCGAACCGCGATTATGCCGCGAACCTTTTTGCGGGTCGGCGACGTAGCGCTCGTCGGGCATAATCTCCCAGAACCGCTTTTGCACGGCGAGCGGGCGATACGCGTCGAATACTTTCAATCCGAGGTTCTGCGTTTCCAATTCCGCCTCGACCGCCGCCAGCTTTTCGGCCACGGGACGACGCAGGTAGGCCTCGGCCGCCGGGTACACCGCCTGGCCGGTAAAATTGTTGCTGGTGGCATAGCGGATATCGAGTCGGATGCCCGGCGCGGCCGCGGTGACGGCGATCAAGTCCGGCTGCTCGGCGACGGCCGGCAGCGCCAGCAACAGGCCCAACCAAACGAGCCGCCGGTTCATCCGGCCCCCAGTTTTTCCAGCGCCTGCCGCTCGTCGCGCTCGATCGCCAGCAGATCCAGCAGGCCGGCATGCTTGAAGGTTTTTTCGATCAGCGGCGGCGGATTGAGCAGGATCAACGGGACGCCCTTGTCTTTCAGGGTCAGGAAGGCGTTCAACAGCATCCGAATGCCCATCGAGCCAAGAAATGTGACGCCGGCAATATCCACCAACGCGGGTTTCTGGCGGCCGACCGTGTGCGCCCAGAAATCCGGCTCGCCCGCCATTACGGTGTTGATATCCAGTTTGCCGCTGATGGCCAAGTGGGTGACCCGCTCGTCCATCCGGATAACTTTGAGTTCCATGTCACGCGCTCCGCGAATCATCGCAAATGAAATTCGACCATCGAAAAATCGTCCGGCAGCACGTCCGATCCGTTCAGCCGACGCGCATGCGCCAGGAGGCGGTCCATCACCGGCGGAGGCTCCGCCGGCGGCTGGGCCGCCATGAATTCCACAAAGGCATCGAACGTCCAGACACCGCCGCCCGGGCAGTTGACCTCATACACCCCGTCGCTGAACAGATAAAGGCGGCCGGGCCGGTCTATCACAAATTCCTGGCTGCTGAACGGCATGTCCGGCATGCCGCCGATGATCATGTTGCGCGCTTCCAACCGGGTGACGCGCGCGCCGCCGCCATCGGATATAAACAGGGCCGGCGGATGGCCGCCGCTGGCATAGACCAGGCGGCGCGCGGATGCCCGGTATACGCCATACCAGATTGTGAAATACATGCCGTTCTGCTTCTCCATCTGGAAATTGTCGTTCAGCGCGCGGAGCACCTGCGCGGGATCGCGGAAATCGGTGTCCGGCAACGTCTGCGAACGCAGGACGTTCATCACGGAAACCGAGAGCAGGGCGGCGCCAACCCCATGCCCGCAGACATCCAGCAGGAACAGCGCGAAATGGTCGTCGTCCAGCCAATGATAGCCCAGCGAATCGCCCCCGAGCGAGGTGGACGTGATGAACCGCCAGTCGGTGCGGATCGGCCCGTCGGCCAGCGGCGGCGGCAGCAGGTTCTTCACATAGGCGGCGGCCTCCGCCAGTTCCTCCTCCAACTGCCGGACCGCCTCGTTGCGCTGGAGCATGTTAATATAGCCCCGCGAGTGGTAGCGGATGCGGGCGATCAGCTCGATCTTGTCGGGCAGCTTCACCAGGTAGTCGTTGGCGCCAAGCGCGAAGGCGTCGGCCTTGACGCGCGGCTCCTCCTTGGTCGAGAGCACAATCAGCGGGATGTCCCGGGTCTTCGCGTTGGCGCGGTAGTATTTGACCAGTGTCAGGCCGTCAATGTCCGGCATGACCAGGTCTTGCAGGATCACCGTGGGTTCGACCTGGACCGCTGTCTGGACCGCCTCTGTCGGATTGCGGCAGTAATGAAAACGAATGTCTTGTTCCTCGGCCAGCATCCGGCGCACCGCTTCGCCGATCATCAACTGATCGTCAACCAGCAGCACCGTGATGAGGTGCGCGCTGACCCCGGTTGGGGCGGTTTCCTGCTCTTTTCCAGTTGGGGACATGTGGGACCAATCAAATTTCAAGGTTCAAAGTTAAGGTTACCCTGTTGTTTTTTTCATATCACACTCGGGCTTGCCGCGCGAATTGAATTATCGCCTCCCGAATTCGATCCGGCGGCAGAATCTCAACCGCCGCGCCGATTTCCGCGGCGGCCTTGGGCATGCCGTACAACACGCTGCTGCGCTCATCCTGCGCGATCGTGTGCCAGCCGGCGCGCCGCAGTTCCAGCAGGCCCGCCGCTCCGTCCCGGCCCATGCCGGTCAGCAGGATCGCCAAGTCCCGCCGCGGCCAGTATTTCAAGGCGCTGCGAAAAAAGGCGTCCACCGACGGCCGATAAGCGCACTCTTTCGGGTCTGCCGTGTAGTGCAGCCGCCGATCGGCCCCCAGCGCCAGGTGGTCATTGCTGGCGGCCAACAGAATCTGATTGCAAACCACTTCGCCGCCTTCGACCGCCAGCCGGACCGGCAAGCGGCACTGGCTGCCCAGCCAATCGGCCAGGCCGCCGGCGAACTGGACATCCACGTGCTGAATGACGACGATGCCCGCGCCAAGATCGGCCGGCGCCGCGCCGAGCACGTCGGCCAGCGCCTTGGGGCCGCCGGTGGAAGCGCCGATCGCGACCAGCGGCGCGGTTCCGGGCGCCTCGAACGCGAGCCGCGCGGCCGGCCGGACCGGCGGCTCGCTTGCCTCCCGCCGTCCGGTCAGGCGGGCCAGGTTGGCGATCTTGGCCAGCAGCGCCTCACCGCCTTGGATTTTCCCGTCGGGCCCCAGCACCGGCGTCGCCACGGCATCCAGCGCCCCGCAACCCATCGCTTCAAAAACTTTGGCGGCGTGACCTTCAACCGTCGCGGTCACGACCAGCACGGCGCACGGCGAGCGGCGCATGATTTCGGCAGTCGCGCGGACGCCGTCCATGACCGGCATGATCAGGTCCATCAGCACCAAGTCCGGCGTATCCTGCGCGCACTTGGCAACCGCCTCGGCTCCATCGTAGGCCACCCAAGCCACGGTGTAGCCCGGCGCGCCGGTCACCACGCGCCGGAGCGCTTCAACCGCCAGCCGCATATCGTTGACAATGCCGATGCGCATGGCTCAACCCAAGCCAACCCAATCGGTATTCGACATGGGTGATTTGACCATGCCCATCCTACCCCTCCCCGATCAGTTCGTTGACCGCCTGGATCAGCCCCTCGTCCTGGAAGCTGCTCTTGGCCAGGTAGTAGTTCGCCCCGGCCTCCAGGCCGCGCAGGCGATCCTCTTCGCGGTCCTTGTAGGAGATGATCATCACCGGAATCCGCTTGAGCGCCGCATCCTGCTTGATTCGGGTGACCAGTTCGATCCCGTTCATGCGCGGCATGTCCACGTCTGAAATCACCAGGTCGTAGGCCGCCGACCGTACCCGGTTCCAGCCGTCCATGCCGTCCACCGCCGTGTCCACCTCGAAGCCACGATTTTCGAGCAGGCGCCGCTCGACCTCGCGCACGGTAATCGAGTCGTCCACCACCAGGATGCGCCGGGCCGGGCGGGCCGCGGCCTGGACCCGCGCCTGGCGAAGTTTCATCACCCGGCCCGAGCCCAGCAGGTTGTCAATCGTCCGCACCAGGTCGTCCTCGTCGAGAATCAACACGGGCGCGCCATCCTCCAGCACGGCGGCGGCGCTGATGTCCGGCACCTTGCCCAGGCGCGCGTCCAGCGGCCGGACCACCAATTCACGCTCGCCGACCAGCCGGTCTACCACCAACCCGTAAGCCGTCGTCCGATCGCTGATCAGCACCACGGGCACCCGGTCGCCCGTCGGCGCGGCCGCGGCGGCCAGCCCCAGCGGCTGATACGCGGGAATCAGCCCGATGTGCCGTTGGTCGCAGGTGATGTAGGGCCGGTCCTCGACGAGCCGGACATCCGCGCGCGCCACTTTCAAAACGCGATCCACGCGCGCAAGGTGAAAAGCATACAATTCGCCGCCGATCTCGACAATCAGCGCGCGGGTGACCGACAGCGTTAACGGCAACTGCATCTGGACCGTCGAGCCGCGGCCGGGCTCGGACAGCATCCGGACGGCGCCGCCAACCTCCTGCACCATGTTCTGCACCACGTCCATGCCGACGCCGCGGCCGGATAGGTCGGTCACCTGTTCCGCCGTGGAAAAGCCGGGCAGGAACAGGAATTCCAACAGTTCGGCGTCCGACATGTGCGCCGCCATGTCCGCCGGCGCAAGTCGTTTCTCCACCACTTTGGCGCGGATTTTCTCGGGGTCGGCGCCGCGGCCGTCATCGCTCACGGAAATGAAAAGCATACCGGCGCGATGTTCGGCGGCCAGCCGAACCTGCCCTTCCGCAGGCTTGCCGGCGGCGCGACGCTCGGCGGGCGGCTCAATGCCATGGTCGCAGGCATTGCGCAGGATATGGTTGAGCGGCGCCTCCAGCCGCGCCAGCACATCGCGATCCACGCGGGTATTGGCCCCGGAAATATGGAAGGCAATTTGCTTGCCCAACTGGCGCGCCAGATCACGGACCAGCCGCGGGAACCCCTTGGTGCCGTCGCTGAATGGGCGCATGCGCGCGGCGATCGCGGCGTTATACAAACGCGTGGTCAACTCCTCGGTGCGCAGCGAATAGGCTTCGAAAGCGTCTATCGTCTGGCCCAGCAGCTCTTTGCAGTCGCCGATCTTGCCCGTCACCTCCTCCAGCGCCAGCCGCGCGGCGGGATCGGCGCCACAATGGCTGGCCGCCTCCTGCAGCCGCTCGAAAAGAGTTCCCAGTTGGACCTGCCGCGCCTTGAGCTTGAGCAGCGCCTGCGAAAAATCGTGCAGGCGGCGGGCTTCGACCATGCACTCGCCCGCCAACCCCATCAACCGGTTCAGCGTGGCGGCGGTGACCAGGACGGCGCTGTCGCCCACGCTGGGTTCCTCCGCCGGTTTCGCGGCCGGCTTGGTCTCGGGTTCCGGCGTCGGCTCGGCGGCGATGCCGGTCGGCGGCGATGCCGGCGACGGGGTGACGTCAATCGGCGCGCGCTGGGCGCCGGCGGCGGGTGGCGCGGGCCGGCCGGCGGCAATACCGGCCAGCCGGGTTTGCAGTTCCGTGATTTCCGGCGCATGTTCCTCCAGCCAGACCGGTATTTTTTCGGCGGCCACCGCGCCCAGCCGTTTGAAAAAATCATTCACCTTGAGCAACTGGTCAATCATCCCCGCGTCAATAACCAGCCGGTTCTCCTGCGCCGCGACGAAGATATCTTCCGCCTGGTGGGCCAGGTTGACGCACGCCGTCAGGCCGAGAATCCGCGCGGCGCCCTTGATGGAATGGGCGGCCCGCATCAGCGGCTCGATCCGCTCGGGCGATGCGCCGTGGCTTTCCAGTTGGACCAGGCCGGTCTCCAAAGCGGCGGCGTGGGTCTGGACCTCCATGCGAAACAAGTCCAGCATCCCTGCGTCGGCAATATGATCCATACTTTCGCTCATAGGCTTAGGCTACGCTTGAGGGCTGCGGCCAGTCGTTCCGCGTCCAACAGCGCGGTTGGACGCCCGCCAACATCGAACATGCCGGTGACAAGCGGATGGGCCGCCTTGGCCACGCTGACCGGCGGCGCGGTGATCCGCCCCGGATCCACCCGTTGAATTCCCGCCACTTCATCCACGGGCAGCACCCAACGATCCGCAACCGGACCGATCACCAGCATGCGCCGGGCTGCGCCATCGCCGCCGGCCGGGGGCGGCGCCGTCTCTTCCACTTTCAGCAGCCCGCCCAGCGAGCCGCACAGCAGCAGCTCGCCGTCAATGTTTGCCATGCCGGTCAGAATGGCGTTGGTGCGGTGCGGCAGCCGGTGAATGGGCCGCACCGGCGACACTTTTTCACAGTACTCGGCCCTTAATCCCAGCCATTCGTCCGCGAACCGGAAGACCATTATCGAAAGGGTCGCGGTATCCGTCGCTTCCTTGCGCCGGGCCAGGTTGCGGGTCCACTCCTCGATATAGTCGGCCGGCCCCTCGCGTTCGAGCAGTTTCCGGCCCGCGGCAGCGTAGACGGGGCAGTTGCGGCAATGAATGAACTCCGGCAGGCGCGGGCAGGAACCTGCGCCGGCAATGCCGATCCGATTCCAACATTCGGGCGGCGGGGTTGGGTGATGAGCGGACATAGTATTTTGCCTTCAGCCGGTTGCGCTTTGCGGGGGCCGGCTTTATACCGGTTCAGGCTGCCTGCCTTTCTGCGCCGCCAGGCGCCGATAGCGCTCCGCCTGCGCGTTTTGTCCCTGTTTTTCCATAATCAGGCTCAGGTGCGTCAAGGCTTGATCGTGATGCGGATCCAAATACAGCGTTTTCCGGAACAAAGTTTCCGCCTGATCAAAGCGGTTGCGCGCCAGCGCGGCCACCCCCCAAATGCAATAGGCGTCCGCGCAAATGGGTTGCGTTGCGACAATGCCGCGGCAGATATCCTCCGCCGCGTCCAAATCTCCGCGATCGGCCAGCTCCCGCGCAAGCGCCAGGCGCGGCGCCAAGGCGGCGCGGGCCGCGGCCGAATCCACGGCATCCGAATTGGCCGGCGGGTTTGGCGGCGCGGGTGGAAACGAAAGAGTTGGCGTGGTCATGCGCACGGGCGCGGGCGTCACAGGCCGGGCTGGCGGCGGCGGGATGGGCCGCGCCGGCTTGCGCGCGGCGAATGCCCGAGGGAAATGGGCCGATTCATAGTTCGGCAGAAAAATATGCGCCGCTTCGGCATGGCCAAGAAAAAAAAGTCCGCCGGGTTCCAGCAGGCGATCCAGGTTATCCACCAGCCGCCGCCGCGCCGGCGCGTCGAGGTAAATGAGGAGGTTGCGGCAGAAAACAACATGATAGTGGCGGTTGTGGCGCGCGGCGCTGAAATCCAATGCATTCGCGTGGTGGAAATGAACGGAAGCGCGCACGGCGGGCCGAACACTCCAACCGGTGTCCGTCTCCTCAAAATAACGAATATCGAAAATTCGATCGCGCTCGCGAAACGAGTGCCGCCGATAAATCCCGCGCCGGGCGGCCTCCAGCGCCTGGGCGCTAATGTCCACGGCATCCACCATAAACTCCTCGGCGGTGAAGTCGGCTTCCAGCAGGCTGATGGCAATTGAATATGCCTCCTCCCCGGTTGCGCAGGGAATGGACAACACGCGCAACGGCTGGCCGGGATGCGCGCCGCGCCACTCGCGCGCAGCGAATTGCTTGAGCAGCTCGAATGGCTGGGTATCGCGAAAAAACCACGTTTCAGGCACCGCCACGGCATCAATCAACGCCGTTACCTCGGCCGCATCCGCGCGGAGTCGGCGCAAATACGCGGCCTCCGTTGTAACGCCGGTTTCCGCCATCCGCCCGCGCGCGATGCGCTCCACCACCGCGGGGGAAATGGATTCGGCGTTCAAGCCGATGTGGTCCCGCAACCAGGCCGCAATGCTGGGCAAGCCGCCGCTCAAGCGCCATTCTCCCCAGCCGGAAACAGCAGCGCCTGTGCGTCCGGCGGCAGCAGGTCGGCAACGCGCACCTCCTGGACCAGGCCCGCGTCGGTTGCGGCCACCGGGCCCAGGAACTCGGCGGCCGGCGCCGCCACGGCAGCCGGTTGGGACGCGCCGGGCGACGGGCGAACCGTATCCGTGACGTTTTCCGCCAGCAAACCCAGCACTTGGGCGCCGCCGCGGCGGTCCGGATAATTCACCAGCATGATCCGTGAACTCATCAGGTCCGGCGCGGCCGGCTTGCCGACTAGGCGGCAGAGGTCAATCACCGGCACGATCCGGCCGCGATACTCAAACAGCCCGCGCACATAGTCCGGCGCGCCGGGAACCTCTTTGAAACGAACACGGGGGACAATCTCCACCACCTGCCGGCTGTCCAAGGCATACCGGTCGCTGCCGATCTGGAATAAAACCTGCAGCATGGAATCAGTCTTTCGTTCTGCCGGACTAATCAATACATTATGCGGGTGCGCATGAGCAACACGCAAACCATCGGTTCGATCTTCGAAACCTTTAAGATCGGCGTCGGGCCATCGAGCTCCCATAGCATGGGCCCGGCGCTGGCCGCGCGGCATTTCGCCACCCGCCTGACCGGTCAGCCGGCCCGCGTACGGGTCACCCTTTATGGCAGTCTCGCGGCCACTGGCCGCGGCCACCTGACCGACCTGGCTATTGCCGGGGCGCTGGCGCCCGCGCCCTGCGAGTTCATCTGGGACACGACCACCCCAACCCTGCGCCATCCCAATACCATGAAGTTCGAGGCGCTGGATGCCCAAGGGCGTTTGCTGGCCGAATGGACGGCGTACAGCGTCGGCGGCGGTAATGTGGCGGACGAACAGGGATCGGTGTCCACCGGCGCCGGCATCCAATACCCTATCCGCAGCATCGCCGATGCCATCGCGCTTTGCCAAACCGAAAAACTGGCCCTTTGGCAACTGGTCGAACGGATGGAAACGGACCTCTGGCCGCGGCTCCAGATGATCTGGCGCGCGATGCGCGAAAGCGTGGACCGCGGCCTGAACAGCCGGCAGATCCTGTTGCCCGGCGCCTTGGAACTGGCGCGCCGCGCGCCGGCCACGGCCCTGCGCGCCCGCCACTTGGAAACACCCCAGCGCGACCTCGCGCTGATTTCCGCCTATGCGCTGGCGGTAGCCGAGGAAAATGCCAACGGCAGCGCGGTAGTCACCGCCCCAACATGCGGCTCGGCCGGCATCGTGCCGGGCCTGCTTTACTATTTCGCGACCGTGAAGCAAACCCCCGAATCGGTTTTGCTGCGCGCATTGGCGACCGCCGGGCTGTTCGGTTCGGTAATCCGCGCCAACGCTTCCATCTCGGGCGCCGAGGCCGGTTGCCAGGCGGAAGTCGGCTCGGCCTGCTCAATGGCGGCGGCGGCGGGCGCGCAGATTCTCGACGGCTCGCTGCACCAGATCGAATACGCCGCCGAGATCGCGATGGAACACCACCTCGGCCTTACCTGCGATCCGATTGAAGGGTATGTGCAGATCCCCTGCATTGAGCGCAACCTGGCCGGGTGTCTGCGCGCCTTTGAGTGCGCCACTTTCGCCGTGCTGACCGATGGCCGCCACCTGGTCAGCTTCGACGATGTCATTGAGGTGATGCGCCGAACGGGCCACGATCTGCAGAGCGCCTACCGCGAAACCGCCCGGGGCGGTCTCGCGCTGCTCTGGAAACGGCATCTGCGCCGGACGGGATTCGAAGGTTCCATCTTTGAGCCTGTGCCGCATCAATCCACCCATCCGGATACAACGGAACCCCAAAAGTCAGCCATTCCCGGCTGATCTTGGGCTGGGGCCATTACGGATGCATCAATCGGCCTGAAGAAAAAGGCTTGGCAAGGCCCGCCGGAGCGCCATTATCCACAACCGGCGGAAATGGATATCCGTCCCATGGCAACCTGTTGCAGAACACCATCCGGTCGGCCACGGGGCCGTCGCCGACGCGCGCTGGTCCTGGCGCTGGCCTTGATTGCCGGCGCCGTCGGCTTATACGTGCGCGCCCAGCAGACGCTGATCAATTTCGAGCGCATGCCCCCCGCCGGCTGGGAAAAACCGCAGGCCGGCGGCATGCGCGGAGGCGCCGGCGCGGCCGCGCTGGTCACCACCGGCGCGAGCGATTTCGCGCGCAGCGGCGCGCGCGCCGTCCGGCTGGACGTCTGGAATCTGGGCACGGACCCCACGGCAGTGGCTTGGGCCGCGGTTTCGCAGGTCTATCCCTGCCGCGCGGGGCGCAAAGTGCGAATCGGGGCCTGGTTGTACTTCAGCTCGTCCATTCACCCCTTGGCCGACAGCGCGGTGACCGCCCAACTCCGAATCGAATATTACACCGACGCCGCCGCGCGCAACCTCTATCCCATGCACATCTACCTCGGCCCGCCGTTCAATCCCGCCGCCGGTTATGGACCGGATACCTGGCACTTGGTGGAAGGCACCGATCGCGCGCCGCCGGGCGCGGTGGCCATGCGCGTGTCGCTGGTGCTCGCCGCCCAACACATCACCGCGCGACAAACAGTTTGGGCGGACGATGTCTTCGTCGAAATCCAAAGCGCCCGCCCGGGCTCCTCGCTGGCGCTCCCCGGCCGCGCGCTGGCCTGCGTTTGGTGATTGCACAAACCCGTTGCGCGCCGCGCTGGCATCTGCCATATTTCGCCCGAAAAAAGCGCATGATTAGCGGTATGTTGAAACGTCTTTCCATCCTGTTGCTGGCGGGGCTGCTGGCGGCGCCGGCCGGCCGGGCCGAACCCCGTTATCGCGCCATCCCGATTGACAGTTTCGCGGCTTTGGTCAACGCCCGCGTCATCACCATCGGCGATGTGTTGGAAGTGTTCCAGCCGGTCGAGCAGCAGTTGCGCGACACCTACTCCGGCCGGGAGCTCGATTCCAAACTCGAAGCGGCCTTCACCAACGCGCTTAACGCGTTAATTGATCGGGCGCTGATCCTCGAGGATTTCGCCAAATCCGGCGGCAATCTGCCTGACCGCGCCGTGGATGACCATATCAACGAGATTATTCACGACCGTTTCAACAATAACCAGGCGGCATTTCTCGACGCCCTGGCGGAATCCCGCATGACCCTGGCGGACTGGCGCGCGGAAATGAAGGACCGATTGGTGGTCATGATTCTCCGGCGCAAGGAGGTCAATGACCGGATCGCCATCACGCCCAACGAGATCCGCGCCGTTTACGACGGCAACCTGGATAAATACCGCGTGCCCGAACAGGTCAAGCTCCGCATGATCGTCATCGGTAAAGGCGTGAGCGCAAACGACGAACGCGTCAAGCGCCGCGAGGCGGAGGAGATCCGGGAACGACTGCTGGACGGGGAGAGTTTCTCCGTCGTGGCCAAGGAAGTTTCCGAGGGGCCAAAGGCCGCGCAGGGCGGCGATATGGGCTGGCTCGAGCCGACCGCACTGAAAACGGAAATCCGCGCGGCCATCGCCGGCCTGGCGCCGGGACAGATCAGTCCGGTGATCGAGTCTGCCGAAGATTTCTATCTGGTTCAGGTTGAAGCGCGGAAGAACGCCTCCGTTCAGCCGTTTGAACAGGTTCGCGACGAAATCGAGACCCAACTGCGCAATGATGAGGGGTCCCGCCTCTACGACGCCTGGATGGCCCGCCTGCGTAACAAGCATTTCGTGCGCATTTTCCCCATCGAGCCGCCGAGCGGCCGGACGCCATGAATCGCCCGCCCCGGATTGGCATCACGCTCGGCGATGTCAACGGCATCGGCCCCGAGATCGCCCTGCGCGCGATCGGTCTGTTTCGCCGCGAATCGTCGGCGCAACTCGTGCTGGTGGGTTCGGCCCCCATTCTACGGGAGTGGTGCCGTCGGTTGCGCCAGCCGTTCCCCGGCGCCTGGTCCCCCGAACGTGTGCCGCGGCCGACCGATCCCGTAGCGGTCTGGGATCCGGCGCCGGCATTGACCCCAACCCTCCGGCCCGGCCGCGCGTATGCCGATGCCGGCCGGGCTGCCGCCGCCTGGATTGACGCCGCCGTCGGCGCCTGCCGCGCGGGTCGGCTCGACGCGCTGGTCACCGCGCCGATTTCAAAGGAAGGATTTCAAAAAGCCGGCGTGCCATATCCCGGTCATACGGAGTTCCTTGCCGCGCTCACCGGCGCGCGACGCTTCGCCATGCTGCTCTTCGGCGGACCGCTGCGCGTGATTCTGGTGACGCGGCATCTCCCGCTCGCGCGGGTGGCCGCCGCCCTGACGCGCGCGAATATCCTGGCGGCCATCGAACTGGCGGCGGAAGGCTTGCCGTGGCTCGGCTGCCGGGCCGCGCGGATCGGCGTTTGCGGGCTCAATCCGCACGCCGGCGATGGCGGCCTGCTGGGGCGCGAGGAAATCGAGAAAATCGCGCCCGCCGTCCGCGCGGCGCGCCGGCAGGGTTGCGACGTCCGCGGCCCGATTCCGGCCGATGTGATCTTTCATCAGGCCGTGCGCGGACAATTCGATGCGGTGATCGCAATGTACCACGATCAAGGGCTGGCCCCGCTCAAGATGCTCGCCTTCGAGACCGGCGTTAATGTGACGCTCGGCCTGCCGATCGTGCGCACTTCACCCGATCACGGCACGGCCTATGACATTGCCGGCCGCGGCCGCGCCAATCCCGCGAGCATGCTGGCGGCCATCCGGTGGGCGGATAAACTAATCCGCCGCCGGAATCCGTGGTCCGGATGAACCTGACCCGCCCATCGGAGGTCCGCGCGTTGCTGGCGCAACTGGATTTTCACCCCAGCAAGGTGCTCGGCCAGAATTTTCTGATTGATGCCAATGTCCGGCAAATCATCATCCAGGCGGCGCGCCTGGCGCCGGCCGACACGGTGTTGGAGGTCGGGCCCGGCCTGGGTGTGTTGACCGAGGGGCTGGCGCAAGAAGCAAACCGGATCGTCGCCGTCGAAAAAGACACGCGGCTTTTCCAATGGTTGGAAAAAAACTGGGCGGATACGTCGCGCATTGAATTGATCCGGGCCGATATTTTGGCGCTGAACGAGGCTGACTTGGCCGGCCGCGGCGTGAACAAACTGGTCGCCAACCTGCCCTATTCCATTGCCAGTCGCCTGCTGGTCGAGCTGATGCTCTGGGAACGGCCGCTGGAAAAGATCGTCGTGACGGTCCAGAAGGAGGTCGCTCAGCGGCTGAACGCGGCGCCCGGCGGCAAGGATTATGGACTGCTGGGTATCTTGTGCCAGGTCCGCTACAGCGTGGCCCGCCTGAAGGACATCAGCCCCACTTGTTTCCTGCCGCCGCCGGAAGTCACCTCCGCCATAGTCACCCTGGACAGACACGCCGGCGCGCTGCCCACCGCCGCCGAAATGCGCGCCCTGTGCGATCTGCTGAAGCATTGTTTCGCGCAGCGGCGCAAACAGATGCGCGCGGCCGTTCGGCGCGCGCCCGGCGCGCTTGGCCAGGCCGGCGCCGCCGTCGAACGGCTGCTGGAGCCGGTCGGCATCCGGCCTGCCGACCGGCCAGAAAACATCAAGCCGGAACAGTGGCTGGCACTGTCCCGGCTTGCGGTTCCAGCTTGATATCGGTCAGGGCATCTCAGTCCAGCGCAGGAAAAGGTTGCCGCCCCAGCCGCTGATGTCCGAGTTTTTGAAGGCGTCGGAGTCGGAACCGTTCATGAAGCGATAGGTGCCGCCCACACCCAACTCAACGGTCTCGCTGATGTTCAGCATCAAATTGAGGCCCGGTTCGACGACAAACAGACCGCTGTTCCCGTCATCCCAACTGTCTTGGACATTGATGGCGCCGCCGCCGATCAGCAAGCTGGCGGAGGGATGCACGATCTTGGTGCTGAGGAAGGTGTAATCCAGGGCCAGTCCGACATACCAGAGGTCGAAGGCCCGCAGTTTGCCATAGTCCGACCCGTCCGCTTCCACCGAGTTCACCAGCGCGTAGCCGCCGACCCCGCAGTAGAACTCATGGTTAAGCGCCGGCCCCGCAGAGAAGCCGACAATTTCAGAGGTGGTATCCTCGATGCGCGTAAGTTTGAACTCCGGCTTGAAGTAGAACCACCACTGGTCGGTATCGTCAATCAGCGTCTGCACTTCGCTCGCGAAAACCGGGAATGCCAGCAGGACCGCGGCCAGGACAGGAATCCATCTCTTCATTTGCTGATCCTCCTATACAACAATCAATGTTGTTATTCTTACGTAAAGCGCCCCCTTGGCAAAGGAAAAAAACCGCCTCCTCGGTCCGTTGAAACTACTACAAGGCAAACGGGGGCCTATGGCCCCCGTTTGCGCAAACCCGATTGTTCCACCCATCAATCAGTTGGCCTGCCGCCCCCCCACGCCTTTGGTGCCCTTGGTAATCGCACGGGCCTTCTCCTTCGGCCGCAGGGCGCGAACCGCCGCGCCGGCGCGCCACATTTCGGAATTGCGGATTGCCGCCAGCTCCTTGCCAAGCTGTTGCTGGTAATCCTTGCGGCCGCAGGCGGCGATCACGCGCGCGGCCTCCTTGCCCGACTTGACCGACTTGTAGAGCGCGTCAAAAACCGGCAGCACGGCCTTGCGGAACCGCGGCTTCCAATCCAACGCGCCGCGCTGGGCGGTGGCCGAACAGTTGGAATACATCCAGTCCATCCCGTTCTCATCCACCAGCCGGATCAGGCTTTGAGTAAGTTCCTCGACCGTCTCGTTGAACGCCTCGCTCGGGGTGTGGCCGTTCTTGCGGAGCGTTTCGTACTGCGCCTCCATCACGCCCGCCAGGCAGCCCATCAGCACGCCGCGCTCACCGGTCAGGTCGCTATGCACTTCATGCTCAAAGGTGGTCGGGAACAGGTAGCCCGAGCCGATGCCGATGCCCAGCGCCAGGCAGCGCTCCTCGGCACGGCCGGTTGCGTCCTGCTCCACCGCATAACTGGAGTTGATGCCTGCGCCCGACAGGAAATTGCGGCGCACGGAAGTGCCCGAGCCCTTCGGAGCCACCATGATCACGTCCACGTCCGGCGGCGGAATCACGCCCGTCTGCTTTTTGAAGACAATGGAAAACCCGTGCGAAAAATACAGCGCATCGCCGGGCTTGAGATTTTTTTTGATGACCGGCCAGATCGCCCGCTGGGCGGCGTCGGACACGAGCACCTGGATGATGGTCGCCTTCCGAACTGCGGTCTCGATGTCAAACAGCGTCTTGCCAGGTACCCAGCCGTCCCGGACCGCGCGGTCCCAGTCGCGCTTAAATTCCGGCGCCTGGCCGATGATCACCTTGAAGCCGTTGTCTTTCAGGTTGAGCGACTGGGCCGGACCCTGCACTCCGTAGCCGATAACCGCGATCACCTCATTCTTCAGAACCTGGCGCGCCTTCGCGAGGGGAAACTCTTTGCGCGTCACCACTTTTTCTTTCACGCCGCCAAAATCAATTGTAGCCATCTGAATGCTCCTTATCCGTTGACGAAACGCGCCATCAGTAATCTTCCACGCATACCGGGTCAAGCAAAAGATCAGGGCGCCGGGCCGACCGCGACGGCCGCGCCCGCTTGTTAAGACGCACCATTTAGCGTATGGCCGCCGGCCTGGCGGCTCAGTCCAGTGTCGCCGCGAGCCGTTCGGGCAATTCCGCGATCTTGACCCGGACCTGTTGCATTGAATCGCGTTCGCGCAGGGTGACGGTGTCGTCTTCGAGCGTCGTGAAATCAATGGTCACGCCGAACGGGGTGCCGATCTCGTCCTGGCGGCGATAGCGGCGGCCGATTGCGCCGGTCTGGTCGTAGAATGCCGGCCAGCGCTTGCGCAGGCCCTCAAATACCAGGCGGGCCTTGGCTACCAGGTCAGGCTTGTTCTTCAGCAACGGGAAGACCGCCACCTTGATCGGCGCCATGCAGGGTGCAAAGCGCATAACCGTTCGTTCCTCGTGGCCGGCCGGGGGTTGCTTACCGGGCTCAGCCGGCATGATGGTGGTGGCGTTCTCGTCCTTTGAAACCCATTCCACGGCGTAGGCTTCGCACAGCACCGCCAGCGCGATCCGATCCACCCCGGCAGAGGGCTCAACGACGTGCGGCACGAATTTCTCGTTTGTCTCCGGGTCAAAATATTCCATGGACTTGCCGCTGAACTGGGCATGCCGGCTCAGGTCGAAGTCGCCGCGCGCGGCGATGCCCTCGAGTTCCTGCGTGCCAAACGGGAAGTCATACATCACGTCCACGCACGCGCTGGCGTAATGGGCCAGTTCCTCCTTAGGGTAAACATACTGATGCAGGTGGCCGGCCGGCAGGCCGATCCGGGTGTACCACTTCATTCGTTCGGCAACCCAGTACTCGTGCCATTGCTGGTCGGCGCCGGGCTTGACGAAAAATTCCAGCTCCATCTGCTCGAACTCGCGCGAACGGAAGGTGTAGTTGCGCGGGTTGATCTCGTTGCGGAACGCCTTGCCGATCTGCGCGATGCCGAACGGCACTTTCTGGCGCGCGACGTTCAGGATGTTGTTGAACTGCGCAAAGATGCCCTGCGCGGTCTCCGGGCGAAGATAGGCGGTTGCGGATTCATCCTCAACCGGGCCGACAAACGTTTTGAACATCAGGTTGAACTTGCGCGCCTCGGTATAGTCATGCGGCCCGCCATGCGGGCACTTGGTTTCCGGCAGTTGGTCCGCGCGCCAGCGCCCCTTGCATTTTTTACAGTCCACCATCGGGTCGGTGAAACCCTCCAAGTGCCCCGACGCCTCCCAGACCTTGGGATGCATGATGATCGCGGCGTCGAGCCCGACAATATCCTCGCGTTCCTGGACCATCGCCTTCCACCAGGCGTTCTTGATATTGCGTTTGAGTTCACACCCCAGCGGACCGTAATCCCAGAAACCGTTGATACCGCCATAGATCTCCGAGCTCTGGAAAATAAACCCACGCCGCTTGCAAAGCGACGCCAGCGCGTCCATCGTCAAGGCCTTTTTTTCCGTGTTCATGGGCGCGCATCCTGATGAAGGGAGCCGTAACGGTCAAGCGCGGATTAGCTCAGGATTTCACGCCCATGCTCTTTTTTGAACTGGGCCAACAGGAGGGAAGGCCGGCCATCCCGGCCTCCGCCAAGGCCCGCACCGTTTGCTGATTGTCCTTCACCTGGATCAGATATTCCCCGCCTTGGGCCACGCTGGCCTGGGCCGTGGCCGCCCGACCATGCAGCGCATCGGCGGTCACCCGTTGGTGGTTCAGGTTCGGCAGGCCCACGATCAGTTTTTGCGCGGTCTTCAGTTCGCCGCGATCCCGTCGCCTTCTTTCCGGCTTATACACGCCATCGCGTGGGGCGCCCCCTCTTCAGTTTTCAGGATATTCCGGTTGTCCGGCTCGGCTGCTCACCAGCTAGAAGACCGCCCGCAGACCCATCGAGCCGCCGCCAAAGGCAATTGCGTCAAGCTGCATGGAAACGGCCAGCCACAGGCCATAGTTTCTGGCGGTCCACTCCAGCCCAAACGGAACTTTCCCTTCCCAACGAAGATCGTGGCGGTATGAATCCTGCTCCCGGTAAGGGCGGGATTCCTCGTGATCCACGAAATCCATGTAGATACCCGTATTGAGCAGCAAGCGGTCCGACAACGGTTCCGTGTATGTGCCATACGCCATGCGCGTCATGTGTCGCAAATGAAAGGTGTTCGTGGGCGAGTAGGGATATTCATTGTCCTCGTCCAGATAGACCCAATACAATCCGGCTGTCCAGCGCCGGCCCGGGGTCGCACAAGTCCGCACATATTCCACGCGCGCGTTGTAAAAGCTGCGGTCCGTGGTAAAATCGTTGATGCCGTCCGGCAGCGAGCCGGTTTCCTCCTTCTTCGTGTACTCGTAATTGCATTCGCTCCAAATCACCCGCTGGGTCGCCACGTGCCAGATCAAACCCGCCGTCGGTTTGTAAGACTGGAAATTGAAATCAAACCGCGGCTTGTCGTAATCGGTCTCCGATGGAAAATCCAGGTCGGCTTTGACATATCCCTCCAGGCGGTCGTTGAGCGGACGGTAAGCGTCAGCCCGGAAACAAACCGGTTGCCGGGCGAAGGAGCCGTCCATATCGTTCTTGTCCGTGAATGCGAAATTCGGAAACATCGCCTGCAGCCGCATCTGGCGCTTTTCGCCTCGGCCCAAAACTTGCAGGCCGATATCCGAGAACTCTTTGCGCGCAAACGGCTGTCCGACGACGCCGATCGCCCAGTGCTGGTCCAACGGATAATCCGCGCTGAGAAAATAATTCCAGTAGACGTCATCAAAATCCTGGTTCTGCTCAAATTCAAACCCCAGGCGCGTCGGCGGAACGAACGCCGTCTGGAGTTTCAGGTTGTTCATGATGAACAACTCGTTTTTCGTGTACGAACCGCCGACCGCCAGGATGGCATTGGTCTGCTCGCGGTAAGCCAGAACGTGCTCGATCTTCGGCAGCAGCGGAAGGTAGTCAACATAGTATTCCGAATCAATCGGGTAATCGCGTTGGTTGTACTCGTCGCCGCGGTAAAGCCCGAAGGCCGAGACGGCTGCAAGCAGTCCGGCCAATACAATTCCCGCCGTCCGCCCGGTTATTGGAGTGAACATGTCGCGCTCTTATATGCCTTACATATTTCTAATAAAAGCCTTTTTGCGGCCCGGCGCCGTTCCAGCCACCTCCCCCGCCGCCGAATGACCGGCCGGCAGATGTCATGATGATGGAATCTTGGCCCATTCCATATTTGATAACGGTATCGGCCAAGGCGCCGCCCATCCTTTTATTCATTGTTCAGCGCCGGGTCATGGGGGGACGGGGCAGCGCTCGCTTTCTCTGCCGCGTTCAACACAAACTCCGGGAAACCGAAGCCAATCTGGGGCAGCCAGAATTCGGTCACCTCAATCACAACGGCGTCGCGCCCGGCCAGTTCCTTGCGAAAATCCATCTGATGGCGGTTGATGGGCTCGGTGTTCTGCTCCAAATACGCGAAACGCTCGATCCCTTCGGGGTTCGGCACGGGATAACGGTAGCGGCGGTTGAAGTAATACAATGTGTCACGCCGCCGGTAAAGATCCAACTCGTCCATCACCTCGGTCAATGTATGCACAAAGCTGTCCCCCAAGAAGAGGATGTCGGGCCGATCCGCGCCCGGCGTCACACGGAAACGCGGATGCACCTGCGGCGCGACGGTCGTCAGAGTATCCCACAAGTTGCCGGAGCCCCACAGGTTCAGCACTTTCTCCAAGTCATTATCCGTTCCGTGCGGCCGGGTATCCACCTCCACACCGGTAATGCTCAAGTCCGGGAAGTCCTTGCCGGTCAGGCGCTCCAGCCGGGCCAGAATCTGCGACACCACCAGGCCGGCGCCATAATAATTCCAATGCGTCCCGGCGGCGGCAAACAGCAGCGGCGCCCCGGCTTGTTTCCGCTCCAAAAAATCGCGGTGCGCGTCAATGTAGTGAATACCCAACTCATTGAGCAACGGAACGAGATTGTCGTAATCCGTGCGGCGCGCCGCGCGGTCCGGCGCCAACCAGCCGGGCGGCACATATTCGGGATAGATTTCCACCTTGCTCGGCGCAATCACCAGCAGGCAGGCGATCCCATTCGTTTGCAGCAGATCCTGGAAGCGGCGCAATCGCGCCACCCGCGCGCGCAGCTCGGGCAGCGGGGTCTTGGCGGGCCGGTTGTAGTCCCGGATATAGTTTTTCTCGTAGAGCCAGCGATTGCGCCCAATGACCACCTCCGTGCCGCCGCGGGCCGGCTGCCGGTCAAAAAGAGAATACTGCAACTGGTTCCAGGTCCGCACCAGATATCCGCGGAAGGAGAATCGCCAGATGTAGCGTTGCTCACAAGCCGCCTGGAATGAGCCATCCAACCAGGTGCCCCACGCCAACGGCGGCTGGTAAGGCTCCGCCTCCGACCCGCCCAGGTATACCCGCGGGAAAATATGAAACACGCGCTGCAGCTTGGGCAGGCACAGCAGCAGCACGAATACGACCACGAAAACTCTGGAAATCCACTTCATCACTAAAACCGGAAATAAATAAACGGATTGAACGTCCCGGCCGCGAGCGCCATCGCGGAACATACCAGCAGCAGAATGCTGCCGACCGCCAGCGCCAGGGCCGAACCGGGCGTCGCCGCCGCGCCCACCCGATCCAGCCAGCTTCGCGCCGCGGGAACCGCCGGGATGAAACAGACCGCCGCCGCCACCGCCAGCGTCAGGCCGCCGAACGGGTCCATGAATTCCGCCGGCGGCAACGCCGGCCGGTCCGCGCCGGTCCAGGGCAGCAACATGCATCGCAGATAGGCCGCGGCATGCGCCAGCGTGTTCGCGCGGAACAGCACCCAACTGAACAACACCAGCATGAACGTGCCTGGCACGGCGACAATCCCCGGCAGGCGGCTCAGCCGGGTGGGCCGCAACAGTTTGTCGAGGCTCAAAAACAATCCATGGTAGCCGCCCCAAACCACAAAGTTCCAGGCCGCGCCATGCCAGAAACCGGAAATGACGAACACAATCCACAAGTTCAGATAGGTCCGCCACTCGCCCTGCCGGTTGCCGCCGAGCGGGATATAGAGATACTCGCGCATGAAGTTGGAGAGCGAGATGTGCCAGCGCCGCCAGAACTCGGTGAAATTGCGGGAGATGTAGGGCCGGTCGAAGTTCTCCAGAAACTCAAACCCCAACATCCGGCCCAGTCCCAGCGCCATGTCCGAATAGCCGGAGAAATCAAAGTAGATTTGGAACGCGTAACACAGCACGCCGACCCATGCATATCCCGGCGTCAGTTCCGCCGGCGCGATCGCGAACGCGCGGTCGGCCACCTCCGCCAGGATGTTGGCCACCAGCACTTTCTTGCCCAACCCAAGGCAAAACCGCCGGACACCCGACGCCATTTTGGCGAACGAGTGCGCCCGCCGCACCAACTGCGCGGCCACATCGTGATAGCGAACGATCGGCCCCGCGATCAGCTGGGGAAACAGGGCGACATAGAGCAGGTAATGGTGAAAGGTAGGCGCCGGGACGGCTCCGCCCCGGTAAACATCCATCAGGTAACTGATCTTCTGGAACGTAAAAAATGAAATGCCGATCGGCAGCGCGACTTCGGCCCAGGGCAGCGGCCCAGCCCCGGCCGCCGCCAGGATCGCGTTGACCTGCGCCACCAGGAAATTCGCGTACTTGAAATAAACCAGCACGCCGACGTTGACGGCCAGGCCCAGCGCCAGCCAGCCGCGCCGGCGGGCCGCGCCTTCCCGCAGGCGATGGCCCAGCCAAAAGTCCGCCAGGCACGAGCCGATGAGGACAAAGATGAACCGCGGCGCGCCCCAGGCGTAGAAAAACAGGCTCGCCGCCAACGCGACCCAGTTGCGTCCGCGCGGCGGGCACGCATAGTACGCCAGCAGGGTCGCCGGCAGAAACACGAACAGGAAATACAGCGAGCTGAATACCATGTTTCCAATCCTTGGAAAAAACGCGGCCCAGTTTTCCAATGATTGGAAAATTTACAAGCTATTTAGCCCCCCACTACCCGCGGTGTTGCCGGATTTTTCACCGGCGGCCACGCGGAGCCGGCCGGGCTCTCCGGCTCAAGCGCGGCAGCCAACATCCGGGCACTTATTTCCCCGGCGGACGAGTAATCTGTCCCCGGAGTTGATCTTGCGCGGGTTTCCCCCTATTCTCCGAAGCCTTCAATATGACACTACGCATTGAAATCGGCTTGAAGCGCGGGGTGCGCGATCCGCGGGGCGAGGGCGTGGCGGCGCGGGCCCGCCAGTTCCTCGGCCTGCCGGTCAGCGCCTGCCGAACGCGCGATGTTTATCTCGTGGATGCCGAGCTGCCGGCCGCCGCCGCGCGCCGGATCCGCGCGGCGTTCACCGATCCGGTCATCGCCGTGTCCAAGCTGGACCGCCTGCCGCCGCCGCCGTTCGACTGGCTGATCGAGGTCGGCTTCAAACCCGGCGTCACCGACAACGTCGGGCGCACGGCCGCCGTTGTCGTGGCCGACGCGCTCGACCGGGCGCTCGGGCCGCGCGAGGGCGTTTACACCGCCATCCAGTATTTCCTCCGCGGGCGCGCGCTGACGCGCGAGCAGATGGAGCGCCTGGCGTTCGACCTGCTGGCCAACCGGCTGATTCAGACGGCGCGGATCTTCACGCCCGCCGAATGGAACGCCGCACCGCCGGACCGGGAACCGCCGGTCATCCGCGACCAGGCCGACATCCAGGTTCGCGCCATCCCGCTGGACGGTCCGGACGAAGAACTCCTGCGCATCAGCCGCGCGGGCATCCTCTCGTTGAGCCTGGAGGAAATGCGCGCGATCCGCGATCACTACCGCGACCCCGCGGTCCGGGCGGCGCGCCAGGCGGCCGGGCTGAGCGAATGGCCCACGGACGTCGAACTGGAATGCATTGCGCAAACCTGGTCGGAGCACTGCAAACACAAAATTTTCGCGGCTGAAATCCATTACACGGATGAAACCACCGGGCGCGCGGAGACGATTGATTCGCTGTTCCAATCGTGCATCCGCGCGGCGACCGAGGAGATCGGCAAAAAAATAGACTGGCTGGTCTCGGTCTTCACCGACAACGCCGGAATCATCCGCTTCAACGAATGCTGTAACATTGCCTACAAGGTGGAAACGCACAACAGCCCGTCCGCGCTCGACCCTTACGGCGGCGCGATCACCGGCATTGTCGGCGTGAACCGCGACCCGCTGGGCACCGGCATGGGCTGCGAAATGCTGGCCAATGTCTGGGGTTACTGCCTCGGTTCGCCGTTCTACGACGGCGAGCTGCCGGCGGGCCTGATGCACCCGCGCCGAATTCGCGATGGGGTGCATCAGGGCGTGATTGACGGCGGCAACCAGAGCGGCATCCCGTGGGCGCGGGGGTTCGAGCGGTTCGACGACCGCTATCTGGGCAAGCCGCTGGTGTATTGCGGCACCGTCGGCAAAATTCCACGGCGGTTGCAGGACCGTCCATCCGAGCGGAAGGAAATCCGGCCCGGCGATGTCATTGTCATGTGCGGCGGACGGATTGGCAAGGATGGCATTCACGGCGCCACTTTTTCCTCGGAGGAACTGCGGCAGGAATCGCCCGCGCAGGCGGTGCAAATCGGCGACCCGATCACCCAGCGCAAGCTGTATGACTTCCTGATTGAGGCGCGCGACCGCGGGCTCTATCGCGCGATTACCGACAACGGCGCCGGCGGGTTGAGTTCGTCCATCGGCGAGATGAGCCGGCTGAGTGGCGGCGCAGAACTCGACACCGCGCGCGCGCCGCTGAAATACGAGGGCCTGCAGCCGTGGGAAATCCTGCTCTCCGAGGCTCAGGAACGCATGTCGTTGGCGGTGCCGCCGGAGCATCTGGACGAACTGCTGGCACTGGCGCAGCGGCGCGATGTCGAGGCCGCCGCGCTGGGAACCTTCACCCGCAGCGGCGCCTTCGTGATCCGCCACGGCGGACAGGTTGTCGGCCGGCTCGACATGGATTTCCTGCACGACGGCTGCCCCCGGATGAAACTGGCGGCGCGCTGGGCGCCACCGGCGGTTGCCGCGCCGAAACCGCCGCGCCGCGGTCCGCGCACCCGCGCGCTGCTGGAAATCCTCGGTGGGCTGAACGTCTGCTCCAAGGAGTTCAAGTCGCGCAGCTATGACGGCGAAGTCAAGGGGCTGAGCGTGATCAAACCATTTGTCGGCGTCCGGAGCGATGTCCCATCCGATGCGACCGTGATGCGCGTGGAGTATGCTTCGTCCGCGGGCATTGTCCTGGCCGAAGGCATCAACCCGTTTTATGCCGATCTTGACACCTATCACATGGCCGCGTCGGTAATTGACGAGGCCGTGCGGCGCGTGGTCAGTGTCGGGGGGCGGCTGGACCGGATCGCGGGGCTGGATAATTTCTGCTGGCCGGACCCGGTGCAGTCGGAGAAGACGCCGGACGGCGAATACAAGCTGGCCCAACTCGTCCGCGCGAACCAGGCGTTGCGCGATTACACCATCGCCTTCGGCGTGCCCGCCATATCGGGCAAGGACAGCATGAAGAACGACTCCGTGCGCGGCGGGCGGAAAATTTCGATTCCGCCGACGCTGCTGTTCTCCACGATCGGCATCATGGACGACGTCCGGCGCGCCGTGACCCTGTTCTTCAAACAGCCGGGCGACCTGATTTACGTGGTGGGGTTGACGCGCAACGAATTGGGGGCCTCGGAGTATCACCGCTGGCTGGCACGGCGCCAGGGCACCCCGACCGCCTATGGCGGGCAGGTTCCAACAGTCAACGCGGCCGGCGCCTTGGCGGCTTACCGGGCCATGGAGCGGGCGATTGCGGCCGGGTGGCTGCGCTCCTCGCACACCCCGACGCTCGGCGGGCTGGCCGTTGCCTGCGCGCTGGCGGCATTCGGTGGCGCGCGCGGCGCGGAGATTGATTTACAAGCCGTCCCGGGCGCAACGGATCTGGATGATGACACGCTCCTGTTTTCCGAATCCAACAGCCGGTTTGTAATCACCTGTGCGCCAGCGGATGCCGCCGCGGTGGAGGGGTTTTTCCAGGATGTTCCGCTGGGACGGGTTGGGACCGTCACGGATGGAAACCGGCTCGTTATGCGGCGCGGCGCCGCGGCGCCCGTGATTGACGCGGCCGTTGCGGATTTGCGGCGCGCCTTCAAGGAGACACTGGATGGCATCTGAGATTCCAGTCCTCATCATCACCGGCCACGGGCTGAATTGCGAGGCCGAGTCCGCGTACGCCTGGCAACAGGCCGGCGCGACGCCGACGCGGATTCACTTGAACGATCTGCTGGAGCAACCGGTGCGGCTGCGTGACTTCGCGGCGCTGATGTTCATCGGCGGTTTTTCCTACGGAGACCACATGGGTTCCGGGCACGTCTTTGCCCGGCGCGTCAAGCACCACTTGCGTACGGAGCTCGAGCTGTTCATCCACGCCGGCAAGTTGGTGCTGGGCGTGTGCAATGGATTCCAAATCATGGTCAAGCTGGGCCTGCTGCCCGGGCTGGGTGGGGATTATTTTACCCAAACCGTGGCGCTGATGCAGAATGACTGCGGCACATTTCAGAACCGCTGGGTCGAACTGCGCTTCGAATCTTCGTCGCCTTGCATTTTTACGCGCGGCCTGGACCGGCTGCCCCTGCCCGTCCGGCATGGCGAAGGCAAGATATTCACGCTGGACAAGGCGTTGCTGGCGCGCATCGAGGCCGCCGGTTGCGTGGCGTGCCGGTATGCCGATCCTGCGACCGGCCGGGCCACGCAGGATTTCCCGCTCAATCCTAACGGCTCGCTGAACGCCATCGCGGGGCTGTGTGACCCAACGGGCCGGATTTTCGGATTGATGCCCCACCCGGAGGCTTACCTATTCCCGGAAAACCATCCGCAATGGGAAATCCAGCGGCTGGAGAACCGCCTGCCGGAACATGGGCTGGGCCTGAAGCTGTTCACCAATGCGGTGAATCATTTGCGTTCGCTGTGAAAGTTTCTTCCCCATAATCCCCACCGCTCGCGCCTTCATCCCGCGCGACGAACATACTGCGCGGCATTATCGGAACTTGGAAGACCAGGGCGTGGCCGGCGCGGCCGAACCGCCGGGCAGCGCAGATTTGTAGGGCTGCAGGCCTGAGTCTGGTGCAGAGGCCGGCAGGACGGCTGGCGGGGTATAGCTTTGGCCGGCGGGAGTAATGGAGAAGGAGCTGCCGAAATCAGAACCCGCCGGGCGGTAGTCGCTCCCCAATCCGCCAGCCGGGCTGAAGGATTGGCCGAACGACGGGCGGTTTTCCGGAGCGGGCGCCTTGAAGGCCGAACCGGGCGCGTTGACCGAAAAATCCGCACGCTGAATGGTAACGTTAGCCACATCCACTTTCAGCACCTCTTGCGCCGGTTTGGCCAGCCGGGTCAGATCACTTTCCCGCGGGGGTAACCCAGCCGTGTCGCGGCCGCTCTGGGCGGGACCCGCCTGACGCCAATTGTCGTTCGCAATCACCGGCGGAAGCTCACGCCGCTCGGCGCCCGGCCGGACACCTTCCGCGGCGGGCGCGGCGGTTTTGCTATCCTTCAGCGCCGGGCCGGCCTCGTCTTTCCGGGCAACAGACGCCTCCTGGGTCCGTGTCTCGCCCGGCGCCGGCGGGCCGCGTTGGACCGACAGCCGCAACCCAACCGTCACCGGCTGATAGCCGGTCGCCTCCAGCAGCCTTTCTTCTTCCGTCTTCGCGGTGTCTTCCTTGCTCTCCGCGTCATCGGCAGCGTCCGCCGACTCCTCTTCGTCGTCATTATTATAGTTGGAAGATTCACCCTTTGCTTTGCCATCCGCCTTGCGCTTGTCTGTCTGCCGCTGACTCACATCATCTGCCAACCAACCCCAATTACTGGATTTGCGCTCGCCGTTCTTGCCGGTTTTCAGGCCGAGCGCTGAATTGACCAGCCAGTTGCGTTCGCGGCGCGACTCGTCTTGCTTCTTGTCTTTGTCTGCGCCACCGCGCACCCGCGGGCCGTACATGGGCGGCGCGGTTGAGATAAAAACTGGCGGGACATCTCCGATTTCCGCCGTCTGACTGGTTTCCTCGATCTTCAGGGTTTCGGCTACGGTCCGCTCGCGGCCGGCCGTCTGGGGCCCGCCAAACGCAGCTGGCGGCGCGGACAGTTTCAATTGCCGGTCATAAGTGCGGGTGAACTCATTGGTGGGCGGAGTGGCCACCTGGGCCACAGCGGATGGCAACCGGCCGATCCAGGCTGCCGCGATCAGCCCCAACCCCGCAATTGCGATGCCATGCTTCACGATCAGACCTCGTTTCACGCTTAAAAAATAGCATGAGCCCATTCTCCGGTCAAAACCCATTCCCCGCCAGAACGTGTCTTCCGGCGGTGCGGCCGCATCATAAGTTGACTGGATCGGCCCGGCTTCAGCCTGCCGCGCGGGGTGGGAGCGCGCCAACCAATGACTGAGCGCTCAATCCGGCCATTCGATCATGAACGGGTTGCGCGCGCCGCTCACCAGTTCGCAATTCCAGCGCTGGCCGGCCAGTACGCGCGGCCCCGGGGCGGTTTCCTGGAGCACACTGACAAACGCCCGGTATTCAACCGGCTCGCCGCTGTCCCATTCCGGCCGGCCGTCCACCACATTCAGGCCAATCCAGAACCAATAGCCGCCATATGGAAGCAGGGATGCCGCGAACTCGTTTTCCGCGGCGCTGGTGATGGAAACCATGTGCCCGCCCAGCTCCCGGCAGAGGGCGCGCGCGGCCGACCATTCCAGAAACTTGGGGATGAACAGGTAGCGGTGGCCGCCAAAAACCGCCGCGCGACGGCGCAGCAAGCCCACATCCCGCTTGCGCACCGCAAGCAAAACCTCGGCGGCCTGGGCGTACTCGGCAAACCGAAAGTCCCGTTCCCATGTCTCACGTAGAAATTGCAACTCATCGTCCGGGATCGTGTCGCAATCAAACAGGAACGTCTTGGGCGGATTCTTGACAAACGGGGCGACGTCCCGAATCCGGTTGCCGCCGCACATCAACGAAGTCAGGGCCATCCCGCGCAACGGTTCGAGGCTGTCAATTTGGTTGCACTGGACATGGATGGTGCTCAACAGCAGGCTGCGCAGGGGCGCGAGGCTGCGAATGCGGTTATGCGGCGCCTGGATCGTATTCAGCGGGCATCCCCGCAGCGGATCGAGCCGGCTGATCCGATTGCCGCCGCAAGTGATTTCCGTCAACGGGGCTCCGCGCAGCGGCTCCAGGCTCTCAATCCGGTTGGCGTCGCAGTGCAACTGGTAAAGCGGCAGCCCTTGCAGGGGATCCAGGCTTTCGATACCGGTGGCCCAGCAATTCAACCACTCCAAAGGCATCCCGCGTAAGGCGTCGAGCCCGGTTCGCAGCCGGTTTTCGGCACAGTTCAGGCGCTTGAGCGGCGCGCCGCGCAGCGGGTCCAGATCGGTGATACGGCAGTGTTCACAAAGCAGAACCGCCAACGGCATGCCGCGCAGCGGTTCGAGGCTGGACACCGGGTTGCCCGCGCAATTCAGGAACTGCAGCGGCATCCCGCGCAAAGGGCTCAAGTCACTGATCCGGTTCCCCCAGCAGACCAGCCGCTGCACCGGGATGCCAGCGAGCGGCGCGAGGTTCTCGATCCCGGCGTTGGGAATCTCGACGGTCAACCCTTCGCTATCAATCCGGATCTGCGGGCGCGCCAGCGGCCAGGCCTGTTCCAGGCGGGCGCGCCAGCCGGGCAAATCCCGTTGCCACGCATCATACTGCTGCGCGACCTCGAACCCCTGGCGGGCGCGTTCCTGGCGCGCCGTGTCGGGAAAGGAGTTCAGCACCTCTTGGAACAAATCCTTCGCCGTGGCATAACGGCCGCGGCGCAGCGTACGTTCGGCCACATCGAGCAGGTCGCTTTTCCAAGGGGCGCCGAGGCTGTAAATCCGAATGTTCCGGTAGCGGGTATCGGCGATCCAGCCCAGGATGCCGGCCGTGGTCCGCGAGGATCCCGAAAGCGGATCCGGATCTACCACCGAGCATATTTCCTGATTGTTGACCCACATCGTCAACCGGCCGCCGATCCGTTCGACGCGAACACGGTAGGTTTTGCCGGATACCAGCGGCGAGGCCGGCTCCGCCCACAGGCGCCGGTCTAGCCGGGTCAGCACGTTGAGCGTGTTGGTGTAAGCGCCATACTTGAAAGCGTAACCGCTGACAGACGTTTCCCAGGCGTTATCCGAACGGATGGCGCTCAGCAGGCAACCGACATCGTTGAGATAGGCGCCGTCAATCCGGCATTCAAATTCGAGCCGTATATCCTCGGGCAGGTCGCGCTTGAGCAGGAGCAGGTGCAACTCGCCACCCCAGAGGCGCAGCTCGCCGTCCACAATTTCGTGGTGCGCGCCCATAACCTCCCAGCGCGCGCCAATGTCCGGATTCGAAAAGTCCTCGTCCACAATCAGGTGCCAGACCATGCCGTTCTGAAACGCCTCAATTTCAGCCTGGAGCTCGGGCACCGACCGGTAGCGCTCGGCGGGGTCCACGGCCAGCGCCTTCATTGCCGCTTCGGAAAGCACTTCCGGGATGCGGTCGCCGGGGCAGTGTGGAAACGCGCGACTGGCGGCGCCGGCATCAGCCGGCGGGTTGAAGCTGGCGGGCGGGCGGATGTCCCCCGAGAGAATCCGGCGCAGCAACTCGGGGATTTTCTTGCCGGTTACCGGCGCCTGCAAGGCCAGGATGCTGTAGAGCAGGGCGCCGAGCGCATAGATATCCGTGCGCACATCAATCGCGGCTTGATTACCCCGCACCTGCTCGGGCGCCATGAAGCCGGGCGTGCCCATCACCGTACCCCTGACGGTTTTCAGGCCGGTGCCGGCCGTGTCAAAGCGAAAGGTCTCGCCCAACCGCGCGCGCGCGGATCGGGGCACGCGCACCGTCCCCACCGGGGCCGAATCGGCATCCGGCGCCCCGGCGCCGGATGCCGTTGGCATCTGCTTGGCCAACCCCCAATCCAGCACCAGCACCTCACCGTAATCGCCGATCATAATGTTGGCCGGCTTCAAATCGCGGTGAACCACCCCGCGGGAGTGGGCAAAGGCCAACGCATCGCAGGTTTTCTGGAAGACGGTCAGCAGGCGGCGCAAGGGATACTGCTCGATGAACCCCGCGTCGCCGCGGCGAATGCCGTTGAGGATATCCGCAAGCGTGACGCCGCGGATGTATTTCATTGTATAAAAAACGCGACCCGCGACGTCCCGGCCGAGTTCGTGAATCGGCACGATATTGGGATGCTCGAGTTTTGAGGTGATGCGCGCCTCGCCGACGAACCGGCGGCGGTTCTCCTCCTCCGGGACGCCGGGCTCTTGCAGCACCTTGATCGCGACGGTTCGATCGCAGTGGAGATCTTTTGCCGCGTAGATCAGGCCCATGCCACCGCGCGCGAGCAGTTGTTCGACTTCATATTTGGCGCCACCCTGGACCTCCACCATGGCGGCGGGGCTCAACTCAACGCCGGGCGCGCCAGCCGGGACGGGCGCCTCCAGATCGGGGCCGGTCAGCCGCACCCACATGGTTTCGCGCTCGAAGGGTCCGGCCGGCGGCCGGCGCCGAGATGGGGACTGTTGTTTGGGGCGTCCTTTTTTCACGATACAGGCGGCATCCGTTTCAAACCGGCGATCAGTCTAGCACACGCGCCGGATAGTTTCAGCGGGAAAATGGCCGCCGGACACCGCCTTCAAGCTCGAGGAATGAGCTGATTGTTTTGGTGGTCACTCGGCCCAACGCACCCGGTAAGACGGCGCGACAAAACCGTCGGACGAAATGCCTGGCGCGGGGGGTTGCGCCAGGAAATAGATCAGCACCGGATCAATCACCAGGCGCGCGAGCTGGTCGTATTCACCGGCCGTGAAACCCACGCGGTTGTTCGGTAGTAAAATGTAACCGCCGGGAATTTCGACACGATGGCCGGCGATTTCCTGGTAAAGGCGGGGCGGCGGCTGGATCAGCCGGCCCGCCGGCGTCTGCACGATAAGTTCGCCGCGCATCCCCAGCGCCAGTTTCTCCGCGCCGTCGAACTCAATCACGATGTCGCGGATATCCGCCTGCGCGGCGAGCACGAAATAGTAATCCAGATATTTTTCGCTCGCGGCATATACCCAGTCAATGCCCGGAAAGACATTCGGCATTCGCACCTTCATGAAACCACTGGTTTCGCGCGCCGTTTCACGCCGATCTCCCTCCTGGACCTGCACCTTGTACGGCAGCTCATCCTCTCCGCTGATACTGGCAAAGGCGCTCGTGCCGACGCAGCGCAGCTTCACCAACGCCGATTGCGCCGGTCCACCAGGCGGCTGACGCTCAAGGTTCAACTCCGCCGCGCCGGGAGCTAGCTGCAACGAGTAGTCCACGCCACGCGAGACAAACCGCGCGGCCGCCGGATCGCTGTCCGGCGCCGGCTGAAAATGCGGCGGAACCCTGCCCAGATAGCGCACACCGGCCGCCGCCGCGTCCCTGACAAAAGGGACCAGAAAAACAAATAATACCGCAACCATAACGGATGCACCATCCCATCCGGCCGCCCGGCAAAAACCGATTGACCGCTTCAATGACAAGCAGAACTCCTTGATTCCGCTAACTATAATACCCGTCAAGTTAAGCTTTTTCAAATCAAAATATACCCTATGCATTGTGAGTACATCTCAAAAACCACAACATATTGTGTCGAAACGTTTCGACCGTTTTGTGAATAACATCTGCGTGTCAAATTAAACCGGGTGTACCGGCGTTACCGCAGACTACTTGATGCGCCGCCATAAACGGGCGGCGCGTTCCACGGAACGCGCGCAGATTTCCGCTTCGTCCACTGTGGTCAGCCGGCCATCGTTCATAATCAGCCGGCCGCGACAGATTACCGCGTCCACGCGGGCATAGTTCAAGCCGAACAGCAGGTGGCCATAGAGCGTGGCGGCGGTCAGCGGCGTGGTCGGCGCGTAATCCACGATGATCACGTCGGCCAGCGCGCCGGGAGCAAGCACGCCGCGCGGCTCCTTGAATATCCGCGCGCAGATGGCACGGTTGTTTTTCAGCAGAAGCTCGCAAGCCTCGGCAAATGCCACGCGCGGATCGCCGCGCGAACCGCGCTGGAGCAGATAGGCCGCGCGCGCCGACGCGATCATGTGCGAGGCCATCCCGTCCGTCCCCAGGCCAACCAGCACGCCTTTTCCCAATAGTTCCAACAGCGGCGTCACCCCCACCGCGTTGTTCATGTTCGACTCGGGATTATGAACCAGCAGCGAACGCGTTTCGGCGAGGATGTCCATTTCGCGCCCGTTGAGATGAACCCCATGCACAAAGATCGAGGATGGGCCGGTGATGCCGGCCGCGTGCAGACGTTCCACCACGCGGCATTTGAACCGCGCCTGCGCGACTTCCTGGTCAATGGCATCCTCCGCGGCATGCACGTGAAAACCGGTGGCGGTCGCCTGCCCGATGGCGGCGCACCGCTCCAACGTCTCGTGGCCCAGCGTCATCGAGGCGTGCAGGCCGAACAGCGCCGTGATCTGGTCGTCGTCGCGCTGGAGACATTGGCGGATAAAACGTTCATTTTCGGCAATGCCGGCCCCCCGTTCATTGCGGTCGGACACCTCATAACAAAGGCAGCCGTTCAGGCCGACTTCGCGAAAAGCTTTTTCCAACACGTCGAGGCTGCCGTCGCGGCAAGCCGGCGAGGCGTGGTGGTCAATGACCGTTGTACAGCCGGATTTCACACACTCGATCAGGGCAACCAGCGCGGAGTAGTAAACGTCCTCCGCGTCCAGCGCCGCATCCAGTTTCCACCAGAGGCGCTCCAGGATTTGCTTGAAGTTGCGGGCGGGATCACCCGGCGGCGCGAAACCACGGGCCAGGCTGGAGTAGAGATGGTGATGCGCGTTGATCAAACCCGGCAGCACCACACGCCCTTCCGCGTCGAGCACGCGTTGCGCGCGGTAACGCGACGAGGGAAAGGCGCCGACCTCCCGGATTTGCGCATCCTCGATATACACGGTCCCGTCCGGAATTATTTTCTGCCGCTCGTTCAGCGTCACCACGCACGCGTTCTTGATCAGCAACGAACTCATGGGCACCTCCGGGGATTACCGCCGGATGTTGTAGCAAAAGCGGGCAAAGAAATCGAAGCAAAGAAAACGGGCGCCGGGCGCAAGGTTCTGCGGCAGACTTTTCCGCCAACTTACGAATGGCGCCGCGGGACGCATCGCCCTGCCGTTCGGTAGTTTCTCCGGGCTAACGGATCCCACCGCCCAGCGGTTGCCGCGCCGGGCGCCGCCTGGAATTCATGCCTCCGCCAGTGTCCGCCGCCGCAACTGACCGCAGGCGGCATCCAGCGCGGCGCCACGGGACTCGCGCACGGTACAATTGATCCGGCGCCGCTGGAGCGCGCGCCGGAACCCCTCGACGGCGGCGGCGGCCGGCGCCGCGCCCGCGAATTCGCGCACCGGACTCAATGGGATCAAGTTGACCCGGCAGGGAAGGCCCGCGAGCCGGCCGGCCAGCGCCTCCGCTTGTTCCGGCGCGTCATTCAGCCCGCGGACCAGCGTATACTCAAAGGTGATGATGCGGTTGGTCTTTTCCGTGTAAGCACGGGCGGCCTGGAGCAGGCTGGCCAAAGGATATTTCCGGTTTACCGGCATCAGGCGCGTACGCAGCTCATCGTCCGGCGCGTGGAGCGAGATGGAAAGCTCGACTTGCAGCCCCTCTCCGGCGAGGCGCTCAATGCCGGGAATGACCCCGCAGGTGCTGAGCGTGATCCGGCGCGCGCCGATCCCCAGGCCGTCGGGATCGTTGATGATGCGCACGGCCCGCAAAACCGCGTCATAGTTGTCCAACGGCTCGCCCATGCCCATGAAGACGACGTGGCTGACCCGTTCGCCGAAGGCACGCGCCGCCAGCACAACCTGCCCCACCATTTCGCCGGGCGACAAATCGCGGCGAAAGCCCGCCTGGCCGCTCGCGCAAAATGCGCAGGCAAACTTGCAGCCGACCTGGGCGGAGACACAGACGGTCCGGCGGTCGGCAGCGGGGATCAGCACCGTCTCGACGCATTCGCCATCGGCCAGCCCGACGAGAATCTTGCGCGTGCCGGCCGCCGCGCCGGCCACGCGGACCTCCCGCGCCGGCGCCAGGTCATACCGTTCCGCCAGGCGCGCGCGCAAGTCACGCGGGAGGTTGGTCATGGCATCCCAGTCCGCCGCCAGTTGGACATAAAGCCAGCGCCAAAGCTGCCCGGCGCGGTATGCCGGCGCGCCCAGTTCGGCGCAGGCCGCGGTCAGCTCCGCCCGGCTCAAGTCCTGGATCGGGGGCTTCTGCATGCGAGCCTAATCTTGATGGTCCGACTGCCGGTTGCAAGTTTCATTTCATCCGCGCGATTGCGTTTTGCCGCGACGCGGATTAGATTGGCGCGACAAACCGGGAATACTCCATGAATATGCGACCGCATCATGTACGCGACATCCTGCTGACCGCGGACCAGATCCAACGGCGCGTGGACGAACTGGTGGTGGAAATGGTGCGGGATAATTTGAGCGTTAATCTGGTCATGGTCGGCATTCTGCGCGGCAGTTTCATGTTCCTCGCCGACCTGGTCCGCAATCTGAATCCGCACGGCGTGCATCCGCGGATTGATTTCATGATGCTGGAAAGCTATGGCTCCGGCACCGAATCATCCGGCGTCGTAACCATCACGAAGGATATGTCCGTAGACATTCACGGCGCGGACGTGCTGGTGATTGACGACATCCTGGACACCGGCCGAACGCTGACGTTCGCGCGCAAACATCTCTTCAGCCGCGGGGCGCTTTCGGTGAAAACCTGTACGCTGCTGGACAAGCCCAGCCGGCGCGCGGTGCCCTTCGAGGCCAATTACGTCGGGTTCACGATCGAAGACAGCTTCGTGGTCGGATACGGGCTGGATTACGACAGCTATTACCGGGAGTTGCCGTACATCGCCAAGGTTACCTTCGTCGAATAACGCCGGCCCCGAAACGGCTCCCTCATCTTCCCGCCCGCCGGTTGAACTACGCGTCAGGCGCGCCGGCCGGCGGAGACACCGGCGGCGAAGCCGGAGCGGATGCCGCCGGCGGTGCGCCGGCGGCCGTCGATTGGGGTTGAACGGCCGGCGGCGCCGGCCGCGGCGGCGGTTCATCCACCAAATCAATCAAGTTGCGCACGGTGTCGTTGTCCTCGCGCCGGCCGCGTTCATCGCCGACCGGCTCGTTCTCATCCGCTTCCCCACCGCCGTTGTCCGATTGACCGCCACCGGATTCCGGCCGGTTCGGCCGCGGCGGGCGTTGGCGCCGGCGATCACGATCCCGGTCGCGCCCCCCCCGGTCGCGGCCGCGCTCGCGATCACGCTCGCCGCCGCCGCCATTCCCGCCACCCTGGCTTTCCAGGGCCTTGCGGAAGGTGGATGCCCGGATGACGCGCGCGCCGCGACTGCGCGCAATCTCCTCATTGACCGCGGCCGTGACAACCGTAACCCCGGACCGGGCCAATTTTCCCAGCCGCTCTTTGAGCGCCGCCTCGTTCTCGACGAAATAGACCGTCAAACCCTTGAACTCGCCGCCATCGCCTTCCACCTCGCGCAGCACCTTGCCCTCAAAAACCACGGAAACCCGGATTTTTTCCTGCTGGGCAAAACGCGCCAATTGGTTCATGACGTTGATCTGTTCGCGCGGACCCAGCCGGCTGCCGTTGCGCTCATCCACCAGGCGGGCGCCGTCAACGATGTAATGCTGACCGCCGCCGCCCCCGCTAAATATCGAAACAATTTTATCCAACAGGCTCATGCACACTCCCCACGTAATTCGACCTGAATTGGCGGCCGAAAACTTGATACATACATAACCCGCATCGGAACGGCAAGGCCGGAATTCAGCGGATTGACGCCCCCGGCGCAGGGGAGTAGTGTTTCTTTTTTATGTCGCAAACCCGTAAATACCAGATTCGCTGTCCGCACTGCGGCGAGGAACAGACGGCGGAATTGTATGACGCCATCAACATTCGCGAGGCGCCCGATCTCAAGCTGCGCCTGTTGCGCAACGAAGTCAACCACGTTGTCTGCCCCGGCTGCGCCTACGCCTTCCGGGTGGACAAGCCGCTGCTTTACAGCGACCCCGCGCGGCAGTTGCTGATTTACCTGATCCCGCTGCAGGGCCGCAACCAGGCGGAGGGCCGACGAGAGTTCACCGAAAGCCTGGAGCGCCTTAACCAGATTCTGCCCGAGGGCGTGACCGCCCCCGAGGTGCACCTCGTCTTCACCCGCACCGAATTGGTCGAACGGATTTTCCTTTTTGACGCCGGGCTCAATGAACGGCTTATCGAGTACATCAAGTACCTGATCTATTCCAAGAATCCCGCGAAGCTCGATCCGGCGCAAAAGATCCTGCTGTTCAACGCCGAAGACTCGACGCCGGAAAATCTCTGCTTCGTCATCCAGGACGCGCAGACCCGCCGGCTGGAGGCCATGCTGCACTACGCGCGCGAAACCTACACGGCGCTGGCCGAGATGTTCGACAACGACGAAAAGACCGCCGACCTGCTGGAATTATTCCCCGGGCCGTACATCAGCGCGCGAACGCTGATCCTGGAAGAGGGCGGCTTCCGGGATGCTACGGAGACGCCGGGGTTTCCGGACGCGCCTCCTCCGCCGGCGCCGCCGCCGGCTTGACCGCCGCCGGCTCCGGCAATGGAATCGCGATCGGCGCGCCAGACGCCCCCGCGCCGGCCGGCACGTGGACCGTGATGTTGGAAGGCGAGGTCCGTTCCATTTGGTAGTCCGCAGCCCGCGGCGCCCTGGCCTGCGCCCGGCGGGTCATCTCCAGGAACAGCATGCTCGATTCGGCCTGCGGCACCCACGGACTTTCCGGATGCGCGGCGATAAAATCCTCATAAACCGCCTTGGCTTCGGCATATCGCCCCTGCAGCTCCAGGCAGCGCGCCTGGCCCATCGCCGCCAGCGGCAGCAGATAATGGTTCGTGTGGGCCGCGCTGAACACCTGGTAGGCCGCCATCGCCTGCTCCAACTGCCCCAGCGCCTCCTGACACTGGGCCACGCCGAACTCGGCTGAAGACGCCATGGGATGCGTGGGAAAATCGCGCCGGAATTGTTCGAACGCCCCGCGCGCGGCTTCGTATTGTCCGCTGTCATAGTAGGCGGAAGCGATCCCCAACTGGGCGATCGGCGCATAGGGCGTGGAGCGGTACTGGTTGACCACCTGCTGCAACTGGTCCATGGACTGGGCGCCCATCAACAGCTCGGACGCGCGCTCCACGGAAGCCCGCTTGTAATTGCGGAAGGCCGTGAAAACCAGAAACACCGCGATCGCGATGCCCAGGCCGATCATAACGGGCTGGCCGTATTCCTTGAAGAGCCGCTTGAACTGATCCACCTCGGCCGACTCCGCCGCCCTCGCGACGGGTCCGCCCGGCTGTTCCTCGGGCTGCAGCGCGGCCTGTTTCTGCTCTTGCTCCTGCTCCGGAGCGTCCTGCTTTTCCGCGGGTTTTTGGTCCATACCTGAATCCTTTGCTTGCAAAAAACGCTGCATTTATTGCTGGCGGGCCGGCAAAACGCAAGCCCGCATTATGGCGATCAAGACCGGACCGTGCGCGAGATTAAACGTATTGACCGGTTGAAAGCAGAATCCTGAACCGCCACGCGCTTACACGCGCGGCGCCAAACCGGCTTCCCGAACAATAGCCATGATGCGGTCCGCCACCGCCTCCGGCGCGAGGCCGGTCGTATCAATCCGGCGCGGGACCGCCTCGTAAAGCGCCCGGCGCCGGGCCAGCAACTCCAGGATTTTTTGCTCCTTGGCGCCGCCCTCCAGCAAGGGCCGGTGCTGTTCCGCCGCCACGCGTTCGAGAATCGCGCGCGGTTCGGCCGTCAGGCAGATCACCACGCCGGTCCGCTCAAAATCGCGGATATTGTCCGGGTTGAGCACCACGCCGCCGCCGGTCGCCACCACCTGGTTCGCGCCATCCGCCAGTTCCCGCACCAGTTCCCGTTCCAGGTTCCGAAAGTACGGCTCGCCGGATTCCGCAAAGATCGCCGCAATGCTCCGACCCTGCCGCGCTTCAATCACCCGGTCCATATCCACGAACGCGCGCCCCAGCCGGCCGGCCACCAAGCGCCCGGCCGTGGTCTTGCCGACGCCCATGAAACCGGTCAGGACGATATTAGTGCGCGGGTTCGTTTCCATCGGCCGAAACCCAGCCGCGCCGCTCCCGACCCCAATGGGATGGCGCAACGGATGCGGTCAGCAAGCGGGATGAAACGCGAAACGACTACTGGGGTTGGACCGGCGCGGACAGACGCACGACATCCTTTGCCCGGGCGCCCTTGACGTCCTGGAAGATTTCGAACTCGACCTTGTCGCCCTCGCTCAAGGTCTTGAAACCGTCGGACTGAATCGCCGAGTAATGCACAAATACATCCTGGTTCATGCCGTCCGGAATGATAAAACCGTAACCTTTTTTCTCGTTAAACCATTTGACTGTGCCGCTAGCCATTACAACTCCCTCCCTGTTTTGGGATAAACGCGCGATATTCTTTGGCATGGTTTTTTCGAATGACAAGCGAAATTGTGCGCGGCCGCTTATTTTTTCTGGTTGGCCGCCGTCCGACGCGGGGGTGGCGTGGGTCGTAATCAGCGGCCGAAGTTGCCGCAACGCCGACCCCGATAGACCGCCAGAGAGACCCCGGTCAACGCGGACCAGTTGAGCCGATTAAGGACCGCCGTTCACGGATTACGGGTCACTGAAAGCCGCTTATCCAGCGGCGGTACAGTTCCAGCCAAAACTGGCCATAGAGCATCCAGACAATGGCCGAGAGCGCGATATACGGGCCATAGGGAATCCGGCTCTGCCATTCCTTCTTCCCGGCGGCAATCAGGCCGATTCCGACCAGCGATCCGAGCAGCGACGACAGAAACACCGTGAAGATCACCGCCTGCCAGCCGAAGAATGCGCCGATCGCGCCCATCAGCTTCACGTCGCCAAACCCCATCGCGTCCTTGCGGAAAGCCAGCTTGCCGCCGATCGCCACGCCCCACAACAAGCCGACCCCTACCCCGCAGCCGATCAGCGCCTCCTCCAGGCTCGTCCGCACGCCGGTGACGCCGTGCAAAGCCGGGACCAGCGCGCTGCCGATGAAGCCGAACAGGATGCCGCCCAATGTTACGCGATCCGGAATAATCATGTGCTCGAAATCCACAAACGTGCCCATGACCAGGCCGGAAAGCACAAACCAATAGATCGGCGTGCGCGCGTCCACGCCATACCGGAACCAGACCAGCGTGAACAGGATCGCCGTCAGCAACTCCACCAGAAAATAGCGCGGCGCGATCGGCCCCCGGCAATGCCGGCAGCGCGCGCCCAGGATCAAAAAGCTGAACAGCGGGATGTTGTCGTGCCAGACGATCATCTTCCCGCAATGCGGGCAGTGCGAACGCGGATGGACCACCGATTCGCCGCGCGGGATCCGGTAGATGCAGACATTCAGGAAGCTGCCGGTGCAGGCGCCGAAGAAAAAGACGCAGCCGGTCAGATACCAGAACATGAACGGATCGAACGCAATCGTCATGAATAGACCTTTTGCTCCAGCGCCGCCCGCATGGCGTCCAGCGCCGGCGCGCGGCCGGTCCAGATCTGAAACGCCCGGGCGCCCTGGTGCAGCAACATCCCCAGCCCATTCACGGCCTCCGCGCCGCCGGCGCGCGCCGCCCGCATGAACACGGTTTCCGGATACATGTACACCAGGTCAAACGCCCGCTGGCCCGCCCGGAAAGCCGCGGGTTCGAGCGGCGCGGCGTCGGTCGGCTTCATGCCCAGCGGCGTTGCCTGCACCACCAGGTCCGCCTGGCGCGCCGCCGGCGCCCACTCGGCCGGTTCGACCAGCACTTTCACCCGTACGCCCGGGAACCGGTCGCGTATCTCGCCGGCCAGTTTCTGGGAGCGGATCGGCTCGATATCCGCGAGGGTGAGCGCCCGCGCGCCCGCCTGCGCCGCGACCAGCGCCACGGCGCGGCCCGCGCCGCCGCTGCCGAGCACGAACACCGTCTGCCCCGGAATGCACGGGCCAAAAGCCTCCTCTACCGCCTTCAGGAAACCGTAGCCGTCCGTGTTGTGGCCGATCAGCCGGCCGTCGGCGAACTGAACCGTGTTGACCGCGCCCAGCAGGCGCGCGCTCTCGTCGAGCCGCTCCAGCCGGCGGTACGCCGCCTCCTTGAGCGGCACCGTCAGGTTCACGCCGCCGCAGCCGAGCGCCGCCAGGGCCGGCAACACCTCCGCGAGGCGGTCCGGCGCCACATCAAAGGCCACGTACACCGCGTCCAGGCCCAACTGCCGGAACGCCGCGTTGTGCATCGCCGGCGAAAGCGTGTGGCCGACCGGATGCCCCAGCACCGCGTAAACCCGGGTGTGACCGCCGATTTCCATAAGTTTTCCAATCATTGGAAAAATCCGCGCGCAGTTTTCCAATCATTGGAAAAAAGTGCAAGGTTCAAAGTTCGACGTTGTTCGCGGCACGCGGCCCAATCCCACCCGCGCGGGAGCCTCCAAAGTGGGCGCGCCAAAAATAAAAGCGGGCTCGCGTCACACCTGAAAGGATTATCGTTCCGGGCCAAACGATGAACGCGGGGAACTCATTGACGGTCGCGCCCAGGCCATGTCGCCCAACCCGCGCTGGTCGTGGTCCGCAGTTCAAGGTCGGCAAATTGCTCAGGCGACCGACACCTTGTCCGCTCGACCCCGGAGCGGCGCGCTATACGCGCGCAACGCATCCGCGATCCAGGCCTGGAAATCCTTCCGCGGCGCCGCCACCGGCGGATTCACCGCCAGCCATTGCGCGAAGTATTTTCCGCCGTCATGGAAGAGCGTGGCATCCGCCGCCAGCGCGCGCGCGAAGTGCTCGGCGGCGGCGGCGCGCCGGCCGAGGCAGAAATGCAGGCAACAGGCCTGCAGATGCAACGCGGCCTGGATCCGCGGATGCGTGAGGAGCCCGCCGAATCCCGCCGCCTTCGCCCGCAGCGCCATGATCACCGCCAGCCGGTTTTCCAGGTCGGTCACAACCTTGAGATGGCTCGAATAATTGTGATCGTGGCGCCGGTACATCACGGTCACTTCGTTGAGAAACCCCACCGGACACTGGGCCGCGATCCGCGTCCATAATTCCCAGTCGCAGTAAACCAGGTCGTCGAACCGGCCTAATCCCTCGAAAACATCCCGACGAACCATCACGGTCGGCGCGCCGATCACGCAGCCCATGACCAGCGCGTGCACCAGGGCCAGGGGGTTGCGGCATTCCGGCGTCAGGTCCGGTCCGGCCCGTGGATTCTTGACCGCGCCGGCGCGGTCAATGATCGCGTAGTGGCCGCACATGAGCGCGATTTCCGGATGCGTCTCCATGAACGCCACGCGCCGGGCCAGCGTGTCGGGGAACCAAAGATCGTCCGAGTCGAGCCAGGTGATATATTCGGCGTCCGGCGCGCGGGCGCAAAGGTTCGAGGTGGCGGCGATTCCGCGATTCGCGCGGCCGGGATGCGTCCGCACCTCAATCCGCGGATGCCGCGCGGCGTAACGCTCCGCCAACTCGACGCTGTGGTCCGATGAGCCGTCATCGGCGACAATGATCCGGAAATCGCGGTAGGTCTGGGCGAGCGCGCTGTCCAGCGCCGGGCCCAGGTAGTCCGCGTGATTATACGACGTGATGGCGACGGTTACTCTGGGCATGGGCATTCACCGCGCGGATCACCCGCGCCGCCTGGTTGCGCGTCATGGTCGGGAACAACGGCAGGGACAACTCCTGCCGGGCAACCCGCTCCGTCACGGCCAGCGGGCCGCCGAGGCGATGCGGGAGGCTCCGATAGACCGGCTGCAGATGAGCCGGCAGCGGATAATGAATCTGTGTCTGAATGGATTCCCCGGCAAGGCGCGCCTGCAATTCGTCGCGGTTCGCCGCGAGAATCGGGAACAGGTGCTGCGCGTGACCCTGCGGGGGCGGCGCGCCGCCGGGGATGAGGTCGTTTTCCAACGATTGGAAATAGGCCGCCGCGATTCGCGCGCGGGCGGCGTTCCAGCCGTCGAGATATTTCAATTTTACGCTGAGAATCGCGGCCTGCAGTTCGTCGAGGCGGCTGTTCACGCCGGAGGTTTCGTGGTGGTATTTCACGGTTTGGCCGTAATTGCGCAGCCGGCGCAGGCGCCGGTCCAGTTCCGGATCGCTCGTCACCACCGCGCCGCCATCGCCGCAAGCGCCGAGATTCTTGGTCGGGTAAAAGCTGAAGCAACCGAGATGGCCCAGGCTGCCGGCCTTGCGCCCCTTATAGGTCGCGCCATGGGCCTGCGCGGCATCCTCGATCACCCACAGGTTGCGGTCGCGGGCAAGCGCGACGATGGCGTCCATGTCCGCGCACCGGCCGTAGAGATGCACCGGGATGATCGCGCGGGTGCGCGCGCCGACGGCCGCCGCCGCGCGGTCCGGATCCAAAGTCAGGGTCGCGGGATCCACGTCCACGAAAACCGGCGTCGCGCCGCACGCGGAGATCGCCAACGCGGTGGCGATAAACGTGTGCGCGACCGTGATGACCTCATCGCCGGCGCCGATGCCGCAGGCCCGCAGCGCCAGCGCCAGGGCATCGGTTCCATTGCCGACGCCGACGGCATAAGCCCGCTCGCAATAGGCGGCAAACTGGCGCTCGAACTGTTCCAGTTCCGGTCCGAGAATGAACCATCCGCGCTCCATGACGCGCCGCCCGGCCGCCTCAATTTCCGCGGCAATGCTCCGGTGCAAGGCAGCCAGGTCGGTGAAGGGGATCCGGTCGGCGGGCGGGACGGAAGCCGCAGCCGGGTCCGCGCCCGGCCAGCCGGTTTCACTCCGCGGCCAGCCGGCCGCCGTTGGCGGTCCGCCCTTCATCGCGCCTTTTCCAGGAGGAAGTCCTCATACTCGCGGATGTAGTCGGCCTCGTCGTACGGCTGCGAGGCCAACACCACGCAAATGCCGCCCGACGAGAAATTGACCAGTTCGCGCCAGATCATCGGCGGGAGATAGACGCCATAGTAGGCGCGGTTGAGCGGGATGGTGCGGCGGCGGCGGCCGTCGTCCACCACCAGATCGAACGCGCCCATGACGGCGACGATGAACTGTTGCAGTTGGCGGTGGGCGTGGCCGCCCCGCTCGGCGCCACCGGGCACGTCGTAAAGATAATAGACCCGGCTGATGTGAAACGGCAGGTCGCGCCCCTCCTCGACCGGCGTGATGTGTCCCTCGGGCCGCACAATCTTCGGCAGGTCCAGCAGGCGGCAGTCGTCCACGCTGGTCCGGACCGGCTCAAGCGGCCGAACCGGCGCGCAGACGGGTGTATTCCCCGTAATCGCGGACATAATCCTCCTCCGTGAAAGGCCAGGACGACAGCACGAGGCAAACGGCGTTGGTCGAGAAATTTTCCAGGTGACGCCAGACCAGCGGCGGGACATACAACCCCAGATAGGAACGGTTCAGTGAAACCACGCGCTTGCGCCAGCCGTCATCGAGCATGACATCGAAACTGCCCGAAAGCGCGACGATAAACTCCTCCTGATGCCGGAAGGCGTGGCCGCCGCGCGTCTCCCCGCCGGGGACGTCGTAAATCCAGTAGGCGCGCTGGACGGTGAACGGGATGTGCCGGATTTCCTCGATAAACGTCAGATTGCCCCGCGCATCCGGGATGCGCGGAAGCTGGATCAGCCGACAACTGTTCACCGTGTTCATTTTCAAACCGAAGCTAACGCGGGCAACCAAGCCGTCTGTTGCACAAGGGATTCCGCCGCCGCGGGCTTTGTTGCTTTCGGCGGCAAACTCAATTCATAAAAATCGTAGGTCACGGCCCGCCCGCCAAAGCCCTCTTTGTATTCCACCAGCCCGGTGTTCAGGCAACGGCCGCCCTGCTCGGTGGAGATGCCGAAATCCACGTAAGCCTTTGCGTCGCGGTAACGCTCGATCAAGGCATCCATGATCAGATCCTGCGCCCCGCGCGCGCGACCGGCTTCGGTGGCGGCGTTGTATTGCACGTGGCAGACAGTGGGCGTCAGATACACCACCACGCCCGCCAGCAGGTCCGCGCCCGCCCAGGCGCCGAACAATTTGATGTGGTCGGGAAAACGTCCGGCCAGCATTTCGATTTCGGCCGCCGTATGCACCGGCCGAACGCCATGGCGCGCGGCCAGGTTGGCTTCGAGGATCGGCCAGAACGCGCGGTACGCGTTTGTTTCCGCCACCCGCAGCCCTTCCGCGCGGGCTTTCTGCAGGCGCCGGCGGCGGCGCTCCTGGTACGGCAACGGGCGCCGGCAGTCCACCGCGGTTGAGACATCGCGCCGGAACAGCCGCGCGCCGCGCACGAAAAGCGCGTAGGCGTCCTCTTCAGCCGGGCTGATGTGATAAATATGCGGTATACATTTATAGACCAAGCCTTCAAAGCCGGCCGCGCCCAGGCAGTCCTCGACCGCGTTGAAAATGGCGAGCATGCGCGGCGTGGTCATATCCGGACCGGTGATGAAGCCGCCGTAAGTGAGCCCGCCATGGCTGACGATCAACCGCTCCTGCCGGCTGGCCGGCAGCAGCGCGCAGATCGCGCCGGCGGCATCGCGCACGATCAGCGACCAGTCTTCGAAACGGTCCGCGTGGTAGTCCATATAATCACGGTGAAACAGGAATGTTCCGTTCTTGGAACCGGCCAGAAACCGATTCCATTCCGATTTCCGCTCCGCCGTGTACCGGCTTACCCGCATGTTCCCGCCACCATCCACCGCCTGCTCCTTACGGTTTATTGACCCCATCCACTGCTCACCGGTTACTGTTTAACGATCACCGCTCCCTTACAGCGCTCCTCCAACCTCACGCCTCACGGCCTGATCACCAGCACATCCTCCCGCCGGTTGGCCAGCGGCAGTTCCGGCGGCTGGGGTACAACAAAGGCGTCGAACCCGGCCGCGCGGCACCGCGCCAGAATCGCCAGCACGACCGCATCATCCAGCTTGCCCGGCTCCGGCGTATTGAACTCAACCCGCGGCGGTTCCCGGGTCTCCATGAACTGCTGATGGAATTGAATGCCCGCCGCGGAACTGAAAAACCGTTTGCGCTTGGAGACATTCGGAATATCACCCAACAGACATGCGCCGCCCGGAGCCAGGAGACTGAGCGCGGTGTCAATGAAATTAAAGATATTCCCGTCCTCGAACACACAGGGCAGGATACTGTACGCCAGCACGCAATCCGTCTGTTCGCGCCAGCCGGCGACAAACGCGCCGCAATCGGCGGGAAACCGGCCCGGCACCTTGGTGATAAAAGCCGCCTCCGGCAGCTTGGCCAGCATCTCGGGACAATCAATCTGCGCCAGCCGGTGGCCATATTGGCGGCAAAGATCAATCATCCGGCGGGCCAAACCGCCGCAGCCGGGCCCCAAGTCCACAATGGCGGCGCCCGGTCGGGTTAGACGCGGCAGTTTGCGACAAATGTCGTCGAAAATCGCCTCCTCACGCCCGGCGCGGTATTCATCCGGGAATCCGACTTTCTCATAGTCTGAAAGTGAATCATCCAACGCGCGCACGCGGAATGAGTCGTATGAAATGTCCTTAAACTTTGTAAAATCAATGGCTTTCATAACATTGCGCCGTTGTTCTTCATACGGACACAATTCACCGACGGATGGAAAGCAGGACCGATGCCGTTGGGGAGCGCCTTGCGCACGGCAGGCTGGGTCCGCATGGCGGACCCGGTGCCATTCAGATCTTGTTTCAAGTTTTTTCAATGTAGACAGAAAAACAACCGCGGAATATGATAAGAAACAGAGGTAGGGCCATGAAATCTCTGGGGATTATCTTTTTAGTTTTACTCGCGGCCGCCGTCGCGCTCGCGGATTCCACGATCAACGCCGACAACAAGTACGCCTACGGGGCGAACGTAGGCTGGATTAACGCCCGCGGCGATATCACCAACGGCGCGGTGATCGGCGATTTCAAGTGCTGGGGCTACATGTACGGCGCCAACATCGGCTGGATCAACCTTGGCAACGGCCTGCCGACCAACGGCATCCGCTACAGCAACACCGCCGCCAACGATTTCGGGGTCAACCACGACGGCAACGGCAACCTCAGCGGCTACGCCTGGGGCGCCAACATCGGCTGGATCACGTTCGAGACCAATTACGGCAAACCCAAGGTGGACCTCTACACCGGCAACCTCAGCGGCTACGCCTGGGGCGCCAACATCGGCTGGATCAGCTTGAGCAACGCCGTGGCCAACGGCTTCGTTC